>DPOR01000002.1 GCA_003538135.1 Oscillospiraceae bacterium
AGCAGCGTCGTAAAGTTCTTTTCCTCGTCGGGGGCTTCGTACCAGATATAGCCGATAAGCGCGGTATAGTAGAGCTTTTCAGCTTTTACCCAAAAATCCTCGCCGGATTTCTCCCCGTCGCCTTTGGTGTTGGCGATAATGGTATTGACTAACTTCAAAATATCCTTTTCGCTCCGCAGATAGGCAAAGGGATTGTATTTCATGGATTTTTTGAAGTTAATCGTATTCAGCACTTTGATTTTGTACCCGCCCCGCTGTAAGAGCTTCCCGCACTCGATTAAGACGGTGCCTTTCGGGTCGGTAACAACATAAGAACTGTGCATTTGCATAAGGTTGGGCTTTACGAAAAAGCGGGTCTTGCCGCTGCCGGAACCGCCGATAACAAAAATGTTTTTGTTTCTTGCATACTTCGGCTGCTTCGGGCGGCTGCTCATCATCAGCCTTTCGGTCTGCGTCAGCAGCACATTATTTTCAAATACAGGGTCGATATACGGCTTTATATCCTCCGCGCCGCCCCAACGTGCAGAACCGTATTCCATGCCTTTTCGGTACTTCTTCGCGTTCTTGCCTTTCATGTAAACGGCAAGCCGGATAATGACCGCCCCCGCAATGCCGATAAGCAGATCGGCGGGGTGCAGGCTCGGCGCGATACTGGAAAAGGCGGCGGCAAAGCCCGTCCCAAGCTGCAAGAGCTTTTCGCTTGCGTCTGCGCCGGGGGTAAGGCGTATTGCTGCGCCTATCTTGTCAAACAGATAGACAAAGAGCAGATAGGGCAGGTTGAGGATAAGCAGCTTTTTGACTTCCTGCTTCATAGCGATACCTCCCTGTCCTTGTTCTTTACCTTGTCCCGCTGCGTGTTCAAGCCCGCCGCCTTTTCTTTCAGAGAGGAAAGCAGCTTGCGGATAGAGGGCTTTTTCTCCTGTGTCAGCTTCTTTGCGGAAAACTCCTTAAAGGCTGCGGTCAGCACGTCAGCGTCGCGGCCTTTGAAAAACACAAGGTAGCGGGGCGGGTTTTCCGTCGTGTCCTTTTTCAGCGCAAAGTCGATACCGTACTTTTTCGCCGTACTCTCAAAGGCTTTGATATTGCCCTCGGTAATCTCAATGTTGGAAACGCCCGCGTTCTGCTTCATAAGCTGCTTTAAGGTCTGCTTGCCCTGCGGCGTTTTGTCTTTCTGCTTCTTCATCTGTGCAAGCAGCGTTTTCATAGCCTTTTGAAGTGTCTGCGCGGTCAGCTCCCCGGTCTTGATGTAAAGGGCTATGGTCTTTTCGTTGATTTCATCTTGCATTTACCGTCCTCCTTTCGCGGTAGTCTGATAGTGTTAGGGTGGTACGCCGCTGCGGTAGCCGCCCATAGGCTTTAGATACGGACGCGCAAGCCGTTCAAATCCTCGGCGCGGATACCCACAAGGTACCATTCCTGCGCCGCGCTCATTTCAATGCGGGTCGGCTTCCATTTGCCGCCTGTGAATACGTCGAAACACTCCCCGCAATGCAAGCCGCCGTAATAGTCGGCAATGTCAAAGCGAATGTCGTAGCGGTCGGTCTGTTCGTCAAAAATCAAAGCTCCTGTTTTCTGTGCCATGTGGTAATCCTCCTTTAGATTTTGCCTGTCGCCATGTCGTGAGCGACAAGGGCGGTATAGTAGCTGTCAATGGTATTCGGCGCATTGAACAGCACCGCTTTAAGGTACTGTTTGATGTTGCGGATTTTGGTGGTATTCTCTTTCATGCAGTCAAAGACAAATTCAATGTGGCTGCTGTTGAGCTTCATAAACTTTGCCTTGACAAGCTCTGCCGGGTAATCGTCCCCGGCGATACGGATTGTCCTGCGCCTTGTGCAGACGGTTTCAAGGATAAGGTCAACGATTTCGTCTATCCGGTCATGGTCGTAGGGCATATCCTGTTTGAGAATGTCATAGCAGATGTTGTCTTTTACGATTTCCTCATATACCCGGTATGCGTCGTTCAGTTCCTTTCGTTTCCGTTCCGGCGGCGCAGCCGCTTGTCCCTCTAAGGGAGAGGGGTCAGGGGAACGGATAGGAATGGAATGGGTACTTTGTGTATCTGTATTTGGTTTTTCTTTTTTTGATAGATTAGTCTTTTGTTCTTCTTTAATTATTTGCATTGGATTTTCCGACGTCGGATTTCCCGTTGTCGGATTTTCCAATACCGGATTACCCGCTGTTGGATTTTCCAATATCGGCTTTTCCAACTCCGGGGACTGCGGCTGCTCGTAAATGGTGTACTCAATGGCGGTCATTTTGCCTTTCTCGTCGCGTCCCTGCCGCCTTGTGATATATCCGGCTTTTTCAAGCTCCCAGACGGCGGTACGGATAGCGTCGATACTTTCCCGGTTGATATGGGACAGCCCCGCAAGGGTATAGTCCCAATTCTCCGGCAAAGACAGCATTTGCGACAATAAGCCCTTTGCCTTTAAGGTAAGGTCTTTATTCCGCAAGTGATGATTGCTCATTACCGTATAACCTTTGTTCCGTTCCACTCTAAAAACTGCCATAGCTTATCAGCTCCTTTGCTGTGAATTTGTTACGCAGTAGAACGCGGATTTGAGGGGGAAAGGTATCTTTCCTTTGCTTCCCTGTTTTCGCGCTCTGGAAGTCGCATAAATCAAGGCTTTTTCTATCTCTATTGCGTAACATGAGGGCATAAAAAAGCAGCGTTCCTGTTCTTCCGGGTAGGAAGTGAGAAACGCCGCCTTTGCGGTTCGATATTCAATTTTCATACAATACCAGCTTGTCCGTTGCCCGAAAACCTTGATTTTTCTAATGTTTCAAAAAGTATCGTTATCTAACCCTATCTTTATTCCGCCCGTCGATACCGTCCACCCCTTGGGGATAGTTATGCTGAACTCGGCGGTTTCGTATTTTTCGGTCTGCACGGCCGCTGCCGCCGTCTGTGTTATTTTGACACCGCGCTCCGTCCGATCTGCCTTGGTGCCGTCGCCGTCATCGGCGGGCTTGCTGCCGCAGGCGGCAAAGAGCAGCAGCATAAGAGCCGCAAGCAAGAGCGCAGCAAATCTTTTTGCTTTCACGGTATCCTCTCCTTTTTGTTGCCCGTCGCTTAAACAAACGCAGCGAGCATAAATTTCATTTTGCTTTTGCGGCCTTTCGCGCCGCACCCGTTTTACCCTGCTTTAATTTTATACAGGCAGGGGGCTTTTTGTATATAAGGGAAGTCCGCCAATCTGCAAAAATCGCGTGGCGGACTTCCGCCATTCTCCGAAAAGCGCCGAAAACCGCGCCTTTTACCCATAAGAAATCAAAAAAGGCCTCCCGCCGAAGCGAGAGGCAAATCTGCTGTTTTTATGCGTTGTTGTAAAGCGTGACAAGTCCGATGCGGGATCTCGCACCGGTTTTTTCATATATTGCGGAGACATACCGCTCCAGGGTTCGCCTCGACACATAGAGATTGTCGGCTATCGTTTGCAGTCCGTCCTCGGTATTCACCAGCAATCCGAACACCTCGGCTTCTCGCGGAGTCAGCGAGAACTGCTCGGCAAGCTTTTGCAGCCTTTCGCCGTCGCTCAGCTTATCGGCCGCCTCTGCTTCGAGCCCGTCAAAGAAGGCTTTTCGCTTATTCATATAGGCAAACGCAGCGACGCTCGCGAGCACGAACAAAAGCAGCTCGATCGTTATTATGGCAATATTGTTGCCTGAATTCAAAAGTGCAAGCGAGCCGCCCGAAATCAACACGGCGACAAGATTGTTGACGGCTCTGCCGAGCCCCGCCCACAGCTCCGGCGTTTCAGTGTATCGGGCGATCTCCATAAAGGAAACCGTGAAGAAAACGGCGAAGAAGCCCGCGGCCAGATAAAATATGACGAGCCCTACCGTAAAAGACCCGGCAAACTGAAGAATGACGAGGCAGGTAGTTGACAGAACGGTGATGCAGTACATAACTATGCTCATGTATTTTCTGCTTGCCGTGTCAAACAAAAAGCCCGCCAAAAGCCCGCTGAGGGCGAGCAGGACTCGCGGCCACTGCCCGATATTCGCCTCTCCGCTTGCGTGGATGAGGGTGACGGCATTATCAAGCGTGCTGAAAATGCAGGTCATGAGCGCGACGAAAAAGACAAGAATCACGCTGATTTTTAAGCTCTCCCTGCCGTTGCCGCCGTCGGACTCGCTCTTTGAAAGCGCCGGGACAACGCTGTTTTTTTCCGCGCGTATCAGCATAAGCGCCAAAAGCATTATAAACACCGAAAGTATCGCGGCTTCGGCAATGTCTATATGAACAAGATTGCTGTTCGCAATCTGGAGCATTGTGCCGAGCATATAGGAGATACCCGTAAGCCGCGCAATATGAGTATTGTCCTCCAACAGGCATAGGGATTTATAGAACACGGCGCTTCCGAACACGCCGAGAATCAAAAACAGCAGGAGGCCGGTAACCAGCGTAAGCGTGTAAGAACCGCTGCGGCACATCAGAAAAAGGCAGGCATTCGAGATAACGGCTGCGCAAACCGAAACGGAAGTTTGTGCATTTCCTTTGCAGAATCGGCATAAAAGAGGATACAGAACAAAACCGACCGTGCTGACGCCGAGCGCATAATTTTGAGCCGCCACCGAACGGTGCCCCGAAACGATGCGGGAAATCATGTTTACGAACAAAAACTCCGCACCCAAGAACACAAAGGTGAAAAGGCTCATAAGAACTATTACTTTCAGATACGGAACTCTGTTTTCCCTGTTAAATGCATCGCTCTGCTTTATTTTTTTTAAGATGCCGTCCATAATAAAATCCTCTTATCGGTTATCGGGCGCAAACGCTGCGTACGGTTTTTCGTTACAAATCTAATATATTATTTAACTTTAAATTTGTCAAGACGGCGATGCGGATTAAAGTTGTCTCTTCAAAAACGCCACAGGTTATCGGCTCAAATATTACTCACGCTTCATATGTATGATTTACGGATACAGACGGCCGTATCGCAAAGCGGCACCAAGTCTTAAATTATATGTCTTAAAGTTGCAAAAACAGGGTTTTTATGATATACTTGCTTCAGTCCCATTTGAAAGGTGATAATATGAATTTCGAGTATCAAGCATCTGTAATCGTGCCGGTATACAACGTTGAGCAATATCTGAGGATTTGTCTCGACTCGCTGGTTAATCAGACTATCGACAAGTCGAAAATGGAGGTTCTCGTAATCAACGACGGCTCTCCGGACAACAGTTGGGATATTTGTCTTGAGTACAGTAAAAAGTACGACTTTATTAAAATTTTCTCCAAGGAGAACGAGGGACTTTCCGCTACGAGAAATTTCGGGATAAAGCACGCCAAGGGCAAGTATCTGTTTTTCCTTGACAGTGACGATTATTTCACTCCTGAAACGGTCAAAAAGGTTACAGATTTTTTTGACAAGGTTTATGATGAGGTCGACCTTGTTTCGTATAACGAGGTTCGCTACAAAGAAGATGAAATTCTCAAGCCTCATTACAGATTCAAAATGCTCGACCACGAAGGCGTGTATGATTTGGAGGAATATCCGTATCTTGCACAGACTCGTGTAAATGTTTGCGTAAAAAATATAGGCGAAGACAATATTCTTTTCAACACCACCCCCGGCTTCAAGCTCGAGGACCAGGAATATTGCAACCGCGTTCTTATGCCCAAAATGAAGATGGGCTATTGCCCGCACGGCACATATATGTATAACAAGGGCAATGAGACGAGCATCATGAAGGTTTATTTCCATGCTTTCTATCTCTTTGAAACATCCATGGAATATTTCGAGACTCTGTTCTCAACCTTTAAAGATAAAGTGCCCGCTTATTTTCAGGCAATGTTTATCAACGATATAAACTGGCGTCTTACCGATGATATTCTTTACCCCTATCATTACGAGGGCGAAAAATTCGACAGAGCGATGCGGCGCATTGTGGATCTTCTCAACAGGGTGGATTGCAAAACGATACTCGAACATCCTATGGTCGATATTTATCGCGCCTGCTATTGGATAAAGAAAAAAGAGAATGCGGACATTTCCCTGATATGCGGCGACGACGGATTGAGCCTGATGATAGACGGCGAAGAAGCATTCAATCAGGAGGATATTACCGTCATAGGCCACAAGCCGAGAGTCGAGGGGAATATATTCAGAATGACCGCATTCATGAAATCCCCCATATTCAACTTCCTCAACAGCGAAGAATACACCATATATGCAGTCGAAAACGGCGAGCGCAAAAAGCTTGACACTTTTATTTCCGTCCACAGCCACTACAGAGCTAAGACGATAACAAATATTTTCCCCGCGTTCTATTACTCGTGCGATCTCACCGAGAATTCAAAAATCCGTTTTGAGATAGATATAAAGGGAAAAACCTACCGCACACACTATTGGTTTATGCCGTATTCCGGTTTGGGACTCAGATATGTCAACAATATAAACCGCGGCAGATATATGATAAAAAACAAGCGCAAGTATCTCTCCGTCAAACCTGCCACGCAGTTCGCCATTGATTCGAGCGCCCTGTTCAATACCGTACGTTTTGCAATTCACCCGCGGACTGCCCTGCTGCGACTCCAATCCATAAATTACAGAAAAAAACACCGCATCTGGCTGTATTACGACTTCTATACAGTAGAAAAGGATAACGGATTTTACCAGTTCGCAAACGATTTAAAGCATGACGACGGCATTGAAAGATATTATGTGCTCACACACGAATACGATAATCTCGACAGCGTATTCACTCCGGAGCAGCAAAAGCATCTTGTGAAAGCCGGCTCAAAGCTTCACCGACTTTTGTTCGTCTGCGCGGAAAGAATCTTCACGGCATATTACGGCCTTGCGCCCATAAATCCTTTTGAAAGCGCAAAGATGAAGTATCAGTATGAAGATCTTCTGAGATTCCGTACCATATATCTGCAGCACGGCGTGCTTCACGCTTCGCTCAGACTCAACAACTCCGAGGAACGCAGTCAGGCGGAGGAAATCGTGGTTTCCTCACCGTTTGAGGTCAAAAACTACTGCCAAAACTATGCCTATAACGAGCGCGAGCTTATCACCACGGGCATGGCGAGATACGACCATATCGACAGAAATCATAAGCCTCAGAACAGGATACTTTTTGCGCCGTCCTGGAGAAAATATCTCACCACGGAGATAAAGGCTTCCAACTGGGAGGCTAACGAGGACAGAATCCGAAAATCCGATTACTACAAGAATTTTTACGCTTTCCTTTCGGACAAGACCCTGCACCGAAAACTTGAGAGCAGCAAAGTCTTTCTTGACATAAAGCTCCATCCGATAATTGCCAACCTCAAAAATCTCTTTGATATTGACTGCGAATATATAAACATGGTCAGCGGAGATGTTGACGTTGCGGATTATAAAGCTTTTGTAACCGATTTTTCGTCATATGTTTTTGACTTTGCATATCTCAACCGTCCGATAATGTATTTCGTTCCCGATTATCCTCAGTTTAAGTCGGGTATGAACCATTACCGTGACCTCGATCTCCCGTTCGACGAGGCCTTCGGCCATATGTTTACGGACGCGCACAAGGCCGCCGAATGTCTTTGCGAAATTGTTGACAGGGACTTTGTTCCGGAGCAGATTTACGCCGAGCGTATGGAAAACTTTTATTTTGATTTTGACGGCAACTGTGCTGAAAATCTTTATAAATTTGTTGTGGAGCAGGACAAGCTGTTTTCGCAGCAGTAACGGGTTGTGGTAATATGCAGTTTAGCAAACAAGATACGGCTCTGGTGAAAGGCGTTGCAATATTGATGATGCTTGCTCACCATTGCTTTGAGAACCCGTACAGGTATGCAGGGTATGAGCTGAATTTCTTCCCGTTTACGGAATCTCAAACAGTAGAAATCGCATCCTTCTTCAAAATCTGCGTGGCGCTCTTTGTCTTTCTTTCGGGCTACGGAATAACAAAAAGCTTGGAGAACACGCCCCGGGACGGATATGCAAAGCAGGTTTGCAGACGAAGCTTTTCGCTTATGTCGGGTTTTTGGTTCATATTTGTTCTGTGCATTATATCGGCGGCTATAATTATGCCCTCGATGCTGAAAGTTTACAGCAGTCCGAATGCCATAAGCATAGCCATGTTTGTTTTGTATGACTTATTAGGACTTTCGGCGCTGTTCGGCACGCCGACCCTGCTCAGCACATGGTGGTACATGAGCCTCGCGCTGATAATAATAGCGCTAATGCCCGCCTTGCACTGCTTCTATAAAAAGTTCGGTGCGATTGTTACATTCATACTCACCTTTCTTTTCTGCGGCGTTATCAGAAAAGCTTTTAACGATGACATCGTAAACTTCAACATGATTCGCTGGCTGTTTACGCTTGAGCTCGGGATGGTGAGCGCCGACAAAAATTTGCTCGTAAAAATCCGCGAGTTTAAAATAATAAAAAAGTGCGGCGCCGCAGATTATATTTTAAAGCTTGTTGTTTATACGGCAATATTATTCGCGCTCGGTTACGGACGCCAACATATGGATTATAGTATAAGCTATATCCGCGACGGGCTGATACCCATGTTTGTTGGCATATACTGCTACACGGTTTTATCGCCTGTTCCGGGGCTCAGAAATGTACTGCAGTTTTTGGGAAAACACTCGATGAATATGTTTTTATCGCACACCATTTTAAGAACGTATTTCTTAAAGGATTTTCTCTACGGTTTGAAGTATTCTTTGTTGACGTTTTTTGTGCTTTTGGCGCTGTCGTTGATTCTCTCCGTTTTAATAGACCTTCTGAAAAAGTTCACTGGGTACGATAAACTGTGCGCTAAAATTATGAGTAAAATTTAAAATAAAAGCAAACACCTCCTTCGGTACTTTCGGGTTACCAAGGGAGGTGTTTTTTTTTGCAAATATACAATTTAGCTGTCATCGTGCAAGATTAACCGGCGCGGTTTTCCGACTCTGTTCTCAAACAACAATACTATTTAACTTCGTTAATTGTCATGTTTGAGGCCCCTATGGAATTACACTGCTCTCAAACTCTCGCGTTTTTTTATCTTTGCACCGTCAAATTCATAAACCTCGTCGCAGAGGGCCGAGATATCGCCCTCGTTGTGCGAGACTATGAGCATGGTTTTTCCGCTCGCTTTAAAGCTCAGAAAGAGCTTTCGCATCTCCTCGACTGCGTCCTTGTCGAGCGCGTTCATCGGCTCGTCGAGAATCAATAATTGCTGATCCTCCATTATCGCCTGCGCTATACCGAGGCGCTGTTTCATGCCGAGCGAATATTTGCCGACACGCAGCTTTGACGACGGGTCAAGCCCGACTGTTTTCATGGCGGACTCTATCTGCTCTTTGCCGATCTTGCCGCGTATCGAGGCGAGATATTCAAGATTTTTCATGCCGCTGTAATTGGGCAGAAAGCCGGGCGCTTCGATTATAATTCCCGTGTTCTCCGGGAAATCAGCGTCTTTGCCTATCACCTTGCCGTTGACGGTGACCGTGCCGCTGTCGGGCTTCATGAATCCGCAAATGAGCTTTAAAAGTACGGTCTTTCCGCTGCCGTTGTCGCCGACGATGCCATATATTCTGCCCTCTTGCAGCCGCATATTGACATCTTCGAGAACCGTTTTCCCTTTGAAGCTTTTTGTCAGTTTATCTATAACTATAACATCAGTCAAAATAATGTCCTCCTTTCAAAGCCCTTCTCTTCACTGCGCCGGAGCAGAAAAAGACAAGGATTATCGCCGCCGCGTCTGCCAATAGTACCGCCGCAGCCGTTTTGACATCGGTCAGCTGTTTTGCCATGCCGTATGCGCCGAGCATGGCGAAGCTGAAGCTTTTCAGCCTCCCGCATATGAGCCCCGTTGTGCCGACAGCCGCGATGACAATCGCCGCCGCAGGCTTCTGCCCGAGAAGAAAACGCAGAAGGCACAGCACACACATTGACGCGCCGAGCGCGAGCGGATATGCCGCCATGCGCATAAGCTCAAAGGCGGAAAGCGTTCCGACTTTTTCCGCCGCCGCTGCGAAGACGGCTATGCCGATAAGGCAATAGAGCACGCACCAGAGAAGCGCGGACGAAACGGTTTTTATCCACCATTTGAAAAAGCTCTTCGAGCGCGGCAGGACGAAATACGGCATCGTCTCGGAATCGAGGACCGAGCCCGCCATACCGAGAAAGAGTCCCGCAAAAAATGTTCCGAAATAGCGGAAGAAGCCGAAGAGATCAAACTGTCCGCTGTGTTCAACGCCGCCGACGGCTTCGGTGAAAACAGAGAAAAATGTTTCCCGCTCGCCGCCGAAAGACGAGAGCACGCAGACCGTCCATATGAGCAGAGAAACGGCGAGATACGGCAGCATATTGAAAAGCCGATGCCGCAATCCCGCGAAAAAAGTTATCTTCATATTCGAGTCCCCACTGTTATTTTGAGATCGACATGCCGAACGGCGCGAAGAATACACGCAACGATAATCGCCGCGAGCAGGCAGAAATACGCGCACGAAAAGCCGACCGACGGCAGACCGGCATCTTCTGAGAAGCCGTGATTCGAAAATACGGAGATAAAAAACGGGAGGTACTTAAACCTAATCAGATATGAAATGATATGCTGAGCCGAGAGCACGGCGAAGCCCAGCACGCGGCTGCCGCTTAAATTTATCAAAAACAGAAGAGAGCCGCAGAAAAATCCGTAGCCGAGATTCAGCGCCAGGGCATAGAATGCCGCGAGATAAGGCGTAACAACCGGCATGAAAAGCTTCGGGTCGACTGTGATATGATAAGACGAAGCCGCCGCATCGCGCATGACGAGCTCATAAAACGGCGCGCTCCACACATTGCCCGCAAAGGCGTTGGGCGAGAAGAATAGCACGGTCACCGCGAGCGAAAATATGTAATACACGGCGCAGGAGAGCAGGATATACATGAGCTTTCCGACTACCCACTGCACCCGCGAACAGCGCACGAGCGAATACATCGCGCTCTGCTCGGTAAAAGGCGCATCGGCAAACAGGAGCATAAGCCCGAGGAACATCAATGTCGCTATATGGAGCGTTGAGCTGTTATATATAAACGGCTCGAATATGTTAAGCGGATCTCCGCTCGCCCGGGCGAACTGCATAAGATTCACGGAATCGAGCAGCGAAGCGGCGGCGCAGACGAGAAAAGCCGTAATGGTTCGCGCACTGCCGAGCCATGTGCCGAACTGCCAGCGCATCACAGAGAGACACTGTTTCATTGCAGCAGCCTCCTTCGCGCAAAGAAGATGAACGCCGCGCAGCCGAGCGCCAGAAGCACCGCCTGATACAAAAACAGAAAGCCGAACGACGGCAAAATATCGGGCAGGATGGTGTTGGTCGGGCTGAATTTTTCTTTTTGCAGCGCACTTGCGACGAGATGCATCAGGAAGAACAGCACGAACGGGCCGCAGAGAGCCACATATCTGTTGGGCACCGCGGCGGACAGAGCCGTGCCGATAACTCCCCACACGACGCCGAAGAGGAACGCGAGCAGGATTATCACTCCGACCAGGCCGAGCCCGCCCGCGACGTTTTCAAACGGCTGCAATATACTTCCGTCAAGCGGAGTTTTCGAGTGTCCGTTCGGGACATACGGGTCGCAGAAAATGAGCATTATCAGCGCAAACACCGCAAGCGGCAGAGCGTTCGCCGCGCCGCCGCAGACAGCGTTTGAAAAAAGCCTTGAGAAAATATATTTTCTGCGGCTCTTCGAGCGCACGAGCATAAAGCGCAGGTATCCGCTGTTATACTCATCGCAGAAGCGGAACACGCCGGGCATGACGGTTATTATCGGCGTAAAGATAAGATATCCGCCGAGTGCGAGGGACGAGAAGAAGAAATTGATATAATCCGCCTTGTTGTCCCACCGCGCAAAATACAGAAAATACTGATACTGCGGCTCGACAAGCAGAACGAGCCCGAGCAGCAGGGATATCAACATCCCGGTTGAAAAAAGCTGGCTTTTAACATCCTTTCTGAGCATAGGATCACCCCGCTCAGGGCTTTATTACAGTTGTGGGATCGACGCTTACACCGTCCTTTGTGGCTGAAATGTTCAGGTGGGGGCCGGTTCCGTATTTGCCGATAAAGCCCATATCATCTCCGCGGGAGACGTATTCGCCCTGTTTTACGGAGAACTTGGCCGCGCTGTATTCGATTACATAGCCGTTGTCGCAGGTCAGCACGGCGCACGGCGTTTTGCTTTCATCATCTTTGTTATATATCTTCGTTATTCTTCCGCTTGCACAGGCAACGACCTTTGCGCCGAAATCGGCCTTGATGCTTATGCGCTTATACTGAGTGCTGTACGGAGAGGAAAGCTGTGTATAGCCGGGCACAGGCCAGATGAATCCGGCGGCGCTGACATTCACATGGTTATTTTTGCCCTTTGTCGTCTTTTCGGTCGGCGCGGCGGTGCCTGCTTCTTTGGCAGTGCTTGCTTCCTTTGCGGCGGTTTCCGGTGTGCCGCTTTCGGGAGCAATATCCTTCGCCGTGGTGTTCTCCCCGGTCTCTGCCTGCGCCCCTATTCCGGTCGGGTCGGCAGTTGTGCTCGGGTCTGTTTCGGGTTTGCCGCTGCAGGAACAGAGTCCCAGCATGAGTGCGATTGCGGCAGCGAGCGATACGAATCCTTTTGTGCGTTTCAACATTTTGTTTTCCTCCTTTTAGTTATTCGTATCTATTCGTAACGGCGTAAAATTCACCGGTTACGGCATTGATTATAATATCATTTTCATATTCGCCGTATTGCTCCAGCGTTGCGGTAGTAGCGATACAGAAACGCCAGCACGGGAACACGGTAGAATTATATGTTTCGGGGTCTTCGACCGACATATATTCAAAGCTTATCTCTTTTACTATAGAATCTTTGACAAGTCCCGCGGCGGCAAGCTTCTTCTGCAAGACTGTAAGAACGCCGTCGAGCGTCATGACTCTGCTGTTTACGATTTTCGACTCGCCAAGCTCAAGCCTTGTGAGCCTCGCGTCGACAACGCCCCTGTCGTCTATTGCAACGGTGCATCCTGTGCTGTCCGGCTCGCCGCTCGAAAGCGGTATTCCGTCGGCAACCTGGACATATTTATATTCATATCTGCCGCGTTTGGCACGGTTGCCTCGCTCGGTCAGAGGCTCAGCGATCTGCGAAGAGACAAGCTCAAAATCGGTCATTCCGAGGCGGCCGAGAAGTTTATCCGACAAGCGGCGCGCATCGTCGGGAGAGATATTGCAGCCCTTTGCCCATCCGGGCTTCAAAGCGGTCGGATGGTTTGACGCGCTCAGAACTTCGGATACGCCGAAATAAAATCCGCCCGGAAGCAGACCGACCGACGGATCGTCCTCCGCCGTTTTCTCCGCGCCGGGATTGAACATCGGGTCGTCACCGGAGAAGAACAGATCTTCGAGCTCGAACAGGTCGAAGAAGCGGTACTGCGCGGAATATGTCCGTATATCTCCGGTTATCTTCGGCACTTTTATATCGGCGTCGATATGCACGGTTTTGCCGCCGGATGAAATGTCGCGCTTGAGATGCTCGGTTTTTGAGAGAACGGGCATCGTGCCGCCCTGATTGCCGTTATCGGCGGGAGCATTGACGAGGGACTCGACGAGCAAATCATTCGAGCTTTTGGCGCGAAGGACATTTCCATCCACGACAGACTCTGGCGTTTTTTGGCAGGCCGCAAGCAGCAGAACGGAACAGGCAAGCAAAAGCAGCACGGATTTTTTCACAGAGACACCTCCTTTGATTTGTATAAAACATTTTTCTCAAAAACCATGCAACGGGCATACAAAAAAATAACGGCCGCACAATTCGGAAAACCGTGTGACCGTATTCTTCAAGAAGCGGGCGACCCGTTAAAATGTCTGCGGTTTGCTCGCCGGTATAGGCTCGGATTCTCCGGGTCCGATTCCGATAACGACCACCGTTCGGTTTTTGCTGTTGTTTAGTCGGTCTTGCTCATTAGTGGCTTCGCTTAAGCAAACCACTCTATTATTTTGCCCAGTATTCCTATTACTGCCATTCCGCTGATTCCAAATATAGTTATAAGTGCTACAACAATTACTCCAAACGCTCTTTCTAACGGATCCATTACTATTACCTCCAGAATATAAATTATTGTTTTCGTAAACATATGATGTGTCCAACCCAGCAGTAATACTTCTGTGTGCAATTACATGAGCTACTGAATTGTTGGCTCCATAGTTATAAGACTGCGCATTGAAGCCTTCTGATTCTTTTGCGCTGTTTTGCTTTTGCAAAAGGTCGGTCAAACCATTGGAATCACATCCTCCGCACAGTTGTGACAATATGTTAAATATTCTCAATTCCGCTTTTACAGCTTTATTATGCCGCAAAGCAATTATCATGTCAATCATTTTGTTTTTTTTGCAAATTGAACTGCCCGCAAAGCGGCTGCTGTTCTTTTCCGGCTCGAATATTGTTATTCTCGTATCCCGAAAAGGCGCACAGCGGCAGAGGATGTCCCCCTGCCGCTGCACTTTTATAGGAGTTGAGAGTTGAGGTTGTCAAATTAAGTATACAATGCGGCTGAACGGGGCAGATGTCTGCCGTGTGCAAAAATTATAGCGCAAAACACCGCTTCGGAAAACCGCAAATGCAAAAGTGTAGATAAAACGTGCAAAAATGCAGATTTTCGACTTATTGAACGTCCTATATATATAGTCTGCAAAAACTGAAAATGTTACAGTTTTTTTGAAAATTTTTCGAGAGTCTCCGACTCGCTCGGCGGTAGGGGGCGCACTCCCGCATTTCTATCAAAAGCCGCAAATTAAAAAACATATTTTCCCGTGTTATTGCCCGCTTGCACAAACTGTAGTATAATAAAGTCACGGTGCCGAAAAATCGGACATTAATATAGGGGATGATTTGAAATTGGTTAATTTGGAGAAAGATGAAATTACGGAAGAGTGTATGCAGATCTGGCATCTTTACAGAGAATACATAAAAAGCTTTTGCAGTTTTCAGCTTAAAGACTGCCCCGACTGTGTCGAGGACTGCGTTCAGGATGTGTTCATGGCACTGCTCGAGGCCAGACGCGCAGGTAAAGAAATAAAAAATCCCAAGGCCTGGCTGACCCGCGTTGCGAACAATAAGATAATTGACGAATACAAAAACAAAGCGAGAGAAGCAGAGCATATAAACAGAATAGTACAGTATGAAACCGCGCTGAAAATTTCTGCCGTCGAAATGCCGCAGCTCAACGACGTTTCCGACGAGCTGATAGACGAAATGACAGACAATATATTGAATCGGCTCAAGGCAGACGAGCGCTCGCTGGTCGAGGATTACTATATGGAGGATATGCGAGTAAGAGATATCGCTGCCATGCACGGGCTTTCCGAGACAAATGTCCGGCAAAAGCTCTTCAGAGCGCGGAAAAAGATAGTGCATATGGTGAAAAAAGAGATAGAGAAACAAAAAATTTAAAATTTTTCCGTAACATTTTTGAAATTCGCAGACTATATAAGTAAGGAGGAATTTATATGACAAAAAAACAACTCTTGAAAATCCTGAATGACGATTCCCTTGAGCTCACCGTCGAAGAGCTCGAAAATATAATTGAAGAAGAACTGCAAAAGGACGACTCCGAAATGGATCCGGACCTTATAGAATACTGCCTGTACTATATCAGCAAAGCGGAGGCAAACGGCGGCAAGGAGAAAAAAGCCGACAGCGCAGGCAGTGACAAAATCACAGAACCGCCTGCTGCCGACAAGCCCGAAAAGTCACGCTTCAATGGCAAGCTAAAGAACCTGCTGATAATAGCCGCCACTATCGCACTGCTGCTCGTCACCACGGGAATAGCAACCGTCGCCACTAACAAAAAAGTGAAGAACAGCGCCATCACTTTCTATGAGAATCACATACAGGTTCATTTCGACAAGCAAAAGGATGAAAGCGGAATACCCGGAACGGAGATTGCCGCCGAGCTCAGGAAGCACGATATTTCCGACTTGAAACTGCCGGCAATGTTTTTATCAAGCGACTGCATCTATGACAATATATTTGAGGACAATATCGATGGTCTTAAGGTCACATCATTTTCATACCGAGCAAACAATTTATCCGGTAAAGTATCTATCCGAAAGTTTTATTCTAATGAATCCGTTTTACCGATTGATTTTAATAATACTACCAGTTATAGCAAAGTTGAGGAATTATCAGTAAACGGTTTGACCGTTTTTGTAATAGAGCAAGAAAATTTTTGTTCTATTGCCTATCAGGATAACCTAACTCAGTACATGATGTACTTGAATACCGATTTTGCAGAGACGGTCGAAATCGCAAAAACCCTGACCGCCGCAGAGGAATAATTTCTTGCGGCTGAACGGGATAAAAACTCACGAACCGCAGCAGTTGTTTTCGCTGCGGTTCGCTTTTTATTCACTTGCTTCCGTATCTTCTCCCACGGTCGGCTCGGCGGGCTCGGCATCCGGCTCGTTATCCGGCTCGATCGGTGTCGGGGCTGCCGCAGTCGGAGCTGTTGTAGTGGGCGCGGGAGCTGTTGTAGGCGGCGCCGGGGCTGTTGTGGTTGGCGCGGGAGCTGTTGTAGGCGGCGCCGGGGCTGTTGTGGTTGGTGCAGGAGTCGTTGTAAGCGGCGGAGCTGCTGTGGTCGGCTCCGTTGTCTCGGGCTCAAGCTTATCGGCGGGTGGTTCGGGTTCCTCCTGCGTCACAGTGCCGATAACCGAAATCTCCGCGCCGGACACAATTGTGTTTTCTTTCGTTCTGACGGCGCAGCTGCCCCATTTGGAAACAAATTTTACATCCGAGCTGCCCGTTGTTTTTATTGTAAAGGTGAAGCTTCCTACGGCGGTTATCTGCTCGGTATAGTAGATTTTACCGCCTATCTCAACTCTGCAATATCCCGTGGCGCTCTGCGACCCCTTTGCCGAGAGCGTCACCTTATAAACTCCGTCCGCTACGGTGCAGGCGTTGTTTTTGACCTCGACGGGACTGTTTTCACTGTCTCTCACGGCGGCCGTGATATTATATTCCGAGGATTTTATAACCGTCTCCCCCGTGGAGGTATATGCCGAGAACCACGCCCAGCTCGCGCCGCAGAGACAGACGACGCACAGCAGCGCTCCGATAACGGACGGCGCAAGCAGATGGAAAAGACCGTCTCCGCGTTTCTTTTCGCCGCGCTGCGACCTGTTGAAGAAAAAGTTATATATATGCATAACATTGCGCCCGTTGACGAAAGGGATAAGGCAAAGATAGTGACATCGCAGTTCTCTGTGCCAATAATTGTATTCTTCGTCGTCAAATGCGCGGCGCATTTCCCCCGTTATCTGCCGCGTTCCGCTGCTAAAGTTTGACAGAAAAACCACAACCGCGGAAACAACAAGCAGAGCGATAAAGACGCCGAATACAATTCCCAAAATGAGTAAAACGGTACCCATTCCGTCTGCGGCTCCTTTCTTAATTTTTTGTTCCGTTCAATCAAAAGACACGAACACGGGCTCATGCCCTTTGATTGCCTCTCCGCCCAAAGAGCGGAGAGGACTTGGTAAAACAGAGACGGTTGTGTGCTAATCGGTTATATGTTTACTTTACCGATTCGCGGCAACCCGTGAAATCAATAAGTGTATGCAAGCCAATACGGCTCTGGCTGACCTTCCCAAAGCGGGAAGAAGCCCTTTGCCCACTGGTTGTCGGACGCATCAACGGTAAAGTTGGAGGAAACGCCGTCGATTCTTACTATATTGTTATTGACACCGGCATTTTCTATCTTTGTTCCCTTGATTGTGACAGCCGAACCGTCCTGAAGCTTCTCTATACGGATAAACTTGTTGTTGCCGACATTGACAAGCCTGTTGTTTTCGAAAACAAACTTGCCGCTGTTTATCTTATTTGTAACCTGGACATGGTTGTGTATACAGTCTGTGAAAGTATTGCCCGAAACCGTCAAACCGTTAAGTACGGAGGTCTTGTTGTTCCAGCAGATGGGCTGATAATACTTGCTCAGCTCGCAGCCGATAATTCTGATATCGTTATAGCCGGCCTTGCCGCCCGCAGCATTGCAGAAGGGCAGGTCGGAGGCGCTTGAGCCGTAGAAGAAATGCTTGCCGGGCTTATTCTCGCCGCTGCCGACACCCTTGCAGTCCTTTACGGTGAAGCCGTTTACAAGAAGCGAAGTTCCCGTATGGTTTGCATCGTAATTGTCACGCATGAACAGGACGTTTGTGGTAGTATCGGTGAAGCTGATGCCCTCGATCTTGGTGCTCTCTAAAAGGAGATAGCTGACAAAGTTGCCGCCGAAGTCCGCCTTGTTGGACGCAGCGGTAAGCGTGCCCGCTTCTGCGGTTATGCCCTTGCAGGTGACCTTTGCACCGGCTGCCGCTCTCAGCGTCAGACCCTTGATCTCACGGTAATATGCCGGATAATCATCGCTCTTTTTCAGATCATCGCGCGCTGCGCTTGTCTCCTTAGCCTGACGAAGATACAGTCTGCCGTAATCGCCTTCGCTAAGCTCAACAACAGCGGGACCGGTGAGTCCGTCGAGGATGCTCTGTATGGTCTCGGGGGTAGCCTTGATAACAGACTTGGACGCATCGGCGTCATACTGATTGTCGAAGCTGTCATACTCAACGGTATCCTGAGTTGCATAGACGGTGACGGAGATGCCCTCGGCCGAAAGACCCTGATACTCGTTGCCGGCATCTTCCTTCATGTGACCCTTGATTTTGATTGCAACGGATGCATCTTCTCCGGGAAGAAGGTGGCCTTCGTCCTCAAGATTGTCAAGCCCCGTGAACTCGATAGCTTCGAGAAGCTTCTCATCGCCGTTTATGCCGGAGACGACAATCTTGTAAACGAGCGCAAGGTTGCCCTTGTTGACAACGCGAAGTTCGGGCAGCTCATAGGTGCAGCCGGGCTCCCAGAGAACCGCTTCGCCCTCCGGAGCGTCTGCGGACTTCTTGAAGTCGAGAGTCTTGCCCTCTGCGTCGATCCAATTGCCCTGACCGTCCTTCATTTGAAGTTCAATGTCAAGCGTGCCTGCCTGAATCCTGTTGACGCCGGTCTTTGCGGTGTCGGTGAACCATGCGAATGTTGTTCCAATGAGCATAACAACGCACAGGAGAACCGCGATTGCGCTGGAGACAAATGCTCTCTTGGAAGACTTGCTGTTTGTCATTTTCTTTTACTCCCTTCCATAGATTTTAAGTACAATGACAAATATGTGTTTGCGCGTTGGCGCTTACATCATAGCCTGAAATAATCCGTGCCGCCGTGTGCGGCCTTTTTTCACAATCAAAAGACACGAACCGGGGCTCGTGCCCTTTGATTGCCTCTCCGCCGCAAAAGCGGAGAGGACTTAGGGTTATTTACTTATTCTGCAACGACGGTGTACCAGATATCGCCGTTTGCCTGAGCTGCGGGAACCACCTTGTAGCCGGCGGCAACAAAGTTGGTGTGAGCGCCCTCAGCCGCGCAGTCTGCGGGGTTAAAGTTGACGAAAGTACCTCCCTTGACTTCGATGGAAGCGGTGCCCGCCTTATAATTATCATCAAAGCAGTTCAGAAGGAATCCGGATTTCGACTCGGGGTGCTTCTGAATAAGGTCAAAGAAACCGCCCTCAACAACGAGCTTGCCTCTCTCAACATATACGGCGTCAATATTGCCGATGAACTTGCCATCCTTGATAATAACGGTAGCTCCGTTGCGAATATCAATTGCATAGCTGTCGTTTGCTCTTGCTCTGATTTCGCCGTTGCCCGTAACGGTCAGCGTCTTGTTTGCGCCGCGAACAGACAGGAGAGACCAGCGCGCAGCACCGTCATCCCAAACATCCTTTGAGCTTCCGAGTGTCTTGCCGTTCATGTCAAGGACAACATTCTGCTCTTTGGAGCTGCCCATGATGGCGTGATTTCCGAGGGTATCAACATCGCCGCTGAGCTTAATAACATTAGTAGAGGTTGCCAGAGCATATGTCAGCTCATCATAAGTAGTGATAATGCCTGCGCCCGCGTCATAACGGTTGTCGAAGCTATCATACTCGTGAGTATACTGGGTTGCATAGACAATGACGGAAACGCCATCAGCCTCAAGTCCCTGATACTCGTTGCCTGCATCTTCCTTCATGTGACCGGTGATTTTAATCGGAGCGGAAGAAGCTTCGGCGGGAAGAAGATGCTCTACATCGCCGATGTCATCAAGGCCGGTGAACTCGATAGCCTCAAGAAGCTTTGCATCGCCGGTTATGCCGGAGACAACAATCTTATACTTGAGCGCAAGGTTGCCGTTGTTGACAACGCGAAGCTCGGGCAGCTCATAGGTGCAGCCGGGCTCCCAGAGAACCGCTTCGCCCTCCGGGGCGTCTGCGGACTTTCTGAAGTCGAGGGTCTTGCCCTCGGCGTTGACCCAGTTGCCGTCCTTGTCTTTCATCTGAAGTTCAATGTCGAGCGTACCGGACTGAATCTTGTTGACTCCGGTTTTCGCTGTGTCTGTGAACCATGCGAAGGTGGTGCCAATGAGCATAACAACGCAAAGGAGAACCGCGATTGCGCTGGAAACAAATGCTCTCTTGGCGGATTTGCTGTTTGCCATTTTCATTTACCCCTTTCAGTAGATTTTAAGTACAATGACAAATATGTATTCGCGCTATGCGCGCTTACATCAAAGTTCAGGAGTTTGCGCTGTTTTTCACCTCTTCTTCAGGCTCGTCCTTAGTCTTGCCCGGCGCGTCCCCCATCTGTGCCTTGAGCTCGAGCAGCTCCTGCATCATGCGCTGCGTTTCGGCGCGCTCCGCCTCAATCTTGTCGCGCTCAGCCTGCAATTCCGCCTGCTGCTCGGCCTTGTATTTGCGGAACAGACGGATGCAGCGGATGCCCTCAAGCAGTATGAGAATCAAAAACGGGACAAGTATGCAGACGATATATCCGGGAGTGGTCTTGAGGAACTGGAAGAACGTTCCGACCTTCGGGATATGCTTTTGATATTTGCCCAATACGAACGGATATGTAACCACGGTTTCATCGTCGGTATCTGTTGTGGTACCGTAGGTAACAAATCCGGGGTTCCCGTTCGCGTCGGTGGTCAGCCTGCGTATTTTATGCGTGACCGTCGCGCCGTAATTCTCCTCATTCTGCGAGGAGTAGGCGATTATGTCGCCCTCCTTGAGCGTAGAGGGATCGACCTCCTTGACGAGCACTAAGTCACCCGCGTCAAAGTCGGTCTTGCTCATGGAGTCGGACAGGACTATAAAGGCCTTGTAGCCGAACAGGTTGCGGTCGGCGCGGTCAAAAGTCAGAACCGACACCACCGTAAATATCATCATACAGACAGCTATGACAACCATAATCCAGGCCAACACGCTGCGAATCACATTTAATACTTTCACTTGCTCACTCCTAACGGATTTATATGTATATAGTGCTTTGCTTTCAGTCAAACAATCTGTAGGGATTGTTCTTGGTCTGCGTCGCCTCGGCGCACAGAGTAAACGAGAGTCTCAGGTTCTGCGCCTCGTTCCCCGCAGCCTCGGGAAAGTGGAAAAACACGGTGAGGTTTCGGCGCTGTCCGATTTCCAGCGTATCGTCGGCAGCTGTTACATTATGTCTCGTCAGCTCGTTCACCTTGCCGGAATAGAGAACCTTTTCGCCGTCGGTAACGGTCACGTCGAGCACATTTGCCAGACCGCCCTCTATATCGTCAAAATATATCTTGTAATAAACCGCCCATGTGCTCTCGTTTTCAATGAAGAACTCCTTTTTTACCGTCATGCCCGGCTCAAAGAGAAATTCATGCTCATAGATAACGGGGTTTCCGTCGTTGAGGTTGATTTTAACCTCGCCCGTATGGAACAGGTTATTGTCGACCGAGACTGTTGCATAAACAAGGGCAAAAGTGGTTATTGTCAGGCAGAGCGCCAATATCACTATTGCGACAATTCCGCCGGTCAGCTTTTTTTCAGTCTTTGCTTCAGACATTTTCCTCTTCCTCCTTGCGCCTGCGGGTAACCGCCAGGAAAATGAGCACGCAGCCGGAGATGAGCGCCAAACCGCCCCAAAGCCTGAGGTTGAAGGTCTCTCCGGTGTTAGGCGGAATTACAAGATTGCCCGCATCCTTATCTTCGACCCACCATTTGAAATCGGCTATCAGCTCTTTATTCTGATATTCATTGCCCACGCTCGTATCAAGATAAGCGGTTATTTCATAGTAAAGCTCGGCGGTATCCTTTTTCGGCGACACAAGCTTGTACTTCACGCTTTCGGGCATATCCCTCATCAAACCGTCATACATTATTTCTCCCGTGTTGAGAAGCCTTATTCTGACCTTCATAACCTCCGCCAGCTTCTCATAACCGGGACGGACGAACGCCCTGTAGTGCACGGTAACTTCATTGCAATATGACACGCGCACGCGGAAATATTTCGTCTCCCTGTCGCCCGGGAACATATTCATAACCTTAAACGGAATGTTTTCCTCCGAATGTCTGCTGTAGAGCTCGATAGTCGTCGCCGTGCGTCCCGCCGCATTTATTATTTGCGTAACGCCGTTCGAGCCGACAGTGCTTCCCGTACCGCCGGCTTCAGTATGCTTTTTTGTTTCGCTGTTGCCGTCGTGCAGAGTTGTCCCCTCGGGCGAGGTTGCGGCGTCGTCCGGCGTTATCAGATTATCCGGCACAAGGACGGTTCCCGGCTTATCGGCAATCAGCCTGTTATACACAAGCGTGCCGCCGAGCGCCAGGAGGCTGACGCAGAGAAGAACAGCCAATACAACAATAGCGATTTTTATTTTTTTCTTACGTTCCATCCGTTTCACTGCCCTCTACTCTTTAGTCCGTAGCAATCCATAGTTTTCACGAGGTCTGCAGACGTGTTTGACCGCCGGAATCATCCGAAATTCCGACGGAAAAAGCTGCTGAGTCTATATCCGGAAGCGTAATCCGGTCAAAAAAGCTGTCGTGCTTTTAATCTCTGAGCCCAGTTTAGCATAATTGTACAAAAAGTTCAACGCTTTTCTGATAAATTTTTATAAATTTGTGAAATATTTTTTTAGAGTCTGAAAATCAACTTAAAAAAACGGCTTGATATCAACGTTTTTGAGTAATCGTGTTAAATAAAATCAGTTGCATTCTTGTTTATAAGTATATCAAGAAGAGAGTAAAAGCTTCTTTATCGCTATTTAGAAAGAGTTCGGTGCCCGTACCGTCACACTCCGAGACGGCTTAAAACAGATTTATTTTATAAAATTTATCAAAGGGTGTTTTTTTGTACACAGGAATCTTTAAAAAGTTGTCAGAGCATCAGGATGGTCTGACAAAAATCGGTGGGCGCGGGGTAAAGCCGCCTTCAGCCAAACAAATTCAATATTGCAAACTGAAATAATCGTGCAGGATCGGATATTGCCGCCCGCGGGTTATGCAGTAGCTTGTGGATATTCACTTTGTGGGGGTCGGCGGCTCGACGACCCTTTGACGCGTCAGCGTCACCGAAAATCTATTTATTCGCCCGTGTCTTATAATAGGCTCTCCGCTTGAGGCTTACACGCTGCGCCGCAACCCCTCAGTCTCGGCTTCTCCGAGCCTCCCCTTTCCGGAACGCCATAATTTCAACACCCCGCAAAATCCAATTACCGCATAAATAACAACCGACCGCGACAGGCTAACCCGTTGCGGCCGGTTGTTTTCTTATGCACTTGCGCTCGTTAGGCGCCGGCTTTATTTTCCCTGAATGTTACGGTGAATTCGCTGCCCTCGCCGTAGACTGAGGTGACGTCGGCCTTTCCGCCGTGGAGCGTCGCTATCTGGCTGACGAGCGAAAGCCCCAGCCCGAAGCCGCTCTCGCGGCTGCGCGATTCGTCCGCGCGGTAGAATCTGCCCCATATCTTCGGCAGATCCTCGTCCTTTATGCCTATGCCGTCGTCTTTTACCGAGAGCGTGACGCCGTCTTTGCTCTTGAGCGTTACTTCAATGTGCCCGCCGTCTCTGCCGTATTTGACGGCGTTCGAGAGCAGGTTTTCGAGCATCAGCGAGATGAGCTGAGCCTGCGCGGGAATTACTATGCCGTCCTCAATATCTGCCGTGAGCGTAATGTTCTTTGCGAGCGGGAAGTCGGCGCAAAGCTTTTTGACAAGTGCGCTCAGGTCGGTGTCCTCGAGCTTGTAGCGCCTGTCACCCTGCTCCGTGCGCGAGAGCGTCAGCAGCGCCGTGACGAGCTTTGTCATCTTGTCCGTCTGCTCGTCTACGGACGAGAGCGCTTCAAGCATATCCTCCTCGCTCGCCTTGTCGGACAGCGCGTATTCGCATTCCGCCTTTATTACGGCGAGCGGAGTGCGCAGTTCGTGCGAAGCATCCGAGGTGAACCGCTTCTCATTTTCAAATGAGGTCTGGAGCCTTGCGAGCATATCGTTGAAGGTCTCGGCGAGAGTATAAATTTCGTCCGCGCTCTTCTCGGGCTCAATGCGCTTTGACAGGTCCGCGCCGTCGGTTATCTCGCGCGCCGAGCGGCAGATGTTTTCTACCGGCTTCATCGTCTTGCGCGATATCAGATACGCCCCGACTGCCGCAATGATAATGAATATCGGGAAAATATATATTACAGTCTTGTTTATCGCGTCAAACGCGCTCTTAGCGGCATCCGCGTTTATGAATCCGCGCACCCACACGGGGGGATAGGTCGACTCGCTGCAAATAAACTCGACTTTGAAAACGGTTCTGTCCGAAGTCGAGGGGAGCTCGACGCTCAGGGACTTCACCTTGTCGCGGGTCAGTCCCGCGTGCTCGAGCGCGATATCGACAGCCTTTTCGCTGCTTATTCCGTCCTTGAACACGGTGGTTTTGTAGACGGGGTCACTGAGCTCGGACATCACCGTGTCGGCCTCATATTTGATTATCTTCCCTGAAAATGCGTCTATCTCATACTCGTATTTGTTGAAATCAAGGCGGGTGTCGTAATAATAATATTTGCTCCCGTCCGCTTCAAATGAGCCGATGCTGCCGTTTTTGAGGTTTTCGCCGTTTATAAGCGCGGCGGGGGACTCGCCGTCGAGGTATCGGCCGTTCGAATCAAACACGTTGCAGTAAACATCGTCGTAGAAGAAAGCAAAGTCGTTTTCTATTTCCAAAATCCCGTTTTTGTATTCTATCTCGTCCACGTTGCGCTCGACGGTACTTATCAGCTCGTTTTGCAGGCGCGAATCGGTTATCTGCGAGCCGGTTATCAGTATGCCGAAAAGGCCGAGCGAGCAGACTGCCGCTATGAGCAGAGTTATCCAGACCGTTATGCGAAGCCTGAATGAGGAGCGGCGCAGCGCGGGTTTTATTTTTTTATCTGATGACATAGCCTGCACCCCTCACGGTGTGAATAAGTTTCGTATCCTCGCCCTCGTCTAGCTTCTTGCGCAGATACCTGATATATACGTCGACGACGTTCGTGCCGCCCTCGTAGTCGTAGTTCCAGATGTGATCCTCTATTTTCTCGCGGCTGAGCACAACGCCCTTGTTCATCACGAGGTAGCACAGCAGCTCATACTCCTTCGCAGAGAGCGATATCTCCCTGCCCGCGCGCTCAACGCGCCTCGATGCGGTATCGACGGTCAGGTCGCCTACGGAGATTATGCCGGTCTTTCCCCCGTATTTTTTGCGCGTCATAACGCGAAGCCGCGCAGAGAGCTCGTCGAACGAAAACGGCTTTATCAAGTAGTCGTCCGCCCCGAGGTCGAGCCCCGTGACCCTATCCTCTATGCTGTCGCGCGCAGTCAGAAACAGTACGGGCGTGTCTATGCCCTGCGCCCTTATCTTTTTGACAAGCTCAAAGCCGTTCATGACGGGCATGGTGACGTCAAACACAGCCGCGTCATAGTCGGCCGATGTTATGAGGTCATATGCCTCGCCGCCGTCAAAGCAGCTGTCCACGCTGTAGCCGGCCGCCTTGAGCTGCTTTGTGATTATCCTGTTGAGGCTCTTCTCGTCCTCGGCAAACAAAACACGCATTGGAACACCTCCGGTATAATTATACGGATTTTATCGTAGCGTGTAAAGATTAAAAGAAGATTAGAACCCCAAAGCGGCGTAAAAATAGCAGGAGCTTTTACGGACTACGTCTGTGCGGCAGGCTATTGTCCTTGCAAAATGCCGCTATAACTCACGGTTATCTCCAAAAAAACAAGACCGACCGCAGAGCTTTCCCCTGCGGTCGGTCGCCGATAAATCCCCTGAACAAAATGAAACGGAAAGGGAGCTGAATATAATCGCCGCGAAAAGCCCTCATAAAGCCTAACGTCCTCCGTTTTTGTCGTATGAGATTATTGACACAAATAAGGGTAAAGAGTATATTAGAATAAACGGAGGCGATATGATGAAAAAACGAATAATTGCGGCGGCTGTTTGCATCTTAATGCTGTCGGCCTTCACCGCCTGCGCCCAAAAGCCGGCGCAGAACAAGCCGAGCGTTACCGAGACGGAGAACGGAAGTATTTTAGCCGGTTCGGATAAGACGGCGGCGCCCGAAACAACGGAAGCTGAGTCCGAGTCAACCGAGACCGCGCCGAAAACGACGGAATCAGCCGAAAGGCACACGGAGGCACAGACCTCAAGACCCGCTCCGACAACCGAAAAAAGAGCACAAACTACCGTGAAAAAGCCCGAAAAGACGACGAAAACAGAGACGACAAAGGCGTTTGAATACGATATGTCGAATCCGGCGGTCAAGGCGGTAATGTCGATGGTCGGCGAGAAGCACAGATGCACCGAGGTTGCCGAGGCGGCTGTTGAGCAGGCCGGCTTGAGCGGCTGGCGTACCTTTGAGGAGGACGGCTGGACATACAGAATCCTCGAGCCCGAGGGCTTTATCGACTTAGGGCCGAAGGTTACGAAAGCGCAAATCCGCCCCGGCGATATTCTCTATTATGCCGACGGCGGCAGGGGTGAATCGCACGTTGCCGTGTATGTCGGAAACGGTCAGGCCGTCCACGGTAACTGGACAACGGACGGCACGACAAAGCTTGCCCGCGCTTTCTACCGCGAGCCGACGTATATAATACATATAGATTACGGCAAATAAAAAGTAAAATTGCAAAAGGCCATAATCCGTGAGCTGCGGATTATGACCTTTGTTTTATATTTTGCCCGCTCAAGCTGCCGAATCGGACGGCGTTTTCGCCTTGGGTCGTTTAGACCTCGGGTATCTCCAGAACTATCTCATGCCCTGTCTGTGCGGAGCGGTAGAGTCCGTCGAGTATTGCCTGATTGTATATGGCCTGGCTCGTCGGGACGGGTGCTTCGCCGCCCTCTTTGACAGCGTCGAGGAACTTTCTGACCTTCCAGTAGAACACGCCCTCCTCGGGCTCTTCGAGCATTGGGACGACCGTCTCAACCTCTGCTTCGCCGATGTTTCTGTATATTTTCAGCGGAGCGTCAATGCTGCCCCAGTGACCGGATGACGGAATTTTCAGTCCGGCCTTTGTTCCGAGAACGACCGTATCGCCCATGGTGTCGACGTTCATAGCCCACGCGGTCTTGAAGTCGATAGTCAGGCCGCCCTCGAGGCGGACAAAGCCCGCCGCAAAATCGTCAACGCCGAAAACATCCTTGTATTTATAGTCGTCGGCCTTGCCGAAATAGTCGGAGAGGAAGCCCGTGACGGTCAGCGGCTTGGGATAGCCCATGCCGTTCAATACCATGTCGAGCGCATAGCAGCCGATGTCGCCGAGCGCACCGATGCCGCCCGTCTCTTTCTCTATGAATGTAGTGCCGAACGGGGTCGGGATACCTCTGCGCCTGCCGCCGCCTATCTGAATATGATAGACCTTGCCCAGCTCGCCGGACTCGATTATGTATTTTATCATCTGCATATTCGGGTTGTAGCGCGGCTGGAAGCCGACGGAGACTATCTTTCCGTTTCTCTTCTCGGCCTTTCTTATCTCAACGGCCTCGTCGAGGGTGACGCACATGGGCTTTTCGAGCAGGACATTGACCCCGTGGTCGAGCGCGTATATGGTGCACTCCGCATGGGTCATATTGTAGGTGCAGACGCTGACCGCGTCAAGCTCCTCGTTGTCTATGAGCTCCTTATGCGAGCGGTAGACTCTGACTCCCTCGGGGGCATTCCATTTCTTGAGAAATGCCTCGGCCTTACCGTCAACAAGATCCGCCACGCCGACAAGCTCAACGTCGGGCATCTTGAGATATTCGCTGATGTGGCTCTCCGCTATCCAGCCTGTGCCGATTATACCGACCTTGAGCTTCTTGCTCGTGTCGATGCTGTAATTGTCCTGATCCTTTTTGAAGAGGTTCAGGTCGTTTGCTCTTTTGTCAGACATTTTTTTACCTCGCTTTTTTATATTTTTACGGGCTGCGCCCTTTTTTGCTTATATAATCTCGGCCTCCGAGAATATCAATTTGCGCTCGTCGTCAGTCAACAGGCGGGCTTCACCCTCCTTGAGCGAATTGTCAAGCTTCAGCGCGCCTATCGCCGTTCTGCGAAGCGCCGAAACGCTGTTTCCGACCGACGCGAACATCCTCTTGACCTGATGGTACTTGCCCTCGCGTATCTGAGCGCACACCGCGGCGGGGTCATCGCTCAGCTTTTTGAGTCTCGCGGGCAGACATTCCGTGCCGTCGCCGAGCACCGCGCCCTGCCGCAGAATATCGAGCTGCTCCTCGCTTATGCCGCTCTCGAGCGTCGCCTCGTAGGTCTTGTAGACATGGTGGGACGGCGAGATGAGTCGATGGGCAAAGTCGCCGTCGTCGGTGATTATCAAAAGCCCGGTAGTATCCTTGTCGAGTCTGCCTGCGGGGAAAAGTCCGCGCCTGCTGAGCTCGGGCGGCAGGAGATCGACGACCGTCGGGCAGTCGGGATCCTTTGCGGCGCTGAGTACGCCGGAGGGCTTGTTGAGCATTATATAGAGATATCGGCGCACGGTGACTGTTTTTCCGTTTATCTTCAGCTCGTCGGAATTTATGTCGAGCTGCTCGTCGGCCGCAAATATTTTTTTGCCGTTCACCTCGACTGCGCCGCTTCTTATGAGCTGCCTTGCGCCGCTGCGGGAAATATTCATCTGCTTTGCAACTGTTTTATCGAGCCTGTCCAATGCGGCGCCCCCTTCGGTTGATGAAAAAATTTTACCATAAAACAGAGAAATTAACAATATACAAATTAAAAATCATGCATTATACATACGAACAGCCGAGAAAAAATCCGGCAAATCTCTTTGCCGGACGATTTTTATGATTCTGTTTTTGCAAAACATTTTCTGAACAGTATATATACAAATATCGGTATCGCCGACAGCACCATCAGAGGAACGACCAATCCACCGTCGGCGCCGGTTATCGCCAGCGACAGCAACAACTCCGGCCACCAAACAAGCGGGAGAAGCAGCAATCCTAAAAAAAGTGATGCTCCCATTCCGAGTGCAAAACCATCTGATTTCTTTTTTCCCATAACTGCGCTTGTAACGGTATACAGCAATATTAAAGCAGCACTCACCACCGTCCCCGCCGTTGAATAGACGGCATTTCTCAGTTCATCCGGAAGTTTTATGTCGAAAAACACCAGCGCAGGCACAATGCCCGTTACAGTGCGAAACAGTACTATAGAGACGGCCGTCAAAATCTCTTTTTTTGAAAAACTGTTTGAGCTTTTCATTGCAGTCCTCCTGTTTTTGCGGAAAGTCTCAAAAGACCGCGGTATATTTTTATCGTATATAAATACTTCCTGCAATTTGATTTTATCAAATATTTTTTTGCTTGTCAACAATTTAAAAAAAGAGAAATAAAACGCTGTTTTTCAGCCTTGTTAAATTAAAAAATTCCGCTTCTAAATGTGCCGAAGCTGTCAATAATAAAACCGAACAGCAGAAATGCGCGGCATTGCCGGCAAAATCTAAAATTTTTATTGCACAACGCCGCCGACGCAGAAAATGCAGTATAAATTTTTCGAAAAAGCCCTTTTCAATCGGGCAAAAAGATGATATAATTTAATGTCGTAAAATGGATTTTACTATAGCTGATATCTGATACTTCTTTTGATATAAAACTATATAGGAGTGAACAATTTGGAAAAGTTCGTGCTCAACGGCGGCATACCCCTCAGAGGAGAGGTCAGCATAAGCGGCGCCAAAAATGCGGTCGTGGCTATTCTGCCCGCAACTATTCTTGCTCAGGACATTTGCACTATCGAAAACATTCCCAACATCAGTGATGTTTACTATATGACAAAAATTCTCGAACAGCTCGGGGCGCAGATAAAGCGTCTGAGTAAGAGCACGCTCGAGATAGATACGAGAGGGGTCAACTCCTACGTCGTGTCGCACGATATGACGAAGCATCTGCGCGCCTCTTACTATTTTATCGGCGCGCTGCTCGGCAGATTCCACCGTGCGAAAGTCGCCATGCCCGGCGGCTGCAACTTCGGAGTGCGTCCTATCGACCGTCATATAAAGGGCTTTGAGCTTCTCGGCTCGACCGTCACTATCGGCGAGAACGCCATTATTGACGCCGCCGCGGAGAGACTTGAGGGCAGCCCCGTCTACTTCGACGAGGCGTCCGTCGGCGCGACAGTCAATGTTATCCTCGCCGCAGTCAAGGCGAAGGGTCTGACCGTCATTGAAAACGCCGCCAAGGAGCCGCATATAGTCGACCTTGCAAACTTCCTCAACTCCATGGGAGCGGACATACGCGGCGCCGGCACCGATACTATCAAGATTCGCGGCGTCGAGCATATGCACGGCTGCACCTATTCCATAATCCCCGACCAGATAGAGGCCGGCACCTATATGATTGCCGCCGCCGCTACGGACGGAAACGTGCTTATAAAGAACGTCATCCCGAAGCATCTCGAGTCCATCTCCGCCAAGCTCATAGAGTGCGGCATTGATGTTATAGAAAATGACGACAGCGTCAGAGTCTGCGCCAACGGCAGACCCGGCAAGTGCACGATAAAGGCTATGCCCTATCCCGGCTTCCCGACCGATATGCAGCCGCAGATGACCGCTCTTCTGAGTATCGCGGACGGCACGAGTTTCGTCTCCGAGGGCGTGTGGGATAACCGCTTCCGCTATGTCGAGCAGCTCATCCGCATGGGCGCGTCGATAAAGGTCGAGGGCAAGATGGCGGTTGTCGAGGGCGTTGAGCAGCTCAAGGGCGCTCCCGTCAGAGCCGATGACCTGCGCGCGGGCGCGGCGATGATAATCGCCGGACTCATTGCCAAGGGCACTACCGAGATAGAAGAAATCTCGCATATCGACCGCGGATATGAGAACATTGTCGAAAAGCTCACGGGATTGGGCGCGGATATCCGCCGCGTAGACAGACCCGAGCCCGACGGCATCTCAAGAGCAGTCTGAAAACATTAACGCAAGAATCCTGCATCGGTCATGCCGGCGCAGGATTTTTTAAAGGAGCAAAACATGGCAAAATTCTGTCCGCTTTTTTCTTCGAGCAGCGGCAACTGCATATACATAGGCACCTCGGACGGCGGCATACTCATAGACGCGGGCGTCAGCGCGAAACGGATAACCTCAGCGCTCGACAGCATAGGCGTATCGCCGGAGAGCATCGGCGCGATTTTCATAACCCACGAGCACTCAGACCACGTAAACGGGCTGCGCGTCTTTGCGGGCAGCAGAAATATCGACGTTTACGCCTCGGCGGGCACGCTCGGAGCGCTCGACTCCATGTGCATATTAAACGGCAAATTCACGGCGCACGAGATAGACGAGAGCGGCGCGGAGGCGGCGGGGATATATGTAAAGCCCTTTGCAACGCCGCACGATGCCGCGCAGAGCTGCGGCTACACGGCGGTCACGCCGGACGGCAGGCGCATATCCGTAGCCACAGATCTCGGACACATGACCGACACCGTGATGAACGCAATATACGGCAGCGACCTCGTTATGCTTGAATCGAACCACGAGATAGACCTGCTCAGACGCGGTCCCTACCCCTATCCGCTAAAGCAGCGCATACTCTCGGACAGGGGGCATCTGTCAAACACCGCCTGCTCCGATGCGGCGGTGAAGCTTCTTGATTCGGGCACGGTGCGCTTCATGCTCGGACATCTGAGCAAGCAGAACAACACGCCGGAGCTCGCATACGAGACTACTCATTCGGCGTTCACCGTCCACGGCGCAAGGTCGGGCAGCGACTATCTGCTCGGCGTAGCGGGAGACAACGGAAAAGTCATAAGCTTCTGAACGGAGGGCAAGATGTACAACATTGACCTTATATGCATAGGCAAGCTCAAGGAGGACTACCTGCGCGGCGCGTGCGCCGAATATTCAAAGCGGCTCTCGGCCTTCTGCAAGTTGAAGATAACGGAGCTCACCCCATCGCGCATCCCCGACGACCCGTCCAAGGCGCAGATAGACGCGGCTCTCGCGGACGAGGGCAAGCGTATTTTGCAGCTTATTCACCCGTCGGCGCGCGTCTATGCGATGTGCATAGAGGGCAGGCAACTATCCTCCGAGGAGCTCAGCCGAGACATTGAGCAGGCGGCGGTCGGCGGCAGCGGGAACCTTGTGTTTATCATAGGCGGCTCGCACGGACTTTCCGACGAGGTCAAGCACCGCGCAAACTTCAAGCTCTCGATGTCCAGAATGACCTTCCCGCATCAGCTCGCGCGAGTCATGCTCCTCGAGCAGATCTACCGCGCGTTCATGATATCGAGCGGCGGAAAATATCATAAATAAAAAAACAGGGAGCTGCGAAATGCAGTTCCCTGTTTGAGCGTGTTTATAAACCTATTTTTGGTGGTTTCGCAAAAATCAAAGCCTCCCTTGTGTAAAGGGAGGTGGCGCGAAGCGCCGGAGGGATTGTTCCGAATAAGTTGAATTTTTCAAAAATGCTGAGTATTTTGAACTTTCATTACAACAACCCCTCAGTCACGGCTTAGCCGTGACAGCTCCCCTTACACAGGGGAGCCTTGAATCCGTGCAATGACAGACTTTTTCGACAGACTGAAACAGGGAGCTGCGAAATGCAGTTCCCCGTTCTGCGTCAAAAGACCGCTGTACCTCACGATACAGCGGTCTTTGTTAATTTTTATATCAGAGATTAATATCTCTTTCCGCCGTGGCCGCCTCTGCCGCCGCGGTTATCTCTTCTTCCGCCGTCTCTGCCGCCGCGGTTGTCCCTTTTGGGAGCTCTGCGGGGCTCATCGGACAGGTCGTTCTCGGGAACAAGTCCCTCGACCTCGATGAGAGCGTCTCTGCGGGAGAGGTTGAGTCTGCCCTGGTCGTCTATCTCGCGAACCTTGACTATGACCTCGTCGCCGACGGCAACGACATCCTCAACGCGGTCAACGCGCTTGACATCAAGGTGGCTGATGTGGACAAGACCCTCCTTGCCGGGAGCGATTTCAACAAACGCGCCAAAGTCCATAAGGCGGGTAACAACGCCCTTGTAGATAGCGCCGACCTCGGGATCATTGGCTATTGTCTCAACCATGTTGAGAGCGCGCTTAGCGTCGTCAATGTCGATAGCGGAGATGAATACGGTTCCGTCCTCCTCAACGTCGACCTTGCAGTTGCACTCTGCGCAGATCTTCTGGATAACCTTGCCCTGCTTGCCGATAACGTCGCCGATCTTCTCGGTGTCGATCTTGGTGGTGAGCATCTTGGGAGCGTACTTCGAAAGCTCTTTTCTGGGCTCGGAGATAACGGGCAGCATGACCTCATCGAGGATGTAGCAGCGCGCCTTATAGGTCTTATCGAGAGCCTCGCGGATAATAGCGGGGGTCAGACCGTGTATTTTAAGATCCATCTGGATAGCGGTGATACCCTTCTTGGTGCCGCCGACCTTGAAGTCCATGTCGCCGAAGAAGTCCTCAAGACCCTGGATATCGACCATGGTCATGAAGCGGTCGCCCTCGGTAACAAGTCCGCAGGAGATACCGGCAACGGGAGCCTTTATCGGCACGCCGGCCGCCATAAGGGAGAGGGTCGAGCCGCAGATGGAGGCCTGCGAGGTCGAGCCGTTGGACGAAAGAACCTCGGAGACGAGGCGCAGGCAGTACGGGAACTCCTCAACGCTCGGGATAACGGGCAGAAGAGCGCGCTCCGCAAGTGCGCCGTGACCTATCTCGCGGCGTCCGGGGCCTCTGGAGGGCTTGGTCTCGCCGACGGAGTAGGAGGGGAAATTGTAGTGGTGCATATAGCGCTTGGAATCCTCGCCGTCGATACCGTCGAGAATCTGAGAGTCGCTGACGGGGCCGAGGGTGGTGACGGTCAGAACCTGAGTCTGACCTCTGGTGAACATACCCGAGCCGTGGACTCTGTCAAGCAGGTCAACCTCGGCAGCCAGCGGACGAATCTCGTCTATGCCTCTGCCGTCAACGCGCTTGCCGTCGTCGAGCAGCCAGCGGCGCACGACGTACTTCTGGGTCTTATAGAGGCAGTCCTCTATCTTATCTATCTCGTCGGGATAAATCTCGTCGAACTTCTCGTGAACTTTCTCATAGATGGGCTTGAGGCGCTCGTCGCGGATGCGCTTGTCATCGGTGTCAAGAGCGGCGCGGATATCGTCAATGGCGAAATCCTTGATAGTCTCGTACATCTCGGGTGCGGGATCATTTGAGGGGAAGTCTATCTTCTTCTTGCCGACCTCGGCCTGAATGCCCTTTATGAACTCGACAAGACGCTGGTTCTCCTTATGGGCAAACATGATGCCGTCGAACATCTCGTCGTTGGTAACTTCCTTTGCACCCGCCTCGATCATTGCGACGAGGTCGGAGGTGGAAGCGACGGTGACAGCCATGCGGCTGACCTCGCGCTGAGCCTCGGTGGGGTTGATGACATACTCGCCGTCAATAAGGCCGACGCTCACGCCGGAAATCGGGCCGTCCCACGGAATCTCGGAGATGGACAGCGCGATGGAAACGCCGAGCATAGCGGCGATTTCGGGCTGACAGTCGGGATCGACCGACATAACGGTAGCCACGACGCTGACATCATTTCTCATGTCCTTGGGGAACAGGGGGCGAATGGGTCTGTCGATAACTCTCGACGCAAGAGTAGCCTTCTCGCTCGCTCTGCCCTCGCGGCGCTGGAACGAACCGGGAATCTTGCCTACGGAATAGAGCTTCTCTTCAAAATCAACCGAAAGCGGGAAGAAATCCACGCCCTCTCTCGGCTTTGCAGCCATGGTTGCGGTGCAGAGCACGTCGGTCTCGCCGTAACGGACGAGGCACGAACCGCCTGCGAGCTGAGCCATTTTGCCGACTTCGACAACGAAGGGTCTGCCGGCGATCTCAGTTTCAAACTTCTTGAAATCCTCGAACATAGTTTTACCTCTTTAGTTTTATTTCCACAGACCCCCGGACTTAGCAATAAATCCGTTCCCCGGCCTCCCGGAGCCCCGATTCACTGCTAAAACCGTTGCAGTCTGTCGATTGTAATTCAGAAAAGCAGGCAGAAATAAACTCCTGCCTGCTCGTCGTGCAATTATTTACGGATACCGAGTCTGGCAATGATAGCGCGGTAACGCTCAATGTCGACCTTCTGAAGATATGCCAGGAGATTGCGTCTGTGACCGACCATCTTGAGAAGGCCGCGGCGCGAATGGTGATCCTTCGGATGCTCCTTAAGATGCTCTGTCAGGTCGCGGATTCTCTTGGTGAGAACAGCGATCTGAACCTCCGGAGAACCGGTGTCGCCCTCATGGATAGCGTACTCCTGCATAATTGCGGTTTTTTCTGCCTGAGTCATTTTTTTCACCTCATTTTAATATTTGCTCCGTAACCCAGCAAAAGGCCGGTGAAAACCTCTTTGAGGTTTAATCCATAAGCCGAGTAGCGGACGCATACAACGGTATTATATCAGTAATCAATCGATTTGTAAAGAATTTTTTGAAGATTTTGCGTTTTCGCCCGGTTTGATATCGGACGCCGAAAACCGTTGCCTGACGGGTCGCGGCGTGATATAATCTAATCAGAATACGGAGGTGCTTTTATGGCAAGAGGACTTGACGGAACTTTTTTTGAAATTCACCATCACAACACGGCGGAGGGCAAATACTGGAACCCCGCTCTCGACTCCTTTACCGCCGAAAACTGGCGCGAAAAGGTTCGCGAGATAGCGGCGCTCAAAATGGAATACATAGTCGTTATGGCGACTGCACTCTATGACCGCTGCTATTTCGAGTCGTCAGTTTTTCCTTTGGCGGATATCCCCTGCGCCGACCCTATCGAAGCGGTGCTCGACGAGGCGGACAAATGCGGCATAAAGGTTTTCCTCGGCAACGGCTTTTACGGCGACTGGACGAAGCCCGGAGTCAACATAACCTCGAGCGAGGTAATAGACCGCTCGTTTAAAGCCATGGATGAGCTGACTGAAAAATACGCGCGGCACAAAAGCTTCTACGGCTGGTATTTTCCGGACGAGACTTGTATAATCCTGCGCTTTTCGGGGAATTTCATGAAATATGTCAATCTCTGCTCCGCCCGCTGCCGCGAAATAACACCCGACAAAAAGACGCTTATCGCGCCCTACGGCACAAATCTCACGCTCACGAACTCAAAATATATCGACGCGCTCGCCTCGCTCGATGTCGATTTTATAGCGTATCAGGACGAGATAGGCGTCAAAAAGACTCGCGTGTGGCAGAGCGAAAAAATATTTGCGCGCCTGAAAAAAGCCCATGATAAAGCGGGACGCGCCGCGCTCTGGGCGGACATTGAGCTGTTCGATTTCGAGGGCATGGTCTACAAAAGCGCCCTGCTCCCCGCCGATTTCGAGCGCATCGAGCGGCAGATAGCGAACGTAGCGCCGTATGCGGACAAGATAATCGGATATCAGTATATCGGGCTGATGAATCCCGAGGATTCCGGCTCATTCGCCGGGCACGAGAGCTCTGCGGAGCTTTACAGGCAGTATGCGGAGTATCTGAATAAATAAGCGCGCCGTATGAACGCGCATTTCGAATATGAAAACGCCTATATGCGGTGAATTTATTTTAACGGTGATTTTATGAGCGACTTGAGATTCCGTTGCCTTGTTGACAACGATTTCTGCGATATTGCGCCTTTCGAGCCCTATATTGAAAAAGGCTCATCGGATATGGGCTTGGCTCTCATAGCTTTCGACAAAAGCGAGCTTGATACAATTAAAAGCCTTTTAAACGAAACTCAGCTCGAGGGCAGCGACGGATATTTATATACACTGTCGCAAGGCTCCGTCGAGACAAAAGGCAAAATGCCTCATTCTGTTATGAAGGCATACAGATACTATAAGCGCTATAAGAAAAAGCAAAACCGAGCCGCCGCGCATATAGAGAGAGAACTCAGTCACAGCGGCGACGGCATAAGGAAAGTATCCGGCGGCAGATTTTCAGCCTATAAATACACCGACCAAGAGAATAAAATGTGCTTTCCTTTCAGGCTTCGTGCAAGCAAAAATAAAAACGAGCCGTTGTTTATCCTCTTACACGGCGCGGGCGCAATGGGCAGTGACAATTTAAAACAGCTGTTTGACAACTTACCGTTGTACAAGCAGCTAATAAAAACAGATTGCAATATTCTTTTGCCGCAGGCACCTTTCGGCTCAAACAGAGGCGAAGCGATGCAGAATTACATAAAATCGATAAAGAGGCTTGCGGATAAGCTGCCCATAGATTTCGACAGAAAGCGCATATATATCATCGGAACATCCTTCGGCGGCTGCTGCGTCTGGCAGCTTATCTATCTTTTTCCCGAATATTTTGCGGCGGCAGTGCCGGTAATGGGCAGCCTGTGCCCGGATCACTGCTATGAAAAATATGACATTCGGCGGTTAGTCAAAACGTCTATCTGGGCGGCGCATTCATCGGACGATACCAATGTGAGAATAGACAGCGATGATTATTGCGCCGCAGAGCTTGAGAAGCTCGGAGCAGATATAAAATACACCCGTCCTGATAAATACGGGCACACAATGTCAGGCAAATTCTACAGAACGGAAAAATGGGCAGACTGGTGTTTGAGTAAAAAATCAGGATAGTCGGATCGGGATTTTCGGGGGCACGCAATCGAAACTACTTCACAAATCTCATTTTGCAGCGTTTTCCGACTTTTCTCAACGAACAAAGGCATCCGTAAAACGGATGCCTTAATTTTTAAACTTTTTGCGCTTTTAAAGCTCTTTATAAAACGACTTTTTCGACCGCCGTGTTTAAAATATATTTCTCCTTTATATTCATCAGCTCTGCCATGTGCGCCGATTGAATGTGCGCTTCCTGCTGCTCGGGCGAAGCCCATTTTTCGATTAGCAGCACTGTGTCGGGGCTCTCCGCCGAAAAATAATAGTCGTAGCTTATGCAGCCGTCCTCGGCGCGGACGGCGTCCAAGATGCCGGAGTCGGTTATCTCCCTGACGAATTTTTCTCCGCCGCCGGGTCTTGCCGTGTATTTTACAGAAAGTAAAAGCATAAAATTCCGTCCTTTATATGCACTTCGCCGCGATGCATTCGCTCAGGCGCGCCAAATCCTCCATTTTGAGGCTCTCCGCCCTGACGCTCGCGGGGAAGCCCGCCTCGGCTATCGCCGCGTTTATTTTGTCTTTAGGAATACCCAGCCCCGCGCTGAGCGAGTTCGACGCGGTCTTTCTGCGCTGACCGAACGCCGCCTTGACCACGCGGAAAAAGAATTTTTCGTCCGTTATCTTGACGGGCGGCTCGGGTCTGATATCGAGCCTTATCACGCTGCTGTCCACCTTGGGCGCGGGCATGAACGAGCCCGCCGAAACATCGAAAAGCTTCTTTGCGTCGGCGTAGTAGTTGACAGCCACCGTGACCGCTCCGGCGTCTCTGCTCCCGACGGGTGCACAGAGCCGCGCAGCCGCCTCCTTCTGCACCATGACCGTCACCGCGTCTATCGGTATGCGGCTCTCGAGCAGGTACATGATAACGGGCGAGGTTATATAATACGGCAGGTTCGCGCAGACGACAACACGCATACCGGCAAAGCGGGCGGCGATAAGTTCGCCGAGGTCGGTTTTCAGCACATCGGCGTTCAGCACCTCGACATTGTCGAAATCCTCGAGCGTCTTTGCGAGGACGGGGATGAGGCGGGTGTCAAGCTCGAGCGAGACGACTTTTTTTGCCCTCTTTGCAAGCTCCGCCGTCAGCACGCCGATTCCCGCGCCTATCTCGATAACGCCGGTGTTTTCGTCCGCGCCGCAGGCCTCCGCCATTCGCGGGCAGACGGTCGGATTTATCAGAAAGTTCTGGCCGAGCGATTTTGAAAAAGTAAAGCCGTTGGCCGAAAGTATTTCTTTTATGACATTGATATTTGAAAGCTCCTGCATATTCTCTCCTTATTATTCGGCAAGCGAGCAGATTCGCACGTCGAAAAGTCCGGTCTCCGCCTTGACCTCGACAGTGTCGCCGACTTTCACCTTGCCGCAGCGCCCCTTGGGCAGGTCTATCCACGCATCGACTCCCGCGCCCTTTCTCGGCGTCACGCGGATACGGTGCGGGCCGTCATAAAACACCGTTCGCAGGTCGTCGTCCGTCTCGATAACCACCGCGCTGACATTGTGCGCGCCGCGGGTGAAGGTGTTGTTGAGCGTCATGGCACAGCCCATTATTGCAAGCGCCGCAAGCAGCAGGAACAGCGCCTGCCGCAGTCCGCCCACGCTGAAGCCCGCGAACTTCTTCTTGCATATGAGGAAAACCGTAATTGTCAGCACCGTTGCTATAATAACGCTCACGCAGAGCATTGCGCCGAACGAATCGATGGGATTATTTACCTCCGTCTCGAAAACCATGAGCGCTATGGGCACCATCGGCGCACACCACAGGCTTTCGGTGCGTCCTCTGCACAGGTCAAAGGTCAAAAAGCCTACGCTCGCCGCGGAATAGACGACCGCAGCCGCCGCGACGAACTTCACGCGGAAAAAGAACACAAACAGCGCGAAAACCGCGACGTTGGCACAGAGCCAGATTATGTTTTTCTTTTTTACTTTCATTTCAAAACCCCTCATTGACGGCATGGAGTCATCGACCCCGGATTTGCTTTTATAATTATGTTTTGCTTATATTTGAAAGATTAAAAAACGCACAGTTACAGCAATCTCGTGTCGTTGATTATCAGCTCGAAGCTGCAGCCGAGACGGGCGGCGGATTTTTTGCACAGCACCATGCGCTCGAGAAAAATTTCGAAGTATTCCATAACCGGACAGATTTCCGTATCTATCTTCAGACGCAGGATGATTATTCTTTCCTCTCCGTCAACCTCAAGCTCCGAGTCCACGACCGCGTAGTTGACTCTGTCGTGAATATCAGTGCTGACTGTTTTGCTGTTTCTCACTCGGCTTCTGCGCACGTCGCTCTTGTCCGCGAGGATGAGCGCCGCGGCAACAGGGCTGACGGGCGCCGCCGTCTTTTCATCGTGATGACCTATCGCGCCGACTATCATCGCTATGTCCTTCGGGTTTACCTCGAGGCTGCGAAGAATATTAAAGGCGAGTATGCCGCCGCTCTGCGCATGGTCGCAGCGGTTTATCATATTGCCGATATCATGCATATAGCCGGCTATCGCCGCAAGCTCGCACTCGTGGTCGCTGTAGCCGAGAATTTCGAGTATCTCCCGCGACATTTTGGAGACCGTGCCGGCGTGGGCGAGTCCGTGTTCGGTGAAGCCCAGCTCGCCTAAAACGCGGTTGCCCGCAAGGATATAAGTCTTGAGCTCCTCGTTTGAATGAATTTTATCGTAAAGTTCCATATTTGTTCCCCTTTTCCGTGCATTTTTCGGCGCAAAAAAAGCGCTTTTGCTCTTTTCTTTTGCCTACTTTGTGAGTATAATATAACTAAATAAGAGTATGGAGGTAATTTCAATGTCCACTGTCTTAGTAACCGGCGGTGCCGGCTTCATCGGCTCGCACACGAGCATAGAGCTGCTCAATGCAGGATACGATATCATTATACTCGATAATTTTGTCAACAGCAAGCCCGAAAGCCTCAAAAGAATAAAAGAACTTGCGGGCAAGGACTTTAAGTTCTATCAGGCGGATATCCGCGACGAAGAGGCGCTGACAAAAATTTTCGCCGAGAATAAGATTGACGCGGTCATCCACTTTGCGGGGCTCAAGAGCGTGCCGCAGAGCATAAAGGAGCCGCTCAACTACTATGACAACAATATAGCGGGCACCGTGTGCCTGTGCCGCGTGATGGATAAGGCCGGCTGCAAAAAGCTCGTTTTCAGCTCGTCCGCAACCGTCTACGGCAGCAAGAACCCCTCCCCTCTCAAGGAGGATATGCCCACGGGCGGTACAACCAATCCCTACGGCACCACGAAATATTTCATCGAGCAGATACTTCAGGATCTGTGCGTATCTGACAGCAAGTGGGGCGTTTCTATCCTTCGCTACTTCAATCCCATCGGAGCGCATAAGAGCGGCCGCATAGGCGAGGATCCCAACGGTATTCCCGGCAACCTCATGCCCTATATCACTCAGGTCGCCATAGGCAAGTTAGAGTGCCTCAACGTCTGCGGCAACGATTACCCGACCCCGGACGGCACGGGCGTGCGTGACTATATCCATGTTGTCGACCTTGCGATAGGTCACATAAAGGCGCTTGACAGACTTTTGAAGGTCGACGGCTGCGAGGTCTACAACCTCGGCACCGGCAAGGGCTACAGCGTGCTCGATGTTGTCAAGGCGTTTGAAAAGGCTTCGGGCTTAAAGATAAACTACAGAATAGCTCCCCGCCGCGCGGGTGACGTCGCCTGCTGCTATGCGGACGCGACCAAGGCAAAGGAAGTGCTCGGCTGGCAGGCGAAGTACGATATCGACGATATGTGCGCCGACTCGTGGCGCTGGCAGTCGCAGAACCCCAACGGCCTGGAATAAGCTGTTCGGAAAGGAACCGATTTGACGGAACTTTTTGAAAATATACAAAAGCCCGAAACCGCCGTGCTTGTCGGCGTGGACATGGGCGAATATGACTGCGAGGCGTCGCTCGACGAGCTCGAGGAGCTGACAAAGACCGCCGGAGCCGAGGTCAAAGCGCGCGTGACTCAGCGGCGCGAGACTCCCGATTCCGCGACGTTCGTAGGCTCGGGCAGGCTCAAGGAGATAAAGACCTTCTGCGCCGACAACGACGTTGACCTGCTCATCTTCGACAGCGAGCTGACCCCGTCGCAGCAGAGAAATATTGAGGACATAACCGACGTGCGCGTCGTTGACCGCACGCAGCTGATACTCGATATCTTCGCCGCACGCGCAAGAAGCGGCGAGGGCAAATTGCAGGTCGAGCTGGCGCAGCTTAAATATCTGCTCCCGCGGCTCGGCGGCAAGGGCACGAGTATGTCGCGCTTGGGCGGAGGAATCGGCACGAGAGGACCGGGCGAAACAAAGCTCGAGTCAGACCGCCGCCACATCCGCCGCAGAATAAAAAATCTTGAGGACGGGCTTGAATCGCTCTCTCGCCGCAGAAAGCTTGCACGCGAGAGACGAGAAAAGGACGAGGTTGAGACTGTTGCAATAGTCGGCTACACCAACGCCGGAAAATCGACGCTGATGAACACGCTGACTCAGGCGGGCGTGCTCGCCGAGGACAAGCTCTTTGCAACGCTCGACCCCACCTCCCGCGCTCTGACTCTGCCGGACGGCAGAAGGGTCATGCTCATAGACACGGTCGGCTTCATCCGCCGCCTGCCGCACGGGCTTGTCGAGGCGTTCAAATCGACACTCGAGGAGGCCGCAAGCGCGACGCTGATACTAAACGTCTGCGACGCATCGTCGCCCGACTGCGCAGAGCACCTTGAGGTCACGAACAGACTTCTCGAAGAGCTCGGTTGCAAGGGCAAGCCGATAATCGCAGTGTTCAACAAGTGCGACGCCGCGCCCGATTTATCGTGGCTCTCGGCGGGACTGCACAGCGTCAAGATATCCGCGCTCACGGGCGAGGGACTCGACGGACTGTTAAACGAGATGGTCAGGGCTCTGCCCCCGACGCGCAAAAAGGTCACGCTGCTGCTTCCGTATTCCATGGGCTCCGACGCCGCGCTCCTTCGCGAAAAGGGCGCGCTCGACCGCGAGGAATACCGCCCAGACGGACTCAAAATGACCGTCACCGCGGACGCAAAGCTCCTCGAGAGATACAAAGATTATATTATATAACACAGAGCAGCCGCGACGAGTGTTCCGCCGCGGCTGCTTGCTTTGCTCGGGAGAGGTGCGGGAAGCGGAAAGAAAAAGTTCTCGTTTTTGCGAACTTCGGCAATTCGGACTCCGCTTGTGTGCAAAGCTAAACAGAGCTTGATAAATTGCGAGTTGCAAAACAATCAAACTGCAATTCTTAATCAGCGATAGGGGGGATATATTATGTATACAGAAATAAAAATCAATTTACGGGATACGCAATGGCCCCTTGATTATATCGACCATGACAGAAATATTGCCCGGGCAATCGTCTATGACGAAAGCGGGCTGCTCTATTTTGTAAGAGCGGAGCGCAACGATGATTTCGGGCGGGCGACGCTTATCGAAACGGCGGGCGGCGGCGTTGAGGAGGGCGAGGATCTTCTCTGCGCCGTAAAGCGTGAGCTCCGCGAGGAATTGGGTGCGGAAGCGGAAGTAATTTGCAAAATCGGAGTTGTGAGCGATTATTATAATCTGATTCACAGGCACAATATCAATAATTATTTTTTGTGCAAGGTTAAATCGTTCGGCGACAAAAGCCTGACGGAAGACGAGATAAAGAGCTTTCACTTATCGACACTGAAATTGTCTTATACGCAGGCGGTTAAAGAGTACGAGCGAAGAGCCGACACAAAAATAGGCAGACTTATCGCAGACAGGGAACTGCCGATTTTGCGCCGTGCGAAGGAAATAATCGATTCCTTCGCTTGATGTCGCCGCAGCCTCGGCAAAATAAAAAACAGCCTCTGTCAAAGACAAAGACTGTTTATGGAGCGGATGACGAGGCTCGAACTCGCTACCTCCACCTTGGCAAGGTGGCGCTCTACCGGATGAGCTACATCCGCAACTGCAAGAGAGATTATAGCAAAGAGATGTGGCTTTGTCAAGGGAAATTTCAAGTTTTTTGCTTTTTGCCCCGGCGGGATAATTTTACCGCCTACCCGCGCCGTAAACCGTCAGCGGGATTGACACAAAGCGCCGCTGATTATATAATCCAATATAGTACAGGGTAATCTATAAACAGGCAAACAGACCAGACAAAAATAACCTTAACGGAGGAACCGATATGAAATTCTGCGATATGCCGTATGAGAGAATCGACGTCAAGGCGGCAACCGCTGCACTTGACGCGGCGGCGGAGCACCTCGCCGGGGCGAAAACTCTCGGAGAGGCGGAGGCTGCGTTTGAGGAGCGCGAAAAAATAATCACCCACGTCCACACGATGAGCACGATAGCCTACATCCGCCACACCGTCAACACCCTTGACGAATTCTATGAGAAAGAAAACGACTTCAACGACGAGAATGCCCCGCTGATAGAGCAAAGCGAGCAGAAATTCACCGAGGCGATGCTCTCGAGCCCGCTCCGCCCTCAGCTCGAGGAGAAATACGGCAAGCTGATATTTGTCAACGCGGAGCTCTCACGCAAATGCTTCTCGCCCGAGATAATCCCCGACCTCCAGGAGGAAAACCGACTTTCGAGCGAATATCAGAAGCTCATCGCTTCGGCGCAGATAGAGTTCGGCGGCAAGACCTTGAGTCTCGCCCAGCTCGGCGCATATAAGGAGAACTCCGAGCGCATTATCCGCCATGCGGCATACAAGGCCGAGAGCGGCTTCTATATGGCTCACGCCGACGAGCTTGACAGGATATTCGACAGCCTCGTAAAGTGCCGCACCCGCATAGCGAAAAAGCTCGGCTTCGGCACCTTCACCGAGCTTGCCTACTGCCGCCAGACGCGCAACTGCTATAACGCCGTGGATGTTGCGGCCTTTCGCTCGCGCATAGTGCGCGACATAGTGCCCGTCGTATGCCGACTGAAGGAGATGCAGAAAAAGCGTACGGGAATAGACGACATGAAGATATACGACGACCTGTTCGCGTTCAAAGAGGGCAACCCGAAGCCCGACGGTTCGCCGCAGGATATACTTGCGGCGGGCAAGACCATGTATGAGCGCATGAGCCCCGAGACGGGAGAGTTCATAAACTTTATGTATGACAACGCCCTCATGGACGTTTTGAGCGCAAAGGGCAAGGCCGCGGGCGGCTACTGCACGGAAATCCTCGAATACAAGTCGCCGTTCATCTTCTCGAATTTCAACGGCACCTCGGGCGACGTCGATGTGCTCACCCACGAGGCGGGGCATGCTTTCGCCTATTACAGCGTCAGAGATAAAATGAAGCTTTGCGATCAGCTGAGCCCGACTATGGAGTCGTGCGAAGTCCACTCGATGTCCATGGAATTCTTCGCGTGGCCGTGGCATGAGCTGTTCTACGGCTCCGACGCCGTGCGCTCGCGCTTTATTCATCTCGAGAGCGCGCTGGTTTTCCTGCCCTACGGCACGATGGTCGATGAGTTTCAGCACATAGTCTACGACTCGCCGGAGCTGACCCCCGCCGAGAGAAACGGCAAGTGGCTCGAGCTCGAGAGCAAATACCGCCCCTATATGGACTTCGGCGACGTTGAATTTTACTCCGACGGACGCGGTTGGCAGAGGCAGCTGCACATCTACCTCTATCCGTTCTATTATATCGACTACTGCCTCGCGCAGACTGCGGCGCTCGAGTTCTGGTCGATGAGCCGTAGCGACTATAAAGATGCGTGGCAGAGATATCTGCACTTCGTGTCCCTTGGCGGGACGAAGAGCTTCAAGGAGTTGTGCGCCGCCGCGGGAATAGACGACCCGTTCGGCGAGCGTGCGCTCAATGGAGTGGCGCAGACCGCGAACTCATGGCTTGACGCAAACGGTTGAAAGTAGGCCGAATCTTGATTTTCGACACTGTTTGCTGTAAAATAAGCAACATAAATCTTACTGAAAACGGAGAGAAAAATGACGGGAATTCTGCTCATTGACAAGCCCGAGGGCATGACCTCGTTTGTTGCGGCGGCGCGTGTTCGCCGCATGACGGGAGTTAAGAAAACCGGGCACACCGGGACGCTCGACCCCATGGCTACGGGCGTTCTGCCCGTATTGCTCGGCGGAGCTACGCGCTTTTGCGAGCTGCTCCCCTCTCATGACAAGGCTTATACCGCCACGCTCAAGCTCGGCACGATAACAGACACGCTCGATATAACGGGCGAGGTGCTCGAGACGCGGGAGGTCAATGTCTCGCGCGCGGAGCTTGAGAGGGCGCTCGAAGGCTTTTCGGGCGAGATAGAGCAGGTGCCGCCGATGTATTCCGCCATCTCGCAAAACGGCGTACGGCTCTATAAGCTCGCGCGGCAGGGAATAGAAGTCGAGCGCGAGAGCCGACGGGTTACGATTTCCTCGCTCGAGCTCATCGGCTGCGACGAAGAAAATGGCGAATACACAATATCCGTCGAGTGCTCTGCGGGCACATATATCCGCTCGCTTGTTGCCGATATCGGCGAAAAGCTCGGCTGCGGTGCTGTTATGACCGCACTGCGCCGCACAAAGGCGAACGGCTTTCCGATAGACGGCTGCATAACCCTCGACGAGTTGGCTCAACTGGCGCAGGAGGGCAAAATCGAAGAAAAAATCATTCCCGTTGAACAGGCTCTCGACTCCTATCGCAGCGTTTTCGTCACCGCGCCGCAGGCTCGGCGATTCGGAAACGGCGGGACGCTGAGCCTTGAACGGCTGCATCTGAATGACCCTTCGGAAAACGAGTCGGTGCGCGTTTTTGCACCGGGAAACGAGTTTCTCGGCATGGGCGAGGTCGGTCAGGACGAGCTAAAAGTAAAAAGACTGCTGATAAAATGAATTAAGCCCCTCGAATAATTCGGGGGCTTAATTTTATTTCCTGTTTCTTATTTCTTTCTCCTCTTCCCGGCTATCGGCAGCATTGCCGCGCCCGCAAGGAGAGTTATTGCGGAGAACGCCATAGGCGCTCCCGTGGGCGGAGTCAGCGGAGCTTTTCCGCCGTTTGCCGCGCTGCCGGGTATCGGCTTCCTGCCGGAGAGGAAAACGAAATTATCATATTCGCCTTCACTCATCGCCGTAAAGGTGAAGGTACGGCTCTTGACAAACGGTATCTTTCCGTTTTTGAGCGAATAGACGACCGTGACGGTAAACGGCTCTGTGCTCTTCGGGAGAGCGTGCTCTTTGAATTTTATCTTGCAGCTCTCGCCTACCTTGAGCACGGTGCCGCTGCAGGAAGACAGGTCAACGTCAATGCCGTCCGCCTTGACACTTATTATCTCGGTGTCGTACTGCTCCGAGAGGCTCTCGACAGTCAGCGCGGTGTCCTTAGCCGTATGGAAGCCCGACGGGGATCTATCGAACTTGACATACAGTCCGTTCGCGGGGTTCTGACCGAGGTCAAACTGCGGGAACTCCTTGTCGGAATATACGTCCGTTATCCTGTCCGTAAAGAAGAAGGTCAGATAGAAACTCCTCGTGTATCTGTCCCAAGGGCACATCCCGTGGAACTGACCGTTGACGAACCATGTGTTCTCGGGCAGATATGCGCAACTCGCGTCGATATCACGCTCGGGCGAGATATGCCAATGCGTCGGATCGCCGCAGACCGTGTTCTGCTTTTGGTAGTCCGCCGGAAACCTTTCGCCGAACGGGGCGCAGTATGCGCCGGAGGACGAGTGAACGTCGATAACATAGTCGGAGTTCACGCCCGTGCTCGTGCCGATATCGTGCCCGGTGTTTGCGACTATCGCTATTCTTGTTCCGGCAGACTGAGCGCGCTTGAGTCCCTCGCTCATATGAGCCATGGCGTTGTAGTGCATCTCGTCGCTCTTTGCTATCAGCTCGGCGTTCTCGACCGGGTCAAGATATTTCGCCTTGAACTCCTCGTACTTATCAAGGGGCACGAAGTCCCAGACGCTGCCGAAGTTAATGACTATATCGAGCAGATACCGATGAATGATATCGTTGAACGCCTGATTGAGGCGCTCGAAGCCGAACGCCTCGACGAGCCACTCATATTCGTACTCCTTGCGGAAGCCTATCTCGACATACTCTATGAGCGTGGCGACGTCAAAATGTATGTTGCCCTCGAACAGGTCAACAACGAGCTGCGTTCCGCCTATCGCGGGCGCGTCCATTATCGCTCGGTCAACGTCGCCCTTTGCGCCGTAATAGTAAAGGTATGCCGCGGTCAGCTGTCCGCCGTGACTGAGCCCGTAGAGATTGACTTTTTTGCTCCCCGTGAGCTCCTTGACTTCCTGAATAAACTTATCGAGCTTGGCGGCGTTTTCGACCTGACCCATGCGCCAGTCCTCGGTAAAGGTAAAGTGATTCTCCGCGCCGATTCGCTCTATGAGGTCGGCGGAAATCTCTTTTTCGGCTATGTAATTGTCCTCGCCTTTAGCCTTGAGGACGGAGGCGCGTGTATTCGCCGCACCCTCGGGATAGACGGAGAGATCATACTTCGAGCTGCCGTCGGGGTTGCAGCGCAGGGGCTCGAGCAGCTCGAGTCCCGCCTCGCCGACGACCTTGACAAGTCTCTCGTAATCGCCGAACGCCGCGCCGGCAAGCCCGCCCGCGAGCTCGGGGATACGCGCGATAACTATCTTCTTGAGGTCATCCATGTTGATGCCCCAGACCTGATGCTCGTTTTCGCCGCCGAGATCGTAAAACAGCGCAGGCCCCGAATATCCCTGAACGAGGATTATCGGCGTCACTTTGTCCTGCGCGAAGACCGACACGGGCAATATGCACAGCAGCATAACGGCACAGAGAAGCGCTGATATTATTCTTTTCATGCCTTTTTCTCCTTGGTGACTTTCGCAAGGAAAATCAGCGGCACGATAATGAACACCGCGATTATTGCGGCGACGAGGAATATGGTCGGAATCGGAACGAGCGTGCTCTCGCCGAATTCGTTGAGCATGGTGCCAAGCTCGTATCTGTTCGAGAATTTCGATATTGTCAGGCTGCCGATTTTCGGGCCGATTATCATGGGCAGAGTGACCGTAAAGAGAAGTCTTATGCCCTGGAACTGGCCGACCTTGTCCTCGGGGGTGTAGTCGCGCACGGTTGCGTTGAGGATTATCATGAGCAGGCCGTAGCCGAGAATCATAATAAGCGCGAGAGGCGCAAAGGAGAGAAGCGTCTTTGCGAAGAAAACAGCAACCAGACCCGCGACAAAGAGAATGACCGCAGGGAATACGAAAATCCTCTTGCCCACTCTGTCAAGGAGCTTGCCGAGCAGCACCGTGACGGCAACGAGACCGATAACAGCAGCCGCGCCGCCTATGATTATGGGCGTGGTTATTTGGAAGGTGTTGAGGTCAAACTTGAGATAGTGCTGGATATAGATGAATATGTAGGGCAGGAAAACCTGAACAGCAATGTTGAAAATGCAGGCGGACGCGAGGCAGAGATAGAGCGCCGCGTTGCCCTTTATGACAGACGGCCTGAAGCCGTAGATAAGGTCGCTGAAATAGTTCGTGTTCTGCTTTACGCCCTTGCGCGGGTCTTTGACGGAGAAAAGGCCTATAATTCCGCAGACGGTAACGAGCGCGCCGAGGAAAATAAAGCAAGCGGGATAGCCTGCGGCCTCAACGCCGACGCCGAAAGCGACGGTGACTATAACCGTTGCGAACACGGGCAGGAGAGCCAATACCGCCTCCGCGGTGCCACGGTTCTCCGGCACGGTGACATCCGTGACCCACGCGTTGAACGCGGCGTCATTCGAGGTCGAGCCGAAGAAGGTCATTATGCAGTCCATGATGATAACCACGCAGACTGTAGCGGCGAGCACCTTGGCGCTGTCGGAAATATGGAAGAACTTTCCGATATTCTCGCGCGAGATGAAGGCGAACACCGCGACGGTGAAGCCCCAAACTATGTAGCCGCCGCTTATGAAGATTTTGCGTCGGTCGAATTTGTCGCTGAGAGTGCCCATGATAAAGGTGGTCACAACTGCCGCCACCGCAGAGGCTGCGACCATCTTGGCTATGTCGTCGGCAGTGCCGCCGATATAGTTGAACAGGAATGTGTTGAAGTAGATATTCTCAACAGCCCACGCAACCTGTCCTATGAAGCCGAACAGGATGATGTTGAAGAGAATCCGTCCTCCGAGTTTTTTCTTTTCCAATTGTGTATCCTCCTCCGGGAGCGGATATGCCGCACCCGATTTATTTCAAAAGTTATAATAACAAAATTAAAGGAGATAATCAATAGATTTTGTACACTTCTGTTAAATTACTCTGTATAAAACGAGCTTTTTTGCCCTAATTTCACAGTTTCGGTCATCCATACGGCGCAGGACTGCTCATAGTACGGGACGACGAAAAACGCGGGCAGAATGAGCGCACAGCTTAAAAACCAGAGCGCAAAGCCCGCCTTGAACCGAGCGTAGGCGCGGCAGTGACCGCACATGATTTCACGGCTTTTTTTCAGAGCCTGTCTTACGGGGATATCCGGCTCGGCAGCCGATATATATTCCGCCGCCGCAAGAGACTGCCGCGTGCCCGAGCAGAATATGCAGCCCGTAATGAGCATGAGCACGCTCCCCGCGAACACCGCCGCCGTTGTCGCAACGCCGACGGAGGACGAGAAAAGCATATATATTCCGCCCGCCGCAAGCGCCGCGCCCGGCAGGAGGAAAAATATTCGCAGGGCGAGATTGAGCGCCGCCAAGGCAATACGCAGCCGAAGCGCTCTGAAAGCCCGCCTGCCGCGAAATAGTGCGACACACTCTGACGCCCGGCGCTTTTTGCCCAGCGCGCAGAGCAAATAATAACGTTTCATCCCCTGCCCCGGCGGCGCGATAAGCGCCGCGACCGCGAGCGTCAGCAGAAGGCACGCCGCCGCATTTAACGCGGGGCTCAGCAGCCTTGATACGGAGGAGAGCGCGGAGGTCACCGCAGAGGCGTTGAGCAGAAGCCGCGCCCCTGCGGTCATGAAGCCCCCCGCGACGGCCGCCGCCGCGAGACAGCCGAATATAACCGCGCCGCCCGCTCCCGAATCGGTCTGCGCCGCCCTGCCGCATACTCTTATCTGTGAATCCTTCATTTTTTCCACCGCCTTTCGGAATATTATTCCCCCAGTTATGCAAAAAATTCCCAAATACAATAAAAATATAAGAAAATTCATTTTACTTTTAAATTTATGTGATTTATAATGTATATGATATAATTATGATATAATTTAAAGAAAAAGCGGAGACAGCGATGAAGATAACAAGAAAAAACAGCTCCACGCTCGCCGTTGACATCCACGGTATGCGTGAGCGCGAGGCGAAATTTCGGCTCGAAGCGCTGATAGAAAACGGCTCTGCGGATATAACGCGGCTTGAAATAGTCCACGGCTTCAACAGCGGCACCGTTTTGCAGTCCCTGGTGAGAAACGGGCTTGAGTCAAGCAGAATAAAGGAAATTCGCCCGGGCGACAATTCCGGGCAGACAATAATATTATTAAGACAGGGGAAAAAGCAATGAAAAAGAAAAAGAAGATACTCATTTGCGTGCTCTGCGTTGTCGCGGCTGTTTGCGTAGCGGGCGGGCTGTTTGCGAAGCTCCGCACGAAGAAAATTCGCCCGAAGGACACCGTCTCGATAAAGAGCATAAGCGCTGTAAACATCAACGAAATCACGCTCACGGCACACAGGGGCTTGAGCGCCATAGAGCCGGAGAACACTCTGCCCGCCTTCAAGGCGGCGTGCGAGGCAAAATACAACTATGTCGAGTTCGATATCGAGCCGACCTCGGACGGCAAGTGGATAGTCATGCACGACGATGACCTGAGGCGCACCACGAACGGACACGGCAAGATAACCGAGCGTACCCTTGCGGAGGTGAGCGCGCTGAAAATAGACAACGGCGCGAACATAGAAAACTACACCGATCTCAGGGTTCCCACGTTTGAGGAGACCATGGCTCTGCTCGACAGATACTACCCGAACACGAAGCCGATGATAGAGATAAAGAGCATAGGCAAGAATAATCTTGACTCGCTCATTGAGTTTTTTAAGGACTACGCCGCGAGGGGCAGGAGCACGATCGTTATCTCGTTTGACAAGGATATAATCGACACATTATATAAGGAGTGCCCCGAGCAGACCTATTGGCTGCTGACAAGCGAGCTTTCGGACGAGGCCGTTGACTTTTGCAAAAATCACGGCAATATGCGCGCGGCCTTCAACGGCAACAACGCGAAGAACACCGACAGCGTGATAAACGCCGCCATTGACGCGGGCATCCCGCTCGCCGCATGGACAGTTGACTCGCCGGACACTCTGAAGAACCTCTACGACCTCGGAGTAAGATATTTTACAACAAATTGTATCACGCCTTAAAAAATTTTTCAAAAAAGTGTTGACAATCATAAAAAGTATGATATACTAATAACAGTAATCATTACTGATTATGAATTGAGGTAAGCTAAATGAGATATTCGTCACAGCGTGATACTGTTCTGAAAATCGTCAAAGCGGCGCACGATCACCCGACCGCGGACATAATATATTCGCGCGTTCGCGCCGAGCTGCCGAAGATAAGCCTCGGCACGGTCTACCGCAATTTAAGCCTGCTCAGCGACATGGGGCTGATAACGACGCTCGAGACGCTTGACAAGAGCATACACTATGACGGCAACACCGATTCTCACAGCCACTTCATCTGCGAGCGATGCTCAAGGATAATCGATTTGGGAGTCGAACGAGGTCTGCCCGAGGACATTTTACAGCTGGGGCTTCTCGTGCGGCACAAAAAGATTATCTATTACGGACTCTGTCCCGACTGTCAGCAAAACACGGCCGAGCTCGGCGACGCCGGAGTTTTACAATAAAACAAAACAAAAATCTTAAAAAAGAAAAGGAGAAATTACTATGAAATTCGTATGTCCCGTTTGCGGTTATGTTTATGAAGGCGATTCTGTTCCGGAGGGCTTCAAGTGCCCCCTCTGCGGAGCTGACGGCTCCAAGTTTATCAAGCAGGACGAAGGCATGACCTGGGCCTCCGAGCACGTTGTCGGCGTTGCAAAGGACGTCGATCCCGAGATCCTTCAGGGTCTCAGAGACAACTTCGCGGGCGAGTGCAGCGAGGTCGGTATGTATCTTGCAATGGCAAGAGTCGCTCACAGAGAGGGTTATCCCGAGATAGGCCTCTACTGGGAGAAGGCGGCCTACGAAGAGGCCGAGCACGCCGCAAAGTTTGCCGAGCTTCTCGGCGAGGTCGTTACAGACTCTACAAAGAAGAACCTCGAGATGAGAGTTGAGGCAGAGAACGGCGCTACCCTCGGCAAGACAAAGCTCGCAAAGCTTGCAAAGGAGAAGGGTCTTGACGCTATCCACGACACCGTCCACGAGATGGCTCGTGACGAGGCGAGACACGGCAAGGCATTTGCCGGACTTCTCAAGAGATACTTCGGAAAGTAATATTCGGCTCCTTCGCGGCGCACATCAAGCGGTGTGCGCCGCGATATTTTTTTATAATCTCCTCCGCACTTGAAACCTCGGGCGCAATGTGCTACGATAACTCAAACATCAGGAATTGAGGCAAAAAGATGAAGGTAACCTGCGAATACTGCGACTCGGTGGTCGACGCCGAAAATAATGATACCTGCCCGAATTGCGGCGCGCCGTTGGCGAACAGCAGAAAGGCCAGAGAGGCGGAGCTGAACGAGGAAAGGCTCAAAAAAGAGGCCGAGGAGCGCGAGGAACGCAAGAGGCAGCAAAAGCTCGAGCAGGAGCGCATAGAGGCGGAGCGCGGCAAAATGATTCTCGACGCCGTGACAAATCTCTCCGGGCGCGCACACTCGGCAAAAAATTCCCGAGCTTTAAAGGCGGGGTGCTTTGTTCCGATATTAATCGCTGCGCTGATAATAATACTTTTCGTTGTATTTTCAATAATCCGCAATACCTCCGGCGGCAGCTTCGGCAGTCTGTTTCCTAACATTTCCGACGCGGAGTTCTCACAGGACGAAGAGGAAGAGACTGAATCAATCCCCGAAAAAGTCGAAGTCAATTTCGGCGAAAAGGCGGTCACTCCCATGTATACTGTCCTGTGCGACGATATAAAGGAGGTTGACAGCTACCCGTGGACCGTGCAGAAGGGCTACAGATACGTTGCGGTGCATCTCGTGCTGACAAATAACCTCGACTATGAAGAGAGCCTCAACGAAAAGGCCGATTTCGTGGTAAACGGCATAGCGCAGGACAGCCGCTTTCTCTCCGGCTACAAGCGCATATCCTCGTCTCCCGTAACGGCGGGACTCTCTGTGGACGGTTATCTCATCTTCGAGATACCGACAGATGTAAAAACCGCTCAGCTCAAATACGGCGACTATGTGACTATAAACATAAAGCCCTCGGATATCAAGGGAAAATAAAAGCAGGCTCGGTGTTCGCACATCGAGCCTGTTATTTATACGGTCTTGTCTCGTTTGTCATACCGAGAATGTAGTCGGTCGAGGTATTGTAGAGCCGCGCAAGCGAGATTACAAACCGAGTCGGTATCTCGCGTTTTCCTGTTTCATAGTTGCTGTATACCCGCTGATCGATTCCGAGAAAAGCGGCAACCTCTTTTTGAACCATATCGTGATCTTCGCGCAGATCTCTTAATCGCGGATAATACAAGAGCCTCACCTCCGCCGATTATAATAGCATATATTTTACCGCTATTCAATAACCGGTCATTAACCGGTCATTCCCCCGCCTCTATTCTTCTCTCCTCGCCGATATTTTGCAGGCAGCCGTATTCGCTCGAAAATATCGCGCGACCGTTTGAGCGGCGCTCTTTGGTCGTGCGGCTCATTGTCAGCATATCGCGCAGGCCGTCCGCGGCTTTATAAAAATGCGCTTCGAGCGCAATGAGGTCGGCGAGGTCATCCGCCGCCGCGTCCGCGGGCTCGAAAATATATTTTCGCTCGGCTCTTATGCCGATGGGGAGCTTCACTCCGCCGAGAGTCAGGAATCTGTCCTCCGTAAAATCCGCGTCCGTCTGCGCCCCGAGCGGCACCTTCAAAGAGAAAAACAGGAGCGTATAGCGCGATTTTATTTCGCTTATTTTTCTCGACGGCAGCGGGCGGGATTCGGTCGAAAAGGCGTGCTTTGTCAGTGCAGTGACATAACCCGAGGCGCGGCGCAGGCTCATTCCGCCGTCGCGGTTTTCGACTATTCCGCTGATTACCGTGTCGCCCTTTAAAACGGCGGAGTTTTGCTCCTGCACGGCAGTGCCGCCGAAAACCTCGAGGGTCTGTATCTGCCCGTCCTCCGCTGCGACTATATCGCACGGTGAGTCGTTTTTTTTAACCGTCCTGCCCACGCCCTCGCGCACGTCTATAATCGCCGAGCAGCCGCTTATATTGACCGACAGCCACGAAACCTCCGGCAGCGCGGACATCGCCTCCTCCGCTGCAGAGTGCGTGTCTATTTGCTTTTTTCTCATCCCCGGGCAGACGCCGAGGCGACCGACCGCCTCAATTATATCCTCCTGCGGCACAGTCTCGCAGCCCGTAACGCTTACGGTCCATATCCGACCGGAGAGCGCCGCCGTTATCAGAACAAAGCACAGCGCGCCGACGGCGAGCCCCGCATGGACGCGGTTTTTAAACAGCCAAAACGGAAGCCCGCTCTTTTTGACCGTTTTCATTCGCATTCCCGCTTTTTTGGCACAGCGGCGCATCTTTTTGTAGCCCTCGGGCGTGGTTCGCATGAAAACCGTGCCGTTTGTGCAGCAGACATCCCAATACGGAATATTCCCGCGCGAACAGAGATTCAGAAATCGCTCCGGGAAGCCACCGCTCGCTTTCACCCCGACATATCCGCGCAGAAAATTAAACAAATCGGAAATATCCCCGCCCCCTATCCGCAAAAGCGCACATTCTCTATATCCCCGCGTATGACCGCCTGACCGAGGTCGAAAACGTCTATACTCAGTCCCTTTCCGCAGAACACTATCTCTTCTTTTCCGGCGCTCAGGCGTATTCGCTCCCCGTCATATTCGAGCACGCCGCAGAGCCCGTCTATGCTCGCCTCCCGCCTGCCGAAAAATTCAATATGCACCTGCGGATATTTTTTTCCTGCGTCGAGCGCGTTTATCTTTTTTATCAGCTCGGCCGCCGAGTATATTTTTCGGCTGTCCCTGCGTTTCGGCATGAGCATCCCTCTTTTCTCAAATAATGTATGCTCCCCCGGCAATAAAAAGAACGGCGCGTGAATATCAATATGTCGGAGGGTGATGACATGAGAGAGTATTTCAAAAAGGCGCTGCGCCGCCTGCCGCTTCTTTTCGCCGCCTTGTGCGCCGCCGCATTAATTGTCGCCCTGCCGTCGGTGAGCGCGGCGGGCGTCAAAAAAGGGCTTTTAGTCTGCGCGTCGAGCGCAGTGCCGTCGCTCTATCCGTTCTGCGTGCTCTCCGCGTTCTTCGTGCGCTCGGGGCTTTGCGGCTATCTCGGGAAGCTTCTCGAGAAGCCCGTGCGTATTTTATTCAATCTCCCGGGAAGCGCGGGCGCGACTGCGTGCATGAGCTTTGTCGCGGGCTACCCCGTAGGCGCGGGAATGACCGCCGCGCTTTTCGAGCAGGGGCGAATCTCGCAGGCCGACGCGCAGAGGATGACCCTGTTCTGCGTCAACGCCGGTCCCGCGTTCGTTATAGGCGGAGTGGGCGCGGGTATGCTCGGGAGCGCTCGGGCGGGAGCCGTAATTTTTTCGTCGCTGACTCTCGCAAGCCTCACGCTCGGCTTGCTGACAAGGTTTATCCCCCGCGAAAGCGGCACAGAGTTCTCCGTCCCCGCCTCAGACTTCTCCCCTCTCTCGCGGGCGCTGCCCGAGGCCGTTACAGAGGGGACGAAAAATATGATTTCAATTTGCGCGTGGATAGTCATCTTTTCCTGCGTCTCGGGATATATCCCCCTGCTGCGCCTTCCCGATTGGGCGGGGCTGCTGCTGAGCTGCACGCTCGAGGTCACGGGCGGATGCGCGTCGGCAGCCGGAATATTCAATCTCCCCGCCATAGCCGCCGTGCTCGGCTGGGGCGGAGTTAGCGTACACTGCCAGATAATGCGGCACATAAAGACCTGCAAAACTCCGCTTTCTTATTTCTTCTGCGCGCGTCTCGTCTGCGCCGCCCTCTCGGCACTTTTCTGCGAGGGTCTGCTGCGCGTGTTTCCGTGTCCCGTCAACGCCGTCGCGATAGGCTCGGTCGGCGCGCCGCAGCTGTTCTCGTTTTCCGCGCCCGCGGCTGCCGCCATGCTTTTGAGCGGAGCCATGCTGATATTGGAGCTTGATACAAACGAGAAAAAGTGTTAGAATAATAAAAAAAGCATTTAGGATGATAATTTTGAAAAGTAAGCTGCTCAACAAAAAGAGCATACCGCCCGCGTGCGAATACTGCTCGCGCGGAAACTGCGCGCCGGACGGCAAGACCGTCCTCTGCCCGAAAAAGGGCGTTATGCAGAAAAGTTCGAGTTGTTCCGCGTTTCGATATGACCCGCTCAAGCGCAAGCCTAAGCTGCCCGTTGAGCTGCCGAAGTTCGACGCGAGCGATTTCGAGCTGTAACGAGCTGTAATTCGGTATATTTTTTATTGCCGCTTATTGATTTAACGGCGGGAATAATGTAAAATATTTGTATTGTGCACCGGTACAGCACCGGCATTATTAAACAAAGGGTGATATAAAAATGTCAATCAAGCACATGTACTACAGGCTTTATCAGGGCGTTTTCAGAGTCGCTGTCAATTTTCTCGACTGGACTCCGCCTAAGATAATCTCCGGCCCCGGCTCCGTCAAGAAGCTGCCGCAGGTCATCAAGGAGAAGGGCCTGAAGAAGATGATGATCGTCACCGATAAGGGTCTCACCGGACTCAACCTGCTCGACGGCCTCTATGAGGGTCTCAAGGCGGACGGTATCGATTACATCGTCTACGACAAGACCCAGCCCAACCCCTCGATAGACAATATCGAAGAAGTCCGCAAGCTCTATCTTGACAACGGCTGCCAGGGCTTCATCGCTTTCGGCGGCGGTTCTCCGATGGACTGCGCCAAGGGTGCGGCCGCAAGAGTCGTCTGCCCCAATAAGACCGTTCAGAAGATGCGCGGTCAGCTCAAGGTTCGCAAGAAGCTGCCTCCGTTCTTCGCAGTTCCCACCACAGCCGGCACCGGCTCCGAGACCACTCTCGCCGCCGTCGTTACCGACACCAAAACCCACGAGAAGTATGCGCTCAACGATCCCGTGCTCCGTCCGAAGTACGCAGTCCTCGATCCCGAGCTCACCGTCGGTCTTCCTCCCCACATTACCTCGACCACCGGTATGGACGCTCTGACCCACGCGGTTGAAGCATACATAGGTCACTCCAACACCAAGGAGACCTCCGCAAAGGCGGAAGAGGCTACCAAGCTCATCTTCGAAAACCTCGAAGAGGCTTATAAGAACGGCAAGGATATCCACGCAAGAGAGCAGATGCTCCTCGCCTCGCACTATGCCGGAATTGCGTTCACGAGAGCTTACGTCGGCAACGTCCACGCAATAGCTCATAACCTCGGCGGATTCTACGGCGTGCCGCACGGACTTGCAAACGCCATCATTCTGCCCTATGTTCTTGATTTCTACGGCGACACCGCCTATGAGCGCCTTGCAAGACTCTGCGAGTGCGCGGGCGTAGCCAAGGCCGGTCAGTCCGACGAGCAGAAGGCTCTCGACTTCATTCAGGCTATCAGAGACATGAACGCCGGAATGAACATCCCCGACAAGATCGACAAGATTCAGGAGAAGGATATCGAAACCATAGCAAAGCGCGCGTGCAAGGAGGCCAACCCCCTCTATCCCGTGCCGAGAATCATGGATCTCGACGACTGCATAGCGATAATCCATCGCCTCATGCCCTGACGGTTAAACACACGACGAGCCGGAAGAAAATCTTCCGGCTCGTTTTTTATGCAAAATAAAAAGAGCCGAACAGGCGCTCGGCTCTTTTGCTTATTCAACTTTTTCTTTGTCCTTTTCCTCGCGGCGCTCGGCGAACCAACCGCCCTTCTCGCGCTTAGAGTCGTCCTCCGCGTCCTCTTTTTCCTCTTCGACGGGGAGAATCTCGATTTTAACCTTGCCTATTCTCCTGTCCTCGACATTGAGAACCGTGAAACGCAGGTTCTTGTATTCGACCACGTTCATCTCGCCGTCCTGCGGGAGGTAGCCGAGCTCGCTTATTATGAAGCCTCCGACGGTGTCGTAGTCGCCCTCGGGGAGGGTGACGTGGAACACCTCGTCGAGCTCGTCTATATAGGTCACGCCGTCGACCGTGAAGGTGGTGTCGTCGATCTTCGAGATTTCCTCCTCCTCGTCGTCGTATTCGTCCTGAATATTGCCGACTATCGATTCGAGAACATCCTCGAGGGTCACTATTCCGGCAGTGCCTCCGAACTCGTCGACGACTATCGCCATCTGCGTGTGCTTATCGGTCATCTGCTTGAACAGATCGCCGCAGGGCATCGACTCGGGGACAAAGACGGGCTCGCGGATAATATCGCGCAGTGTCACGTCCTCGGGCAGGTCGGTGCCGATATATTTGAGCAAATCTTTGACATACGCTATGCCGACTATATTGTCGGGATCGTCGTCATAAACGGGGATTCTCGAATAGCCGTTATCCATGGAGAGCGAAACGATCTCGCTCAGCGGATCGCTTATCTCCGCCGCCGTCATGTCGGTGCGGTGGGTCATTATATCCCCGGCGTCGAGGTCGTCGAACTCGAAGATGTTGTTTATCATCTCTTTCTGCGAGTCCTCTATGACGCCCTTTTCTCCGCCGACGTCAACGAGCATACGTATCTCCTCCTCCGTCACGGGCTCCTCCGACGCATTCGGGTCATAGCCGAACAGACGGACAAGGCCGTTGGTGGACAGGGAGAGTATCTTAACAAAAGGCTTGGTTATCTTCTTGAAGCCAAGCAGTATGCCGACGACTCTGAACGAGACCTTTTCGGGCGCCTGCATGGCTATTCTCTTAGGCGCAAGCTCGCCTAAGACAAGCGAAAAATACGATGTTATGAGCGTAATGACAACGACGGAGAAGCCGTTGATAACGCCTGCGGGAATACCGCTCAGGAAGGATATCTTCCCTATAGCTCCGGAGAGCATATTGACGAATGTCTGCGATGCGGATGCGGAGGTCAAAAAGCCAGCGAGGGTCACGCCTATCTGAATAGTTGAAAGAAAGCCGCTCGAATCCGCGGTAAGCTTCAAAACCTGCTTTGCTTTTTTGTTGCCTTCCTCGGCCATTTTCGCTATCTTCGTGTCGTTGAGAGAGATTATCGCTATCTCGCTCATGGCAAAGAAAGCATTGAGAAGAATAAGTACGAACAGCAAAATTATTTGAAAAATAAGATTGCCGGGGTCGGGGTCATCCATAAATGGATTTGCTCCTTTCGGTTTAAATATTATTCACCGTCGGCATATACGCCGAGATGTTAAGTTTTATTATACACATAAACATATTCTCTGTCAAATATTCAAACTCCGCCTCATCCTGCGCGGGAGCGCGTGAGGACTCCGCGCACGGCGGCGAAAGGCTATGAGAGACAAAATCAGTTGTTTTCGCTCGAAATCGGGGAAAAACGGACATTTTTGCACAGGCGCGGGAGTGCATATCCGACGCAAAGCGGCTGCGCTTTTGTCCGTTTTCGGGTATTATATTACATTATATAGGCCGGATATGTAAACTTCAACAAAATTGGATAAAGCATTAACGTGTTTTTTCTATTATTTTGGCTTATTTATCTGTTTACATTGACGCACAAAAATGTTACTATATTCGTGGTGTCATTTGACCAATGCCATACGTTCAAACGTTTATTAAAATAGGGAGGAACATAGAATGGCAAGAATAGCAAAGAGCATGGACGGCAATAATGCTGCTGCATATGTGTCGTACGCGTTCACAGAGGTTGCCGGTATCTACCCGATAACCCCTTCGAGCCCCATGGCTGACTATGTTGATCAGTGGTCGGCAAAGGGCATGAAAAATATTTTCGGCACGACCGTCAAGGTTGCCGAAATGCAGTCCGAGGCAGGCGCCGCCGGAACCGTTCACGGTTCTCTGGCCGCAGGTGCGCTCACAACCACCTACACCGCTTCCCAGGGTCTGCTCCTTATGATCCCCAACATGTATAAGATCGCCGGCGAGCTGCTTCCCGCAGTTTTCCATGTATCCGCAAGATGCGTCGCGTCTCACGCGCTCAACATCTTCGGCGATCACTCCGACGTCTACGCTTGCCGTCAGACAGGTTTCGCAATGCTTGCCGAGACCAACCCGCAGGAGGTCATGGACCTCGGCGCCGTTGCTCATCTCGCGGCAATCAAGGGACGCGTTCCCTTCATCAACTTCTTCGACGGCTTCCGTACCTCTCACGAGATACAGAAGATCCAGGTCTGGGACTACGAGGACCTCAAGGAGATGTGCGACATGGACGCTGTTGAGGCGTTCAGAAAGCGCGCTCTCAACCCCGAGCATCCCGTAATGCGCGGCTCTCACGAGAACGGAGATATTTTCTTCCAGCATCGCGAGGCCTGCAACAAGTATTACGACGCTATCCCCGGCATTGTCGAGGAGTATATGGACAAGGTCAACGCCAAGTTAGGCACTGACTACAAGCCCTTCAACTACTACGGCGCTCCCGACGCTGACAGAGTCATCGTCGCCATGGGCTCCATCTGCGACGTCGCAGAGGAAGTTATCGACTACCTCACCGCCAAGGGCGAGAAGGTCGGTCTCGTCAAGGTTCGCCTTTACAGACCCTTCTCCGCTGACAGACTTGTCGCAGCTATCCCCGCAACCGCAAAGAAGATAGCCGTTCTCGACAGAACAAAGGAGCCCGGCGCTCTCGGCGAGCCCCTCTATCTCGACGTTGTTACCGCTCTTGCCACTAAGGGCGTATCGGCAAAGGTCTGCGGCGGCCGTTACGGCCTCGGTTCCAAGGACACTCCGCCCTCAAGCGTGTTCGCCGTATACGACGAGCTCAAGAAGGACGAGCCCAAGAACCAGTTCACCATCGGCATCAACGACGATGTCACCCACCTGTCCCTCGAGGAGAAGGAAGCCCCCAACACCGCGGCTCCCGGCACCATCGAGTGCAAGTTCTGGGGTCTCGGCGGCGACGGCACAGTCGGCGCAAACAAGGACTCCATCAAGATAATCGGCGATCACACCGACAAGTATATTCAGGCTTACTTCCAGTATGACTCGAAGAAGACGGGCGGTATCACCATCTCCCACCTTCGTTTCGGCGACAACCCGATAAAGAGCCCCTACTATATCAACAAGGCCGACTTCGTTGCCTGCCACAACCCCTCCTATGTCGAGAAGGGCTATAAGATGGTCAACGACGTCAAGCCCGGCGGCGTCTATCTCATCAACTGCCAGTGGGATGCAGCTGAGCTCAGCGAGAAGATGCCCGCAGAGGCAAAGCGCTATATCGCAAAGAACAACATTCAGCTCTACACCGTCAACGCTATTGATATCGCGGCAAAGATCGGTCTGGGCAAGCGCACCAACACCGTTCTTCAGTCCGCTTTCTTCTCCCTTGCCAAGATTCTTCCCGAGGAAGAGGCTATCGGCTACATGAAGGAGAAGGCCCAGAAGTTCATGAAGAAGGGCAAAGAGATAGTCGAGATGAACGAGAAGGCTATCGACGCGGGCGCTACCGCATATGTCAAGATCGACGTTCCCGCAGACTGGGCCGACGCTGTTGACGCTCCCAAGGCTGCCGTTGAAAACGGCCCCGAGAAGCTCGTCAAGATGGTTGACTCCATCATGAAGCCCGTCGGTCTTATGAACGGCGATTCTCTCCCGGTTTCCGTATTCGTCGATCACGCGGACGGCACATTCGAGCAGGGCGCATCCGCCTATGAGAAGCGCGGCGTCGCGGTCATGGTTCCCGAGTGGAACGCAGAGACCTGCGCACAGTGCAACCAGTGCTCCTTCGTCTGCCCGCACGCAACTATCCGCCCGTATCTTCTGACCGAGGAAGAGGCTGCCAACGCTCCCGAAGGCGCCGCTATCGTCGACAAGAAGGCCGGCAAGGGCAAGGGCGTCTATAAGTACACCCTCGCTGTTTCTCCCCTCGACTGCATGGGCTGCGGCGTCTGCGTAGGCGTCTGCCCGACCAACTCCCTCAAGATGGTCTCCCGTGAGAGCCAGGATGCAAAACAGCCCGTATTTGATTACATGGTCGCAAACGTCTCCGTCAAGGATGAGGTTGCAGACGGCACCGTTATCGGCAGCCAGTACAAGACTCCGCTGCTCGAGTTCTCCGGTTCCTGCGCAGGCTGCGCCGAGACCTCATATGCCCGTCTGATAACCCAGCTGTTCGGCGATAAGATGTATATCTCCAACGCCACCGGCTGCTCGTCCATCTGGGGCGGCCCCGCTGCGACTTCCCCCTACACCACCAACAAGAACGGCCACGGCCCCGCATGGGCCAACTCCCTGTTCGAGGACAACGCCGAGCACGGCTTCGGTATGCTTCTCGGCCAGAACGCCGTACGCAACAGACTCATAGCAAAGGTCGAGGCTATCGCCGAGTCCGACAAGGCCTCCGATGAGATCAAGGCCGCCGCCAAGGCATTCCTTGACACGAAGGACGACGTCAAGACTAACGGCGCTGCCGCAGACGCACTTGCCGACGCTATCAAGGATATCGACTGCGCAGACTGCAAGGATATCGTTGAGAACAAGGAGTTCCTCTCCAAGAAGAGCGTTTGGATCTTCGGCGGCGACGGCTGGGCATACGATATCGGTTTCGGCGGCGTTGACCACGTCCTTGCCTCCGGCGAGAATGTCAACATCATGGTCTTCGATACCGAGGTCTATTCCAACACCGGCGGACAGGCTTCCAAGGCTTCTCAGATCGGTCAGGTCGCTCAGTTCGCGGCTGCCGGTAAGTCGATAGCCAAGAAGAGCCTTGCCGAGATAGCGATGAGCTACGGCTATGTCTATGTCGCTCAGATAGCTATGGGCGCTAACATGAACCAGACGATAAAGGCTATCGAAGAGGCAGAGGCTTATCCGGGCCCGTCTATAGTCATCGCCTACGCTCCCTGCGAGATGCACTCCATCAAGGGCGGCATGGTCAACTGCCAGAAGGAAATGAAGAGAGCTGTCGAATGCGGCTACTGGAATATGTTCCGCTTCAACCCGGCACTCAAGGCAGAGGGCAAGAACCCCTTCACCATCGACAGCAAGCAGCCTGTCACCGAGGAGTACCGCAACTTCCTGCTCAACGAGGCTCGTTATTCCTCGCTGACCCGCTCGTTCCCCGAGCGCGCAGAGAAGCTGTTCGGCGAAGCCGAAGTCAAGAGCGTCGAGAGATATGAGCACCTGCTCAGACTCAAGGACCTCTATGCACCCAAGGCTGACTGATAAATAAACTAAATATGTTTTCCGCCGTGCTTCAAAAGAGCGCGGCGGTTTTTTGTTCAATTCGTCGGTTTATTTATGCTCGGCGGTGTGATATAATTAGATATATTCTAAGCCGCAAATTCATTGCGGTATGAACATCAGACTAAAAATGCTCCGGCAGCATCGGAGACGCACAGAGAATAAAGCGGGTAATGATTTTGGATAAAGCGAAAAAGAAAAGAATAATAGTATATGTCTCGACGATAGTCCTGTCGATAATCTATCTGTTCACCGCATACAAAATCGCTATAGGCGACGGCGTTTTCGGCGACAAGGAGGATATTGTCACCGTTCGCGCGAAGGTGCTGCGGATAACGGATGAAAAAGAAACCGTGAGCGACGAGGAGAGCGGCGGAAAAATCAGTATGCAGTATGTTTTCTTCGAGGCGAAGGCTGTTTCCGGCGAGGTACGCGGCAAGACGCTCTATGCCGTTCAGGAGAGAGACCTGCTCTACGGTCTGCCGCAGCCGACTGTCGAGGTCGGCGACAAAGTCATCCTCGTCTATGAGCCGAACGACGACGGCACCGCCGACTACTATCTGTCGGACTTCTCGCGCATAACGCCGCTCGTCATACTCTGCGCGTTTTTCTTCCTGTTGATACTGATTTTCGGGCGCAAAAAAGGACTCGATACGATAATATCGCTCGTGTTCACCTGCCTCGCCGTGTTCATCAACCTTATCCCCGCGATACTGAACGGTCAGAACATCTACGCATGGTCAATAATCACCTGCGTTTATATCACCGTTATGACGCTCATGCTCATTGAGGGGCTGAATGTCAAGTGCTTCGCGGCGGGCGTCGGCTGCGTCGGCGGAGTGCTCGTCGCGGGCGCGCTCGAGCTTATACTGCGCGATCAGATAAAGATGACGGGCGTCCTCGACTCGGAGTGGCTCTATCTCTACAATCTGAACCCAGAAAACCCGATTGACCTCAAGGCGATAATCTTCGCTATGATAATCGTCGGCGCCGTGGGCGCGGTCATGGACGTTGCGATGTCCATTGCCTCGTCTCTGTGCGAAATAAACGAAAAATCTCCCGACCTCCCGGCGCGCGAGCTGCTGAAATCCGGCCTGACAATCGGGCGCGACATAATGGGCACTATGGCGAACACCCTTGTGCTCGCCTATATAGGCTCCGCTCTTTGCTGTATGCTCCTTATGGTCACCTACAGCAGCAACGTCGGTCAGATACTAAACCGCGAGCAGATAGCCGTCGAGATTCTCCAGGCGCTCGCCGGCTCGATAGGCATACTCGCCGCCCTGCCGCTGACCGCCCTGACGAGCGTGCTCTGCCTAAAGCCCCTGAACAGAATTAAACGGAAAGGGCACTGAATATAATTGCAGACGGAAATGCCGTTTCATTGAGATAAAAAATCGGAATATAACGTCTGTTCTTTTCATAAAAACAAAGACAGCTGCAACAGAAAAACTGCTGCGGCTGTCTTTCTTATTATGCCGTTTTGAGCGGCATTTTTCACTGCGTTCTGAGTATCTCCTCGAGCTCGTCGGCGGTCATGTCGCCGCCCTCGCCCTCCTCCTTAATAAGACCGTTGTAGCGGCCTATCCAATAGGGCATGATGAGGTTGTAGGAGCCGTTGACGCTGATTCTGTCCTCCCCTTTTCCCTGGCGGGCGTGGAAGAAATCGGTGCCCGTGCTGCCGCGCTCGTCCATCGCAACGGCGTAGGGTATCGGCTTTTCGGTATCCTTATACCAGAGCATACCGTCCTCCTCGCAGGCGTCGGGGCGAGTGGTGTTGTCGATAAATATCTCGCGGGAGCTTATCGGATAGCGCGAGGCCTGCCACGCGAGAACATCCTTGCAGGCTCTGCCGAATGCGTCGTATTTTTCCTCGTCGGGATACATCAGCTGATAGACGAGCGACCACTCTATGTCGCGCCCGTACCTTTCGAGTCTCCACCAGCAGTCCGCGCCGCGCCTGAACTTTTCAAGCAGTATCGGGTCATCCTCGAGCTGCGACATTGTGTAGTAAACTACCGCCGCCATGCGCGTGTCGGAATAGTTCATGGTCTTTACGACTATCGGAAACAGCGTATCGGAGTCAAGCTCCTCGTTGCGGAGATATTCTTTTATCTTGTTTTCGTAGCGCTCATAGTGCTCGCAGGCGAGGTCTGCATAGCGGTAGGGCTCCTCAAGCGCAAGCTTGCGGTATTCCTTAGCCCAGCGGTCGTTACCCGTGACATGATGGGCAACCTTGAAAAGCTGGAGCAATATCATCGTGCCCAGCGGCCCGTCCTCGTAGCCCTCACAGTCGCGGTTGAGATAATATTCCCTTGTCATACGCGCCCATGAGGTCGGCTGACCGCCCGCGTCGGTGTGGGCGTAGTCATTATCCGCAAAGTGGCGGGCGTGGCGCTCGGCGACTGTCGCGATTATCTCGCGCAGCTCCGGGTCATCCTCCCCGAGTATATCATAGGCGAGCTGCCAAATTGCGTAGTGACCCGTCAGCTCGTCGTTCGAGGTGTCGCACTTATAGACTATGTCATCGTCGCCCCAGTGCCTGCCTGTCGCAGGGTCGATTTCGTCCGTATAGAGGCGGCGCAGGCGCTCGGGAATTTCCAGCGAGCTGTCAACAGTCAGCAGCCCGGGCAGATCATCTCCCTTTTCGCTGCTCGTGGGCACGCGCACGCTGACAAGCTTCCCGTCGGGGTCATAGACCTTTTTAAAGAAAACGCCGTCGCTGAAGGGTATCGGGTCGTTTACGGGGTCGGTGACATGATAAGAGCGCGCTATATAACCCTCAACGTTGCGGAAAACTATCTCCGGCACCGCGTCGCGCTCCGCCCAGTCATCCTCATCGACGGGGCCGAGCTCGGCGTGAACAAAGCCCGCAGGGCCGAAATCGGGGATGTTGAGCCTGCCCTCCCTGCCGCGCTTGAGGTAGCCCTTTGACGCTCGGTTTGTGCCCGGCTCGTTGTAGCGGACAAACGACGCGACTTTGCCCTTCCATGCGGGAATGTATTCGAGCAGGAGCACAGCCTCCGTCCAGCGGGTCGCAACTTTGCGCGCGTGCTCTATCTGCTCGGGGGTATACTTCGGGTCGTTCTTCATCACGCCGTAGCGGCAGATGTCTCCCATGGCGACAAGCGCAGTCCAGAGTCCGTCGTTGTCGGACTCGTGGGGCACCCAGCGGTTTCTCTCGGCGCTCCAATCAGTGCCGCTGAGCATTCCGCGGCGCTGAACTATTCTCTCGTCCATGGCAGAATGAAGATTCGCCTTGTGCTCGACCGAGAGCAGACGCATCTCAATGTGCGAAACGCCGGTTTCGGTCAGCACCCACACGCCGTCTTTGCCGTCCGGTTCAACGGCTTTGACGCTGTTATCAAGCATACAGGCGTTGGCTCTGAAACACTGCACGCGGTCGAGCTCATCCTTTTCGCTCTCGTCTATGCGCCAAAGTCCCTCGTTTGTGCCTATCCACAGCACATTTTTATCGTCAACGCAAAAGCAGGTGACATCGCGGGGCACTATGAACTTCGGCAGGCGCTGCTTCTCGCCTTCGCCGAGCTCTCTCTTAGGCAGAGCCGCAAGCTCCGCCGCCTTTTCGGGTCTGTCTTCTCTTTTGTACCGTCTCGCGACGCGCATAAGACGCGCTGAAAGCGAAGCCGGTTTTCCGTGGTAATCGTGTTTCATCGGCGTCCCTCCTGAGATAAATTTACACATTATATATTATATCAGAGGTCAGCCCTCGGAGTAAAGCTTTTTTCCGATTCTCCGCAAAAGTATCAATCCCAAATCCATTTGGAAAAATACGTGTTTTGATAATAAATGACTCTCTCTGTCCTCTCCCCGTCAGAAAAAATATGCTGCGAGCCGAACTGCTCGACTTCGCTGAAGCCGCGATTTTTCATATATTCCGTGAACAGCTCGTAGTCCGGTCGGGCGACAACTACTCTCGGCGAGCGTTGTATTTCAACATATTCCCTGTCGGCAGCCGTCACCTGTACAAATCCGTTGGCGGCAGCAAAAAAATTCACCGTGCCGAATTTTGCGGATGATATCAGACTGCCGCCGAGCAAAACGGCGAGCAACAGAACTGCCGCAAATGCGGATATCACAATATGTCTTTTCCTGTTAATCTTCCCTGCAAAAGCTTTGAGCCGCTTTTCGTCATCATTTTCCGTATCCGAAACGGCAGACTCAATAGCATCGGCGACTTTCAGCTTTTCGAGCTCCGCGCGGCACTCGGCGCACCCGATAAGATGCTCTTCAACGAAAGATGCCGTGTCCGCGCTCACCATTTTATCAGCATACAGCGGCAGAATATCGCGAATGATATTGCACTCATTTCTCATTTTCGTTCTCCTCCAATCCTGTTCTTATCATGCCGCGCGCCCGATGATAAGTGACACACGCCCAGTTTTCGGTTTTGCCGAACAGCTCGCCTATCTGCTTATAGCTGAGCTGCGCAAATACGCGCCACATAAACACCTCTCTGTACGGGTCGGGAATAGAGCGCAGGATTTTCCGCGCCCTCATTGCCTCATCGCGCTTCAATATCTGCTCTTCGGCGTTTCCTTCAAAGGCAGGCAGATTGAAGAGAACGGAACCATCGACGCTATCCGTCCGAGCGGCTTTTTTGAGATAAGTATAATAGCAGTTTTTTGCTATCTGACACAGCCAAACGCGGATGTCGCACTCGCCGCGAAAGCCTTTTATCGAACGCATGGCCTTATAGAAAGCTTCGCTCGTGATATCTTCGGCTATATCCTCGCTGCCCGAGAGTCGTTTGATATAAAGAAACACATCGTCGAAATAATCGCGGTATATTTTTTCAAACTCCGTCACTCTGCCGCCTCCTTTCATATATAAGACTGCGCTAAACTCAAAATCTTACAAAATTTTTAAAGCGGCAATTAAATTTTTAACCGCCGCTTTTGCTTTTATTTTAAATTTAAATAATCACGCGGCCGCGAATATATATTCGTATATCACATACGCGTGTATCATGCTGCCCGCGACCATGAAAATATGAAACGGCACATGGAACCACGGGTGTTTTCTGCCTACGGCGCAGAATATCGAGCCGAAGAGGTAGACCGCGCAGCCGAGCACCAAAAGCAGGAGAGCGCGGAGATTTATCTCGTCTATAACCGCAAGCGAGCAGGAGAGCATCACCGCGCCGGCGATTATATACACAGCGACGCACGCGGCTTTCGTCTTTTGGAAAAAGAACAGCTTGGCGATAAAGCCGAACAGCACGCTTCCCCAGCCGAGCAGGAGCACTACGGCACAGAAGATTTTATTGTGATTATAGAGCGTTATGAGCGAGCACGGGGTCGCCGTACCCGCGAGCAGCACGGGGATAACCAGATGATCGACAAGACGCGCCGTCCGCTTCGCCTCGCCCCGCGGCAGACCGTGGTAGACCGCCGACGAGCCGTAGAGCAAAATAATCGAAAGTCCGTAGACGACGGCCGCTGCCGTATATCTCGCACTGCCCAAGGGCAGGGCTTTTTTTATCAGCAAAACGAGCACTGCCGCGCCGAAAATCGCGCCGAGCGCGTGAGTGACGCAGTTCAGCGCGTCCTGCGCCTTTGTGTATTCTATAAGCTCAACGCTGTCTTTGTTCTTCATATATTAAGCCTCTGTTTCGCGCATGAAAATATCCGCCGCAAGAAAGCTCGCGGCGGATAGTCTGAGCTGTGATTATCAGATGTTCTTGAGCAGGTTCGGGAGTCCCTTGGCAACGGCGGGAATAGCCTTTGCGATGAGGACGAATATTCCGCGTCCCATAGGCTTCTTGTCGTTGAGGATATCCAGAAGCTGATGTCCGAGCTCCTCGCTGAACACGCCCATGCTCATGGAGACGAAGTTCTTGACGGGGGTCTGGAGCGCGATGGAGCACGCCATGCCCTCGCTGCCGACGAACTTGCGCAGCAGCTTGCAGAGCTTCGCGCCGTTCTTGCCGCAGGCGGAGTCCTCAAGAGTGTTCGCAAAGGTGAGATGCGGATAGTCGTGAATCTCGCTCTCGGGAATCTCATGGCCGATAAGAGCCTCAAACTGCTCATCCGGAACGTTCATGATATCCGCCGAATAGTATGCAGGCATAACATCTCTGAGATCCTTGACGGGGGCGTCAACGGTGCTCTTGACCTTCACGCTGCCCTCAAGACGGATATCGCGGCTCGACGCGCCGACGAGAATCTTGTAATCATCCGTCTCAACATGCCAGTCGCCGAGATCGACATCGTAGAACGCAAACGCACGCTTGCTCAGCTCTATCTCGACCTCCTTCTCCTCGCCCGCCTTGAGGAATACCTTCTTGAAGCCTCTGAGCTCCTTGGCGGGGCGATATACGGTGCTGTTTTCCTGGGCAACATAGAGCTCGGCAACCTCTGCGCCGTCTCTGTCGCCGGTGTTCTTTATCTTGAATGAAACCTTGAGAGTATCGGTATCCTTGATGCTGTCCGCAGAGACCTTGAGGTCGCTGTACTCGAAAGTGGTGTAGGACATACCGAAGCCGAACGGGAACAGGACGTTCTTTTTTGCGGTGTCATAGTAGCGGTAGCCGATGTAGAGACCCTCGCGATACTCGACGGTTGCGGTATTGCCGGGGAAGTTATTGTAGCAGGGGGTATCCTCGATCGAGAGCGGATAGGTTTCCGCAAGCTTGCCGGAGGGGTTGACGTCGCCGAAGAGGATATCGGTGACCGCACTGCCGCTCGCCTCGCCGCCGAGATAGCTGTTGAGCAGAGCCTTTGTCTCGTCTATCCACGGCATCTCAACAACCGCGCCGCCCGCAAGGACGACAACTATGTTCTCGGTGACTCCGCGTATTGCGCTGAGCAGCGCAACGTGCTCGGGCGGGATGCGCAGGTGGGTTCTGTCAAAGCCCTCGGACTCGAACTCGTCGGTAAGGCCGATGAACAGCACCGAAACATCCGCTTTTCTCGCGGCCTCGACTGCGTCGGCTATGTAAGTCTCGGGAGAAATCTTCTTCTCCTTCTTTGTCATGGCATAGCCGTCGGCATAGATAACATCAATGCCCGATTCGAACATCGTGTCATACGCACTGTCTATCTTTATAGAATTAACAAGAGAGCTTCCGGCGCCCTGATGACGCGGCTTCTTGGCCATCTGACCGATAACCGCGATTTTCGCCGTCTTGCTCAGAGGCAGAATATTGTCGTCGTTCTTGAGAAGCACCATGCTCTCGCCCGCTATCTTGCGAGCCGCGGCGTGATGAGCGCCCGCATTGTAGCCCTTGCCGTCCGCAAGAACCTCCTTGGCGCGCATGATAACATCAACAACGCCGTCGACCATCTCGTCGAGGAAATCCTCGCTTATTTCGCCGCTCTTTACAGCATCGTAAATCTTCTGATTGCCTACGCCGTTGGAGGTGGGCATCTCGAGGTTCTGACCCGCGAGCAGGCCGGGAACACGCTCATTCTCCGCGCCCCAGTCGGTGACTATCATGCCCTCAAAACCGAAATCCTTGCGGAGAACGTCGGTGAGCAGCCACTTGTTCTCTGCGCCGTAGATGCCGTTGAGGCGGTTATACATACACATAATGGTCCAGGGCTGAGCTTCCTTGACCGCTATCTCATAGGCGGTAAGATAAATCTCGCGCAGGGTTCTCTCGTCAACAACTGCGCTGACGGTCATTCTGCGGGTCTCCTGGTTGTTGACCGCATAGTGCTTGAGCGAGGTGCCTATGCCCTTGGACTGAACGCCGTTTATGAATGCGGCGGACATTTTACCCGCAAGATACGGATCCTCCGAGAAATACTCGAAGTTTCTGCCGCACAGGGGCGAACGCTTCATATTCGTTCCGGGGCCGAGCAGGACGGAGACCTTCTCCGCTATGCACTCCTCGCCGAGGAGCTCGCCCATGCCGTATATAAGCTCAGGATCCCATGAGCAGGCGGTCGTGGCGGCGGTGGGATAGCAGACAGCAGGAATGCCGCCGAGCAGTCCGTCTATGCCTTCCGCCTTCTTATCCTTCTTCTTGGGCTCGTCCTTATCATGGGTGCCTACGCTGTTGCGTATACCGTGAGGGCCGTCGCTCCAGAGTATGGACGGTATGCCCAGACGCTCGATGGATGCGGTGTGCCAATAGTCGCTACCGGAGCAGAATGCTGCTTTTTCTTCCAATGTCATCTGTGAGATGAGATCTGCGTGTTTCATTTGAAAACCTCCAACTTACTTAATACTTATGATAATGAGTAATTTTAAGCAAAATCGCACAATGAAAAATGCGCGCCATATAGAGTGATTATATCATATATTTAGGTGGAAAGTAAATATAAAAAGGCAAAGAACAGCGCGGATTTATTGCAATTTGTCTCAAAAAATAAAGCTGCGGCAACACTTTTCCGGAAAGTGTCCCGCAGCGTCGGGGAAATAAAAAAACTGCCATGGAATAACCACAGCAGTTTTTATTGCTCAAAGTTAAATTATTTAACCTCGACAGTTGCGCCTGCCTCTTCGAGCTTAGCCTTAGCAGCCTCAGCGTCGTCAGCAGAAACCTTCTCCTTAACAGCCTTGGGAGCGCCGTCAACGAGCTCCTTAGCTTCCTTCAGGCCAAGGCCGGTGATCTCACGGACAGCCTTGATGACGTTGATCTTAGCAGCGCCGGCAGAAGTAAGGATAACATCGAACTCGGTCTGCTCCTCGGCAGCAGCAGCGCCGCCCTCAGCGGGAGCAGCAACAGCAACAGCGGCAGCAGCGGAAACGCCGTATCTCTCCTCAACAGCGGAGACGAGCTCGGAAAGCTCGATAACGGTAAGGGTGTCAAGAGTCTCTAAAATGCTTGTAATTTTCTCGTTTGCCATTTTGAATTACCTCCAATTAGTAAGTTAGCTTTTTCTTTAAGCTTCGGCTGCCGCCTCTTCAGCGGGAACCGGGGTTGCGCCGCCCTTTTCAACAAGAGCCTGCATAGCTCTGGCGAAAGCGGCGATGGGTGCGTTGAACGCATTGCAGACGGTAGCAAGAAGCACGTCCTTGGAAGGCAGCTTTGCAAGGCTCTCGACAGTGTCGACGCCTATTACCTTGCCGTCTAAGAAGCCCTTCTTAACAGTGAAGGTCTTGCTGGTGCTTGCAAATTTGCAAAGGATGCGGGCAGCGGCGGTATAATCCTCCGCGCTCGTTGCGATAGCGGTTGTGCCCTCAAGAACATCGTCGATCTCGGAAAGCTCGGCCTTCTCGGCTGCAAGCTTGAGGATGGTGTTCTTAACGACTGCGTACTTGACGCCCGCCTCACGAAGATCCTTACGCAGCTTTGTATCGTCCTCAACAGAGATACCCTTGTAGTCAACGATAACACCTGCGACGGAAGAGCTGAGTGTGTCTGCGAGATCGCTTACGATCTGCTTCTTCTGTTCAAGAATTTTTTCGCTTGGCATAGTTTCACCTCCGGAAATGGTGGTTGCAAAGGCAAAAGGAAAAACCCTTTTCCGCAAGACGGGAAAAGGGTTGAATATCTGCATAATACGCAGCTTTACTGCGCGCAGCTTCCTTTCCTCGGCAGGCGGTTTTCACCTTATGCCGGGCCCTAAAGCCCGTTGCACCTGCTGTCTTTGGTTAGAACAGCTTTATTATATTAACACACGGTTCGCCGTATGTCAATAACTTTTTTATTCGGCAGAGCTCGCATTGAGAACCTTGGAGGGGTTGATGCGGATGCCGGGGCCCATGGTCGAAGCAACGACGCAGGACTTGATATACTGACCCTTGGCCGAAGCGGGCTTAGCCTTGACAATGGCCTCAAGCAGAGTGTTGAAGTTCTCGCCGAGCTTCTCTGCGCCGAAGGAAGCCTTGCCGATGGGGCAGTGGATGATGTTGGTCTTATCGAGACGGTACTCGATCTTACCGGCCTTAGCCTCGTTGACAGCCTTGGCGACATCGGGGGTAACCGTGCCTGCCTTCGGGCTGGGCATAAGACCTCTGGGGCCGAGAACCTTACCGAGACGGCCGACGAGACCCATCATGTTCGGGGCTGCGATAGCGACATCGAAATCCATGAAGCCCTCGCCCTGGATTCTTGCAACAAGATCCTCTGCACCGACAACCTCTGCGCCTGCGGCGGTTGCGGCCTCGGCGTCTGCGCCCTTTGCGAAGACGGCTACGCGGACATTCTTGCCGGTACCGTTCGGAAGAACGACAGCGCCTCTGACCTGCTGGTCGGCGTGGCGGGAGTCAACACCCAGGCGGATGTGGACTTCGACAGTCTCATCGAACTTTGCCGTTGCAGTCTTAACGGCTATGTCAAGAGCCTCGTTGGGCTCATAAAGGGCGGCTCTGTCAACGAGCTGGGCGCCCTGGTTGTATTTCTTACCGTGTTTCATTATAGTTTCCTCCCAATCATGTGGTTAAATCGGATTCTTCCTCCCACAGGAAGCATCAATCAGCAACTGTGACGCCCATGCTGCGTGCGGTACCGGCTATCATGCTCATAGCGGTCTCGATGTTTGCAGCGGTGAGGTCGGGCATCTTCTGCTCGGCGATCTTTCTGATCTGCTCGGTAGTGATCGTTGCGACCTTTGTCTTGTTGGGAACGCCTGAACCGCTCTCAATTCCGCAAGCCTTCTTAATAAGGACTGCGGCGGGCGGAGTCTTTGTTACGAATGTGAAAGAACGATCCGCATAGACGGTGATGACGACGGGGATTATAAGACCCATGTCATTCTTTGTTCTCTCGTTAAATTCCTTTGTGAACGCCATGATGTTGACGCCGTGCTGTCCGAGCGCGGGGCCTACGGGCGGAGCCGGAGTTGCCTTACCGGCGGGAATCTGCAATTTGATTAAGCCAACTACTTTCTGTGCCATGACTTGCACCTCCATAAGAATGTGGTAAATGTCGGGGAAGCATCCCCTCCCACGGGAGCCGAAGCTCCGCGCGCATAAAGCGCTATAATAAGGACATACAGTCCGTATTACCGGGATAAAAAATTACTTTTCGAGTTCGACCTGATCGAGCTCAAGCTCGACAGACGTCTCTTTTCCGAAGAACGCGGAGACGGAGACCGTGACAGTCTCGTTATCCATATCGATCTTCGTGACCGTGCCGGAGAAGCCCTCGAGGCGTTCATCCGTGATCCTCACGGTATCGCCCACCTGATATTCGACCTCAATGCTCTTCTTTTCAACACCGAGCTTGAGAACCTCATCTTCGGAGAGCGGGGTAGCCTTGCTCTCGGGACCTACGAATCCGGTCACGCCTCTGGTATTTCTGATCACGAACCATGCGTCGTCGCTCATAGACGGGACATTGTTCTCGTCATAGGTCACAGCGGCCTTGACAAGCACATAGCCGGGGAAAAGCTTGCGCTCGACCTCGCGCTTTTTGTCGTCCTTTATCTCAGTGACGATCTCTGTGGGGATCTGAACCTCAAGGATCTGATCCTGCATTTTACGGTTCTCGACCATCTTTTCGATATTCGTGGCAACCTTATTCTCGTAGCCGGAATAGGTGTGCACCACATACCATTTGGCATCAACAGACATCGCGTTTTCCTCCGTTATAAGCCGAGATTGATCATGCTCAGAATTGCGGCGGCGGCTTGCTTGCTCTCGCCTGTTTTCTGGGCAAGCTCAATGAGCTTGGTTACGAGGAAGGACAGACCCTGATCGATGGCATAGATAACTACGCCGACAACAGCGACGGAAACGAGCACGACACCCGTATTCTTAAGAACTGTTTTTGCGCCGGGCCATGTAATCTTCTTGATTTCGCCTCTGAAGTCTTTCCAGAACTTCTTAAAGCCCTTGCCGAAACGCTGGAAGGCATTCCCGTTGGGATTCTTCGCCTTAGCGGCCTTCGCCTTGGTCTTTTCGGCCTTAGCGATTTTCTGGGCAGAAGTAAGCTTGGAGTCATCGGCGCCCTTCTTGGCCTCTTTTTCGGCCTTGGCAACCTTTGCGGCGGCAGAGGTGTTCTCTTTTTTCGCCATTCTTATACCTCCCGACTTACTTCGTTTCTTTGTGGAGAGTATGCTTCCTGCAGAAACGGCAGTACTTGTTCATCTCCAGCCTGTCCGGTGTGTTCTTCTTGTTTTTAACAGTGTTGTAGTTGCGCTGCTTGCATTCTGTGCAAGCAAGAGTAATCTTTACTCTCATGACGGCACCTCCAATATCATAGGATTTGATTAGCCTCCCTCTGAACCGGCCAAAAAATGAGGGCATAAAAAAACAGCCCTCTCACAGAGGTATAACAAGTTTAGCACAGGTCATACCCTTTCGTCAAGTTTTTTCTCCGATTTCGGCGAAAAAATTTATTCTGTTTTATTTTTCGGCCGCCGCAAGGGCGATTTTTATATCCTCAGCGAGTATGCTGCGCATACGCACAGGGTATTTGTCGGGGTTTATTGCACGCAGAGCATCGGCTATCCTCTGTCTGAGGACAGGCTTCGCGGCCGCTATGAGCGGCAGTGTCTGGATGCACTGGCGGACTGTTGCCGCCTGCTCTCCGTCAACAGTCTTGAGAAGCCTGTCGATGTTTCTGTCGATCTTCTTTCTCGAATCCCACGAGACGTTCTTTGCTATGAGCACGAATGCGCGGGTGCGCGCATAGGGGTTGCGGTCGTCGAGAAGCTTGAAAAGCTTGTCAAGATGCGCATAGACATCCTTGCCGCGGCTCGACTCTGTTTCAAGCTGGCGCATGGCCTCGCAGCCGACCGCCGTGCTCATTGAACCAAGCTTCGAGATGTTTGTAATTACAGTGTCATTGTCCATATTTTGATATCTCCCTCTTCCGCCCTTTCGGGCGCCCTTATTCCTTTATTATATTGCCGTTACGACTGGTGCAGCGTCTCCGCATCCTCGGACACAAGACCTGCCGCAATCAGGTTGGCTCGGTGCTCCTCCGCTGTTGCCGCATAGCGGTAAACACCGTCATCTCCTACGCAGAAATATAAATAATCCGTATTCAGCGGGCTGATTACGGCCTTTACAGCCTCCTCGCCCGGGTTACAGATAGGCCCGGCGGGAAGTCCCGGACATTTGAAAGTATCGTAGTACTCGTCGTACTTGCCGTATACGTCCGGGTCGTCGCTGTTTATGTAGTTCTTTATGACCGAATAGGCATATTTGCCGGTTGATTTCACTTCAAGCTGCATACCCGCCTTGAGTCTGTTCTGAAGGACGGACGATATCCTCGCCATCTGCGCTATATCGCCGCCGCTCTCCGCCTCAACAATAGACGCTATGATTATCGCATCGTCAACGCTCATGTTTCTCGCCGCAATCTGGCGGCGCATAGCCGAGTTGACAAAGCTCTCCATGCTGCGCAGGAGCCTGCTTATGACATCTGCGGGCGCGGTATTCTTAGCAAACGTATATGTGCCAGCGCGCAGGTATCCCTCAAGCGCGAACGCTCTGCCGGTGTTGGCCTGCGCCCCTATGAGCGGGAAGCTGCCGAAATCGGTGTTTACTGCCGTGTTCATAAGCGCGTTGAACGAAGCCACGCCCTTCATCTCCAAAATGGCGAACATATCGGCCATAGTCGCTCCGTCGGGAAGCGTGACGCTCACCGACTCGACTTTTTCATGGCGGCTTGACGCCTCGCTGACATTGATGCCGCCTTTCAGCGTTGTGTTGGGGCGTTCGCCGCTGCTTTGAACAGTTTGCACGGGCTGCTCAACAGCGGTTTGTGTCTTGCCGGCAGTACTTTTCTCGGTTCCCGTCGTCTGCTCGTCGCCGGCAGACGGTTCTTCTGGGATGTTTGAGAGATTGTAGGTGCCGCTATAGATATAGTTGACCGTTGTGTTCCCGCTCTCCGTCTCCGGCACACGTCCGGTATCCCTTGCGCAGGACCACAGACCCGAAGCCAAGCACACGGCAAGCCCTACGCAGGCAATTGCCCTGAGTCTTTTTTTCATTTTTCTCTTTCCTCTCATTGTGGACGCTGTACGTCCGTTCTCCTATATATAATCGAGCCGATTGCCCGACATATGCACATTATTCGCCGAACGGCGTTTGAATAAGGCGTTCGCGCATAACGAAGCGAACATAGTTTATTGCCCTGTCGGCGCTGAAGGTCCAGCGCGTCAGCTGAGCTACCCGCTCCCCGGGCGAAAGCCTGAGCTGCTTTTGCTCCTTGGCTGTAGGCGGACGAAGGACTATCTTCATATCGATTTTGTCAACGTCTATACCGTCGCTGTCAAGTATCGCGTGCGCCACCGACTTGCTCGGGTCGAGCGAACGCACCGTTTTATAGAGCTCCTTTGTAAAATAGCTGTCCTCTATGGCAACAGTCTCGCCGCCTGCCAGACGCAGTCTGCTGAGCCTGCCTATCTTCTCGTCCCTCGGAAAATTTTCGGTCAGCTCCCCTTTCGGATATTCAAGTCCCGAGGAAATGATTACGTTTCTTATCTCAAGACCGAGCCGCTCGAGGGAATAGGTGAGCGAGATTATCGGCTCGAACGCCGGCATAAACTTATTTGAGCTGACAAAAGTTCCGACTCCGTGGCGCTTATATATCCTGCCCTCATGCTCAAGCTCCGAGAGCGCGGAGCGCACCGTAGCTCTGCCTACGCCGAGAGTTTTCATCAGTTCTTTTTCCGTCGGCAGCTTTGAATCAGCCGGATAGTCGCCGGAATCTATCATAGAGGTTATGTAATTTTTTACCTGCAGATAGAGCGGCAACCTGCTCAGACTGTCCATAAAAACTCCCCGATAAATAAGATTTAGATAAACTTTCTCAAGATACTTGACACTATTCTAATATAATGCTATAATTTTGTCAAGATGTTCGGACAACCGAACAAGAATCATAAATTTAAACATTGAGCGGCTCTGCCGTCACGCGCTGTGCTTTTCCTTTTATATATAGGGCGAAGCTCGGCGCAGAGCGCGCGAAGCCGCAGGAAAAGGGGAGATGGATATGGCTCAGAAAGTGCAGAAGGTCCGCAGGAAGCTCGAAAAGAAGGGCTTTGACGGAATTGAATGCACCGAAGTCGGCAAGTGCATACGCCTCGAAGGTGAAATGACAGAATGGACCGACATTGTTAAGGCCGGCAAGGCTGCCGCCAAGCTCGGCTACAAGGGCGTGCTCAACGATATCTCACTCAAAGGATTCACCGAGCCCGCTATACGCGCACCGAAGTTTACCGACGGTTCGCTCGAGGGCGCTCAGCCCGATGTTCTTGTCATCGGCGGCGGCGTCATCGGCTGTTCTATCGCAAGAGAGCTCACCCGCTACAAGCTCAACGTTCTGCTTGTGGATAAGGAGAGCGACGTTGCAATGCAGGCGTCGTCGAGAAACGACGGCATGATTCACCCCGGCATCGCGTCCCACGTCGGCACGAAGCGCGGTGAGATGAACGTGCGCGGCAACGCCATGTACACTCAGGTGTGCAAGGATCTTTCCGTCCCGTTCGAGCGCTGGAGCAACCTTATATTATACAGCGAAAAGATTTTCGGTTTCTTCTCACCCCTCGTATTCAACTACCGCGAGAAGCATCTCGGCATCGAGGGCAGGAAGATAAACCGCGAAGAGCTCCACCGCATCGAGCCCAATATTACGGACGAGGCGATAGGCGCGTTCGAGTTTCCGTCCTCCGGCGTGCTCTCGCCCTATAAGCTGACCGTTGCCTTTGCGGAGAACGCAGTGGAGAACGGCGCCAAAGTCTCGCTCGACACGATAGTTACTTCAATCGACACCGAGGGCGACAAGATCGTTGCGGTACACACAAACAGAGGTACCGTTCATCCCAAGGCCGTCATAAACGCGGCGGGCACGTTCTCGGATAAGATAGCGGAAATGGCGGGCGACCGCTTTTTCACCATCCACCCGAGAAAGGGACACCTCGCAATTCTCGACAAGAAGCAGGGCCCGCTCGTTCAGAGGTCGATGGGACTCATCGGACTCTCTCAGGCCACCTCGGACACCAAGGGCGGCGGCGTTATGCGCACGATAGACGGCAACGTCCTCGTCGGCCCCGACGCATTCGAGCAGCCCTACAGAGAGGACTTCTCGACAAAGCGCGAGAATGTCGACGCGATGCTCAACAAGCATCTCCCGCTGATAAAAGGCTTCTCGAAAGCCGATGTCATAACATATTTTGCAGGCGTGCGCGCCGCGACATACGAAGAGGAGTTCATAGTCGAGGGCTCCGAAAAGCTTCAGAACCTCATCCACGCCGCAGGCATCCAGTCCCCCGGACTTGCGAGCGCCCCGGCTATAGCCGAGGATATCACAAAGATAACGGTTGACCGCCTCTCGAAGGTCATGAAGGTCGTGCCCAACGAGAAGTTCAACCCGGTTCGCAGGGTAACTCCCGTCATGGCGAAGCTCTCCGTTGCGGAGAGACAGGCCGCGATAGAGAAGAACCCCGATTACGGCATTATAGTCTGCCGCTGCGAGAATATCAGCCGCGGAGAGATAATCGACGCTATAAACTCCCCCGTTCCCGCCACCTCGATAGACGCGATAAAGCGCCGCGTGCGCCCCGGAATGGGCAGATGTCAGGGCGGCTTCTGTATGCCGCTGGTCACGGGAATTATCTGCGAGCAGACCGGCATGAAGATGACCGACGTCACCAAGAGCGGCGACGGCAGCGAGCTGCTGTTTGAAAAGGAGGGCACCGACAATGACTGAGCTCAAATATGATGTAATAGTCCTCGGCGGCGGCCCCGCAGGTCTTGCGGCCGCTATCTCGGCGCACAAAAACGGCGCCAACGTACTGCTCCTTGAGCGCGAGCACAAGCTCGGCGGTATTCTCAAGCAGTGCGTACACGACGGCTTCGGACTCATTCGCTTCGGCGAGCGTCTGACCGGCCCCGAATATTCGGGAAGATTCATCAGAGAATTCCTCTCACTCGGAATAGATTACAGAATCAACGCATTCGTAACCGACGCCGAAAAGACGGCGGAGGGCTTCACCCTCACCGTCCAGAGCGCGCAGGGCATACTCATCTGCCGCTCCAAGGCCGTGGTTATCGCCTGCGGCTGCCGCGAGCGCACCTCCCGTCAGGTGTTCATCCACGGCGACAGACCCGCCGGCATATACACAGCCGGCACCGCACAGTATTTTGTCAACATCCTCGGTCAGATGCCGACCCGCCACTGCGTCATTCTCGGCAGCGGAGACATAGGCATGATAATGGCGCGCCGTCTCACCCTTGAGGGCGCGAGCGTCGAGGGTGTTTATGAGATAAAGGACACTCCCGCAGGTCTTGCGAGAAACGTCCACCAGTGCCTGCACGATTTTGACATTCCGCTCCATCTTTCCACCACGGTCACAAAGGTTTTCGGCGTCAAGCGCGTTGAGGCCGTTGAGGTCTGCAAGGTAAACGAAAAGATGCAGCCGATAGAGTCCACCGCACGCATCATCCCCTGCGACGCGCTCATCCTCTCCGTCGGACTTCTGCCCGAGAACGAAGTGGCGCAGATGCTCGGAGTCGAGCTTGACCCCGCGACAAAGGGCGCAGTCGTCGACCAGACGCTTATGACAAGCGTCCCCGGCGTGTTCTCCTGCGGCAACGCGCTGCACGTCAACGACCTCGTTGACTACGTCTCCCTCTCGGGCGACGAGGCGGGCGAATCCGCCGCCGAATACTGCAAGGGCGAAAAGAAGCCCGCAGACAGAGTGCCTGTCGAATACGACAGAAAGAAATTCCTCTATGTCGTTCCGCAGTATTACGACAGAGCCGCCAAGGACAGCATGACGATGTACTTCAGACCGCGCAGCGAGTTCAAAAAGCAGCTTGTGACGGTCGGCAGCGCGGACAACGAGCTGATAAGCAAGAAATTCGCAAATCTTTCCTCCTCCGAGATGGAAGTCTTGAAATCCGAGAGTATTTCGGATAAAATTAAAGAGAAGATGACCGTCAGCATGGAGGACGCATAAAAAGCATTCCCGCTTCGGCAGATATTCCGAGAAGCTCCGCCGAGGCTAACGGAAAACGAGTTTTAACCGAAAGGACTGACGCAAAGTGAATGTCACCGAAATGGTCTGTATAGTCTGCCCCAACGGCTGCCATTTGAAGGTAAGCCGCGACGGCGACACGATAGACGTTCAGGGCGCAAAGTGCAAAAGGGGCATAGCGTTCGGCACAACCGAGCTGACCAACCCCACCCGTTCCCTGACAACCACCGTTGACACCGCGTTCCCCGATATGCCCCGCCTGCCCGTCAAGACGAACGGCGAAATACCGAAGGAGCGCCTGCTCGACGCCATGAAAATCATACGCGCCTTCAAATTAGATAAGCGCGCGAATACCGGAGACGTCATAATCAAGGACGTTTTCGGCGCAGACATAGTAGCAACATCAGACATGAACTGAACCCAAGGATAACGCAAGGAGGAACCAACATGAGCAAAGAAAAAAAATTCATACCCGATTGGTATCACGAGAAAGCACCGGAGAGATCCTACCGCTCCATTCTTAAATGGGGCGATCCCGAGGCATTCAAGGCTCCGAACTCAAAGCTCTATGAGCTGATGAAAGAGACCTTCCACATGACCGACGACGATTTCAAGGTCAAGCAGGAAATGGGTCTTGAAGAAGTTGACTACGATATCCCCTGCCGCCTGAGCGACGACCAGATAGCGGCTCTCGAAGCGATTGTCGGCAAGGCAAACGTCAGCACCGACAACTATGACAGACTCTCTGTCGCATACGGCAAGACGATGGTCGACCTTATGAGACTTCGCAAGCACATCGTCGAGAATGTCCCCGACGCGGTCGTATATCCCAAGAACCGCGAGGATATTATCGCGCTTGTCAAATACTGCTGCGAGCAGAAGATTCCGATGTATGTCTACGGCGGCGGCTCCTCCGTCACCCGCGGCGTTGAGGCTGTCAAGGGCGGCATCACGCTCGACATGAGAAAGAACTTCAACAAGGTCATCTCCTTCAGCGAGCACAATCAGACAATAACCGTCGAAGCCGGCATGAGCGGTCCGAAGCTTGAAGAGACCCTTAACAACGCCGTCTCGACCCTCGGCGCAACCCGCGCATACACCTGCGGCCACTTCCCGCAGAGCTTCGAGTATTCCTCCGTCGGCGGCTGGGCTGTCACCCGCGGCGCAGGTCAGAACTCGAGCTATTACGGCAAGATCGAGGACATCGTCATAAGCCAGGAATATGTCACTCCCGTGGGCATCATCAAGAGCGACGAGTTCCCGAGAAATGCAACCGGCCCCTCTATCGATCAGATAATGATGGGCAGCGAGGGAACCTTCGGTATCCTCACTCACGTTACCCTCAGAGTTTTCAAGTATATGCCCGAGAACCGCAAGAAGTTCTCCTATGTTTTCAAGGATTGGGAGAACGGTCTCAACGCAGCGCGTGAGATAATGCAGGGCGAGTTCGGCTTCCCGTCGGTATTCCGTCTCTCCGACCCCGAGGAGACCTCCGTGGCATTCCGCCTCTACGGCGTTGCCGACACCGTCATTGACAAAATGCTCTCCGCAAAGGGCTACAAGGACGGCAAGCGCGTACTTATGCTCGGCTGGAGCGAGGGCGAGAAGCACTTCAGCAAGAATGTCGCAAAGCAGATAGACAAGATCTGCAAGAAGCACGGCGCAATGTACACCACCAGCATCGTCACCAAGGGCTGGGAGAAGGGCCGCTTCACCGACCCCTATCTGCGCGAGGACATGGGCGACTACGGTCTTATGCTCGACACCCTCGAGTGCGCAGTCAACTGGGATAACTTCAACAAGGTCTATGAGAATGTCCGCCGCTTCTGCAAGAGCAGACCCGACACTATCTGCATGACCCATATGTCTCACTTCTATCCCCAGGGCGCGAACCTCTACTTCATTTTCGAGGCGAAGATGAACGACCTCGACGAATACCTCGAGTATCAGCGCGGCATTATGGACAACATCCAGAAGTACGGCGCCGCGATGAGCCACCATCACGGCATAGGCAAGATGACCGCTCCGTGGCTTGAGGCTCAGATAGGCAAGAATCAGATGGATATCTATCGCGCGCTCAAGAACCACTTCGACCCCGACAACCTGATGAATCCGGGCGGAACACTCGGCATCGACCTGCCGGAGGATCAGAAGAGAGACTTCATCAACAAGTAAAAATTCACCTCCGTTTTAAGAGACGCGAGAACAAAGAACGCCCTGCGGCTTTGAGCCGCAGGGCGCACGTTTTTTCCCGGGAAAACGTAAAGGCCCCCGCGGCACGAGTCCGCAGGGGTCTTTACGATATAGGAGATTTGTAGTTGTTAAATTCATGCGCGGGCGCCGTTAAGACGCCCGGCGCAAATCGGAGAGCGGACATCCGCATTCGTCGGCGAACCCCCGTTCGCCTCCGTCTGCCGCACTGCGGATTCCCGTTTTTTCACGGCTCTTCCTGTCCCCGTTTTATACGAGTATATGATACACCATTTGCGCGCAAAATGAAATAGACTCAGTATAATTGACAGGTTTTAAGGATAAATAACCGTCGTAAATTTTTTAGAAGACCTAAACTGCAATCAAAACACACTTTTTCTGCTGCTCGGCAATTTTTTGTTCTCAAAACAAGCATTTTATTTATCTCACACAATTTTATCGACGAACGATCGCATTAAAATAATCCGTCTTGATTCGTCATATTTATATTTATTTTTTGCCAAACAGTCGTGTTCATACCACCGTAGAGGCCTTTCATACCAAGCGTATAGACAAACAAAATAATGTGTGATATTATAGGCGCAGCAAGGACTTTTAATTGTATTATAGAAAGGACTGATGCTGCGATTAATACTAATTCGAACTATTCGGGGCAAGAACGAAAAACACAACAAGGAGGAAGATTTTTGATGAATAAGCACATCAAAAAGCTGTTATCGATTGCGCTGGCAATTGTCATGTTGTCATCGGCAATTCCGCTCACATCGATTATCGGCAATGTCGGATTTTTGCCGACAGCAGAAGCGGCAACTGTAACAAAAACACAGGTTGAAAACAAATTAGATGAACTAACAAAAAGCGGCAGTCGCTATGCACCCGGCAAAGGCTGGGGACGCGGGCAGTGTTGGACATTCATTAATACTCTGTCCAAACGAATTTTCGGAACAAGTGTAGATAGCACTACACCACGAAACGGAGTTTCAGAATGTCAAATTGAATTAACACTCAATAATTATTATAAAGTCTCAAACACATTATATAACGCTTCAGCCGCCGATGCTGCAGCACTATTAAGGCAAGCTCAACCCGGAGATGTAATTGGATATCGCACTGCGGATCATGTAAAATCCGGCAATAATTGGGGCCATATTGTTATGGTCTATAAAAAAACCAATTCCAAAATTTATGTATATCATGCAGCCAGTGGCGCAATAAGACTTGATGACTGGTCTATTTCCGGAGCCCTTAGCGGTTGGGGTGTCGGCTCATTTGAGAATTATAAGTCCTTTAAAAACGGTATCACATTATATCGACACAAAAGATACAATCCGGACAAGGTAGCCGTGTCCATGCCTACGTTCTCTCCAAGAAATGTTGACAACGGGGTTGAAGTCACAATAAAAAGCGGAACTTCCGGAGCTGCCATTTATTATACAACCGACGGCAGAACGCCAACCACGGAAAGCAAAAAATACAGCAGTCCAATACGCCTTACTACTACTACGAATTTTAAAGCAATTGCGGTTAAAAGCGGATTTGAAAACAGTTCTGTCGCTCAGAAAAAAATAACCATTGACAAAACAGCAACACCAAAGATCACCGCAAAAATTAGTGCCGAGGCATTCAGTGTTACTATAAGCAAAGAAAAGGGAAGCACTGTTTATTATACGACTGACGGATCCACCCCAACAAAGTCAAGTCAGAAATACACGGGACCGTTTTTGTTTAACGGAGAAGGCGCAACAATAAAAGCAATTGCGTTCTGCAGCGGAAAAACCGCCAGTGCCGTTGCCAGTTCTTCGCTTAGTGCAACCGTTCCAAGCAGTCCCAGTGTGCACCTTGACGGCTCAGCTTCCGTTTGCGGAATCTCAGATAAGATATCCGTTAAATGGAATGAAGTACCAAATGCCTACCAGTACATCGCTACACTTTATAAGGACGGAACGGCAATCGAGGCAAAAACAACGCAGGGCTGTGTATCATCGTTTGTTATGCCGACAAGCGGCAACTACACGATACGCGTAAAGGCTGAAAACTTCATCGGTACAAGCGCCGAAAGCTCGCCTCCCATATCAATAACGGTTAAGCCTGATGTCAAAGTATCTTTCGTTGACTATGACGGAAAAGTGCTCGATACCCAAACGATTAAATACAACGGAAGCGCAAAAGTTCCCGTTGCTCCGAGCAGGAAGGGCTATACTTTTACCAGATGGGATGGAAAGTATAGTAATATTACGTCCGACTGCACGGTTCGCGCAGTATATACTGCAAACACCTATAATGTCAAATTCGTTAACGAAGCCGGTACGGTTTTGCGCAATGAGTCCGTTAATTACGGCGGTTCGGTAATCAATATTCCGACAGCTCCGGAAAAAACCGGCTATAAGTTTGTTGCGTGGAGCGTCAAGTCCGGAGAAGGCGACAGCTACACATCCGTCAACGGAAATGTTGTTTTTGAGCCGTCGTATGTCTGGTCAAATGTAGATATGCCGCTCGGAATATCTATAAGCAAAGCTCTCCGCGGCACAGACGCTTCAACATATGACGTTACGGTTAAAATAACGAATTCAACTTCCAAAAAAATCGAAGGCAAGCTCATAACGGTAATTAAAACAAAGAACGACAAGGTCGTTGCAACGAAAATTGACGTTGTCAATGTACCGGCAAATTCAATAGATTTAGAGCAAAAAGTAACCGTAGGCGGAACCGAGGTTGGAACAGTTGCCGAAGCTTATATAGTTGCAAACGACAGTAGCAACTATAACAGAACTGGCGGCGCATATTCCGAAAAGGCTCAGGCTGCAGTTACTCAGGAAGTCTCTTCTACAACTTCATACTGGAACGACTGGAGTGAGTGGAGCACCACTGTCTACACCGAGAGTGCTACTAAAAATGTTGAAAGCAAGGTTCAGTACAGATATAGGGACAAGCAGACAACAACAAGCAAAGACAGCAATCTTTCGGGTTGGACAAAAACTGGCTCTACTATCCAATACGGTCCTTGGAGCTCATGGTCCGGCTGGAAAGAGACAAAAGAAAACAGCACCGCAACCAAGGATGTTCAGGTAGATACAAGAACCGCATATAAATATCAGCACTACTGCGACGGAACCGGAAAGCGTATGGCTCCGTTTAAAGACTACAGCAGCTGGGCAAAATATGGCGCACATGTCTTGTATTTCACTAAAAAGCAGCCCATCTCAAGATATTCTCAAGTAGAATCACTTAGAAAATATCCCATTACCGATAATCTTTCTCCTTGCTCCAAAGGTATGCGTAGTTATTACTATATGGGTACCGTAACTCAGTACGACTGCAGAAGCAGATCCAAGACCACCATATACAGCTATGAAAAGTGGGGCAGCTATTCCGGCTGGAGCGATACAATTTATACCGCAAGCAATACGAGACAGATTGAAAAAAGAACGGTGTACAGATACCGTGATCTAATAACGGTTTCTACTACGGAGAGCACCCAGTATCTCGGACAAGAAAACCTGAGTGGAGTTTCGTACAAGATATCCGGATCTTTAAAAAATGTTGTTGAAGATTATTCGGGAAAAACCGCTACCGTTCTTGTTTATAAAGACAAAAACACCGACCCGTCCGAAAGCCAAATCGAATATGTCGGAGAAATTGTTCTTGGCAGCGGAAACTCGTATGATTTCTCATTCATCCCGAAAGAGGCCATAAGCATCGAAACCGGAAACTATATCGTTTCATTTGGTATAGCTACGGCAAACGGACTTATTAACAATGTTGAAACCATTCAGGCACCTCTTCCGACACATAACGTTGTCTTCAAAGATTGTAGCGGTAATATAGTAAGTTCGCAGACCGTTGAACACGGGAAAAATGCCGCAGAACCTTCCCCGATATCAATGGACGGCTATTATGTCACATGGGATCGCAGTTTCACAAATGTAACAAGCAATCTTGAGATACATGCCATAGCCGAGCCAAAAACATATAACATTGTTTTTGTAGACTGGGCAAACTCAAAAATCGTCGATATTAAAGAAGCGAAATACGGCGAAAAGATTTCGTTCCCTGCCAATTGTAAGGCTGAAGGAAAAATATTTAAGGGTTGGAGTGTGCCCGCAGACTCAACTGTAACAGGAACAATGATCGTCGAAGCAATATATGACGATATCACCTACACCGTAACGTTCTTGAACAAAGACGGCAGTGTATATTCTACCCAAACAGTTCATTATGGCGAGGCCACTCCTCTTCCGGAAGAAGACCCTGTTGCCGCAGGTTTCCAATTTATAGGTTGGGACAGTAGCAACAACTGGTGGAATATAACAAGCGACGTTACCATATCGCCGATATTTATTTACAATGAAACCGTAGAGGCACCGGTTATAAGCGACCTCGTAGAAAAGGCCATAATTGAAGCTCCGATTTCATTTGAAACTGCCACAAGCGGTGCTACCATTCGTTATACAACCGATGGCAGCGACCCGACTGAAGAAAGTCTTGTTTTTGACGACACCATATGGGTTGAGGAAACTACAACAATAAAGGCACGTGCATTCAAGGTCGGAATGAATCCCAGTCCGGTTGCAGAAGCAGTAATAGACGTAACCCCGTATGAAGAATATGTATCGTCTCTTCCCGAGATTTCGGCTATTACCAACACTGATCGATACAAAATAGGCGAAACAACCGCTTCGCTCTGTATGCGAATAGATAATCCCAATAATTATGAAATTAATTCATGGGGATATTACATCACTAATATCAGCACTGGAGAAATTGTTAAGAATTATGAAAACAACAGTGTTTCCGGTACTAGCGATGCAGTTGTCGGTCGAGTATTCAATATAGACGGATTGAAGCGCGGAACGCAGTATAAATATGTGTTCTTTGCAACTTTCAATTCGGATGATGTTGAACCTATTTCAAGCGAACCGCTAACATTTAAAACATTGGGCACATCCGAGCCTGATCCTTCCGCTGCACAGATAACCGTTGAAAACGTCACAGCACACGCAGGAGACGAGATCAG
>DPOR01000004.1:0-34740 GCA_003538135.1 Oscillospiraceae bacterium
AAATACTTTTTCCCTCTGCACTGATTTCCTTTGCCCGGACAGAGTGCGGAATCTCTGTGCCGAATACTTTGATCTTACTGCCATAGTTCTCCCGCAGGAGCGCGGAGATTTCTTTGGCAAAGTTGGTTCGGTTGTCCACCATCGTCAGCAGGATACCGTCTATCTGGAGCTTGGGGTTGATCTGCCGCTTTACCTTGTTTACCGTGGAGAGCAGCTGTTCCAGCCCTTTGGCAGGCAGATACTCTGCCTGAACGGGAATTATGATCCTGTTCGCAGCCGCCAGCGCATTGACTGTGAGCATACCAAGGGAGGGCTGGCAGTCGATGAGGATATGGGAGTATTGTCCCTTCAGTGTGTCCAGATATTGCCGTAAAACCGTTTCACGGCTCATGGCGTTTACCAGAGAAACCTCCATACCGGAAAGCTGAATATCCGCTGGCATCAGGTCAACGCCTTCTGCATGATGCAGAATACCTTCTCCGGGGCGTATAGGCTGATCCATCAGAATTTTGCCCATTGCATCCGATAGTGTAAATGGCAGCTTGTCTGGTTGCGGATTTCCCAAGCTGATTGTCAGGCTTCCTTGCGGATCCCCGTCGATCAGAAGCACTTTCTTTCCGGCCTTTGCCAGACCTATTCCCAAGTTCGCACAGGTTGTTGTTTTGCCAACACCGCCTTTCTGGTTGGCGATGGCGATGATTTGCGTGTTCAAATAAACCTCCTCCTTCTACAAAAAATATCCCTATTCCGAAAAATGGGGATGAAAAAAGCCGCTTACTCAAATAAATGAATAAACGGCTATGTAAGAAATATTCGATTGTAAGTAAAGTTTTATATCACTGCAAAATAACGAAGTGCATCTTTGATTGCTTCTACCTTTTCTGGTGTCGGATGTTTCCTCGGCTGTTTCAATTCTTCTACCGCATTAGGAGCATCATACATCGGCAATCCCAAATTTCGCTTTACCTCTGCGATATATGCGGTATGTACCTTGAAGCCGTATTTCGCTTCTATGTACTCCTTAATCATTTTGTAGGTCACTTTTTCTTTGGGCTTGTACGCTTCGGCTCTTTTAGCAATACTATCTACCGGAATCTTGCCCTCGCCCTCTCCAAACTCCACATCAATGTGGATATAACTGTCGGCTTTTTTGTGGGACAAAAGAACTACCGTCTCAACATGCGCTGTCCTCGGGAAGAGGTCGACGGGGGTCGCTTCTTCGACTTCATATCCAAGCTCCTTGAACGCGGCGCAGTCGCGTGCGAGCGTGGCCGGGTCGCAGGAGACGTATACTATCCTGTCGGGAGCCATTTTTGCGGCGGCTCTTACCGTCTGCTCCGAGCAGCCCTTGCGCGGCGGGTCGAGAATTATCACCTCGGGGCGCTTGCCCTCGGCGAGCAGCTTTTCCGCGGCTTCGCCCGCGTCCGCGCAGATAAATCGCGCGTTCTCTATTCCGTTTGCGGCGGCGTTCTTCTTCGCGTCCTCAACAGCGGGCGCCACCGTCTCTATGCCGATTAGCTCCTCCGCCCTGTCCGCCATGGAAAGCCCTATCGTGCCCGCGCCGCAGTAGAGGTCGAGCAGGAGCTTTATTTTTTCCGCTCCGGCGTATTCGGCGGCCTTTTTATAGAGGCGCTCCGCCTGAGCGCGGTTGACCTGATAGAACGACAGCGGCGATATCCTCACCTTTACCCCGCAGAGAATGTCGGTTATGCAGCCGTCGCCGAAAAGACAAATGCACCTGTCTCCGAGCACGGCGTTCGTGTCGTCGGGGTTTATGTTTATCAGCACGCTCTTTATGCTCTCTTCGCTTTTGAGCGCGTCAAGAAGTGCGTCCGTATTCGGCAGATTCTCCTGCGCACTGACGAGGCAGAGCATTATCTCGCCCGTCGCAAACGCTTTTCTGAGATATATGTGCCTCAGCGCTCCGCTTTTGCTTATTTCGTCGTAGACGGAAATATTGTATTTCTCTATCCACTCCGCTGTTATGCCGAGTATTCTTTCGAACTCGGGCGGCGCGAGGCGGCACGCGCGGCAATCGACTATCCTGTGCGAACGGCGGGAGTAGAAGCCGATTTTTAATTTCCCGTTTTCGCGTCCCACCGGGTACTGCGCCTTGTTGCGGTAGCCGTCGGGTGACTCCGCGCCGATTATCGGCTTTAAATCAACATCGAGACCTCCGATTCGGGAGAATGCATCGCGCACGGCATCCGCCTTGAGCTTTAGCTCCGCGTCATAGCTCATGTGGCGGAACGAGCAGCCGCCGCAGCCGGGATATGACGGGCAGTCGTTTTCCGTCCTATCGGGCGACGGCTCCGTTATTTTTATGCACTTGCCGACGGCGTAACTCTTTTTCGCCTTGATTATATGCGCCTTTATAAAATCACCCGGCGCTGTCGCGGGAACAAAGACGGCGAGCCCGTTGTATCTGCCGACGCCGCTGCCGGTCAGCGAGACGGAATCTATATGAAGTTCAATGTCGTCATTTTTGTTAAGAAGCAAAATATCACCTCGAAAAAGCTTTATTAAAGTATATCAAACGGCGAGCAATTTTGCAATACGGGAGAAAACCCGTTGACAGAAAGCCGGCAAAAATATATACTTGAGTTAATATAAATCCAAAAGGAAGGAAATGATAAAATGATAAGAGTTACCGTCTGGAACGAGGGCGTTCACGAGGCCGAATCGTGCGAAGTGGCAGCCGTCTACCCCGAGGGCATCCACGGTCAGCTGAAGAGCTTTCTCGGCGCGCAGGAGGACATGGAGGTTCGCACCGCGACTCTCCGCGAGCCCGACTGCGGCCTGCCGCCCGAAGTGCTCGAAAACACCGATGTGCTCATCTGGTGGGGACACAAGGCGCACGACGAAGTGCCCGACGAGCTTGTTGAGCGCGTGCATGACAGAGTTCTGCGCGGCATGGGCTTCATAGCACTGCACTCCGCGCATTTTTCAAAGCCGTTCAAGCGTCTCATGGGCACCTCCTGCGCCCTGCACTGGCGCGACGGCGATTTCGAGCGCGTCTGGACAGTCAACCCCGCGCACCCGATAGCAAAGGGGCTCGATGAATATTTTGAAATTCCCGTTGAGGAGATGTACGGCGAGCGCTTCGACATTCCCGAGCCCGACGAGCTTGTTTTCCTCGGCTGGTTCTCCGGCGGAGACGTGTTCCGCTCCGGCTGCTGCTGGAACAGAGGGCGCGGCAGGGTGTTCTATTTCCAGCCCGGCCACGAGGGCAACCCCACCTACTACATCCCGCAGGTTCAGCAGATACTGACAAACGCCGTGCGCTGGGCGGCTCCGCATGAAATCATCGACGAGATAGTCTGCCCCCACGCCGAGATCTCGCCCGAGCAGAAAAGGAATGCGCGCTGACAGGGCATAGAAAATAAGTAAAGTATTATTTATTGCGATAAATATTGACTTCCCAAGCAGATTCGGTATATAATAGATTCTGATGAAAAAAGAAGCACTCGCTGTGCGCTTGGCGCGCAGCATCTATTTGGGGAGAAGACAAGCGACCGCCCGGCACTCGTTGGGTGGCCGCTTCCCTTTTAAAAAATTAAAAGAGCTGCTGATTCAGCAGGGCGATCATAAGACAGAAAAGCCCCGACAGGTATTATACCGTCGGAGCTTTTCTGTTTTATGGATATTCGTCTTTCGGTCAGCTGTCTTTTTGCTTATTTGCGGTGTTCATGAGCATGAGCACTTTTTCGAGCAGGTCGAGCATTTTATCCTGCGGCATGATGCGAACCGCGATATGCGGCTTGCCCGCGGCGCTGACGGTCACTCTGCCGGGGAAACCCGCGGCTATCGCCGAAATCTCCTGCATATCAAGGTCATCGATATAGAGCAGCAGTCTGTCGCCCTTGCGCCCTATCTCGTAGATGTTGTGCTGAGCGGAATACGCTCTGAGCAGCGAGGTTCTGATAAGACCCAATACCGGGGCGGGCGGCTCGCCGAAGCGGTCGATGAGCTCATCCGTGACATCGTCCGCGTCCGCGCGAGAGGTTATGTCCGCAATGCGGCGGTAAATGCCGAGTCTCTGCGGTACGCTCTCGATATATGTCGGCGGGATGTGCGCGTCTATGGGAAGGTCGACGAGGCATTCCTTCTTGGGCTTCTTCGTCAGGTCTCCGCGCTCCTCGCTTATCGCCTGCTCGAGCATCTGGAGATACATCTCGTAGCCGACGGCCTCCATGTGTCCGTGCTGCTGCGCGCCGAGCACGTTGCCCGCTCCGCGCAGCTCAAGGTCGCGCATGGCTATCTTGAAGCCCGAGCCGAACTCCGTAAATTCTCTTATTGCGTCGAGCCTGCTCGTGGCTATTTCCGTCAGCTCCCTGCCGGGTCTGAACGTGAGATACGCGCTCGCCCTGCGCGACGAACGGCCTACGCGCCCGCGTATCTGATGCAGCTGCGCCAAGCCCATGCGATCCGCATCCTCTATTATCAGGGTGTTGACATTCGGAACGTCAACGCCCGTCTCGATTATCGTGGTGCAAACCAATATATCTATCTCGCCCTCGAGCAGCTTGCGCCAGACCTCGCTCAGCTCATCCTCGCTCATTTTGCCGTGGGCTATGCCGACTACGGCATCGGGCAGCATATCTTTTATTTTTGCAGCCGTGTGCTCTATGCTCTCAACGCGGTTATGCAGATAATACACCTGCCCGCCGCGCCGAAGCTCCGCGTTCATCGCCTGCGCGAGCATTTCGGGATTGTGCTCGACAACATAGGTCTGCACCGGCGAGCGGTCGTGCGGCGCCTCCTCGAGAATCGACATATCGCGTATGCCGGAGAGCGCCATGTTGAGCGTCCTCGGTATGGGCGTCGCGGTCAGGGTGAGAACATCGACCTTCGGATAAAGCTCCTTGAGCTTCTCCTTTTGAGCCACGCCGAAGCGCTGCTCCTCGTCTATTATTATCAGCCCGAGGTCACGGAACTGAACATCCTTTGAAATGAGCCTGTGCGTGCCGACTACTATATCTACACTGCCGCGGCGCAGACCGTTCAGAGTGTCCTCTATCTCCTTTTTCGAGCAGAAGCGCGAGAGCATACGCGCCTCCACGGGGAAGCCCTCTATCCTCTTTAGTACCGTCTGATAGTGCTGGTAGGCGAGAATAGTCGTAGGCACGAGTATGGCGCACTGCTTGCCGTCCGCAACGCATTTGAACGCGCCGCGAAGCGCAACCTCCGTCTTGCCGAAGCCGACGTCGCCGCAGAGCAGTCTGTCCATGGGGCAGCTTTTCTCCATGTCGCCCTTCATCTCGTCAATACATCTGAGCTGATCCGAGGTCTCGTCGAACTCGAACCTGCGCTCGAAGTCGCTCTGCATATCCGTGTCGGGCGAAAAGGCATGCCCCTCTATCTTAAGTCTGCGCGAATATAGCTCGGTGAGCTCCTTTGCCATATCCTTGACCGCGCTGCGCACGCGCGAACGGGTCTTTTGCCAGTCCTTGCCGCCGAGCTTGTTGAGGCGGACGGGCTTGTCGTCGCCGGACGGGCCGATATACTTCGACACCTGGTCGAGCTGAGTGACCGGGACATAGAGAATGTCGCCCTTGTCGTAGCGTATTTTTATATAATCTTTTATAGTCCCGCTCGCTTCGAGCTTGTTTATGCCCTCGAACACGCCGATACCGTGCGCGACATGAACAACATAGTCGCCGCGGTGCAGCTCGTCGAGGCTGTGGAACGCGTTCGCATTCTTGCGCACGCTTCTCTTCTTCTGAGCGACCGCAGCCCTGCCGGAGTGGGTGAAAACGGTTATTTTTGCAAGCGGATATTCAAAGCCCGTCGAGAGACAGCCGGGGAGTACCGTGAGCGTACCGGGAGCCAATTCCCCGGGCAGTTCGTCCATATAGAGCGCACTGTAGCCGTCGTCGATAAGATCGCCGCGCAGCGCGTCGGCGGCCTTGCGCGTGCCCGCAAAAATCACGCAGGTGCGGTTGCCCCTGTCCGACAGCGCATCGAGATCGTCCTTGAGCACGGAGAAAGAGCCGTTCCACGCGGTTATCTGCCTTGCGTTGACGCCTATGAGCTCCTTTACGGGCGTGTCGAAGCCGCCGCGCGGGAGATTGTCCATATATACTGCGCCCATCTGCTCATATGCGCGCAGGAGGTCGGACTGCTGCAGAGAGAATCTGTCGAGTCCGGGGCAGAGCTCGCCCTCCTCGAACATCGCCTTCATGGCCTCGCGCATGAGCCCGATGGCGGCGTTGAACCGCTCCTTGACGGAAAAGCTCTCGCTCACGCAAAGGATATAGCCCTTTGCGTAGTCGAATATCGAGGCCACGTCATAGAGAAGCGGCATATATTTATCGGTCGATTGCAGGCGCAGACCGCCTCTTATTCGCTCGATGTCCTTATCGACGCACTCGCGGGCCTTGACCGCGCCCTTGCCGCGTATCTCCGAGCGGAAGCGCTCGAGCAGCTCGATAAATTCTTCCGTGTCGGGCGGGAGTATCTCATTCGAGGGAGTTATTTTTATCTTTTCGATGTTGTCGGTGCGGCGCTGAGTTTCGATATCGAAATACGCCATGCTGTCTATCTCGTCGCCCCAGAGCTCAAGGCGGCAGGGATATTCCTCGCCGGGCGTGAAGAAATCGAGCACGCCGCCGCGTACCGCGTACTGACCCGCTCCGTCGACCTGCGCCGAACGGGAGTAGCCCGCGCGCAGCAGCGCCTTTACTATAGACTCAAGCGGCATCTCGTCGCCTACTTTAAGCTCGAGCGTGCGGTTTTTGAGCTCCTCGGGCGGGAGAGTCAGCTGCGACGCAGCCTCCGCCGAGCAGACCACCGCCTGCGCCTCGCCGCGCAGCATCTTGTCGAGCACGCCGAGTCTCCTGTGCTCGTATTCGCGCGACTGACTCTCTGTTGAGCGGAAAACAAAATCCCTTGCGGGATAGAGCAGGGCGCGGCAGCCGAGGGTTTTCATATCAAGCGCCAGACGCGAGGCCTGCGCCTCGTCCGCCGTTATTACAAGCACGGGTCTGCCGCAGTCCGCATTCAAGGCGGCTGCAAAATGTGCCTTATGGATATGGGAAAGACCCGTCATGCCGACGGGCAGACGGGTGTTTCGGACGCAATCGAGCAGCGCGCCGTATTCTTCGATTTTTTTTGCCGATGCGATAAGACCGTTCATAATACCTCTCTATACCCCTATGATGAAGTATATTTGATTTGCCTAAAATCTAATTATACTATGCGCGGCCGAAAAATTCAATGACAAGAGTGACAAATTCGCAGGCTTTTTTACTGCCCCACTCCCGCCGTTTTGCAGTTTTCGAGATGCTCCCGGTAGGTTTTGGCGAAATAGTAGTTGCCGTCGTTATCCGTGACAAAGAAATAGTATTCAGTATCTGCGGGATTCAGTGCGGCGTTTATCGCCTCGATGCCGGGATTCGTAATCGGACCTGCGGGAAGCCCCTTTCGGTCATAGGTGTTATAAAACTCATCGTATTTGTCCGCCTGCTCCTCACCTATATAGGGCTTGACGCTGCGCTTTAAATAGAATATCGTCGCGTCGCACTGCAGGCGCGGATAGCTCGGGGAATTGAGCCTGTTGTGAAGCACGGACGAGACATTTGCCATGACGGACGGCACGGACGCCTCCTGCTGGATTATCGAGGCGAGCGTAATAACCTCGTCCATGGACATCCCGAGCTCTTCGGCCTTCTTGTACATCTCGTCGGTGAGCTTCGACTCCGTATTCGAGAGAAAACGGCCGAGAGCCTTTTCCGCGCCCTCGCCGACATAGAAATCATATGTATCGGGATAGATATAGCCCTCGAGCAGGAACGGGCGCTCCTGCGGATTCTTTATCGACTGCACAAATTTATTCTCACGCGAAGCGTCGTTGACCGCCGCGATAAACTCGTCCTTCGTGCAAATGCCGCCCTCTTCGAGCTTCTGCGCCGCCTGAATTGCCGTAGTTCCCTCGGGGAAAGTCAGTCTCACCGTCTCCGGCGCGGGCGCGGGCTTGAGGCGGTCTATGAGTGAGCACGAGCAGAGGCTCAGCGCGAGCGCAAAAATCAGCATAGCGGCGATATATTTTTTAAAAATCTTCATGATGTTGACCTCCGTTTTTCGGCTGAACGACCGGATAAGATGATTTTATCAAAAATAACGAGCAAATTCAACTTTCTTCTTCGCGGAATATCGGCGCGCCCGTGCGGAAAGCTAAAAAAGCAAACGCAGAGAAAGGAGAAATTTATGGACAAACCGAAAAAGCAGAAGAAAAAAATAATAGAAATGCCGCCCTATAACGACCCGATGAACAAGGAGGGCGAAATCCCGACCGACGTGCTCGGCAGCTACTCGGGCACGCCATTGGACGGCTCACAGCCCGTGCAGGACGCGGACGACCTGTAAAAAAAGTCCCCGAAAAAAAGTTAAAGCCGAATGTGTGCAGCATTCGGCTTTAGCTTTGGGGAAAGAGAAAATAAAAATGAAAAAAGAAGTTGACAATTATTAAAACCAGATAAGTAGTTGTCTCTTCAGTACCTCTCGGGTATACCTATAGGATAATTGTGCCGTATTGCATCAAGTATACATAAATATGAACAAATTGTAAACATTTCCTGTTCTTTTGCTATGATTTGCCTTTTTTCGGCATTTTTATTGAAAAATTCTGATGCTAAGCCTGTTTTTTCTGAGGCCGAACGGGCAATAATTGCGAGTTTCAGGTTGTATTATTTACATATCGGGTATAAAATAGTAGGAGCTGTATTTATACCTATATTTACAGCTATGCAGCAACAAACGAAAGGTTTGGTATAATGGATTATTCACTGACAAAGAAGGCCGCCGAGGAGCAGATAACCGCAAAGCTCTCTCACTTTTTCGGCGTAACTCCCGAGGAGGCCAACTACGAGCAGTTTTACAAGGCTATCGCGATGATAACCCGCGATATGCTCAGACAGGGCAGGCATGAGTTTGAAAAGCGCTGCGAGGAGAGCGGCTCGAAGCGCGTATACTATCTCTGCATGGAGTTCCTCATGGGACGCTCGCTCAAGAACACGCTCTATAACCTCAACCTCATCCCCGTCATGGAGGCGGCGCTCAAGGATTTCGGCATAAAGCTCGACAAGCTCTATGACTGCGAGCCGGACGCGGGTCTCGGCAACGGCGGTCTGGGCCGCCTTGCGGCGTGCTATCTCGACGCTTTGGCAACCGACGGCTATCTCGGCATGGGCTACTCCATTCTCTATGAATACGGTATCTTCAAGCAGAAGCTCGTTGACGGCTGGCAGACCGAGATGCCCGATTTCTGGCTCCCCGGCGGCGAGGTATGGCTCGTTGCGCGCGAGGAGAAGAGCGTTGACGTCAGCTTCGAGGGCAATGTCGTCGACCGCTGGGAGGACGGCTATCACAGCGTCGATATAGAGAACGCGAAGAAGGTTCACGCCGTTCCCTACGATATGATGGTCGCCGGCAAGGACGGCAAGGGCGTCAGCGTCCTGCGTCTCTGGAGCGCAAAGAGCTCCGAGATAGACATGAACTCCTTCAATCAGGGCGATTACCTGCGCGCCATGGAGCAAAACGCCATGGCAGAGGTCATAAGCAAGGTGCTCTATCCCGCGGACAATCATCCCGAGGGCAAGAGCCTGCGTCTGCGCCAGCAGTATTTCCTCGTCTCCGCGTCCGTTCAGGATATCATCAACCGCCACCTGCGCAAGTACGGCTCGCTCGACAATCTCTGCGACAAGATGGCTATCCATATCAACGACACCCACCCGACTCTCGCCATTCCCGAGCTTATGCGTCTGCTGCTTGACGAGTGCGGCTACAGCTGGGACGATGCATGGGCTGTTGTCACTGAGGTGTTCGCCTACACGAACCACACGGTTATGAGCGAGGCTCTCGAATGCTGGAGCGAGGATCTCTTCCGCCGCCTGCTTCCGAGAATATATCAGATAGTCAAGGAGATAGACAACCGTTTCCGCAGCAGCGTCTGGGAGCAGACCCACGACGCCGGCAAGGTCGAGAGAATGGCTATAATCTCGAACGGCGTAGTGCGTATGGCCAATCTCTGCGTCGCCTGCTGCCACAGCGTCAACGGAGTCTCCGCCCTCCACAGCGAGATACTCAAGGACAGCGTGTTCCACGACTTCTATACCCTCACGCCCGACAAGTTCTGCAACGTCACAAACGGCATCGCCCACCGCCGCTGGCTCTGCCAGTCGAACCCGCGCCTGACCTCGATGCTCAACGACCTTATCGGCGGTGACTTCGTATATAACGCCGAGTGCCTCTCGGAGCTTGCGAAATATAAAGATAACCCCGCGGTGCTCGCGGAGATTGAGAAGATAAAGACCGCGAACAAAGCGGACTTTGCAAAGCGCGTCAAGGCAAAGACCGGCATAGAGCTCGACCCGAATTCCATTTTCGATGTTCAGGTCAAGCGCCTGCACGAGTACAAGCGTCAGCATCTCAACGCGCTCAACATCCTCGCAAAATATCTTGCAATAAAGGCGAATCCCTCGGGCGAGTTCACTCCCCACACCTATATCTTCGGCGCAAAGGCCGCGAGCGGCTACTTCATGGCGAAGAAGATAATCAGCTTCATCTGCGCTCTCTCGGAGCTTATCAACAACGACCCCGATGTTAAGGGCAGGCTCAAGGTCGTCTACATGGAGGACTACAACGTCTCCATGGCTGAATATATGATGCCCGCCGCCGACGTCAGCGAGCAGATTTCCCTCGCCGGAACCGAGGCGAGCGGCACGGGCAACATGAAGCTGATGATGAACGGCGCTATAACCCTCGGCACACTCGACGGCGCGAATGTCGAGATTCACGACGCGGTCGGCGACGAGAATATAGTTATCTTCGGCATGACCACCCCCGAGGTCAATGAACTCAAGAGCAAGGGCTATGTTCCGATGAATTTCTACAACAACAATGCGGAGCTTCGCAATGTTATCGACTTTATAAACCGCGGCTTCTGCGGCAAGCAGTTCCCGGAGATAAGCGGAACCATCGTCTATCACGATCCCTATATGGTGCTCGCGGACTTCGCGGACTACCGCCAGGCGCAGAACAAAATAGACGAGCTCTGGGCGGACAGAACGCGCTGGAACTCGATGTCGCTGATGAACACCGCCTGCTCCGGCAGATTTGCCGCCGACAGAGCGGTAAACGAGTATGCAAAGAACATCTGGCACACCGTCCCTGCAAAATAAGGACTGCCGCACTCGGCGCAGACCAAAGAGCAAAAAAACCGCAGCTCACGCTTTCGGGCGTAGGCTGCGGCTTTTGTTATAGTTGATTTTTGCTCTTTTAAGCGTTTTTTGCCCGCTCGCAGTATACTTATACAGCTTCGGGGCAAGAAAACGCTTTCCGCATCCGATTGCGGCAGCCCTTTAAAAGCGGTTCCCCACTCGGCGCATCAACGAGTGTCGAGCCGGCGTCAAAGAAAATCCACTGGGCCATGTGAAATCCCCTTTGCTTGTACTAGTTCATATTCCAGCACATCTGCAAAGCGCTGTATCGGCACTGCAAGTGTTTCTGCATAGTCAAAGGTCAGTTTATCCTCCTTATATTTCAGCGGATTTCTGCGAACCTTTAACGCATATTGCATTGCGTCTGCATCGGGGCAAAGATTATTTTCCAATGCCCATTCTGCGGCGGCGGTCTTTGCGATGATTCTGCCGGTGCGAAGGGTATAAATGCACCGTGCAATATCCAGCAGCCAGCCAAATGTGTAGAAGCTCCGTCCGGTGCTCTGTGCATATTGTCTGATTGTTTCATAGTGGTGTTTCACATCGGCATACAGCTCTTTGAAAGCGGGATAATTCAAGTTGTTTCTAATATCCGCCCCATACAAAAGAACGCTGCTCTCGACCAGCTCTGCCATGCAAAAGCTGTCAAACACATAACGGTCGGTAACTCTTTCTCCGCTAGTTCCCCAATATACGACCCGGTCAGACGCACCTGAGAGGAACGCATCTAACGTGAGCATACCGCCTTCAAAGGAACGGTAATAGAGGTTGCCCGGCTCATCTGCAAGCATCGCTTGCCGAAGTCCCACAAGCGATTGTGCCTGTCCCTCACTCATTTGGCTATCCGTCAGAACGAGAACATCAATATCACTCCATCCCAATTTGAAATCATCTAGGACGGATGAGCCATACAAATAAATCGACGGCTTAACATCTGAAAGAATACTACTGATTTCGCGAACCATCTTATCTATTGCACGTTGCACAACATTTCGCCTCCATTCATTCCAGTCTGTCCGAAGGAATAAACTTGTTGACCGCTGTCCATATTGGACACAAAAGACAATAAATTCTCCCTCCGGCAAACCTCTCGCTCGCCTGTGTGTACACATATTATATCACAAAAGATAGCCGCGTTTTCAATAGGACTCGCAGAAGTTATCATCCTAATAATGTAACTTTTCTGTGAGCATAAGCCGATTTGATGGTTTTTACGTTGCCGGACATACTCCACATTGAAATACCTACCTATCGGTTTTACCGTTTTGTGGTGTAATTAACGCAATCGCAAATATTCATGCTCATCAGGGAACGATATTCATCATAGCGTGATTTGCTATTTCGTGGGGATTTTTCAACGAGGATGATAACTACTTCACCCATTTCACTATCATTGCCTTACAGAGCAGAAAACAAGCGTTTTTCGACCCTTAAGCGCACAAAAACAGGCGGCATCCAACCAATGTTGAATGTCGCCTGTTTTGTCCAATCCTGTCTGACAGATGCCGATTTCGTAATTTTCTCAAATTACTGTCTTATCGGCACACGCCTCTCGCGCTTTTGGGCGTAGGTTGCGGTTTTTTTGTTATAATTTGCTTTTGCTCTTTTAAGCGTTTTTTACACGGCTTGATTCAATACAAAGACCCGCAGAGACTGTCTCCGCGGGTCGATTTCTTGCTTACGGTTTGTGGTAGAGCTTTTTGACCTGGTAGTGCGGCTCGCAGGTCAGGTTTATACCGAGCTTGCGGTAGATATCCGCGTCAACCTGTGAAAGTATAACGGAGGAGTGCGCCTCGCAGCCGCGCAGGAGCGAGAGCGTATCAAACGCTTTCTTCGCGGGCTCGCTCTCGATCGCGCTCATGGAGAGCGCTATGAGCACCTCGTCCGTGTGCAGACGCGGGTTGTTGTTGCCGAGGATGTTAGTCTTGAGCAGCTGTATCGGCTCTATAACGCCGGGGTCTATGAGCAGCTGTTCCTTGGGCTGACCGCTTAACAGCTTTACGGCGTTGAGTATAGCCGCCGAGCTCGCGCCGAGAAGGTCGGAGGTTTTTCCGGTTATGAGTCTGCCGTCGGGCAGCTCTATCGCAACCGCGGGATTGCCCGTATCTCTCGCTCTGTCGAGCGCGGGGCGCACGCAGCGGCGGTATTCCTCGGTGATACCCGCCTGATTCATCAGGCTCTCGATTTTAGTCAGCTCCGCGTCTCCCGTGAGCCCTCTCTTGTGGTCGCACAGGGCGTCGAAATAGCGGCGGATTATCTCGTTCAAAGAGGCGTCGCGGGTCGCGGCATCGTCGGAGATACAGTAGCCCGCCATGTTGACGCCCATATCGGTCGGCGACTTATAGGGGCTCACGCCCTCGATTTTCTCGAATATCGCGTTGAGCACGGGGAAAACCTCAACGTCTCTGTTATAGTTGACGGTGGTCTTGCCGTAGGCCTCGAGGTGGTAGGGATCGATAACGTTGACATCGTTCAAGTCGGCGGTCGCCGCCTCATATGCGAGGTTCACGGGATGCTTTAAGGGCAGATTCCATATCGGGAACGTCTCGAACTTTGCATATCCCGCCTTTATGCCGCGCAGGTTGTCGTGGTAAAGCTGGGAGAGGCAGGTCGCCATCTTTCCGCTGCCGGGGCCCGGTGCGGTTATGACAACGAGCGGACGCTCGGTCTCTATGTACTCGTTCTTGCCGAAGCCGTCCTCGCTGACGATGTGAGGTATATTATATGGGTAGCCCTCTATGGGATAGTGGATGAACACACGCACGCCGAGCTTTTCGAGCCTGTTTTTGAAGGCGAGCGCGGCGGGCTGACCCTTATACTGTGCGATAACCACACTGCCGACGAAAAGCTCTATGGCGCGGAATGCGTCGATGAGCCTCAAAACGTCGCTGTCATAGGTTATGCCGAGGTCGCGGCGCATCTTGTTGTTCTGGATATCGCTCGCGTTTATAACGATAACGATCTCAACATCCGAGCCGATATTCTTGAGCATCTGGAGCTTACTGTCCGGCTTGAAGCCGGGCAGGACGCGCGAGGCGTGGTAATCGTCGAAGAGCTTGCCGCCGAACTCAAGATAGAGCTTGCCGCCGAAGTCCTCTATGCGTCGGCTTATCTGCTCCGATTGCTTTTTGATATAAAGGTCGTTGTCGAATCCCACTTTGAACATTATAAAACCTCACAGTATATTTTTTGCGCCTGACGCGCTTTATCGCCGCAGTATGCGCCGCTATTCGGCGCGAATTTTATCAAAATCAACTAATTAATTATACAACTTCCGTGCAGCCTTTGCAACCGTTTTGAAGCAATACGGACGCGCACGCAAAAGAAAAAATCCCCGCATGAAGCTCACACGGGGACATTGCATCGGCTTACTCTCAGATATATTTTCTGATGAACTTTTCGACTGCGGGCCAGTACTTGTCGGGGTTGACCGTAGAGGCCTCTGCGTGCGGCGCGCCGGGGATAACAAGCTTTTCCTTGTCGCACGCGGCGGCGCGGTAGACGCGCTCCTGCATCCAGAAGGGAACGAAATCGTCCTTATCGCCGTGGATGAACAGGGTCGGCGTGACGGAGCGGGAGACCTGCTCTATGCAGGACGCCTTTTTCATATCGTAGCCCGCACGAAGCATTGTGGCGCTTCTTGCCGCCGTAAGGAACGGGAACACGGGCAGGCTGTACGCGTCCTTTATGTTTGATCTGCACTCGTCCCAAACGGAGGTGTATCCGCAGTCCTCAATGGCGCAGACAACATTCGGCTCGAGCGGCTCGCCTGTAGTCATCATAACTGTGGCCGCGCCCATGGAGAGACCGAAGAGCACTATCTTTGCGTTCGGGTCCTCGTTGATTATATAATCGACCCATGCCTTGATGTCTATTCTGTCATCCCAGCCCATGGCGACATGGTTCGATTCGCTGTCTCCGTGGCCGCAGAGGTGCGGGAACAGGCAGTTGAAGCCCATCTCGTGGAACCTCTTGCCGAACGCGCCCATGCTCTTGGGCGAGCCGGTGTAGCCGTGAACAACGATGACCCAGACGTCGCTCGGCTCGTCCGCGAGGATTATCTCGCCGTGGATATAGCCGCCGCGCGGGGTAACTATCTTCACCTTTGCGGGATTGGAGGCTTCAAACCACTCCATGCCCCTCTGAGTGATCTCGTTATAAGTGCCCTGCTTTGCCTCAATTTTCTTGGCTATAGACTTCTTGCTCATGGTCATGTTGAAAATAACGTTGCCCAGAGCGAGATATGCCGCACCGACTGCTGCACCTGCGGAAGCGGCTGCTATGACAAGCTTTTCGGGTGATTTTTTCTTTCCCACTGTACTTCAATCCTTTCTTTTTTTATAAAACGGTGTTTGTAGAAGTATTCTACCATAAAACGCCCTCGGTTGCAACCACAAAAAGCCCCCTGAGCAAAACGGCTCGCGGAGGCATGAATATGTACCCGCCTTTTAGCGGGTGAGGTTATTCCTCTTTAAGCTTGTCGCGCTTGTTTTTGGCCTTGTTCTCCTGCTGATTCTGCTGCTTGTTGTTCTGCTGCTGATTCTGTTGGTTCTGACCCTGTTTGTTCTGCTGATTACGGTTTTCCATCAAGAGCACACTCCATAGATCCCTCTGCGGGAAAATTAGGATTTTTTGAATCCTTCCGTATTCTTTCCCCCGGCGCACGGTTTATGAGCGCAAAACTGATGAAATTTTTGCCTTTTTCTGATATAATCGTATCAGAACTTGACGGAGGGCAGGCATATGGAAATAACGGACAAGCTTATAGAGCATCTCGAAGCACTCGCGCACATAGAGCTCGGCTCCGAAGAACGCGCCGACTGCCGCAGAGATTTTGAAAAGATAATAACATATATGGACACGCTCTCGGCGCTCGACACCGACGGCGTTGAGCCGCTCGTCCACCTGTCCGGCAGAGTGAATGTCCTGCGCGAGGACGAGCCGGGTGAGACACTCGGATCGGACGAGGCGCTTTGTAACGCCTGCGAGACGGCGGACGGCTGCTTCTCCGTTCCGAAAACAGTGGAATGAGGTGCGGCATGGGAGATATAATTAAGCTTTCCGCCCTCGCTCTGGGCGAAAAAATCGGGCGCGGCGAGATAAAAATCGCCGAAGTCCTCGACGCGGTATATAAGTCGGAGGAAGAAAACAGACGGCTCAACTGCTTTATCACGCTCTGCCGCGAACGCGCATACGAAAAGGGCGCGGAGATACAGCGGCGGCTCGACGCGGGGGAGTACATTTCCCCGCTTGCGGGCGTGCCGATAGGCATAAAGGACAATATCGCGGTCGATGGAGTTAAAATGACCTGCGGGTCGCGCATACTCGAAGATTATGTGCCGCCCGTCAGCGCGACGGCGGTAAAAAAGCTCGAGGACGCGGGGCTTATCGTTGTCGGAAAGCTCAACATGGATGAATTCGCCATGGGCTCGACGGGCGAGACCTCATATTTCGGCGCGGTACTGAATCCCCTCGACGAAACGCGCGTACCCGGCGGCTCGTCGTCGGGCGCGGCGGCGGCTGTTGCGGCGGGTATAATCCCGCTCGCGCTCGGCTCGGACACGGGCGGCTCCGTCAGGCAGCCCGCGGCGTTTTGCGGGGTTTTCGGCTTCAAGCCGACCTACGGCGCAGTCTCCCGAAACGGCCTTGTCGCCTACGCCTCGTCCTTTGATCAGATAGGTGTGACAGCGGCTGCGGCAGCCGACTGCGCGGCTCTCGAAAATATAATCTCCGGGTGCGACGGCGGCGACGCGACGAGCGAAGAAATAAAGCCCTCTCGGGCGGACGGCGAAGAATTTTCGCTTCGCGGCAAAAAAATAGGCGTTCCCGAAGAGTTTATCTCCTCCTGCGGCAAAGATATCCGCGAGGCTGTCGCAGCCGCGCTGAAAAAGGCTGAGGCGCTCGGCGCGGAAGTCGAATATTTCTCTCTGCCGCCGCTTGAATTTTCCGTGCCCGCCTACTATATAATTGCCTGCGCGCAGGCGAGCTCGAATCTCGCGCGGTACGACGGAGTTCGCTTCGGGCGGCGCGCCGAAAACGCCGCCGACCCGACCGAAATGTATATCAAAAGCCGTTCGGAGGGCTTCGGGCGCGAGGTCAGGCGCAGGATAATGCTCGGAAACTTCGTGCTCGGCGCGGGATACTACGACGCATACTACAACAGGGCGCTGAAGGCCCGCAGAGTAATACGCGACGCGGTTTTAAATGCTTTCGAAAAATATGATTTTTTAGCTTGTCCAGTATATCCGTCGGCGGCTCCGAGGCTCGGCGAGAGCCTTAAAGACCCGCTGAAAACCTATCTCGGTGACGCATACACCGTCACGGCGAATCTCGCGGGGCTCCCCGCGATAAGCATCCCGTGCAAAAATATGTGCGCCCTCCAGCTCATGGCGGCTCCGTTTGACGACGGAAGTCTTTTGAGCGCGGCTGGCGCTTTGGGGGAGGCGGTAAAATGAAATACGAAACCGTCATAGGGCTCGAGGTCCACATAGAGCTGCTGACAGAGACTAAAATGTTCTGCTCCTGCCCCACAAAATTCGGCGGCGAGCCCAACACCCACGTCTGCCCCGTCTGCTTGGGGCTGCCCGGCACTCTGCCGACGCTCAACAGAAAGGCCGTCGAATTATCCGTTCGCGCGGGGCTTGCGGCGGGCTGCGGGATAGCGCCCGTGAGCCGCTTTGACCGCAAGAATTATTTCTATCCCGATTTGCCGAAAGCTTATCAGATATCTCAGCTCTATCTGCCGCTGTGCCGAAACGGCTCCGTCACTCTCGACAGCGGCAAAACCGTGCGCATAAAGGAGATGCACATGGAGGAGGACGCGGGCAAGCTCATGCACTCCCCCGACTTAAACCGCACGCTCATCGACTGCAACCGCTGCGGAGTGCCGCTGCTCGAAATAGTCAGCGAGCCGGATATGAACAGCGCAGAGGAGGCGGTCGAATATCTCGAAAAGCTCCGCGAGCTCATGCGCTTTTCCGGCGTGTCGGACTGCCGAATGCAGGAGGGCTCTTTGAGGGCGGATATAAATTTATCCGTCCGCCCGCAGGGCGAAAGCAAGCTCGGAACGCGCACGGAGATGAAGAATCTCAATTCGTTCAGAACCGCCGAACGCGCAATAAAAAGCGAGAGCGAGCGGCAAATAAGGCTAATAGAGCGCGGAGAAAAAATAATTCAGGAGACCCGCCGCTGGGATGACGGCGCGGGAGTGAGCTTCCCGATGCGCTCAAAGGAGGATACGAGCGACTACAAATATTTCCCCGAGCCCGACATACCGCCCGTCGCCATTTTGCCCGAAGAAGTCGAGAGGATTCGGGCGAATATGCCCGAGCTGCCGCAGGCGAAACGCCGCCGCTGGCAGGAAAAATACAAGCTCTCCAAGGCGGATACGGACACCCTGATGTCCTCGCCGTTTACGGCGGAGCTCTTTGACCGCACAACGGCTGTCTGCGGGAGCGCAAGAGACGCTGCGGCCTGGATAAACGTCGAGCTGCCCGCCGTGCTGCGCGGCGCGGGGATGAGCATTGAGGACGCGAATTTCGACCCCGACTCATTGGGCAGGCTGATAAATATGCTCTCGTCGGGTGAGATAAACAGAGGGACGGCTAAAAAGGTCTTTGCAAAGGTAGTGACCGAAAACGCCGAGCCCGCCGAATATGTCCGAAAAAACGGACTCGGACTGTTGACCGACACCGCCGCTATAGAGGATGCGGTGAGGCGTGTTCTCGCGGAAAACGAAAAGAGCGTCTCGCAGTACAGAGACGGCAAGACGCAGGCTTTTCAATTTCTCATCGGGCAGTGTATGCGCGCCTTGGGCGGCAAGGCCTCGGCGGCGGCAGTCAGCGAGGCGCTGAAAAAGCTGATATAAAAATGTAGGGACTGCCGTTTTGCGGCAGTCCCCGTTTTTTCTTCTTTTACTCCTCGACCTTAGTGAGGTTCAGCGTGCCGAGCTTGTCGTTTGTGAGCTTGAGCACCTTGCTGTCCTTGTCATAGGCTGCGGTGAAGGTTATCTCCGCGCCGGCCTTGAAGCCCGCGAAGGACATCTCGGGAGCGGCGGTAACGGTTGCGGGGTCGGCTTCGGTATTGACCTTGTATGTACCGGAAACGGAAGTGCCTATCGAGAGACCGAGAATATTGAGGTTGCTCGATTCGAATTTGAATGTGCCGTCATCCTTGAACTCGACAGTCACCTTGTTCTGCTCATCGCTCCACTTTCCTACAATAAGCTTGTCGAGCTTCGCCGTGCAGCCCGCAAAGGCGCAGACGAGTATCGCCACTGCCATGACAAGAGCTGTCAGTTTAAGAGTTTTTTTCATGAGTTATTACCATCCTTTCGGTGCTTCTTGTTTTATTCCGTGATTATTATAGCACACCTCTCCATTCGTTGTCTATAGATTAAGAGTGTGAAAACGTTTTACAAGAATTATAAACAAATTGTTTACATTTTTGCAAAAATAATGTACAATTTATCCGTTGCACAAAAGTGCTTTGTGAAAGGAGAAAACAAAAAATGAAGAAAAAACCGTTTAAGCGAATACTCTGCGTTTTAATAGCAGCGGTTATGCTCGGCTCGGTATTCGCGTCCACAGCGGCGGCCGCCGCCAAGTGTGCATGCGGTCACTCGCCCGTTGTTATGATTTCCGGCTTCGGCGCTACGGTTCTCGCCGAGAAGCAGGAGGACGGCTCGTTAAAGCGCGTTTTCCCGCCCGACACCAAGGAGATATTAAAGCTTCTCGGAGTCAACGCCCCCGACCTTATCACGGGTATAATTAAGCTGATAGCCCAAAAGGGCACCGACGGCATAGAAAAGCCGATGCGCGAGATAATAACTTCTATTGTCGAGCCGCTGAGAATGAACGACGACGGCACCTCGTTCTATGACATAGTGCCCATACTCAGCAGCGCAAAGGACACGAGCCTTGAGGCATTCACAAAGAACGGTCAGCTCGACCTCGTTCCCTACACGGGCTCGGAGTTCCTCGACATGGAGGTTATCGGCGACGAGATAGGCGACGACCATGTTTTCAACTTCCTCTACGACTGGAGACTCAGCCACGCGGATGTCGCGGCTCAGCTCCATGACTATCTCGCGGAGGTCTGCGCCCTCACGGGACACGACAAGGTCAGCGTATACAGTATCAGCCAGGGCTGCCTGCTGCTGGGCGTGTATATGTACGAATATCCTAACGACAACTACATTGACCGCGCTGTATTTGACACTCCGCTTCTCGCGGGCAGCAACCTCGTCTCCGACCTCTATACCGACAAGCCCATCTCACTCAATTTTGACACCACGCTCGATATTTTAAGATCCATTCTCCACACCGAGGCGGACTTCTCGTTTGTTATGGACATAATCCCCGCCGACGGCGCGAACAACGTCGCCGACTACGGACTCAAGACCATGGTTCTCCCGAGCGTCATAAACATCCCCGCATTCTGGGAGATGTGCGACCCGGAGAATTACGAATATATCAAGTCCGTGCGCCTCGATTCCGTTAAGAACGCAAAGCTCACAGAGAAAGTCGAAAAAGTCCGAAACGGCTTTATGTCGCATATCTCCGAGACACTCTACGCTCAGCAGAAAAAGGGAGTCAGCGTCTCTCTGAAGGCCTGCTCCGGCGTGCCGCTCGCCTCGGGTACCGTTGACAACAGCGACGGCATAGTAAATATGAAATACTCCTGCGGCGCAGTGTGCGCGCCCTTCGGCGAGACGTTCCCCGCCGACTACAAGCAGGCAGTCAAGACGGGCAAGAACAACATCTCGCCCGACAGAACGGTTGACCTCTCGACCGGATATATGCCCGAGCGCACATGGGTAGTCAACCGCCACTACCACGGTCAGGCGGAGTGGGATCCCCGCACCTATGACCTGCTCATGGAGCTTCTGCTCACCGACAACATCAAGGACGCTTATTCTCATATGGAGTATCCTCAGTTCATGGAGAGCCTCGCTCCGACGAGCGACATAGCGGTCCTCTTCAAGAGCACGAACTCCTCCTTCCTACCGACGCTCACAAGACGCCTCTTCTCCTGCAACTCCGTCATAGTTAAAAACCTGTCGAAAAAGGATAAGATTACTGTCTCCTCGATAGCCGCGGAGAACGGCACGCTGAACTTCATTCTGCCCTATCCGATAGTCCTCGAGGCGGGCGAGAGCGCCGAGATAGCGTTCACGGGCAAGGTTCCCTCGGCGGAAAGCTACGACAAAATAACCGTGGCATACAGGCGCATGACCGTCACCGGAAAGGACGCGACCCGCGACTTCGGCTTCACCGTGACCCGCAACTATTCGGGTATTACAAAAGCAGACCTCACCCCCGCATATATCATCACCGCTATCCGCATAGCGCATGATATACGCGATATCATTGCGCGGATAGATGCGATCTTCTCGTTCATCAACGGGATAAAATAACAATATAAAATTAAAGCGAGCGGCATAACCGAGATTATGCCGCCCGCTTTTTGTTATGCTCTTTTATCCTATAAGCTCCGCAACATACAGGCTCTCGTATATGCTCCCGTCGGAGGGAGATACATATTTCCCGAGGTCAACGAGTATCGCGTCTGCTTTTCCTTTAAATTCATAGCACTTCACACCGTTGACTTCGCCTAAATACTCGCCCTTTTCGGGGACGGGACAGATATAAGCCGTTTCGCTCACTATCCCGTATTTTTTTCCGCGAAGCTCAAAAATGCCGTCCAATATGCAGTCATAGCGCAGGACAATACCGTTTTTCTTGTCCCCTATGCTCTGTTCCATGGGGATATTTTTCAGCGAATAGACGGCGATTTCCGTGCCGTTTATTTTTTCGCGGTGCAGCGGACCTAAATCGGAATCCGTCAGCGCGAGGTTGTCGCCCGCATACCCGTAAAGTCTGTGATTCCAGACCTTATATGTCGGGATGCAAACACCCGCCACGCTGCCGCCGTGGGAAACGGCCGCTGTCGTTTTCTCCGCCGTCTGCGAAACAGTCTCGCCTGGCACTTTCTTTTCGGGCTCTCCCGCTCTGTCCGTCGCGATTTGACCACCTCGCTCCGTGCCGTTTTCGGTATTCAAAGTCGAATCGGAAGCGGGAAGTCCCAGGCTTTTGCCGACTGCTAAAACGGATATGAGAACCGTGCAAGCCGCAATGCACGCCGCCGCGGCATACCAAACCTTTTTCGGATGACCCTTGGCTTTGCTTTCCCGAACACTTTGAATCGGCTTATCCTTGATTTTATCCCAGACCTCCTCCGGGGCTTTAAAACTCATTGCGTCTCTCATGAATTTTTCTGTTGATTTACGCCTCATCCGTATGCACTCCTTTTCGGTCGAAATAACGCCTCAGCTTAGTGAGAGCGTAGCCGTATTTTGAACGGACAGACAAATAGGGGAGGTTCAAAACCTTGGCGATCTCCGTCTGCTTCAGGCCGGAATACAGATACAGCGATACTATCTGCCTCTCTGTTTCGCTCAGCGTTTTCAAGGCTTCCAGCGCAAGCATCGCGTTTTCGGTCTGCTCAAAACCCTCCGTGTCACCGGGCAGCAAATCAAGGCTCTCGCTGTCTACCGTCAAAAGCCTTGCGTTTTCCTTCATGCAGTCCATGCAGCAGTTGCGCGCTATGGCGAAAATCCACGCCCTCGCATTTGTGCCGGGCTTGTAGCCGCAGGCAGACTGCATAATATTAAGAAATGTCTCCGCTTCTATATCCTCCGCGAGCTGCCTGCTGCGAACCAACGACAGCGCAAACCGAAAGATCGGATCTTTCATGTCAAGATATAATCGGCTCAGAGCGTCTCTGTCTCCCGCGGCGATTTCGCAAATACACAGATCCAACTGCCTGCCTGTCATCAATTTCACTTCCCGTCTTTGTCTTTCGTCTATATATCCGTTTGAACGGTCGGAATGCATAAAATTTTTACCTTTTCTTTTGGCACAAGCATAAAATTATCCCGCCGAAAAACTCGACGGGATTTCTCTTTTTCCGTTACGGGGTGAGTCTGTTCGGACCTCTGAAGATGAACATTGCTTCTTTGATATGGAGTCCGAGCATGAGCATCGTGAGGCGGTCGATGCCGATACCGAAGCCGCCATGGGGCGGGCAGCCGTATTTGAAGAACTCGAGATAGAACTCAACATCCTTGTCGAGACCCTTCTCCTGCGCCTGACTCTTGAGCACATCGTATCTGTGCTCGCGCTGCGCGCCGGTGGTTATCTCGACGCCGCGCCAGATGAGGTCGTAGCCCTGCGGCACGCCGTTCTCGTCGCGCATATGGTAGAACGCGCGCTTCTCTGCGCTGTAGTCGGTAATGAACAGGAACTCGTGACCGTATTTCTTCATGACCCAGTCGTAGCTCAGACGCTCGGCGTCGGTCGTGAGGTCGCCCTTTTCGCTGTCGGGCACGGTGTAGCCGAACTCCTTTTCGAGCTCGTCATAGAGATCGGCAAGCTTTATGACCGGGAACGGGGTCGTCGGGACGATAACCTCCTTGCCGAACAGCTCCTTTATCTCCTCGCCGTACTTCTCCTTGACCGATTTAAGCATATATGTCAGCAGCTCCTCCTCCATCTTCATGACATCTTTGAAGGAGGTGATGTAGCTGAACTCGAGGTCGAAGCCGGAGAACTCGGTGGTGTGCTTGTTGGTGTATGACTTCTCGGCTCTGAAAACGGGGCCGACTTCAAATATGCGCTCGAAGCCGCTCGCCATTGCCATCTGCTTATAGAACTGGGGGCTCTGCGCAAGATAAGCGAGGCGGTCAAAATACTTGACCTCAAAAACCTCGGCTCCGCTCTCGCTCGCCGCGCCGATGAGCTTCGGGGTGTGAATCTCGATGAAATTATGGTCTATCAGGAACTGACGCATGGCGTTGACCATGACAGTCTGAACCTTGAACATGAGCTGATTTTCGTCGGTGCGAAGGTCGATCCAGCGGTAGTCAATGCGCTGGTCGATGCTCGAACGCTCGACGCCCGGGCGCTTCTTGGTCGCAGGGATCTCCTTGCGCACTATCGGCAGCGCGTCGGCTATCGACTCCGCGGTTATCGACTCGGGGATAATCTCAATTCCGCCCATCTTGACGAAATCGTTCTCGACGGCGGTGCCGACGACCGAGATAACGGAATCCTGAGTCAGAGTCGCTATCACGGGGCAGAGCTCCGGCAGCTTCTCTTTCTCGACGGTTATCTGAATTTTTCCGGTGATATCCTTGAGCACGATGAAAGCCATATACTTGCTGTCGCGCAGGTTCTCGACGAAGCCCTGAACGAGCACGGGTTTGCCGAGATTATTTTTGATGTCCGCAATGTAAGTTCTCTCCATTATCTGAGCCCTCCAAAGAGATTTGATATATCGGCAGCGTTGAGATCTCCGTCGTTGATGCTGTCCGCAAAGGCGTTTGCCGCAGCCTGAACGAGAGCCGACGAGAATTCATCGCTGAAGTTTTCGATTGAAAAAGCGGTCTTTTCGCCGTTTTCCATGTTCTTGACGAGGACTTCGCCCTTGGCGATATCGTCGTCGCCGATAACGCAGGTGAAGCGTGCGCCCAGTTTGTCGGCGTATTTCATCTGAGCCTTGACCGAGCGTCCCGCGACGTCAAACTGCGCGCTGACTCCGTCCGAGCGGAGATCCGTGCAGAGCTTCGCCGCAACGAGCGAAGCGGCGTCGCCGATTGAGCCGATATAGATATCGCACTTCTGGTCGCCGGGCAGCTCAATGCCCTGCGCCTCGATGACGCTGAGCAGGCGCTCGAGTCCCATTGCGAAGCCGAGCGACGGGGTGTGCTGACCGCCGAGCTCTTCAATGAGTCCGTCATAGCGTCCGCCGCCGCCGCAGACAAGTCCGTCGGTCTTGTCGTTGTGCGAGACGAATTCGAAAACGGTCTTTGTATAGTAATCAAGTCCGCGCACGATGTGCGGGTTGACAACATAGTCTATCATCAGCGCGTCAAGATAGCTCTTGACTTTCTCGAAATGCTCGCGGCACTCGTCGCAGAGATAATCGAGCATGACGGGCGCGCCCTCGGCTATCTTCGAGCAGACGGGGCTCTTGCAGTCGAGAATACGCATGGGGTTGCGTTCGAGCCTGTCGAGGCAGGTGCCGCACAGCTCGTCTTTATACTGCTCAAAATATGCCTTGAGCGCCTTGTGATACTCGGCGCGGCAGGTCGGGCAGCCGATCGAGTTTATCTCGAGCGTCAAGTCCTCGATTCCGAGAAAAGCGAATATTTCGGCGGCGAGGGAGATTATCTCGGCATCGGCGGCGGGAGCCGGGGTGCCAAAAACTTCAACGCCGAACTGGTGGAACTCCCTGTATCTGCCGGACTGCGGCTTCTCGTAGCGATAGCACGAGGTTATATAGCAGGTCTTCTGCGGCAGGGGCTCGTTGAAAAGTCCGTGCTCCAGGAATGCGCGCGCAGCGCCCGCAGTGCCCTCGGGTCGGAGCGTTATAGAACGTCCGCCCTTGTCGAGAAAAGTATACATCTCCTTCTGCACGACATCGGTGGTGTCGCCGACGCCGCGTGCAAACAGCTCCGTATGCTCGAACACGGGAGTGCGAATCTCCTTGAAGCCGAAACGCGAGGCTATATCGAGCAGGGTATTTTCAAGAAAGCGGTTTTTATAGCTCGCCGCGGGCAGTACATCCTGAGTGCCCTTGACAGCTTTCGTAAAAAGAGCCATGTTTTCGTTCCTTCCATAAAAACATTAAATCCCGCCGTTGGCGGGATGAGCGAAAAAGCTCCGGAAAAAGCCGCCCGGCGGGAAATACCGCCGGGGCGGGTCAAAGCTTATTTCGGGTTGACTATATCGCGCCAATCAAGGTCGCCGCGCGCAAGGCTGTGAATAAGAGCCTCGGCGGTGGCTATATTGGTGGCAACGGGGATGTTGTGCACGTCGCAGAGTCTGAGAAGATTTGCTTCGTTGGGCTCGTGCGGCTTGGGTGTGAGCGGATCTCTGAACATGAGCAGAAGATCGATCTCGTTGCAGGCTATTCTGGAAGCTATCTGCTGGTCTCCGCCCTGACTTCCGCTGAGGAAGCGCTGAATCTCAAGTCCCGTTGCCTCGGCTACAAGCTTGCCCGTAGTGCCGGTCGCGCACAGGGAATGGCGGCTCAGGATACCGCAATAAGCTATACAGAACTGGGTCATAAGTTCTTTTTTTGAGTCGTGAGCCATGAGAGCGATGTTCATTGTGTATCCCCCTTTTCCGAGTTGTTGACTTCGCTGGTCATGTTAATATCATATCAGAGAAACCGGGTTATGACAAGAGTTATTTGTAACTTCTTACAAAATTTTAATAAAAACCCGACCGATTATTCCTCTGTTTCGGAATTTTCGCTGTCTTCGGCAGGTGACACTTCCTCAGCCGCGGTTTCTTCCGGCTTTTCCTGATCTTCCTCGCTCGGAGTGCAGGCGACGGTAACCAACTGCTCGCCCTCGGACACACGCATGACTCTGACGCCCTTGGAGGGTCTTGCAAATGTGCTTATCTGCGAGACGGGGATACGGATTATTATGCCGTCGGAGGAGATGAAGATAACATCCTCGCTCTCGTCAACGACCGCTATCGCGGCAACGTCGCCGTAGGTCTCGGTGCGGTAGTTTATCGTGCCCTTGCCGCCTCTCGACTGGAGTCTGTAGTCGGAGGGCTCGCTGCGTCTGCCGTAGCCCGTGCTGCTGACGGTGAGGACGGTCTTGGCCTCGTCGAGCACTTCCATGCCGATAACCTCATCGCCCTCGCGCAGCTCGATAGCCTTGACGCCCCTTGCCGTTCTGCCGAGCGGTCTGGCGTCGCTCTCGTTGAAGCGGATACCCATGCCCTTGCGCGTGGCTACGAGCAGGTCGTCGCTGCCGGAGGTCAGGCGAACCCATGCCAACTCATCGTCATCGTCGAGGTTAATTGCTATAACTCCGTTCTTGCGGACGTTGCGGTAAGCGTCGAGGCTCGTGCGCTTGATAATGCCCTTGCGCGTGACCATGCAGAGGAACGCATCGGGGTCATATTCGGGCACTCTTATCATCGCCGACACCTTTTCGCCCGCCTCGAGGGGCAGGAGGTTGACTATATTCATGCCCTTGCTGTTTCTCGAGCCCTCGGGCACTTCATAGCCCTTGAGACGGTAAGTTCTGCCGCGGGTGGTAAAGAACATGACGTAATCGTGGGTGGAGCAGGTGAACATGGTCTTTGCCACGTCCTCCTCGCGCCTTGTCATGCCCTTGACGCCTCTGCCGCCGCGGTGCTGAATCGTATATGCGTCGGCGGGGATACGCTTGATATAGCCGAGGTTCGTCATGGTGAACACGCAGGTCTCCTCGGGGATAAGATCCTCTATATCGACCTCGCCGCTGACGTTTTCAATGACCGTGCGGCGGTCGTCGCCGAACTTCTCGGCAATGGCTCCGGTCTCCTCGCGGACTATAGTGAGTATCCTCTCCTCGTTCGAGAGAATATCTATAAAGTCGGCTATCTTCGCCTTGAGCTGAGCCATCTCGTCCTCGACCTTTATGCGCTCGAGTCCGGTCAGCTGGCCGAGTCTCATCTGGACTATCGCCTGCGCCTGAACTTCGTCGAGCCCGAAGCGGTTCATGAGCGCCTCGCGTCCCTCGGGGATGCTCTTTGACGCGCGCAGAATGGCTATGACCTCGTCGATGAAATCGAGAGCCGTGAGCAAGCCCTCGAGTATATGGGCGCGCTCCTGAGCTTTTTTCAGATCGTACCTTGTGCGGCGGGTGACTATCTCGCACTGGTAGTCTATATACTGCTGAAGAATCTGCTTTAGAGTGAGTATCTTCGGCTCGCCGTTTACAAGGGCGAGCATAATCACGCCGAAGGTAGACTGGAGCTGAGTGTAGGTATAGAGCTGATTCAAAACTACCTGCGGATTCGCGTCGCGCTTCAAGGTGATGTCGATGTGCATACCGGAGCGCGAGGAATAGTCGTGGATATCGGATATGCCCTCGATGCGCTTATCCTTGACGAGATCCGCCATGCTCTCTATGAGCTTCGCCTTGTTGACGCCGTAAGGAATCTCGGTGACAACTATCTTGTGGCGGTCGCCCTTTGTCTCGACTATCTCGGCGCGGGCGCGGACTATAATCTTGCCGCGGCCCGTGCCGTAGGCGGCGCGTATGCCCGCTCTGCCCATGATTATTCCGCGGGTCGGGAAATCGGGACCGGGCAGATGAGTCATGAGCTCCTCGAGCGTCGCATCGGGGTTATCTATCAGGCAGTTCATGGCGGCTACGACCTCGCGCAGATTGTGCGGAGGGATATTCGTCGCCATGCCGACCGCTATGCCGACAGAGCCGTTTACAAGCAGATTCGGATATCTCGACGGGAGCACCGTGGGCTCCTTGAGTCGGTCGTCGTAGTTTGGGACGAAATCGACCGTGTCCTTGTCGATATCCGTCAGCATTTCGAGAGAGAGCTTTTTGAGCTTCGACTCGGTGTAACGGTAAGCTGCGGGCGGGTCGCCGTCGATGGAGCCGAAGTTGCCGTGGCCGTCAACGAGCGTATATCTCATGGAGAAGTCCTGCGCCAGACGCACCATGGCGTCATAGACGGAGGCGTCGCCGTGAGGATGGTAGCGGCCGAGCACCGAACCGACCGTGTCCGCGCATTTGCGGTACGGCTTATCGGGATAGAGGCCGTTTTCGTACATGGTGTAAAGTATGCGTCTGTGGACGGGCTTCAAGCCGTCGCGCACATCGGGCAGAGCACGCGAGGTGATGACCGACATGGAGTAATCCAGAAAGGATTTACGCACTTCTCTATTGATCTCGACATTGATTATTTTTTGTTCGTTATATGCTTCGTCAAAGCTCACAGAGATCTACTCCTTTCCGTTATATGTCCAGGTTCTGGACGTATTTTGCATTGGTTTCGATGAACTCGCGGCGCGGCTCGACCTTGTCGCCCATGAGAATGGAGAAGGTCTCGTCCGCGAGCATCGCGTCCTCGACGTTGACGCGCAGCATCGTGCGGAAGTCGGGATCCATTGTCGTCTCCCAGAGCTGCTCGGCATCCATCTCGCCGAGACCCTTGTATCTCTGGATATCGCAGCTGCCCGAGCCGCCGAACTCCGCCATGAACTCGTCGCGCTCCTCGTCGGAGAAGGCGTATCTTACCTTCTTGCCCTTGCTGACCTTGAACAGCGGGGGCTGGGCGAGATAGACGTGACCCTGCTCTATGAGCGGGCGCATATAGCGGAAGAAGAAGGTCAAAAGCAGCGTTCTGATATGCGCGCCGTCGACATCGGCATCCGCCATAATGACTATCTTGTTGTAGCGAAGCTTTGTTATATCAAATTCGTCGCCTATTCCGGTGCCGAGGGCTATGACTATGGGCATGAGCTTCTCGTTGCCGATAACTCTGTCAAGTCTCGCCTTTTCGACGTTGAGCATCTTGCCCCAGAGGGGAAGAATGGCCTGGAAGCGTCTGTCGCGTCCCTCTTTTGCGGAGCCGCCTGCGGAATCTCCCTCGACGATGTAGAGCTCTGTGCGCTCGGCGTCGCGCTCGGTGCAGTCGGCAAGCTTGCCGGGCAGGGAGTTCGAGTCGAGAACGGACTTGCGGCGCGCCAATTCACGCGCCTTTCTCGCCGCCTCTCTTGCGCGCGAAGCGTCGAGAGCCTTTGAGAATATCGCCTTTGCGACCGCGGGATTCTCCTCGAAATAGGTCATCAGCTTCTCGTAGACGGTGGTCGAGACGAGCTGGGTGATGTCGGTGTTGCCGAGCTTGCCCTTGGTCTGACCCTCGAACTGCGCCTCGGTCAGCTTGACGCTGATAACAACCGTCAGTCCCTCGCGCACGTCGTCGCCGGAGAGCTTCTTGTCGCCGTCCTTGAGAATGGAATATTTGCGTCCGTAGTCGTTGAAAACGCGGGTCAGAGCGGTCTTGAAGCCGGTCTCGTGCGTGCCGCCGTCAACGGTGCGGACGTTATTTGCAAACGAGAGCATGGTCTCGTTGTAGCTGTCTGTGTACTGCATAGCTATCTCCGCGCTCCTGTCGCCGTGCATGGCGGAGAAGTGGATGGGAGTTTCGTGCAGGGGGGTCTGCCCGCGGCTCACGGTGAGATAATCTACGAAGCTTGAAAGGCCGCCCTCGTAGCAGTAGGTGCGCTCGACTTCGTTTTCGGGGTCGCGCCTGTCCGCAAGAGTTATGCACAGTCCGGCGTTTAAGAACGCGGACTCGCGCAGATGTCTCTCGAGCGTCTCGAAGTCATATTCCGTCGTCTCGCGGAAAATCTCAGGGTCGGGCTTGAAGCGGATGGTCGTGCCCGTGGCGGAGGACTCTCCTATCTCCTTGAGGTCGTAGTCGGGATGACCGCCGTTAGAGAAACGCTGCCGATAGACGTGCCCGTTCTGGGACACCTCGACCTCAAGCCACTCGGACAGGGCGTTGACGACGGACGAGCCGACGCCGTGCAGACCGCCGGAGACCTTGTAGCCGCTGCCGCCGAACTTGCCGCCGGCGTGCAGGACGGTCAAAACCACGGTGACGGTTGAAATGCCCATCTTTTCGTTCATTCCCACGGGGATACCGCGTCCGTTATCCTTGACGCTTATGACGTCGCCCGGGAGAATCTCAACGTCGATATTCGTGCAGAAGCCCGCAAGAGCCTCGTCTATCGAGTTATCGACTATTTCATAGACAAGGTGGTGCAGGCCGCGCGGACCCGTAGAGCCGATATACATACCGGGGCGCTTGCGAACGGCCTCAAGTCCCTCAAGAACCTGAATCTGGCTCGCGTCGTATTCCTCGGTGACCTTTGTATTCATATCCTTGTCGAGCTCAATATCCTCATCGAGCACAAGCTCGTCCTGATTATCTGCGCTCTCTTCAAGGATCTCGTTGTTCTCATTGTTATCCAACGCTTTTATCCTCCTTCTCCGAAGCTCTTGCCCCTAATCACTGATTTGCCAGGGTGGAGAACATATTCTTTTTCTTCTTTTTCTTTTTGGGCTTATACTTGGGCGGATTCTCAAGCCTCATTCTCGCGCTCTTCGACTTCGCGAGATATTTGTTGACCTGAACGACAGGGGAGATCATGTCGGCGCTCATATAGTCCACGCAGTTTGCGAGCAGATCCTGATCGTTGTTGAGCTCGCCGAGTATGGTCACGGCAATTATGCTCTGTATCTCGTTCGTGCCGTCGTCATAGATATCGTTGAGCAGATTGAAGAGCTTCTTCATCTTCTGCGGGTCGTTTTCCTTTATCACTCCGACGATCACGGGGGCGGCGTAGTTCTTGAAGAAATCCTCGGGCAGGAACTCGCCGTAGGTCTCGATGTTCTTTTTGTATTCCTCGCGAAGCTCGGGATAGATGACGCTCAGGCGGTTTGCAAAGGTGTTTGCGTCATAGCAGGCCTCGCCGCTCTTGGCCGCAGCCTTGGAGACGGGGGTCGGGAGCTTGACCTTCTTCTTTTCGGCAGCTCCGTTCTTGCCGAAGTTCTCTTCAATAAGCTCGGCATACTCGTTCGAGATATACTTTACGTCCTTGCTGTCCGCGGTTTCGACATCGAGCAGGGAGTGGGCGATTTTTGCGAAATCGGTCTCGTTCGCGCCCTCCTTCTGAGCCCAGAGCAGGGCTATCTTGTTGTCGTAATGCTCAATGCGCAGCGCCTTGTTTTCGCCGGAAAAATCCATGACGGCGCGCCCGCTCGTGACCTCGACGGGGATACCGTCGGAGATGTCTGCGGGAGTGGTGATTCTGAAGCCGCACTTGGTGAGGGTCGGCTCAAGGTTCTTGTAGATGTCGTTCATCGCGTTACGGATATCGATCATAACTGCTCTCCTTAAAGTTTATATAGTTCAGTAGTAAAGTATATAATATATATACTTATATATAATATCATAATATTGACTTACTTGCAATGCTCCAACGGAAAAATAACGCTTCCGTTTTCAAATAAAACGGGTTGACGAAAGGCGTATGTCTGTGGTATTATAAAAAATCAAAAGAAAGGGGCTTTTAAAAGCCTCGAAGCATGAAAGAAAAGGGCTTTTTCAATGGAAAAACAGGTATTTATAAACATTGAGGGCAGCCACTCCGGGCCGGAGGACAGCTACTCGTCGCAGACGAACACTCAGGGCGTTCTGCGGCTGCTCGAAAACGGCTACGAGCTCTCGTACGAGGAGCCCGACGACGAGCTCAAGGGCTGCGTCACCACCCTGCTTATAGAGGACGGCGGACTTGTCACAATGACAAGGGACGGCGCATATACTACACAGATGGTGATGGAGCGCGGTCAGCGCCACGTCTGCCACTATGCGACCCCGTTCGGGGATATGCTCCTCGGCATATTCGCAAAAAAAGTCGAGTCGTCCGTAACGGAGGACGGAGGCGAGCTGCTGCTTCACTACACTATCGACGTCAACGCGGATCTCGCGTCGTCGAATGAGCTGAAGATAACGGTCAGCGGACAGTAAAAATGACGGTTTGCCCGCAGAAGCTGCGGTTACAACGAAAGGATGGATAAATTTATGTCAGTGCTTGTAAAACAGGTTGAGGATAAGCTCTGCGAGCTTGTAAAGGACGCCGCTGAAAAGGCGATGGCGGCGGGGACGCTGCCCGAGGCCGAGCTTACGGATTTCAATGTCGAGGTTCCGGCGGACAGGAGAAACGGCGACTACTCCACAAACGCGGCCATGGCGTGGGCGAGAGCATTCAGACGTGCGCCCGCATTGATAGCCGCTGCCATAACCGAGAACATCGACCTTGAGGGCACCGCGTTTTCATCCTGCGAGTCTGCGGGTCCCGGCTTCATAAACTTCAGGCTCTCCGACCGCTTTTATTCGGAGATACTCATGGATATCCGCAAAAAGGGCGACGACTACGGCCGCTCCGACTTCGGCAAGGGCGAAAAGGTGAATATAGAGTTCGTCTCCGCCAATCCGACGGGTCCCATGCACATGGGCAACGCCCGCGGCGGCGCTTTGGGCGACTGCCTCGCGGCGGTCATGGACTTTGCGGGCTACGATGTCAGCCGCGAGTTCTATATAAACGACGCCGGCAATCAGATAGACAAATTCGCCCTCTCGCTCGATATCCGCTATCAGCAGATATATAAGGGCGACGACGCGCCCGAGCTGCCCGAGGACAGCTACCACGGCGAGGATATCGCCGAGCGCGCAAAGGAGTTCGCCGAGGTCTATGGCGACAGATATATTTCGGAGAGCGAGGATGTTCGCCGCAAGGCGCTCGTCGATTTCGCGCTGCCGAAGAACATCGACTCCATGCACGAGATACTTTCAAAATACAGGATAGAGTACGACACCTGGTTCAAGGAGAGCACCCTGCACAACGGTACGGAGCTTCACGATACCATTGAGCTGCTCAAGGAAAAGGGACTCACCTACGAGCTTGACGGCGCGCTGTGGTATAAGAACACGGAGGTTCAGACAAAGCGCCTTTTGGCTCAGGGCAAAACGCAGGAGGATATCGACAAGCTCGGCCTCAAGGACGACGTGCTCATCCGTCAAAACGGAAATCCGACCTATTTTGCGGCGGACATCGCCTATCACCGCAACAAGCTTGCGATAAGAAAATTCGACAGAGCTATCGACATCTGGGGCGCAGACCACCACGGCCATGTTGCGAGAATGAAGGGCGCGCTCGACGCGCTGGGTCTTGACGGAGACAGGCTCGACATAGTTCTCATGCAGCTCGTGCGCCTGACGAGAAACGGTGAAGTCGTGCGTATGTCCAAGCGTACCGGCAAGGCGATAACGCTCGTTGACCTGCTCGAAGAGATACCGATAGACGCGGTGCGCTTCTTCTTCAACCTCCGCGAGCCCGCGACGCAGATGGAGTTCGACCTCGATCTCGCAATAGCCGAGAACTCGCAGAACCCCGTTTACTACTGCCAGTACGCCCACGCGAGAATTTGCAGCATACTGAGAAAGCTCAAGGAGCAGGGCTGCGATATCCCCGAGTGCACGCCCGAGCAGCTCGACCTGCTCACCGCGCCCGAGGAGCGCGAGATAATCAGGCATTTGGCGTCGCTCACCGACGAGATTGTCCTCTCCGCGAAGAACTACGATCCCGCGCGCATCACGCGCTACTGCATAGACCTTGCGACCCTCTTCCACAAGTTCTACAACGCCTGCCGCGTCAACTGCGACGACAAGAACCTGAGCGCGGCGAGAATATATCTGTGCCTGTGCGTCAAGGAGGTTCTCAAGAACATCCTGACCCTGCTCAAGATAAGCGTGCCGGAGAGAATGTAAAAAAACAGAACCGATAAAATTATTCCGCAGGGCATTGCGTTCCTGCGGAATATTAAAATGCGGAGAAAGCATATCAAGATGACTTATGTGCAGAGGTGCAGCATAATGTCGTAAAAATTTACTTGCTACCTTCGCTACCTACCTTAACGAAATATTTTATCTTTCACAGCGTTTCGGCATTTTCTTTTTATTTGAAAAAGAAAACGCCTGCAAAAGAAAAGCAAAACAGGGGGAAATCCCCCTGTACCCCCGTGAACGCCGTGCCGCAGTACATAGCTTGCTCTTCTCAGTAGGCAGCTCGGCACATT
>DPOR01000004.1:34909-80638 GCA_003538135.1 Oscillospiraceae bacterium
TAGGCAGCTCGGCACATTCGCCCGTAAACTCGCTTCGCTCAAACAGTACGGGCTCGTGCGGCTTGCTTCGCAAGCCGTTCCCTCGCGGTTCTCAAATAGCCTGTTCCACTGCGGCGCGGCTATTGGAAACTCGCTCGTCAAAGTTTATCGGGTCGTTGGCTTTACCTTTGCAGTAGTTTGCGGCACTTAATTGCCGCCCGCGAAAATTGCACAATACAGATAAGAAACTTGCAGGGTGCGGCGACTCGACGCACCGATGCCGCAGGAGCGGCACGAAATCATTTCGGCGCCTGTATCCGCATACCTGCATATTACCCCGGAGGTTATCATGACAAAGCTTCTGATAAAGCTCTTTATCAAGGACTGTGAAAAGACCGACGACCCCGCCGTGCGTTCGCGCTACGGCGTTTTAAGCGGCGTTGTCGGAATAATATGCAATATCCTGCTGACCGCGGCAAAATTCATTGTCGGCTCGGTAACGGGCAGTATAGCCATAACGGCGGACGCCGCGAACAACCTGTCGGACGCGGGCTCGTCTGCGGTGACGCTCGTCAGCTTCCGTCTGGCAAATAAGCCCGCCGACGACGAGCACCCGTTCGGTCACGGCAGGCTCGAGTATGTCTGCGCGCTCATAGTCTCTTTTATCATCCTGATCATGGGCGGCGAGCTGATACGCTCGTCGGTAGACAAGATAATGCACCCCGTGCCCCTGCAGTTCAGCGCGGCGGCGCTCGCTGTGCTGATAGCTTCGATAGGAGTCAAAATCTGGATGGCGGTATTCAACCGCGGCATAGGCAAGAGGATAAACTCGACCGCCGTCGGAGCGGTCGTTATGGACAGCGTCAGCGACACCGCGGCGACAACAGTGTCCATGATTGCCCTTATTCTTTCGAAATTTACCTCCGTACCGCTCGACGGGTACATGGGAATAGTAGTAGCCCTGTTTATCATTGCGACCGGAATAGGCATATTCAAGGACACGATGAACGAGCTGCTCGGTGCGCCCGCCTCGCCCGAGACGGTAAACGAGATAGAGAGCGACATCCTCTCCTACGAGGGGGTCATCGGCGTACACGACCTCATGGTTCACGACTACGGCCCGGGAAGAACCTTTGCCTCCGCCCATGTAGAGGTGCCGTCCGACTGCGATATAATGGCGTGCCACGACACGATCGACCGCATAGAGCGCGACATAAAGAAAAAGTTCGCCATCAACATAGTTTTGCACATGGATCCGATAGTAGTTGACGACGAGCACATAAACGCCCTGCGCAAAGAGGTCGGCGAGCTGATAAAGGACGTTGACCCGCAATTTACCATGCACGACTTCAGAATGGTGGAAGGTCCTACGCACACCAACCTCATATTCGACCTCGTCGTGCCGCACAGATATCCGCTCACCAAGGGTCAGATAAAAGAGCTGATAAGCGACAAAATATCAAGCGAGATAGGCGAGAACTACTACGCCGTTATGACGGTTGAAAACAGTTTTGTAGAAGACGAAAGGAAGAAATGACAGCAATGGGAAACACCGAAAAGACAGAGCTTACCGTGATGTGCATGATCTGCGACGGCACGAAGATACTCGTGCAGGACAGAGTGAACAAGGACTGGCCGGGCGTAACCTTCCCCGGCGGTCATGTTGAGCCGGGCGAGGCATTCACCGACGCCGTGCGCCGCGAGGTTAAAGAGGAAACGGGACTTGATATCTTCCGCCCGACGGTATGCGGAATCAACGATTTTATCCGCGACGACGGCACGCGCTACATAGTGCTGTTTTTCCGCACCGACCGCTTTGGCGGCGAGCTTAAAAGCTCCGACGAGGGCAGGGTATTCTGGGTTGAGCGCGACGAGCTGACGCAGTATAAGCTCTCGCATGACTTCATCGACATGGTTCACGTCATGGAAAACCCGTCGCTGACCGAATTTTTCTATGAGCGCGACGGCGAAAATTGGAAAAAGAGGATAATATAAAAAACTTCCCCGCGCCTTTGCGGAGAACATATAAACAGCGAATCCTGCCTGCGGCTTTTTGCAGGCGGGATTTTTTGTTCCCTGCCGCAAGACGAAAGCAGCGATGAATTGGGCGCTTTGCACTCTGCCGATCCTCTCTTTTCGGAGCACGGATTTGCAAAATCAACTTGCCGCTGCGCACACTCTCCGCAACGGCGAAAGCGCGGTGAGACACTGCAAGCCTATGGAAAATTGCCGCGGGACGTGATATAATCGGGATGTAAAAGCATTTTGACACGGGAAAAGTGCGGATGTCAAACAGGTTTGATAGACAGGAGAGCGTTTTCGGCGTAAGCTGAAAGCGAAAAAAGGAGGCGCGGCAGATGGATATCGGAAAGAAGCTCAGGGACGCGAGAAACGCGGCGGGACTGACTCAGGAGAGCGCGGCGGAGTCTCTCGGAGTGAGCCGTCAAAGCGTATCGAATTGGGAGACGGGCAAGACCTATCCCGACATAGTGAACGTCATAAAAATGAGCGGCCTCTATTCCGTCAGCCTCGACTGCCTGCTGAAGGAGGAAAAACCCGTGTCAAACGATCTTAACTATCTCAACTATCTCGAAGAGAGCACAAACACCGTCAAGAGCCGCCGCAGACTCGGAAAGCTCGTGCTCGTCGCCGCATATCTCGTCATATGGGCGGTGTCGGTCGCGTTCTTCTGGCTCGCCGTCTCCGGGTCGGACGCGGGCGCGTATGCCGTGCTCGTTATCTGGGGCGCAATCCCGCTGACCACATTCGTCATCTCCCTGCTCATCGGCGCAAACGGCTATTGGGGGAGAAAAAAATGGTGGGCTGTGCCTATCCTCGCTCTTATGTACACTCTCATTCCGTTTCTGACCTTCACCCTCGCCAACGCCGCTTCGACGGGCATTTCCGCAGGCGACATAGCAATGCACCTCGACGACCTCATCACCTTGCCCATAGGTGCGGCCGTCTCCGCCGTCGGTCTTGCTATAGGCACGGGCATAGAGAAGCTCCGGGCGCGCAAAAAGCGCGAGGATTAAACCGCCGCCTCGGAATATGTAAAAATAAAGTTTTTTGCCGAAGTCGACAGAGACTCCGGCTCTTTTTATCTTGAGGAAAGGATGAAAGAATGTTATACTTGGAACAAAGGGGGGGTGAAGATATGCGCAGCGAAAAAGAGATGCTCGATTTAATTATCCGCACCGCCCGAGAGGATGAGCGGATAATCGCCGCATATCTCGAGGGCTCTCGGGTCGACCCGAACGCTCAAAAAGATATTTTCCGGGACTACGACGTTGAATATATAGTCAGGGACACGGCGCCCTTTATCGCAGACAAATCATGGATAGACCGCTTCGGCGAGCGGCTGTTCATGCAATATCCCGACGACTGTCCGTTTGAGAAGTCAGATACAAAAAACTGCTACGGCTGGCTCATTCGGTTTTCGGACGGCAACAGGCTCGACCTCCATGTCTGCACGCCGGAGCACGCGCTGAAAAATATTGACATCTGCCGCGTGCTTGTTGACAAAGAGAATATTATCCCGCAGGATATCGGCAAGGATACGACTGTTTTCAATGTGAAAAAGCCGACGCAGGCGGAGTTCTCCGCCGTGTGCAACGAGTTTTGGTGGTGCCTCGACAATGTTGCAAAGGGCTTGTGGCGCGGCGAGCTGAGCTATACGCTCGAAATGATGGATTTCAACATCCGTCCGCAGCTGCGGCAGATGCTCGACTGGCTCACGGGCGCGGAAAACGGATTCACGATAAGCACCGGGAAATCGTCAAAATATATGGCGCGCTTCCTGCCCGAGGAGATATGCTCCCGTTATCTTTCGACATATTGCGCCGCACGGGCGAATGAAATATGGGACGCGGTCGGCGTGATGACCGAGCTCTTTGACGAGACCGCGCGAAAAACCTCCGCCATGCTCGATTATTGCTATAACGAACGCGAGGCGGCTGCCTGCATCGGCTATCTCGATCATGTGAGAAACCTGCCGCAGGACGCTTTTGAGATATACTGAAAGGAAAACGCAATGAGAAGATTTCTGAAATTTTTTGCCCGTCTCTCAGCTCTTTTGCTCGGGCTTTCGCTGTGCATCTCGCCGCTCAGGGGCTTTGCCGCTTATAATTTTGAATACGAGCGGACGGTCGGCAATCCGCTGAAGGGCTTCATGCCGTTTTACAGCCCCGACGGCGCAGACGACAGCGTGCCCTACAGCATGGAGTGGTTCTACATCCCGCTCTCCGCGCTCATCTCGGACAGCGGCGAATACACCGTCCGCGAGGGGCTCGAGCCTTATCTCGAGGCGATATCGGCGCGCGGGAATCAGGCGGTTTTCAGAGTCTATCTCGACTATCCCGGATCCGACATCGGCGAAAAGGCCGTGCCGCGGTTCATATGGGATATGGGTATAAAAAAGGAGCGCTACGACGAATACGGCGGAGGCTTTTGTCCCGACTATTCGGACGGCAGGCTCATCGATATTCTCTGCGATTTTGTGCGCGAGCTGGCGCGCGAATACGACGGTGACCGCCGCATAGCCTATATCACAACGGGGCTTCTCGGTCACTGGGGCGAGTGGCACGTCTGCCTGCCGGAGCTTGAGGCGACAAATGAGCAGAAAGCAAAAATAATTTCCGCGTTTGCGCAGAGCTTTAAAGTTACGCGCATTCTGACCCGCTATCCCGGCACTCCCGGCACTACGCGAAAGGGAAACGTCGGCTTCCACGACGATTCGTTCACCCATTCGACGCTCTATGACGAAAGCTGGCACTTCATGGCTAAAATGAAAAAGGCGCGGCAGACGGGCGTATGGAAAAATCAGCCGATCGGCGGCGAGTTTCGCCCGGAGGGTCAGGCGGCGTTTTTGTCGGGCGCGCCGCTCGACGGCTATCAGGACTACTCCGAGTGCGTCAACGCGACTCACTGCTCGTGGCTGATGATGGCGGGCGCGTTTGAAGAAAATCTCGGCGCGGACGAAATCGAGCGCGCCAAAACAGCTTCGGCGGCTCTCGGCTATGATTTTACGGTAACGGACGCCAAAATTATGAGAATTTTCGGAAAGCTTTACGCTTTCGTCACGATAAAGAACACGGGCGTCGCACCGATATACTATGACCTCGGCGTGTCTCTCGGCGTGGGGGACGAAAAAAACACCCTGTGGACAGAGGTTCAAAATCAGAAGCTCTGCCGCCTTATGCCCGGAAAGAGCGCGGTATTCTCGGCGCATATAGACGACATAGACGACGGGCAGTCGCTCTTTGTCCGCATAGAAAAGCCGCTCGAGAACGGCAAGCCGATACGTTTTTCAAATCAGTCCCGATTGCAGCGCGCCGACGGGTCGCTCGAGCTCGGGAACATGATGAGGTTTTGATATGGAGAAAAAATACAAGGTCTTTTATCAGGGCTCGCTCTACGGTCACTTCGGTCGTGACCGCGCGGGAAAGGAAATCGAAATCAATAAAAGCTTTCTTTGGGGAGGCGAAAATTGGCTCGTGCCGTCTGTCTATATTTGCGGCAAGGGGCTTGTTGCGGACATTCTCAAAAGTGTGAGCGTCGAGGATTTTCGCGCGTTCGCCGAAAAATTCGGATTGGACGAAGCCGACGATCCCGAGAATTTTTCGCCGCAGCGCTTGGCGGAAGCAGAGGCGGAAAATCCGCTCGGAGGCGAGATATTTATTACGGCGAAGATAAACGGCAGAGAATCGCTTATGGCGTTTTCAAGCTCCGACTGTTGGAATCCGCTCTTCCCCGACGGCGGCGACTCGGAAAAGCTGCTCGAAAAATACGGCCTTGACAAGTCGTTTTGTTGGCAGATAACGCGCGTCAGCATACCCTGGCGCGGCAGAAAGCCGAAAAAGATAAGCTCACTCTCCCTGTGCCTTCGCGCCGCCAGGCTTCGCGTTTCCGAAGTGCATTTCAAAGCGGAACGCCCCGGCGACAGGACGGAGTTCACAAACCCCGCGACGGGGAAAACGCACATACTTACAGTGACGGATATCGAACGGCAGAGCTTGGCGCAGTTTCCGCATATCGGAAAGGACGAGCCAAAATTCTTTACGTTTCTCCGCGTCGACATATCGCCGGAAATATCAAAAGACGCGCTGCTTATAACGGACTGCGCCGAGGGAGACAGAACGCACAAAGGGGCGCTGCCGGGAAAGACGTCGGCCATAGGCATTATCGGCGGCGCGGACGGCCCGACCGTCATCATCTCCGAGTACGAGAGCGGACACACGGCCTGCTCGTCCATGCACTTTGAGCCGGAATATGAGCCGGATTGGTGCATGACGTTTTACGACAAGCCGCGAGAGGACATCGAAGTTGAGCTGATATAGCACTCATATACCGCCGAAAGGCTCGGGATAATATTCCGGCTGCCTTTGGCGGAGTATTCGCAAGACATAAAAAGCGACCTATGAGCAATAGGCCGTTTTTTTGTTATAGGGTTCATAAAAGTGCTTCTTTATATCTGTTTGATAAATCGGGAGTTGTGCAGAGGGTAAAGCTGCCGTCAGGCAAACAATTTTAATATTGCAAATTGACACAATGGTGTAGGGGCGGATATCATCCGCCAGCGATTTATGCAGCAGCTTGCAACAGTTCGCTTTGTAGGGGTCGGCGACCCGACGACCCTTTGCCGCGACAGCGGCATGATGTGATGTCGTAAAATTTCACTTGTACTTTCGCGCCCTGCCTTGACTAAATATTTTATTTGCTACAGCGTTTCGGCATTTTCTTTTTATTTGAAAAAGAAAACGCCTGCAAAAGAAAAGCAAACTCAGGGCTTCGCCCCGAGACCCCACGAACGCCTCGCCGCAGTACATAGCTTGTGCTACTCAATAGGCAGCTCGGCACATTCGCCCGTAAACTCGCTTCGCTCAAACAGTACGGTCTCGTGCGGCGTACAAAGTACGCCGTTCCCTCGCGGTTCTCAAACAGCTTCTACCACTGCGGCGCGGCTATCGGAAACTTGTTTCTCGATATTTATAAAGTCGCTTACTTTACCTTTATACTTTGTAAAAGTTTCCCTGTTCGTTTGAATATGCTGTAACTTTGCAGGGTCGAGCTTCGCTCGCCTGCCGCAGCTTCTTCATAAACTGCGGGCGGATGGTATCCGCCCCTACACGGTTGCGCTATACGCAAGCTGCTGTAAATTTGCGGCTATTCACTTTGTAGGGTGCGGCGACTCGACGCACCGCTGCCGCCGCAGGCGGCACAGGGGGCAAGCCGCACGCAGAGAGCGTTTTGCACGACACGGATGAATAAATAGATTTTCGGTGACGCTGTCGCGTCAAAGGGTCGTCGGGTCGCCGACCCCTACAACTCAAAGCTTTCCGCATGTCCCTTGTAAAGGCGAGCTTAGCTCGCCTGCTGCAATCACCGCATAACCCGCGGGCGGATAATATCCGTCCTACACGGCTTAATACATACAGGAAAAGCCCCGGCAGATATTATTCTGTCGGGGCTGAATCTGTTTTACGGATACTCTGAATTCGGCGTTTCTGTTTTTATTCCGCAAGCGAATCCATGTAGTTTTTATAGTGGGCAAAGACTATGCCCGGCTCCTGAAGGTCGGGGTTCCAGCGCTTGACCCACTCGAGGGAGAAGAAGCCGTCGAAGCCGGCTCTGTCGAGCAGCGTCACAGCGTCCGTGACGGGCACATCGCCGTAGCCCATCATGCGGTATTCGACCCTTGAGCCGCGCATGACGGAGTCCTTCAAATGGACGTGCTTTACATAGGTGCCCAGCGCCGCAAAGGTCTCGACCGGGCTCTCGCTGCCGAAGCGCACCGTGTGGTGGACATCCCAGAGCACGCCGCAGTTGTCGCTTCCGGCTCTGTCGAGAAAGGCGAGCATGGCCTTTGAGCTCGAGAGGTCTCCGTTGGTCTCTATCAGCGGAGTGACGCCTCTCTTCGCGCCGTACTCGCACAGCTGGCGGTAGAGCCCTGCGCCGAGAATGAAGTCGCCGACTGTGATATGCGGCTCGCCCGTGCCCATGACACGGATATATTTTACTCCGAGCTTTCTCGCAAGGTCAATGTAGCCGCACGCCTCGAGGAACGAGTCCTGCGCCCTGTCGCGCACGGCGAGCGTCGCGCCCGAGGTCAGAGAGGGAATGACAAGCCCCGTCTGAGCGATTTTTTCTTTCGTTTGCTCGATTTCGGCGTCCGAAAACTCGGGGATTTCAAGCGCGTTTATCTTGTCGCCTATACCCCTTATCTCCACGCCGCCGAAGCCTAAATCCTTGGCAGTCGCAACTATCTCTTTCAGCGTCCAGCGCGGGCAGCCGAGGGTTGAAAATGACAGTTTCATCGTAACAGCTCCTTCCTTTTCTTAAGTTTTATGCAGTTTCTATCGAATCGTCGCTCTGAAGCGAATATTTTTCCACCGCCATGTCGCGCAGGACGAACTTCTGAATTTTTCCGCTCGCGGTCATCGGGAATTCGTCCATTATCCAGACATATTTCGGGATCTTGAAGAACGCGACGTTCTCCTTGTAGTAGGCCTTTATCTCCTCCTCGGACATATCCTCGCCCTCTTTAAGAATGACGCAGGCGCAGACCTCCTCGCCGTACTTCTTGCTCGGCACGCCTATGACCTGAACATCCTTGACGCGGTCATTATGATAGAGGCACTCCTCGAGCTCCTTGGGATAGATGTTCTCGCCGCCGCGGATTATCATATCCTTGAGCCTACCGGTGACCTTGTAGTAGCCGTTCTCGTCGCAGACGGCGAGGTCGCCGAAGTGGAGCCAGCCGTCCTTGTCGATAGCCTGAGCCGTGGCCTCGGGCATCTTGTAGTAGCCCTTCATTATGTTGTAGCCGCGCGCGCAGAATTCGCCTATCTCGCCCGCGGGCAGAGTCTCGCCCGTATTGGGGTCGACTATCTTGCACTCGACGCCGGGGAACGCCTTGCCGACGGTAGCGCAGCGTGTCTCGAGGGAATCCTCCGTTGTGGTCATGGTGCAGCCAGGCGCCGCCTCGGTCTGACCGAAAACGATGACGATATCGTGCATATTCATCTTCTCGCTGACATCGTACATAGTCTTTATCGGGCAGGGCGAGCCCGCCATTATGCCCGTGCGCATATGCGAAAAATCATATTTGTCGAAGTCCGGATGCTCGAGCATGGCAATGAACATGGTCGGCACGCCGTGGACTGCGGTGCAGTTCTTTGTCACAAGCGCATCCATGACCTTTTTGGCGTTGAACATATCAATCGGCACAAAGGGCGTTCCGTGGGATATGCAGGACATGAGCGCGAGCACCATGCCGAAGCAGTGGAAGAACGGAACCGTGATACACAGCCTGTCGTCGTGGGTGAACTTCATGCCGTCGCCTATCGTCTGGCCGTTATTGAGTATATTATAGTGAGTGAGCATAACGCCCTTGGGGAAGCCGGTCGTGCCGGAGGTATACTGTATGTTGACGACCTCGTGGCAGTCGCACGAGTCGCGCACCGCCTCGAACTCCTCAACGGGGGTTTTCTCGGCGAGAGTATAGAGATCCTTCCAATCGACCATGCCGGCGGGGCACTCACCCTCGCCCGCATAGATAACGCTCTTTAAAAGCGGCAATCTGCGGCTCTTGAGCTTGCCGGGCTCGCAGCTTTCAAGCTCTGGGCACAGCTCGTTTATTATATCGATATAGCTCGTGCCCTTGTAGCCGTCAATGAGGACTATCGCCTCGGAGTCGGACTGCTTGAGCTGATAATCGAGCTCGAAAACTTTATAGCTGGTGTTGACAGTAACAAGAATACCGCCCATTTTTGCACTTCCGAAAAAGGTTAGCAGCCATGCGGGCACGTTAGTGCCCCAGACGGAAATATGTGAACCCTTTTTAAGGCCTAGTGCCATGAAGCCTCTGGCTATCGTCTCGCACTCGTCGTTGAACTCTTTCCATGTTCTGGAGTAGTCCCTGTCGGTGTAGTCGATCATGTTGTCGTCCGGGTACTTTGCCGCCATATCGGCGATTTGCTGACCCAGAGTCTTTTCAAGAAACTTCTGCTGCATTGAAATCATCCTTTCTTAATATTCGGCTCGTGCCGTAAAATAAGTATATATGGCGCCGCAGCCTATGGGCGCAGCACCGTTTCAACCGCTGAAGCGGCGATTGACTTAATAATTTAATTAATATGTATGGTCGCAGATTTCGTTTATCTTGTCGCGCAGGGCGATAAAATCCTCGAACGCCGCGGGCTTTTGATTGGGGTTGCGGAGCAGAGCCGCGGGATGGAAGGTACCCATATAGAGTATGCCGCCGCGGTCATAGAAAAGTCCGTGTTCCTTTGTGACTCGGAAATCTTTCGAAATATATTTCTGCGCGGATATCCTGCCCACGCAGACGATTATCTTCGGGTGCATCAGAGCTATCTGGCTGTCGAGCCATGCGGCGCACGCCTCCTGCTCCTCGGGCAGGGGATCGCGGTTCTGCGGCGGGCGGCACTTGACGGTGTTCGCGATATAGATATTCTTGTCCCTGAACAGGTCTACGGTCGCCATGAGCTTATCGAGCAGCTGACCGCTTCGCCCGACGAACGGCTCGCCCTTGAGATCCTCCTGCTGACCGGGTCCCTCGCCGATAAACATGACCTCCGCGTCCTCTTTGCCGACGCCGAAAACGACATTCGTGCGCGTCCGGCAAAGACCGCACTTGCGGCAGTTCAGGCACTCCCGCCTGAGCTCCTCCCAGGTAGACATTGGCAAGCCTCCGTTTCATGTGATTATTTAGTAATTATAGCGCAGATTGTGCGGAATTAATATTTATACGGGAATAATTCTTCTTTTAAAGCCAAACAAGTATAAATTTTTTCTTTCGCATTGCAACATCCCGCGCGGATTTGTGGAAAAAATCGCAGACGAAAAGCAGATATTCACCGCAAATCGGGGCTGAAAAACACGGGCGCCCGGCAGCAGGCGCCGATAATTTCTCAAAAAATGCAGAAAATTCACAAATTCATGCTATACTGACCGTCGGGAGGGATGTACTATGACTGCAAAAAAGAAAAAGCCGATAATCGCCCTCGCGGTCGTCTCGGCTCTGCTTACGGCGTTGATTCTTTGGATAATTTGGGGCAACACGGCGCTGCAGCTCAACAAATACACGGTTTCGAGCGAGCGGCTGCCCCGAGCGTTTGACGGCTGCAAAATCGCGCATATTTCGGATCTGCACAACACCGAAATCGGCAAAGACAACGAAAATCTTCTTAATATGCTGAGAGAGGCGAAGCCCGATATTATTGCTATAACGGGAGATTTGATAGATTCCCGAAAAACCGACGTTGCCGCGGCACTGCACTTTGCGGGCGAAGCGGTCAAAATCGCGCCCTGCTATTATGTCACCGGCAACCACGAGGCGAGGGTATCGGAATATGACGCTTTAAAGACCGGTTTAATAAAGCTCGGTGTAACCGTGCTCGAAAACGAGAAGACGGAATTGGAGAGAGAGGGCGAAAAAATCACTCTTATCGGCGTAAAGGACCCGAGCTTCAGCTCCGACTACTTATTCCACGACGAAGAGGCGATAATGGAAGCGCAGCTGAAAGCGCTTGTTGACAAGGATGACGGCTTTACTTTATTGCTTTCCCACCGACCGGAGCTGTTTGAGGTTTACGTAACCTGCAATGCGGATCTTGTCCTGAGCGGCCATGCGCACGGCGGTCAGTTCCGCCTGCCGTTTATAGGCGGTCTGGCGGCTCCGAATCAGGGACTGTTTCCGAAATATGACGCGGGACTGTTTTCCGAGGGAAAAACGAAAATGATTGTCAGCCGCGGCATAGGCAACAGCATTTTCCCGTTTCGCTTCAACAACAGGCCGGAGGTTATTTTAATAGAATTGCAGACGGACGGAGCTTGACTTTGTCCGTTTTTTTCGAGCTTTTTGCAGAGCACGACAACCCGCCGCGCAAGCGGCCCGATTTTTGAAAAGACGGATTTTGATAAAACGGGGACAAACCCCCGTTTATCAACATATTTGCATCTGTATTCCTCTCGTCAACGGGCGCGGATAGTCGTTGCCGAACCGTATCGCGAATACAGCATATCTATATCCAAAGAGAAGTCCCGCAGACAGCAGGAAAACGAACAAAGCGGTGAGATTGCCGGGAAAATCCGTGTCGAAAGCTCGGATGAGTGCTGCCGACGGATTCGGAAAAAGTCGGAATGACTCAAAGCATACCCGGAGCGGCGCACTGCATTGCCAAAAGTTCCTCGAGGGCTTTTGGGGTATTCTCAAGCAGAAACGGTGCTGCGGCAAACGGTTTGCCGGCCGCGAGAGCCTTGCAGAGATAATTGAAGAAAAATCGCCCTCCGCAATACCGACCGGCTGCAGCGCGGCCCCGGTCTTCTCGCTTCGACGAAAAAAGCACAGCATATTATCCCGACAGCATAAAAACCGGCCGACACCGGGGTGCCGACCGTGAAAATTCTTTATATTTTTCATTGTCCTCTTGAACGGGGTACGGTTCAATTCTGCGCGGCTTATGAGTTATGTTTTTTAAAAGCTTATGACCCCGAGATGCTCAAGGAGTATTTTTACGCCTATCGCCATTAGAATAATTCCGCCGGCAAGCTCCGCTTTGTTCGTGTATTTCTCGCCGAACGCATGGCCTATCTTGACTCCCGCTGCGGAAATTATGAAGGTTACCGCGCCTATAAACGCGGCGGCCGCCCAGATGTTGACCTTTAAAAACGCGAGAGTTATTCCGACTGCGAGAGCGTCAATACTCGTCGCTGTTGCGAGAACGAGCATCTTTGTGAATTTCAGCTCGTCGCGGTCATTTCCGGCGGCCGTGCTCTCTGCATCCTCTTTTTTGAAGCTCTCTATGAACATCTTGCCGCCTAAAACGAGCAGCAGCGCGAACGCCACCCAGTGGTCGTAGCGCTCTATCCTGTCGGCGAAGCCCGTGCCGAGGAAATAACCGATTATCGGCATTCCCGCCTGAAAAATCCCGAAATATGCGCCTACCGCCGCGCTCTGAGCGAGGCTCGCCTTTTTAAGACACACGCCCTTGCATATCGAGACGGCGAATGCGTCCATCGCAAGCCCGACGGCGAGAATGAAAAGTTCAGCTAAACCCATGTTGATTCCTCCGTTTTTTACGGGGCAGGGAATAAAAAAAAGACCCACCTGCGCCCTTTGCGCAGATAAGTCTCATCAATTAAAGAGACAAAAGCCTCTCCAAAGCAGGACCAGATATAAATCAGTGTGTTGACCCTGCCGCGCCCGAAAGTGCGCCGATTACTCCCCTATCGCTCCCGACAGTATAGCGCACAGCCCTGCCGATGTCAAGCGTATTTGATTGAATTTTGACTTTTTTTCTGATATAATTTACCGTGAATCGGGATGCCGTGCGGCGTCCGCGGTTATATCTATGCAGAAAGAGGTCTTGCTATGAGCGGACGCTTTGAGGAGCTTCGCCGAAAATATCCGCAGTTTGTCTACCGCGGCTATTCGATAAGCGAAAAGGATGACGGGCTGCACCTGAGCTTTGATTTTTCAATCCCCGGTCTGTGCGAATTTCATCCGCAGACAAGGATAGACGGAAAAAGTCTCGATATATTCAATTCCCCCTCGTCGGATTACGCGAGGCGAATGGTTTTCTTCATAGGCCTTGCGGAGGCGGTCAGCTATTGGAAATGCGCCTGCCCGCCGAATTTCAGGGTGGAATGCGGCGAGTTGAGCGCAAAGGATATTGAATTTTTCAAAAAGCTCTGGTTCAACGGCCTCGGCGAGTTCTTTTACAGAAACGGCATAAAAACCGATATGGCTTCTTTTGTAAATATAGAGGCTCCGGAGCCTCGGGAAACCCCGAAATGCGAAAGCTATGCTTCGTCCGGGATAGAGATAGTCCCCGTCGGCGGCGGCAAGGATTCGGCGGTCACAACGGAGCTTCTGCGCCCGTTCGGCGACAAGCTTCGCTTTTTCACCGTCAACGACCAACCGGCTCGCACGCAGTGCGTCCTGACGGGCGGCTACGGCGAGGACAGGATAATCAAGCTCTACCGCACTATAGATCCCGAGCTTTTGAAGCGCAACGCCGAGGGCTTTTTAAACGGTCACACGCCGTTTTCGTCCGTCGTCGCGTTCCTCTCGATGTATGCGGGCTTTATAACGGGCGCCGACGATGTTATTCTCTCGAACGAGTCGAGCGCCAACGAATCGAATATAGGAGGGGAGAGCGTCAATCACCAGTATTCGAAGTCATTCGAGTTTGAGCGGGATTTCGATGAATTCCGCCGCCGCAACTTCCCTCAAAGCGCCGTGTATTTCAGCCTCCTGCGCCCGTTTTGCGAGCTGCAAATCGCAAAGCAGTTCGCGCTGTATAAGCAGTATCACGCGATATTCCGCAGCTGCAACAGGGGAAGCAAGAAAAATATTTGGTGCTGCGAATGTCCGAAGTGCCTGTTTGTCGCCGTTATGCTCTCGCCGTTCCTCTCTCCCGAGGAGCTGAAAAGCATTTTCGGCTGCGATATGCTCGACAAAACCGAGCTTGAAGCGGACTTTGACGGCCTCTGCGGTTTCACGGGAGTAAAACCCTTCGAATGCGTCGGCACGGCGGACGAGGTTGTGCTCGCGCTCGAAATAACGACGGAGAAATACAGAAATAGCGGGACGCCTATGCCCGCCCTACTGCGCCGCTTCTGCGAAAAAAACACCGCCCGCGCGGACAGCTCTCTGCTCACGGGCTTCAACGAGGAAAATCTTATCCCGAAAAAATTTGACGGGTGCGTAAAGAGGATGTTTGAATATGTATCAACAGCTGATTGATTATCTTAAAAATAAACGAATAGTCCTGCTCGGCATGGGGCGCGAGGGTCACTCGACCTATAATTTTATCCGCCGCTACCTGCCCGAGCAGAAGCTGATAATCGCGGACGCGAAGCAGGTCGAAATCGACGACCCGAATGTTGAGCTTATCTGCGGCGACGGCTATCTTGACGCCATAAACCGCGCCGACACGGTCATAAAGACACCCGGTGTACCGCTGCTGCATTGGAAGAGGCCGCAGGGCGTGGAGATAACCTGCCAGACCGATCTTTTTCTTCGCTATTCGGGCTTTAACTGCGTTGGAGTGACGGGCACAAAGGGCAAGACCACCACCTCCACGCTCATTTATTCCATGCTCCGCGCCGCCGGAAAAGAGGCGTGCCTGATAGGCAACATGGGATATCCCGTGTTTGACAGTCTTGAGGACTGCGCAGGCGAAACAGCGGTTATCGAGATGTCGTCGCACCAGCTTGAATTTACTTCCCGTTCGCCGCATATTGCAGTGCTGACAAATATATATCCCGAGCACCTCGACCACTATGACAGCTTCGAATGCTATGTCGGCGCGAAGCTCAATATAGTGCGCAATCAGGGCGAGGGAGATACGTTTATATATAACGCGGATCAGGGGCTCGACGGCTTCTTCGACCTCTCCGAATATCCGGGCGAGGCGGTCGGAGTCAGCGTAAACACTCCCGACGCCGAGAAGTACCGCGACATAAACCCCCATCTTTTGGGCGAGCACAATATCCAGAACTGTATGTTCGCGGCCGAGGCCGCAAGGCGCTGCGGCGTATCCGATGAGGATATCATGAGGGCGCTTAAAGACTACGAGGGCATAGAGCACAGAATGGAATTTTTTGCTACCGTCAAGGGCATAAAGTTCGTCAACGACTGCATAGCGACTATCCCGCATTCCGTCATGTGCGCCGTCGAGGCGCTCGGAGACGTCGATACGCTGATTTTCGGCGGAATGGACAGAGGGCTCGACTATTCGGCATTTGAAAAGGCTCTGGAAAAGAGCAATATAAGAAATCTCGTCTGCCTGCCGGACACCGGGCATACCATCGGTATGCACATGGCGCAGAACGGGAGCGAAAAGAAGATAATTATCGCGGAGGACATGGAGGGCGCTGTGCGCGTTGCCCTGAGCGTTACTCGCCCGGGCTGCACCTGCCTGCTCTCGCCCGCCGCTTCGAGCTACAACAAATATAAAAATTTTGAGGAAAAGGGGCGCCACTTCAAGTCTGTCGTGCGCCGCTATGCTGAGATGGGCGGGGAGAAAGCATGAGAGATTTCTTGAGCGAGGAAAAACAGCTCTGCGCCGAAATCGAGGAGCTGTGCGTGACCGCCCCCGATTCCGCGCATGCCCTCATAGACGGCGTGATAGCCGACTGCGGCGAGGCAAAAGCCGACCGCGCACAGTCTGCCGCCGTATCCCGCATCTGCTGCCGCTTTCTTATGCACAGAAAGATGAAAAGCCGCCTTACGGACACGCTTAAAACGGACGACGAGCTGCGAGCTGCGATTTTCGGCGAGCTGAACACCTATAAATACAGCCTCGTCTTTCTCTTCCGGCGGCTCATTCGCCTCAACGAAACGGAGCTTACCGACGAACTTTTAAGCCTGCTTAAAAACAACCCCTACCGCGACGACAGCGCAAAGGACTACTCCGACCGCTGGTCGCTGCGGTTCATAATCGACGAAGCGCTGCGGGCGCCGGACGATTATCTCGACCTGACAGACGAGAATAAAAGGATAATAGACGAAGTCCGAAGCGGACTTTGAAACGTAAATTCAGAAATGCCCGACGCTTTTTGAGAGAGATTTTTTTGCAGGCGTTTTCTTTTTCAAATAAAAAGAAAATGTCAAAACGCTGCAACAGACAAAATGTTTAGTTAAGGTAGGCAGCGAAGGCAGCGGGTGGATTTTACGGCATTACATCGTGTCGCTCACGCGACAGCACAGAGGGCAAGCTTCAATCAGAGAGCGTATTACACGACACGGGCGAAATGAATAGCTTTTCGGTGACGCTGACGCGTCAAAGGGTCGTCGAGTCGCCGACCCCTACAAAGCGAACAGCCACAAGCTGCCGCATAAACCTCGGACAGATAATATCCGACCATACACGGTTCAATATACGTCATCCGCTGTATTTTTGCGGGCGAACAAAGCTGCCCCTGCGGTGTGCCTCTTGAAACTGCGCCGCAAATTATTGCTTGTCCCCGCCGCATACTCCCCATTACCTCAAGAAAGAGGGTGCTTTTTTGACGGCTTTATATATTATTTCTGCGATACTCGCCGCATTTTTGCTCCACTGTGCCGCGGTCATTGCGGCGGCGGCTGTTGCTGAGAGAAATACCGCGTCCGTGCCTTGCGACGTGCTGATAATCCTCGGCTCGCGCGTGGACGGCGACACTCCGCGTGCGGATCTTCGGGCGCGAATAGACGCGGCGGCGGAATATCTGAAAAAACACCCATCGTGCATGGCAATAGGCACGGGCGGCAACTTCCGTGCCGAACAGACCGTGAGCGAGGCGCAGGCGATAAAAAACGGGCTTGTCGCAAACGGCATCGAGCCTTCGCGTGTGCTCCTTGAGGACAAAGCCCGCACGACTTACGAAAATTTTTTAAACTGCAAGAAAATCATTGAAGAAAACGCACCCGAAAACGCCTCTGTCGGCATACTTTCGAATACCTATCACCTGTTTCGTGCGGGACTCATAGCGCGGGACTCGGGACTCGAAAATTTCAGCCTCATCCCCGCGCCGTCGCCGACTCCCTTGCGCGGATATCTGCGCGAGAGCGTGGTTATCTTCGAGGTCTGGGGCAAAAAAATCAAACGGGCTTTTTCAAAGGAATGATTTCACATCACGCAGGCGAGCACCAACGTCTCCTCAATGCTTTTATATACGCTCTCGAGGTCGCTCGGCGGCAGGGGATTCTCGCCCTTTCCCAGTTCAAACGTGAACGACGGTATCCCAAGCGCCTGCGTCGTCCAGTCCTTGAAGCCCGCGTGCGAGGCGAGCCCCGCGTTTTTTACGAGAGTATAACCGCTTGACGCGGCGAAGATTTTTGCCAGGTGCTCCGCGCGCTCCGGGGTATGCTCCCCGTATTTGAAATATATCTCTTCTCCCTGACTGTGCAGGGCTACAGCCGTGCGCGGCATACGCCTCAGACACAGCCGCACAAGAGCTGTTACCTCCGGCTCGCTCCCGGGCGCATAGCCGCCGAACCGCCTCGGCGCGGGCGCGGTTATCCCCGCCGATATCTCGAGCGATTTTGAGACATCCCAGCCGGCGTTGAAGTTGTGATTCAAATCGACTCCGCGGGCGTTTGCGTTCCAGAGGTCGCAGCTCCCGCTCATCGCCCGCTCGACGCTCTCTTTGAATTTTCCTGCGGATTTGGCACCGTGCAGAGCTATCTCGACCCCGTCGGGATTGACGCACGGGATGAAGATTATCTCCCGTCGGCTCAGCGCACCGCCTACGTCTATCCCGCACACAGTCTGCCTGTTTTTTGCGCTCAGGCACAGCCGTTCGATAAATCTCAGCGTCACGAGTGCCGTCAGCCGCTCCTGCGCGTGGAAGCACGCCGCTATGAGCACGGGATTTGCGCTCCTGCCGAAGCGGACGGCGAACAGCTTTCTCCCGCAGACGCTTCGGCCGATTATTTCGGTTTTTAAAAACGGATATTCCGCCTGCAGAGAGTCTACGCTTTTCTTTATATATGCGTAGTCCGGCTCGCAGGGCGTGAAAATATATTTCAAAAAATCACCCCCGAAAAATAATATTTATTTTTTCGCGGGATAAGACCTGAACGGAGGGCTTATTATAATGAAGCTTGATGAAAAAACAGTTGAGAAAAAGTACATCTATAGGGGCAGGATAATCAACGTCCGCACCGACACTGCCGAGTTGCCGAACGGCAAAAAGGCTCTGCGCGAGGTGGTGGAGCATCCGGGCGGAGTGACGGTTGCCGCGCTGACCGATAACGACGAGCTGATGTTCGTCAGGCAGTTTCGATATCCCTATTCCGAGGTTCTGCTTGAGCTGCCCGCAGGCAAGCTCGAATACGGCGAGGATCCGTTTGAGGCCGGAAAGCGCGAGCTACGCGAGGAGACGGGAGCCGTGGCGGAGCAATATACCGACCTCGGAAAATTCTATCCCACGCCGGGCTACTGCGGCGAGATAATCCATATGTATGCGGCGAAAAACCTGTCCTTTACTTCTCTTGACCTCGATGACGACGAGTTTCTGGCGCCGGAGAGAATACCGCTCGAAAAGGCGGTTGAGATGGTCATGAACAACGAGATACGCGACGGCAAAACGCAGGCCGCCGTACTTAAAGTCGCGCAGCTGCGCAGGAGGGGCGAGATATGAAAACCGTTCTTGCGTCGTCCTCGCCGCGCAGAAAAGAGCTGCTCGAGACGGCCGGCGTTGACTTCGAAATAGACGTCGAGGGCGTAGAGGAAATTCCGCAGGGCAATACTCCCGAGGAGAAGGTCTGCTCCGTAGCGGCGCAGAAGTGCCGTCCCGTGGCGGCTCGCCGACCGGGCGACTGCGTAATAGGCGCGGACACGGTGGTTTCAATAGACGGCGATATTCTCGGCAAGCCCCGCGACAGAAAGGACGCTTACGATATGCTGAGCCGCCTCTCGGGCAGGGAGCACACGGTCTACACGGGAGTGTGCATCTCGGCAAACGGCGAAGAGACCGTGTTCGGCGAGGCGACTAAAGTGAAATTTTTCCCGCTCTCCGACAGCGAAATTGAGGACTATGTGTCGAGCGGCGAGCCCATGGACAAGGCCGGGGCTTACGGCATACAGGGGCTCGGCTGCACGCTTGTGGAGGGCATAAGCGGCGACTATTTCAACGTCGTCGGTCTGCCCGTCGCGCGGGTGGTGCGCGAGATAAAAAGGATAACGGGGGCGAAAAAATGAAGCTGCTTGTGACAGGCGCGTTTAAAATAACGCCCGAAGAAACCGAAAAGCTCGAAAAGCTCGGATATGAAATATATTTCATGCCCGATGAGCGCGTCCCGATGCCGGAGGATATCCCCTGCGGCGAGATAGAGGCTGTCATTTGCAACGGGCTGTTTCTCTATACCCCGCCGGAGAAATTCCCCCTTTTGAAAACCGTTCAGCTGACGAGCGCGGGAGTTGACCGCGTGCCCGCGGACTACATGGATTCCCACGGTATAAAGGTATTCAGCGCCCGCGGGGTATACAGCGCACCCATGGCGGAGTTCGCCGTCTGTTCCGTGCTCGGCTTTTATAAGCGTACGGCGTTTTTTGCGGCAGCTCAGGCGGAGCGCCGCTGGGAGAAGCACCGCGGACTTGAGGAGCTTGGAGGAAGGCGCGTTGTCATAGTCGGCTGCGGGAGCGTCGGACGCGAATGCGCGGACAGGTTCAGAGCCTTTGGCTGCGAGATTATCGGCGTGAGCCGCAGACCCTGCGTTGACGGCTTTGATAAAATCTATCCGATAAGCGAGCTGCGTGCCGCCGCAAGCGAGGGTGACATAATTATATTCTGCCTGCCGCTGACCAAAGAGACGGAGCACCTCGCCGACGGGGAAATTTTCTCCGCGATGAAAGACGGGGCGGTCATAGTCAATATTTCGCGCGGCGGGATAATTGACACCGAGGCTCTCATAAGCGAGCTCAAATCGGGACGGCTCAGAGCCGCTCTCGATGTGTTTGAGCAGGAGCCGCTGCCCGCCGACAGCGAGCTGTGGGCGCTGCCGAACGCCATCATAACTCCGCACAATTCCTTTGTCGGCGAGGGAAACAGGGAGAGACTTTTTGCCCTGATAACGGAAAATCTCAGATGAAAACCGCCGCCGGACACCAATATAAATCCGGCGGCAGTCGCTTTATATATATAAAATTGAAGTACATCTTTTTCAAAGCTCGTTATTATTGACGAAAGCGCAAGGGAGGTGGTAAAGATAGATCGTGAAGAAAAGTTAAAAGAGCTCATGGACGGCTACGGCAAGCTCGTCTTCAGCATATGCTACCGACTGACGAACGACTACTTTACCGCCGAGGATCTGACACAGGAGACATTTTTGTCCGCCTATTCCTCTTTGGATCGCTTTGACGGGCGCAACGAGCGCGCGTGGCTTAGCAGGATAGCGACGAACAAGTGCCTCGATCATCTGAAAAGCGCGGCGTCGCGAACGTCGCCCGCGGAGGATGATGAGCTGGAGTTCAGAGCGGGCGCTTCACCGGGACTCGAGGACGAATACATGAACGCCCAGCTCGGGCGCGATATCAGAGCGGCGTGCGAGGCGTTGAGAGAACCCTACCGCAGCGTGGCGGTCGAGTATTTCTGCGAGGATATGCCGCTGTCAAAGATAGCCGAGCGAACGGGCGAACCGCTGAAAACCGTCCAGACCCGGGCATACAGAGCAAAGAAAATGCTCAGAGAAAATCTAAAGGAGGTCATACTGCAATGACACACGCAGACGATAAAAAATTAACGCTCCTGCTGCGCGGCGGCTTGAGCGAGAGCGAAAAAGCAAAAGTCATGGAGCACATCGCCGAATGCGACGAGTGCGCCGACCGTATGGCCTGCTTGACGCTCGATATGGCAGCTGTCGACCCGCCCGCCGGCATGAGCGAGGAAATCCTCGCCGCCGCCGCAAGGGAGAACACCCGCGAGAAGCGCAGGCAGGATAACCTGCTGCTCTATTCCGTGAGAGTGGTCGCGGGGATATGCGCGGCGCTCGTGATGATATTCTCCGGCGCTTTTAAGCACATATCGAAGATAAATGATATAGATATGTCGAAGCTGAACGACAAGAGCCGCTCGATAAGCCAATCTATCGACGAGAGCTTCAGCGAATTCAAACAGAAAATCTCTGACTTGGGAGGAAATAATAATGAACAAAAAGAATAAAATACTCTTTTTCCTGTTTTCGCTCATTCCGGGCGCCGCGCATATGTATATAGGTCTCGTCAAGCGCGGACTTGTTATAATGCTCGCGCTCGTCGCGGGAGCGGGACTCGCCATGATGGCCGACACCCCGGCGTTTCTGCTCGTGCTTCCGGTGCTGTGGTTCTACAGCTTCTTCGACGCATGGAACAAATATCATCTGCCCGAGGATAAGCTGGCAAAGGTTCAGGACGACTTCCTGTTCTTCTTGAACGCCATGCCCGAAAATGTTCGCTCTGATCCGCGCTTTAAGAAAGTTGCCTCCGCAAATGTTTTAAAGGTCGGCGGCATTGTTGCGATAATAGCCGGAGCCTATCTTATCTGGGATCAGATAATAGTCAGAGTTCTTATCCGACTGCTCAGCGATACGGGCGCCGAGATCCTGAGCCAAATTTCCTATAAGCTTCCGCAGGTAGCCGTCGCTGTCATACTGATAGTTGTGGGAATAAAGCTCATCTCGCACAAGAAGCGCGAACTGGAGAGAAAGAATAACGAAGGGGAGGATGAATAATATGGCGGCAAAGCGTGTAGGCTCGGTGACGCTCGGTTTGACCCTTGTCACATTCGGCGTGATGTTTTTACTCAGCGCATTTATTAAGAGCTTCAACTACCTCGATGTAATAAAATTCTGGCCTGTTATCTTTATATCTCTCGGCATTGAGATGCTCGTCCACGCTTTTTCGAAGAATGCGGAAAAGGCAAAGCTTGATGTTCCGTCCTGCCTGATGACATGCGTGCTCATGCTCTTTTCGATGTGCCTCGCCGGCGCGCAGTATGCCATAACGGAGCTCATTCCCTACCTTGAGACGCGCGCATAAAGAGGTGGCTAAATGAAAGATAAGCTTAGAAAGAGAGTCTCCGCGGGGCTGATAATCTCCGTTTTGGCGGTCATGGCTGCGCTGCTCGCAGTCCTTGCGGCGAAGCCGCACCTGCGGTTTACGGCGGGGGAATATCTCGGGCTCAACACCCGAAAAGTGACCGTTGCGAAGATTTCTCCCGAGCTCGAAGAGGTGAGCGTCGGCGCTCTGCGCGGCGATTCCCGCGTGATGTTCGACCAGAGTCTGATGCTCGTAAATTCAAAATACCCCCTGAAGGACGGGGACGAGCCCGAGCTTGCTGAATACAAAAAGACGGGCGTCATAATGAACGCCTGCGCCGCAGAGAGCTATTCGGAGCTGTCCGCCGCAGTGAGAGAAAAGACGGACAGCAAGCTGCTTGTCATGAGTAGCGTCCGCGACGCGCAGGAGCAAAAGGAGCTTTACGGCAGGGATTCGTCCACTGCCGCAGCCCCCGGCACGAGCGAACACCAGACGGGGCTCGGACTCGACGTCTATGTCAAATACTTCGCGGGGCAGGGCTTTCTCAAGAGCAAGGCGGGGCAGTTCGTAAACTCCGAGTCGTGGAAATACGGATTTATAATCCGCTACCCGTCCTACGGCAAAAGCTCGACGGGGATAAAATTCGAGCCGTGGCACATACGCTACGTCGGCAAGCCCCATGCGGCGATAATATATAACGATCGCCTGACGCTCGAAAAATATATTGACTCGCTCAAAAAGGGCGAGTGGTATGCGGCGGACGGATATCTCATCTCGCGGCAGGAGCTCGGCGAAAAAGTCAATATGCCGAAGAGCTACTCGTCGGCAGTCATCTCCCCGGACAACACCGGCTGCTATATAATAACGGTCAGGCAGTAAAAATTTATGCGGTACACTTCAAAAGATGTGTGCCGCATTTTTCGGTCTCTGAATTTATCCGATAAGTCCCATAAAAAACGGGGCTGCCTGTAAGACAGCCCCGCTTGAATTTTTTATCAATAATCCGTAACCCTGATTGTCGAAATAATCTCCGCGCCGAGCAGGGTTTCGAGCTTCGTGCGAAGCTCGCGCTCCGAGGCAGCGGGAGTTACAAAGGCGAACTCGTCCTCCGGCGCACCGGCGCGCTTTAAGAGCTTTATTTCGCCGAAGGTTTTCTCCGCCGAGGAGATGACCTGCTGCTTTTGCTGAGCGCGTCCTCTGACGTAGAGCGCAGTGGGCATATCGAGGTAGTCGGCTACATAGCCCTCCTCGCTGTCCGCCCAGCCGAAGAATTTCTGCTTGTTCTCATGGCGTGCGCAGTCAATGACATCGCCGACGACCGCGCTCGCGGTGGGCAGCTTGCCCGCGCCTCTGCCGTAGAATACGACGTCGCCTATCGCGTCGCCGCGCACGAGAATAGCGTTGAAAACATCGTCGACGCTTGCGAGCTGGCTGTGATGATTGACAAATGCGGGGCTGACTATCGCATAGATGTGCTTACCGTCCTCGCTCTTGCGCGCCCTGCCGAGCAGCTTTATGACTCCGCCCCAATCCTTGGCGTAGTCAACGTCCTCAAGGGTTATCTCGGTTATGCCCTCGGTATGCACCTGCTCGGGATAGACGTGCTTGCCGAAGCAGAGCGAGGCGAGTATGCAGACCTTGCGGCACGCGTCGAAGCCGAGAATATCGGCGGAGGGGTCGCGCTCGGCGTAGCCGTTATCCTGCGCAAGCTTGAGCGCATCCTCAAACGCCATATTGTCGTTTATCATCTTGGTGAGAATGAAGTTCGTCGTGCCGTTTAATATGCCGGCGAATTCGTCTATCTCATTTGCGGCAAGGCACTGGCTTATCGGCCTGATTATCGGAATACCGCCGCCGACCGACGCCTCAAACAGGAAGTTTACGTTGTGCTGCGCGGCATATTTCAGCAGCTCGCAGCCCTTGGCGGCGACAAGCTCTTTATTCGAGGTGACGACGCTCTTGCCCGCCTTGAGGCAGGCGGAGACAAACTCGTATGCCGGATGAAGGCCGCCCATTGTCTCGACGACGACCTTAACCTCGGGGTCGTTGAGGATGATGTTGAAATCTTTTATAAAGAGCTTCTCGTTGGGGTCCCCGGGGAAGTCCTTGAGGTCGAGGATGTATTTTATCTCGAGCTCGGACTGAGTGCTCTTTCTTACTATACTGTCGTGATTTTTGTTGATGACCTCGGCAACGCCGCTTCCGACAACGCCGTAGCCCATTATAGCTATATACATGGCAACTTTCTCCCCACTGTTATTTTTTTACTATTTTATCACAAAGGCGGGCGGCGATAAAGTCTCAAAAGAAAACTTTTTTACTTTTTTGTGAAGTATTTTTCAAACTCATTGAGTTTTAAGGCAAAATAGTATAATATATATGATGTATTATGCCGCCTTGAAACCGCAAACAGAAATAAAGGCCGTTGAAAGAAGAGGTGCAGAAAATGTCTCCGGAAACTGTTGAAAGAAGAAGAGCCGTGCTGATAAACGTCGCGTATATCGCGCTCGTGCTCGGTGCGTTTTATCTGTTTATGAAATATGCGTTCTGGACTGTCGCGCCGTTCATATTCGCTTTTGTCCTCGCAGTCGCACTGCAGCGCCCGACAAATTTCCTCTCGAAAAAGACGCATATCAAAAAAGGAATCGTCTCCGTTATTGCGGTTCTGCTGATAATCGCGCTGCTGGCAACCTTGATCGCCCTGACGGGTGCAAGGGTCGTGGCAGAGGCAAAGGGCCTCGCTTCGACTCTCGGCGAATGGCTCAAGAAGCTTCCGGACTATGTAAAGGGCTGGGAGGAGTCACTCTACCGCCTTGCCGAGCGCCTGCCCGGAGGACTCAAGAGTTCCGCGGAGGAAGCGATAAAATCGCTGTCCGACAAGCTCCTGCTCTCATCGGAGGAGCGGGCGGCTCTGCGCACGCAGAACGGCGAGAGCAGCGCGGGCATAAATCTCCTGTCACTTCTCAAGCCCTCGCTCAGCGGCGTTTGGTCAACCGCAAAGCAGATACCGAGCATCTTGGTCGGTATGCTCCTGTTTATTATCGCGGCCTGCTTTATGACCGCCGGATATGACGGCATAGTCGGCTTTATCAAGAATCAGCTGACCCCGCAGAAGCGCAGAACGCTCTCAAAGACAAAGAAGATAGTGGTCTCCTCCATGGGCAAGCTCGTCAAGTCCTATGCGCTTATAATGCTCGTCACCTTTTTCGAAATGCTGATAGGTCTGGGCGTGCTCAAAATTATAGGCGTCTACAAGAGCGGATATATATTTATTATCGCAATAATCACCGCAATAGTCGATATTCTGCCCGTGCTCGGCACGGGAACGGTCGTTATCCCGTGGGCGGTGTTCTCGCTGATAAATAAGAGCTACGGTCTCGGTATCGGACTGCTCGTCATATATGCCTGCATAACCGTCATACGTCAGATAATCGAGCCGAAGATAGTTGCAAACAACCTCGGCATTCCGGCGATAGTCAGCATAATGGGTATGTATATCGGCGTTCAGCTGTTCGGCTTTATCGGAATATTTATTATGCCTATAATGATAACCGTGCTCAAGGTTCTCAACGACGACGGAGTTATACACATCTGGCGCAGCTCGAAAAAGGCGGCGGCGCAGGACGCTCCGGCTCCGACGGCGGACGGCTCCGAGGGCGAAAAAGAGCCCGAAAAAGAGTCAAAAGAAGAGAGCGAACCCGAGAAGTAAATTGTTGACATTTGGTCTGCTTGTGTTATAATTGAACTGTAGTACAAAATTGTTCACCGGCACAATTTAAATCTTTTTCCCGAAAGGACGGTTTTCATGGATATTTTACAGGCAAAAAAAGAAGTTATCGCAGCGGGTCTGCGCCTTGTCGAGACCGGTCTTATCGCAAGAACCTGGGGCAACGTCAGCTGCCGCGTTGACGAAAACAGCTTCGTCATCACCCCGAGCGGAAAGCCCTACGACGGACTGACCCCCGACGACATTGTTGAGGTGAAAATCGACACCCTGAGCTACGAGGGCAGCGTCAAGCCCTCCTCCGAAAAGGGCGTTCACGCCGAGGTCTACAAGGCTCATCCCGACGCGGGCTTCGTCATTCACACCCATCAGAAGTTTGCGTCCATAATCAGTGCAACAACGCAGGGAATCCCCTCGCTGACCGAGAAGGGACGCAAGGTTATAGGCGACAGAGTCATGCTCGGCTCTTACGGTCTGCCCGGCACGAAGAAGCTCAAAAAGGGCGTCGCCGCCGCAGTCGCCGCCGATATGGACAGCAAGGCTGTTATCATGGCGCACCACGGAGCCGTCTGCTACGGCAAGGACAGCGAGGAGGCGTTCAACGTCGCCGCCACGCTCGAGCGCGAGAGCGCGCTTTATGTTCTCGACCTTTTCGACAGAAAGTTCGGAGAAAAAATTGCCGACTTGAGCGAAATGTGTGTTTCCTGGGCACAAAAACACGGAAAAACTATTGTCAAGCATGACGAAACCTGTTATAATAACTCGTATAGAGACGCAAGCGGAAAGATAGTATTCTATGCTCCCGGCGATAAGGAGCACACCGTCACCGTAGACCCCGTGACCTCGGCGGTCAGCGGCGAGGGAGAGATTCCGACGGCAGACCTCCATCGCGCCATATATGCTTCACGCGAGGATATCAATGCTATTCTCTATTCTCAGGCTCCCGAGGTGCTCGCAGTCGCCGCCATGGGCAAGACCGTCAGGCCGCAGCTTGACGACAGCGCCCAGATAATCGGCACGAGCCTCAAATGCGCCAAGAACTCCCCCAAGAAGGTAGTCAGAGCGCTCAAGGGTCGCCACTGCGTTCTCGTCAAGGACGGCGGCGCGCTCTGCTGCGGCTCGAACGAGAGCAACGCGGGTGCGGTCGAGATGATCGCAGAAAAGAGCTGCCTTACCTACATAGGCTCCGGCCTCTTCGGTAAGTGCAAGCCGATAAATCCCATCGAGTGCCTGCTCATGAGAGTTATCTATCTCAAGAAATACTCGAAGCAGGCCGAATAAATCAGACACCTACCATCTTCTTGCCCCCGTTTTATACAAAGAAAATCCCGACCTTAACCGGTCGGGATTTTCTTTTGTGCGATAAAATAACCACCGTCCGCGACGGTGGTTATTGCTTTAGCTGCCTATATGTTTTTCTACGAATCTTTCAACCGTGCTCCAATATATTTCCGGTTCAACCGAGGACGAGAGCGCGTGACCCGCTCCCTCGACGGTCAGGCTTTCCTTTTCGCACGCCGCCGCCGAGAACAGCTCGCCGAGCATTTTGTAGGGCACCAGCTCATCCGCCGTGCCGTGGATGAACAGGGTGGGAATATCGCTCTTTTTAACCTGCTCGAGCGCGCTCGCCTGCTTGAAATCATAGCCGTCGCGGAGCTTCGAGAGGGCTGAGGCTGCGTTGAGCACCGGGAACCACGGGATATGTATCATTTCGGCCTCCCAGATGAACTCATCCCACTCCGAGGTGTAGCCGCAGTCCGCGATAACGGCCTTGACGTTTTCGGGCAGCGTCTCGCCCGATGCCATGAGCACCGTCGCCGCGCCCATGGACACGCCGTGCAGGATTATCCTCGCGTCGGGGTCCCACGAGAGAATGAGCTTTATCCACTCGATAACGTCCATGCGCTCCGGCCAGCCCATGCCGATTTTAGTTCCCTCGCTTTCGCCGTGGGCGCGCGCATCGACCGCAAGAACATTGAAGCCGAGGGAGTGAAACTTATGGACAAAGCCCGCCATATGCCTGGCCTTGCTCGTATATCCGTGGCAGACGAGAACATAATCCGCGCCGGGATTTTCGAACTTTCTTCCGTGCAGCCGCAGAGATTCGGACATAATAAATACGTCCTCGCCGTGCTCGTCGTACCATTCCCGGATTTCCGGCGTGCCCGTGAGTCCGCTGTATTTTGCGCTCGAATCCTCGCCGTCGGACTTGCTTGCCATCTTCTGAATGAGGTTGTTGAGCTTGCTCATATGTATGGGCGATTTCGTGTTTATCGAGAAATTATATAAAATCTCCGCCGAAGCCGCGGTCAGAGCGGTCAGCCCGCCGAGAGTTCCGAGGACGACGCCCGCTGTTTTTCTGCTGTTCATAAACTTCCTCCTGCTTTTTTTCAAGATTATAGCATAACCGCAAATGCCGTTCAAGCTTTTTATATAAAGACTGTATGCATAAAAAAACAAAGGTCATAATCCGCGTTTTAATCCGTGAACTATGACCTTTTTTAAAAGCTTTTTGCCGCTTATGCCATGTTTTCCAGCGCATTCATAAACTTCGGGTTGCTGGGGATGAACATATAGTTGAGGAACAGAACCTCGTCTATCGCATTGGTCTTGACGAAGTCCGCGAGCTTAACGGTCAGCATACGCGGGTCGAGGACATAGACCGTCTTGTAGTTTGCGCAGAGCCACGGGACAAAGGCGTTGGCGTAGCTCTCCTTTATGACAACAATGCTCCTGTCGCTCTGAGCGTCGGTCGTTATCTTGATAACGCCGTGGTCGCCGCCTATAAAGGCTAAGTATTTGTTGGAGGATGTCGTCTCGGTGTTTATGACCTGAATGCCGTAGCCGTCGCTCATGGCGGCGTCGGTATCGGAGGCTGTGGCCGTTGTGTTGACGGGCGGAAGGAAATATTCCACATAGTCCGGGTCATTTGCGAGCACGGGGCTCTTTGTGTATTTGTAAAAAAGTCCGAGGAACGGCGAGAGCTTGCCGCTCTGCAGGGTGTCCTTGTCAACGGGCTTGAAGTCCGCGACATTCGCAAAGGCTCTGTAGGCGTAGTATGCGCCGCGGGTCGTCCAGTGGTGATCGCTTCTGAAATAGAGATATTCGTCCGTGTGCGCCGCAATTTCGGCGTAGACATTGACGGGCGTTATATCCTTGAGCTGCTCATAGATATAGCACATGCCCTCGTACTGCGACTTCGATACGCCGGTGTTGTATTTGCTCGGCGCATAAAATTCTATAGCGGTCGGCGCCATGAGGCAGTAGGCCTTGGTGTTCGGCATCTCCGCCTTGAGGCGGTTGAGCGCGTCGGCGTAGGACTTCATGTTTTTATATGAGTTGCCGTAGGGCTCCATTTCGCGGTTGCCGATTTCGATTATAGACGAGCCGCTGTAGGTCTTTATCTTCACATCGTCGGAGACGGAGACCGCGTTTTTCGGCTTGACGAGGCTTCCGTCCTCGTTGGTCGGAGGCTCTGTGCTTTTCTCCTCGGTCGTCTGCTCCTCGGCGGGCGCGGTCGAGTCGCTCTGCGTGTCTTTGACTGCGCATCCCGCAAATGACAACAGCATGGCCGCCGCCAAAACGGCTGCAAAAAATCTTCTCATTTTTATTGAATACCTCCCGATTGCTTCGTTGTATATATAATAGCACACTTTTTATAAAAAATGTGCGAATTTTGATTTTTAATTTCGTCGGGCGTGAAAAATCCCGGCACAGGGCCGGGAGAATTTTCGGAACATCTTAAAGCTACGCCGTCTCGGGTGTGACTATGCTCTTGTTCTTTTGATATTCGTATGTTGTTTTGCTGCCGTCCGTGCCCGTGACCGCTATCTTGGCGGTCTCATATTCGTATGAATACGAGATAACCTCGGTGCTTCCCGCCTCGCCGTCCTGGAACCGGGTCTCCTTTATTTCGACGGGATTTCCGTAGGCGTCGTTTTTGTACTCCTTTTCGGTCTCGGCGCCGAAGGAATCCCTGACGGTCAGCCTTATCAGCGCGCCGCGCTCGTCATATTCGTATTCGGTGATGATTTTAGACGTGTTGAAGGGATTTTTGACTGTATATGTCTGGCGCACTATATCGCCGTCGGAGTTATATTTATAGGTAAACGTCTCCGTAAAGCTCTCGGACGCGGTCTCTGAGGAATTTCTCTCGCTCTTGACGAGCCTTCCCTTGCCGTCGTAAGAAAAGACGGTGCTCCCGTAAAAATCGCTTTTTTCTGCGAGTCTGCCGTGCTTGTCATACGAAAAATTCAGTGTTGCGGTCACTTCGCCGGAGGGCTCCGCCGAGGTGATTTTTGTTATTCTCTTCTCCGAGTCGTACTCGTAGCGGTAGGTACCTTGGGAATGCCCCGAGCGGCTGATTTCCTTCACCGTGCCGTCGCTGTTGTAGGTATAGCCGTATGACCTCTTTTCGGTGGAAAAGTTCTCCGCGGAAATCAGGACATAGGTGATATATGAAACGAGGTCGCCGCGCGAGTTATATTCCTTTGTCCAGCTCGCGGTATAAGTCGTGTCTTTCTGATAACCGCTCGATGTTTGATTCCAGTGATACCACCCGTCGAGGTCGATGCCGAGGAAATACCTGGAGTTTTTTATGTCGGCATTAACATCCGCGACAGATGCGGTGCTTTCGGGATTATCTTCGGATACTGTCTCATCGTTTTTTCCCGTTGTGTCGGTTTGGTCTTTGTCGTGTTTCCGGCAGCCGGCAAAGGCTGCAAGCGCGAGGACGGCGAGAACCGCGGCAATAAATCTTCGGATCTTCATAAAATACCTCCCTTTATTCTCGACATTCAACGCTCAGAACTCAGCCGACTCAGGCATGAGTATGCTCTTGTTCTTTTGATACTCATATATTTTTTTATCGCCGTCCGAGCGAGTAACCGATATCTTCGCCGTCTCATATTCGTATGAATAAGTGTAGGAATAAGAGCTGATAAAATCTCCGTTTGAGGTCTTCGTTTCCTTGATCTCAACTGGATTGCCGTAGGCGTCGTTCTTGTATTCTTTCTCTATCGTCGAGCCGTAGGAGTCGGTCGAGACAAGCTTTATGAGCGCACCTCTCTCATCGTATTTGTATTCGGTCACGCCCTTGAAGGAGCTGCTCGGGAACTTGTTGCTTTCGGTTTTGCGAATAACGTCGCCCCTGCCGTTATACTCATAAGCAAAGGTGTTGACAAAGCCCTCGTAGGTTGTTTGCACTCTTTTGATGAGCTTTCCGCCGTTATTATACGAAAAGACGATATCCCAATATTTGCACTTGACGTTTAAGAGCGTCCCGTTTTTGTCATACGAAAAGGTCATATCGTATGTATCCTCGTCGGCGGGCGACGCATTTATCTTTGTTATTCTCTTGGCGGCATCGTACTCGTAGAGGTAGGTTGCGGGGAAATAGCCGGAGCAGCGGACTTCCTTCACCGTGCCGTCGCCGTTATACGAATAGGCGAACAGCCTCCGATCTTCGTGATAGTTTCCGGGTGAAATCGGCTCGTATACGACGGACGATACTATATCTCCGCGTGAGTTATATTTCTTTTCCTGAAGTGCAGTATACTTCGAACCGTCTTGAAATCCGTCGCCGACTTTGTTCCAGTGATACCACCCGTCGAGGTCGATGCCGAGGAAATACCTGGAGTTTTTTATGTCGGCATTAACATCCGCGACAGATGCGGTGCTTTCGGGATTATCTTCGGATACTGTCTCATCGTTTTTTCCCGTTGTGTCGGTTTGGTCTTTGTCGTGTTTCCGGCAGCCGGCAAAGGCTGCAAGCGCGAGGACGGCGAGAACTGCGGCAATAAATCTTCGGATCTTCATAAAATACCTCCCTTTAATTTCTCCTGTCATCCACATAATAGCATATTTCCCGAAAAAAAGATACAGATTTTGATTTTTATTTTCACGGCACAGAAAAAAATCCCGGCGCGAAGCCGGGATCTCTGTTTTGTAAAATATCAGAATATGCGCGAATCGTCCAGCATAATGCTCTGATTCTTATGATACTCGTATATCTTTTTGCTGCCGTCGTGCTCGGTCACGGTTATCCGATTGGATTCGTACTTATATGTATAGGGATAAGTATGCGAGCTTACGGTTTTGCCGTTTGCGGTCTTCGTTTCCTTGATCTCAACGGGATTGCCGTAGGCGTCGTTCTTGTATTCTTTCTCTATCGTCGAGCCGTAGGAGTCGGTCGAGACAAGCTTTATAAGCGCGCCGTTTTCGTCATATTTGTAGTCGGTCACATTCTTCAAATAGTCATCCGACTGCTTGACTTCCTCGGTCTTGCGGGAGATGTCGTTACGGCTGTTGTATTCGTATTTGTACGATTTTACAAGACCGCCGGAATAAACTTTCTCTTTCTTTGAGACTCTTCCGCTGCCGTCATACGAAACGGTGATTTTGTATTCGGTGCCGTCCATGCCGGCAACCCTGCCGCTGTCAACTCCGATGAGCTTTCCGCTTTTGTTATATGTGAACTTGTACGAGTTCATAGTGTCGCCGGATATAGGCTCAACAACGGAGATTTTGGTGATCCTCTTCGCAGAGTCGTATTCATAGCTGTATATGTAGCCGTTGCCGCCGTCGGTGCGGATCTCTTTTACGGTGCCGTTGCTGTTATAGGTATATTCGTATGTCGTTGTAATGGAGGGAATGCTTTCTCCGTCAAGAGTTTTGTATGATACGCGCTTTACAAGGTTGTCGTGAGAATCAAATTCCTCTGTCCAGACCTTGATATAATTTGCGCCTTCATTATAACCTTTTCCGGCAAGCGCCCAGTTGTACCATCCGTCAAGGTCGGTGCCGAGGAAATATTTTGACTTCTTTACGTCGGGCTTGTTCGGCCTTGCGGTCGCCGCGGCGGTCGGCTTCTGCGTTTCTTTTGCAGTTTCGGCGGTGCCGGACGAAGAGGCTTCATTGCCGGCGGCTTCGCTTGCCGTGTCGCTTGCCTGCGCGTCGGTGCTTTCGGGCTGATTTTCCGACATGGCTTCGTCTGCTTTCCCTCCTGCGGCGTTGAGAGGCTCTTTGCCCGTGTCTTTTTTTACATTGCATCCAACAAATGACAAGAGCGCCAGAACTGCGAGAATGACGGCTAAAAGTCTTTTGATGTTCATAAAACACCTCCTGTGAAATTTTTCTTTCCGCCTATATAATATCATATTTTTTGTAATTTTGTTGCTGTTTTAGATTATTTGCATCTGGAAAAGTAAAAATGATGTCAAAAAGCATAAAAACAGCTCTCAGAAATGAATCCGAGAGCCGCTGTGTGACTGTATTATAATTATTTTGCGATCTCGCAGGTCTCTGCGTTGATTATATGCTGGAACACTGCGATGTGGGACGAGGAGATGAACTTGTCGATATGCATCGAGCCGAAGAACCAGTGCTTGTATTCGCATGCCGCGCCGAGCTCCTCGAAATATGTATTGAGTCCCGTCACGCGCACGGGCTCCTTGTCCTTGAGTTTCAAAAATCCTTTGATTTTCATCGGCGGCTCGTGGGTGATGATGATATCGACCTTGTTGCCGAGCCTCTTTAAGTTGTTTGCGCCCTCGGTCAGCTCCGCCTCGGTGGGTATCTCGTCGCCCGACCAGGAGTTGAGATCAGAGCGGATATCTATATCCGGGCTCTCGCCGCCGCCCATGGCAAAGACGCTCACGCCGTCGAAGTCATAGACCTGACCGCGCATGAGATGATAGAGGTTGCCCGTGATATGATGAACCTTGCCGCCCTTGAACTCGGAGACCTCATATTCCTTGAGCCTGCTGAAATTCTCGTGCGTGCCGTCGATAAAGCAGACATTGTATTTGAGCTTGCCTATCTTTTTGAGCAGCTTCTCCTCGTTCTTCGAGCCGTCCCAGATAAATCCGAAATCGCCGCAGATGAAGAGCGTGTCGCCCTTTTTCAGTTTTTTGAGCGCGGATGAGGTGAACCGCTCGTAATCTCCGTGGGTGTCTCCCGTAACATAAAGCATGATTTTTAATCCCCCTGATAAACAAAATCCGTTTTATCACTTTATTTTACAGCCTGAAACTGATATAATCATTATAGCATAGCGTCAGGACAAAGCTATCTTATATCGTTTATATATATAATACATCATTCGGCGGTGACTGTCTATGAAAAAACTCATAAAAATTTTATTTTGTTTCATTCTTATCGTGTCTGTGCTCTCTTCTGCGCCTGCCTACGCCAATTATAACGCGGTATACGAGAAAAGTTTGACAGACAGCGGAGATAACCCGATATACGCGGGAATCTATCTGATGATAAACCTCGACAACGACACGGTGATTTTCGAAAAGGATGCCGACAAGCAGACCGCACCCGCCTCGCTGACCAAGATAATGACGGCGACTGTCGTGCTCGAAAACTGCAAGAACCTCGACGAGGAGGTCGAGGCGGACTACAGCACCATACACCTGCTCGACGGCACGGGAAGCTCGATGGTCGGCCTCGAGCCGGGCGAGAAAATGAGCGTTAAAAACCTGCTCTACTGTATGCTCGTGCGAAGCGGAAACGACGCGGCAAACGTCCTTGCGATGCACATAGGCGGCTCGATGGAGGGCTTTGTCAAGATGATGAACGACAAGGCGGCGGCGCTCGGCTGCAAAAATACGCATTTCGCCAACGCACACGGACTCGACGACCCGAACCACTACACAACCGCGCGCGACCTGATGACAATAACAAGGCACGCGCTGACCCTGCCCTATTTTTCCGAGATAACCTCGACTACGATATATAAAGTCCCAGCCACGAACAAGAGCGAGTCGCGCATACTGCGCAACACCAACAACCTCATGAACAAGGCATATGCCGACTACTATTCGCCCTATGCCGTGGGCATAAAGACCGGCTCTACCGACAACGCCGGGCGCTGCGTCATATCAAAAGGCACGGGCAACGGCTACAACTACCTGTGCGTGGTAATGAACGCGCCGATGAAGAACATCGACGACGACGAGCCGCTTGAAAACTGCGCGTTTGTCGACTGCCGCAGAATGTTCAACTGGGTGTTTAATCATATCGAATTGAAGTCGATAGCGAGCCCGACTCAGATAATAACCGAAGTCCCATTGAAGCTCTCGTTCAGAACCGACCATATCTCGCTCGTCCCGGGCGAGGAGGTGCTGGCGCTTATCCCGACGGTGGCGGACGCGGGGAGCGTGCTCATCGAGCCCGTGCCGGAGACCGTGCCCAAGAGCGTTGACGCGCCCGTAAAAAGAGGGCAGGAGATATGCGAGGCTCGCGTACTCTATGCGGGCGAGGAGATAGCGCGGATAAAGCTCGTCGCCAATGAGGATGTGTCGAGAAACGTCCTGCTGTTTTTGGGCGCGATGATAAAAAAGACCGCCTCGAGCACCGTGTTTAAAATAATCGCATCAATAGCGGCGTTCCTGATAGTCGGCTATATCGCGCTGTTTGTTATCGAGAATTACAAACGCCGCCGGAGGCGCAAGCTGAAGCTTGTCAATCCCGGAGTTAAAGACAACGAATACACAGACAAAAAGAGAAAAAAGAAGAAATAATCCCGGGTTTGCAGAGCTGTAAGGAGGGAGGACATGAGCGAACAGACCAAGAACAAGCCGAATACGGCGGGGATAGTTGTCAGCATAATATGCGTGCTTATTTTGATCGTCACGCTGGGGCTTTTCGCGAGAAACGTAATAAATACCGCCCGCGAGGACGAATCCCGCCGGCAGAGCGAAGCCGACGAGAGCCTGTACCGACACGATACGGCGGACGCCGAGCAATTGAGGCTCAGAGAAGCATTTGCCGCCGTCTGCAAAAAGCACAAGGTCAACGCGCAGCTTACGGTCAAATCAGTTATTCATGAGCCGTACAGCAACAAATACCGCTATGACGAAACCGAGGACCCGATAAAATATGAAATTGAAGTATCGCTGAAATTAGACCCGCCCGAAAAAATAAAGGACTGGAAGAAGTTCTATTATTTTCTCGACGAGCTCGACGGCGTGAAGTCCGACTACCCGTTTATCTGTATCTCCCTGCACACATATTATGTCGGCGAGTATGTGACGGGGTCGGGCGAGGAGCATGAAATAAACTACAGTGTCTACATCAGCAGACAAAACCTGATATCGGTCAATGACGGCAGAGAGGTTCACTTTCTCGGAATAAAAACCGACAAGGGGATAACCCCCGTCTCGGAGATTCTGCCGTATGAGGGAATGCCGGAGGAGCTGATAAATTCAACAAAGCTCGGCAAGGCGACCGCCGTCAACTATGACCCGCTCAAATATTCAAAGTTCTATGATCAGACAGTTGCCCGCCGCGAGGGGTATCATAAATATTATTGGAAGATTCCCTATTACGCAAAGCAGTCGGAGTATTCCGATTGGTTATATGCATATTATGCGGCAGAGACGAGAAACGGTGTCGTAGAATGGGTACGTCACTATCCCGAATATGAGACCGTACCGAAGAATCCGCCCGCCTCGGGCAGTCAGGGCTCATACCGTCCGTCCGGCCCGACCGGCTCATCCTCCGGCAGCCGCCCCGTGACCACGACGAAAAAGCCCCGCTGCGACGACCCGTACAAAGCCTGCGAATTCAACGACCCCGAGGATTTCTACGACTACTATCACGACGATTTCGAGGACTACGAGGAAGCGTACGACTACTACTACGATCATCAACACGACTGATAAAATAAATATAAAAGACAGCAGATCCCGCCCGCCGAGTTCTTTGGGAGGAATCCGCTGTCTTAATTTTTATCTGTCCGGGGTCGTGAAAGAAGCTTTTTTATCAGTCTCTCTCTTTTTCGAATGAGATGACCTTTCCGCTCTTTGCGTTAATCTTGTACTCGTACTCATAGCCGCCGCACTTGAAGTCTACATCGTAGTGCGCGGTGAGCGAATCGGTGTCAAGCTCTGCCTCGAGCTCGGTGACCTGCGCCTCGGTGAGTCCGGCGTGGGCGAGAGCCGCTTTCTTTGCGGCGTCGGCGGAGATGAACTTCGAGGTATCGACCTGCGGCTTCTTCTCCTCGCGCTCGCGCTCGTAACCGATTATTCTGCCGTTTTTCGCGTTGACCTCGACCTCGTACTCATAGCCGCCCGAAACGAAATCTATATCGTAGTGGGGAATGCGGTCGTCGGTGTCAAGCTTTGTCTTTGTGAAGGTGACCTGCGACTCGTCAAGAGAGGCTCTCTTGAGCGCGGCGGCCTTTGCCTCTTCAACGGTGATGAACTTCGAGGTATCGACCTGCGGCTTTTTGTCCTCAAGCTCGCGGTCAAACTCGATTATCGCACCGGTCTTGGCGTTTATCTCGAACTCGTACTCATAGCCGCCGTAAACGAACTCAATGTCGTAGTGGGGCACGCGGTCGTCGGTGTCGAGCTTCGCCTTTTTGAACGTGACCTGCGACTCATCGAGTGAGACTTTTCTGAGCGCTATCGCCTTTGCCTCGTCAATGCCGATATAGCCGGAGACGTCGGGCTGAGGGTCGGAGGGCTTCGAGGGGTCTGCGGGCTCGACCTCTTTTTTGAGGATTCGTCCGTCCGAGACCGCTATCTCGTAGTCATATTCCTTTTCCCCTGCGACAAACTCGATGTCGTAGTGGGGCACGCGGTCGTCTGCGTCAAGCTTTGCCTCAGTGAATCTCGCGTCGGCTCTGGCGACACCCGCGTCGGCGACTGCGATGTCTATTGCGCCGTCAAGGGTTATTCTTACTTCCTGCTGGGTCTGGCCGGAGTTGCCCGAGCCCGAATCGGGCTTATCCTGCGGCGGGGCAAATACAGAGAAGATAGCCATAATAACTGTCATGAGCGCGACTCCGATTGATTTGAAAATACTCATATTATCTGTCCTTTCTTATCGGGATCGTGTCCCTTATTGCACCTACATGATAACCCGCGAAAATTAAAGAAAGATTAGAACGCGAAACTTTTTTGAAAAATTTTGCAGACCTGCGGAAAATCGCAGAACGCGGCTTATCGGGATTGAATTTACGGGACGAATGGTTTATAATGGTGTGACTTGACGGCTGATTTGAAAGACGGAGAATATTATGTCGAAGATTGTCAACGAAGCAAGAATAAAGAATCCGGTCATAGTCAAAATCCGGGAGCTTTTGGAGCACCGCGCATTTTGGCTGTACCTTTTAACGGACGAGGCCGAGAAGAGAGGACTTGACCCCAAGGACTTCGCATCGGCGGCCGTAACGCGCTGCGGAATCTCTCAGGGTACGGCGCTGCTTTGACGCAAGACTTGAGCTGCCCAAGGCCATTGCCAAGGGCGACGATATCTGTGCGTTGAGATATATAAAAAATGATGGAGACAGGTGAAAAAATGAAAAAAGTAAACACGTCGTTAATCGTAAGGCTGTGCCTTCCGCAATTTGCGGTGGGACTCTTTACAACAATGCTCAATAACTATCTTATTTATTTTTATCAGCCGTCCAAGGAGTCGGGAATCCCGAACCTTATCCCCCAGGGAAGAATCATTCTGGGAGTTCTCACGGTTATAGGCCTGATAAAAGCCGTCGGACATATTATAGACGCCGTCACAGACCCCCTTATAGCGGCGAGCTCCGACAAGAGCAAGAACAAAAACGGCAGAAGAATACCCATGATGCAGAAGGCAGCTATCCCGTTCGGCCTCTGCGCTCTGCTGATGTTCTTCGTGCCGATGAATTCCGTAAGTATGCTCAACGCAGTTTGGATCGCCGCGTTCATGTGGGGCTATTACTTCTTCTTCACTCTCTACATGATTCCGCACAACGCGCTCATCCCCGAGCTGATTCAAGACGGTCCGCTGAGAGTTAACGCATATACAATAAGCTCGTTTTTCTTCGTCACCGGAAGCGCGCTGGGCTATGTCAGCCCGCTTATCGTCAGCATGTTCAAGGGAGCGGGGCTGTCCACTCTCAATTCGTGGAGAATAACCTTTGCTTTCTATACGGTTATAGGCATAATCCTGCTGATGATTCCGGCGTTTACAATAAAAGAAAAGGACTATGTCCGCTCGGTGATTCCCACCGTTTCTTTGGGCGAGTCGCTTAAACACGCTTTTTCGAACAAGCATTTCAGAACAGTTACTTTGGGTCAGCTGCTTGAGAACACGGGCATGGCGTTCTTCCAGGCGTGCATTATGTACTATGTCACCTCCCTCATGGGACTTGCGGAGACTTATTCCGTGCTGATACTCGCCATTTCCATTGCGGGCTCGCTGCTCATGTATCCCATGGTAAACAAGTTCGCGAAAAAAAGAGGCAAAAAGCTTCCCGTTATTTTGGGCTGCCTCGTGTTCTCCGCTGCCGAAATCGTGATATGCTTCAGCGATAAGATTCCGGGCAACAAGCTCGCCCTGGCCTGCGTGTTCGCGCTGTTTGTGTCATTCCCGTTTGCCGTGCTCAACGTGCTCCCCGGCGCGATGATGGCGGATATCATCCAGTATGACACCGTGACCTCCGGCGTAAACCAGGAGGGAATTTTCGGCGCGGCAAAGAGCTTTATCGTAAAAATGGGCAACTCCCTTGCGATAATGATAGTGCCCTCGCTCGTAGTCACGGGCGCCGTGGCGGGAGAAAACGTCGGCGTGCTCGGACTCAAGCTTACCGCGGTAGTCGGCGGCGCGTTCTGCCTTCTCGCCATCTTGGTTTTCCTGCGCTATAAAGAAAAGGATGTCCTCACCACGATAGAAAAGGCAACAAAAGATAAAAAGGAGAATAGTTGAGGCGGTCGGTATGAATATTTCAGCGGAAGAGAGAGCCCTGTATTACGGGGAGCGTCTTGCCGAAGTGATAAGATGCAAGACGGTATCGAAAAAAGACGGATTCGAAGCGGCTGAGTTTTTGAAGCTCAGAGAGGTTATCAAAAAGCTGTTTCCGTTAATGACGGAGAAGGCGGAGCTGAAGATACTCGGAGACGACGCTTATCTCTATAAAATAAAGGGCAGGGACGAGAGCCGAAACGTAATGGTCATGTCTCACCACGACGTGGTCGATGCCACGGGAGATTGGCAGGAGGAGCCCTTCGCCGGAGTTATCAGGGACGGCAAGCTCTGGGGCAGAGGAACGGTTGACACAAAGACGCCCCTGTTCGCCGAGTTCTCGGCAATAGAGGAGCTGCTCGGGGAGGGCTTTGAGTTCCCCGTCAACACATATCTGTTTTCCTCCCACAACGAGGAATACGGCGGAGACGGCGCACTCCTCGCGCTCGATTACTTCAACGAGAACAACATAAAGTTCGAGTGGATAATGGACGAGGGCGGCGCGATAATAGATCCGCCCATGGCGGGAATAAGCAAGCGATGCGCCATGATGGCAGTCCATGAAAAGGGAAGATGCACGGCTCAGCTCACGGCGAGCAGCAAGCCCGGTCACGCGGGACTCGAGGGCGGGCACAAGACGCCCGTTATGCGAATGGTCGCGTTTATGGCCGAGACAGACGAGAACCCGCCGTTTATCAGACGGCTTCACCCCGAGGTGAGGGGGATGTTCGAGGCTCTCGCCCCGCATATGTCGTTCCCAATGAAATTCGTGTTCTCAAATCTGTGGCTGTTCTCCGGCCTTTTGATAAAGCTCATGCCCAAGCTCAACGCCGCGGCGGGAGAGATGCTCGGAACGGGCTGCACCTTTAAAAAGCTCTCGACCGACGAGGACGGAAGCTGCAGAGGCGAGGCGTTCCTGCGCTGCATAAACGATGCGGACTTTTCGAAGGATCTGGACGCGATGAGAGCGGCCGCCGAAAAATACGGCGTTGAAATCACGATAAAAGACTCCGACAACGAGTACTACAAGCCCTCATCACTTGACAGCGACGGGTATAAATACATAAAGAAAACCGTCGAAAAGGTAATTCCGTATGCTGTGGCAGCGCCCTTTATCCTGCCGGCGGGGACCGACGCGAGAAGATTTGTCGGGCTCTCCGACGCGGTAATAAGATTCGCCCCCATTGATATAAACAAGCAGCAGTATGCGTCCGTACATGGGGAAAACGAAAACATAAGCATAGACAAAATCCCTCAGGCGGTAGATTTCTACAAGGAGCTTATAAGAAACTATAAGTAAAAACGCAAGGGGAAAGCAATTATTGCCCTGACATTACAGATGTAAAACAGCCGCAGCAGGCTTGGTACCCGCTGCGGCCGATTTTATTTAATATTCTTTTTTATTCTCCGCCCTCAAAGGTTTTTGCAACCTCCTTGAGCAGCTCGCGTATGGGCAGATGCTGAGGACACGAGTGCTCGCACTTTCCGCAGCCGATGCAGTCCGACGCTTTGCCGTGATTCTCGGTGTAGACCTCATAGTAGCAGTCCGAGTTCCAGTCGCGGCAGAGCTGCTTTGCGTTCATGCACGAGAACAGGTCAGGGATAAGGATATGCTCGGGGCAGCCGTCCGTGCAGTAGCGGCACGCGGTGCAGGGGATGGTGTGGGTCGCGCGTATAACGTCGCAGACCTCCGCTATCGCCCGTCTCTCCTCGTGGCTCAGGGGCTTAAAGTCCTTCATAAACGACAGGTTGTCGTTCATCTGCTCTAAGCTGCTCATGCCGGAGAGCACCATGAATACGCCGTCGAAATCCGCTGCGTAGCGTATCGCGTAGCTCGCCGGGCTGCCGCCGTGAAGAGCGTCGAATATAGCCTTGCCCTGCTCGGGAATGTCGGCGAGTTTTCCGCCCTTGACAGGCTCCATGACTATTACGGGCTTGTTGTGCTTGCGGCAGACCTCGTAGCACAGGCGCGCCTGAACGGCGGGGTCCTCGAAGTCGATGTAGTTGAGCTGGATCTGAACCGCCTCAATCTCCGGGTATTCGTTAAGCATCTCGTCGAGTACGTCGGCGGTGTCGTGGAACGAGAAGCCGACGTGCTTTACCTTGCCCTCTTTTTTCAGCTCGAACGCGTGCTCATAGGCGTGCAGCTTCTTGTATTTTTCAAATATCGACTTCGTCTGCGAGTGCAGGAGGTAGAAGTCGAAGTAGTCCACTCCGCAGCTCTCGAGCTGCTTTTCAAACAGCGGGCGTATCTCGTCCTCGCTGTTAAACAGCGAATCGGAGAGCTTGTCGGTGAGAATGAAGCTGTCGCGGGGATAGCGCTTTACGACGCAGTCGCGTATCGCCGTCTCGCCCTGACCGCCGATGTAGACGCGTGCGGTGTCGAAATAGTTGAAGCCCTGTGCCATGAACTCGTCAACCATCTTTGTGAATTCGGCGTAATCTACTTTTTCGCCGTCCATGGGCAGTCTCATGCAGCCGAAGCCGAAATTTTTCTTTACATCGGGGAATGTGCTCATTTTATGTCTCCTCCCGTGAACTAATTTTATCTCGTCAAATATATAATGCACTCTGCGGGGCGTGCAGTCAAGGGGTAAAAATCAAACTTTTTGTGAAGAAAACTCCCCTGCGGGAAAATATGTCACTGCTTTTTGTCGAGCTCAAAATGCGCGGCGAATTTCCCGAACACGGGCGGAAAGTCGAAATACTTATCGAACAGGCGGCAGAACAGGCCTATCACAGTGCCGTTTATCGGCGCGATGACAAGAGTGCCCCACCCGATGCCCTCAAAGCGCCTGAAAAACGCGAGCGACATTATTGCCGCCACCGCGAGGCAGGATAAATCGAAGCAGGTCTTAAAGCGCGGCAGCTTTATGCCGTATTTTCCGCTGACGCCCTTGACGAAGAAGTCATAGACCTGCGGATAGAGATAGGTCTTGTAAAACAGCGCGACGGAAAACGAGGTCAGCACCGTGCCGAGGGCAAAAAGCAGTATCCTTATCGGCACGGACATACTGCCGGGCGGGGTGACTGCGGGGTCAAAAAACGGTATGCACCGCCACAGATCGAGCGCCGCGCCGTATATAAGGCAGGTCACGAACGACGAGAGATACATCGCCCTGAATCCGCGCATGACGATGCAGAAGATAATAAACAGCCCCGCCTGAATGACATATTCCGCCTGGCCGAATGTGAGTATTCCGACTTTCAGGCTCAGAAGATATGCCGGCGCGACTATCATCGACACACCGAAGTTTGCCGCCGTGAGCATTGCGACCGCGAGCGAGAGCAGCGCGACGGCGAGGATATAAACGACCTCGCTCGGAATTTTCAGCTTCCTGTTTTGCAAAATAACCCCTCTTTTCATCAAAAAAGCCACGCACCGAAAAGGTGCATGGCGAAAAATAAACCCGTCAGGTTCGGAAAAATCCACACGATTTTGGTATATTATATTACATAATCTGCCATGTGTCAACGCGCGCGGCGCAGTTTTGCGATACCTGCCGCGAGCAATGATACTGAAACCGCGAGCGTGGATATTAAAATGAGCAGATATACATTGCCGTTTGCGAAATGCGCCCAGTCGGCGAAGTTCACGGCGTAGTTCGCGCCCTCTACACTGCCGAACACTGCGGCGAGAAAACGCGGCAGAGCATATATAACCGAGCCGAACGCAAGGACATCTATAGAGGCGTTTATCAGCGGACGCTTGCAGAGAATATGCATGACGGCAGTCACCGCAAACGGAATAAATGCATAGAGCACGACGAGCAGTCCCTTGGGCAGGCTGAACACATTCGTTATTCTTGCCGCCGAAACGAGCAGGGCGAGGCAGGCGAAGAACAGCAAAAAGTATACGGCGGGAATAAATCTGCGTCCCCTTGCGGGCATATAGCGCCTGAGCAAAAACGGCGCGAACACCGCGATATATCCGAGCAGAGTGCCGAGTGCGGCGGCGCCGAACCAATTCTGCCCGTATTTTGCGCAGCAGATGACAAACAGCAGAACAAGCGAGAGATAGGTCGAGCCCGTGAACACCGCGAGCTTATGCTTTTCGGTAAAGCGCGTAAATGTCGGGACGAACGAAAACGCCGTCAAGAGACTGCCGAAAACCACGGGGAAAAAGGTGAACCTGTGATTCACGGCGAGATCGCATATAAAACATATGACGAGCGCCGATGCATACGCGCCCGTGAAGCCCCAAAAGAAGGTCTCGGTAATTTTTCTGTATACGCGCGCGTCTCTTTTCATCTCGTGATACTCCGTGTCGTTCGCGCCGCTTATCAGCTCATGCTCCGAAATGTCGAGCACCGAGCAGATATCGGGTATCATCGTTATGTCGGGATAGCTTTTGCCCGTCTCCCTTAATTAAAGATATTGTTGGGTAAAAAAGAAAGGTCAGTCGATTTTGCCGATGAAGCGGTAGTAGATTTCTACTTCCTGCTCACGGCTTCCGTCCTCGCCCTTGACAGCTTCGTGGACGGTTATTTTTTCAATTAGAGTGTTCAGAAGTTCGGCGGTCAGCTCCACAGGGTTGACATACTGTTTCATCAGGGCAATCCACTTTTCAGCATCCGCTGCGGTCTGTACGGCGGCTTCCATCGTTTCGTGAAGCTGTCTTATTTTTGTTTCAAGCTCCTTTTGCTCGTTCTGGTACTTCTCGGACAGCATATTGAAGTTATACTCGGTTATGCGTCCGGCAGACCAGTCCTCATACATTTTAGCAAACAGCCCGTCAACCTCGGCTTTACGCTTCTCTGCCTTTTTCAGCTCCGCAGCCTGCTTTTTCTTCGCAGAGTTTCTTTCCCTGTCGCTGGCATTGAGCAGGCGTTTCAGCAGCTTGTCCTCGTCTTTCTGTGCCAGCATAGACCAGTATTGCAGTCTTGCAAGCACATAGGCATACAGTACATCATAGCGGATATAGTGCATGGAACACTGGCGTAATCCCTGCCCGTTCTTGCTGCAATGGTAGTACCCGTATGGGTTCTTATTCTGCTTGTTTTCCCCATAGGCTAAAGACCATCCGCAGTCTGCACATTTTATCAATCCTGCGAAAATCTGTGTCGTACCGTTTCTGCGTTTCCTGCGTCTGCTTGCAATCAGCTCCTGAACTTTTTGGAACACTTCTTCAGAAATGATGGCTTCGTGGGTATTTTCCACACGATACCATTCTTCCTGCGGCTTCCGCACCTTTTTCTTGTTCTTGAATGAAATGTTGCTCTGCTTGTTGTGAATGCTGTGACCGATGTAGGTTTCCTCTTTCAAAATGCTCTTGACCTGTGCTATCGTCCACGCATAGGCTTTTTCTGCGGGCGCACCGGCGTAGATATTGGCGAAAGTCCCGTATCTTTCATAGTTCAGCCAGCCGGGGGTAGGTACTTTTTCCTCCACCAGAATCCGTGTAATGCTGGCGGCTCCACGCCCGTGTACAGCAAGGTCAAAAATCTTCTCTACAATCCAGCGTGTTTCCGGGTCGATCAGAAGATGACCTTTTTTGTCCGGGTCTTTTACATAGCCCAGCGGTGCATAGGCTCCATAGTGTGCGCCATTGGCAAATCTTGTGTGCATGGCAGCCTTGACCTTTTTGCTGGTCTGTCGGGCGTGCATTTCATTCAGGATGTTTAAGAACGGTGCAAGCTCGCTTTCTCCGTTGATGGTGTCCACATTGTCATTGATGGCAATGTAGCGTACTCCCTTGCTGGGGAAATAGATTTCCGTGTACTGACCGGTCAGGATATAGTTTCTTCCCAGACGGGATAAGTC
>DPOR01000018.1 GCA_003538135.1 Oscillospiraceae bacterium
TTTCACTTTTTGTTAAGATTAAACGCTTTGAATATTGGGCGCGGAGCGTGTCAAGGGGTGCAGAAGCACCGACCGAGCCGGCAGGCGAGACCAAGTTCCTCTCTCCTTGTCCCAAAAGTAAATGCAGGTGCTTTTTTCAATTAAGCGCACCTTCGGTGCATGAAAAATGAAGGCGCTTCGCTAATGAAGTGCGATAAACCGCATGAAAAGCAAAGTGCGCACTTCGTGCGAGCATAGCGAGCACTTCATAACGCTGTTGTATTGAATAACCGAGCAATAAGATGTAAATCTGACGGCTTTTTTACTTATTCGCTCTTGACTTTTCACTAAAACCGTGAAAAAAACTCTCTGTTCATGATATTGAATCGAAGGGCTTAATATGCAATAATATATTCAGAAAGAGGCGCCGCTTTCAATCATTGAAAGAGAGGTTCTACTATGAAACTGAATATAGGCGAAACGATAAAAAGAATGAGGAAAGAAAAAGAGATCACGCAGGAGGAGTTTGCACAGGTTCTCGGTGTGTCGTGTCAATCCGTGTCGCGCTGGGAAAATGGTTTATGTTATCCTGATATTGAGCTTGTGCCTACCATCGCATCATTTTTTGATGTTTCCACCGATAAGCTTATGGGTGTCGATGAAATAACCGAAATGGAAAATGTAGAAAAATATCTTGAACGCTTTCAGCTTTCCATAAGCATGGGTGAGATAGATAGGTGCATTGCTGTTGCCCGTGAGGGGGTCGGGGAATATCCGAATAATTACATTCTGCTTGATAAACTGATGTATGCTCTTTTTGTCGCGGGTGATGATGACGGTAACATTCCGGAATGGAAAGAAAATATGGAAAGGTATGATTCTGAAATCACTGCCCTTGGTGAAAGAATTATGAAATATTGCCCCGATCAAAGCATACGGCTTGCGGCAACCGCGAGACTTGCGTTTAACCATTGTCTGCATGGGAGAAAAGAAATCGGCAGAAAAATTTATGAAACACTGCCTTCGATGGAAAACTGCCGTGAATTGCAGATATGGTGGGCACTAAAAAAAGAAGAAAAGTTGCCCTTTTTGCGCAACGCGATTATGAAAAGCTATGAAAATTTGCAAACATTTATTTGGCTTTTAGCGGATGCGGATGTGGTTGATAACGAAACAGAGCTTATTGTGTTGAAAAAAGTGTTTGATTTGGAGAAGCTTATCCTTGACGGCAACAGACCAAACAATAATTGGGGTGTTGCGTGGCTTGATTTTGATATTGCCAAAAGATATGCGCTTTTGAAGGATTACGATAATATGTATAAGCACCTGCATTTAGCCGTTGATGAAGCGAAGGCTTTTGATAATCGACCCGATGAGCAGAGATACAGTGCGGTATTGGTCGGCGAAATAATTGAGCGAAAAACAGATTTCGAGACTGCTGACACAAGAACTCTTTGCGAAATACTTAGAGATAAATGGATACTGCATGATGAGTTTGATTCGGTGCGCGATACCGATAAATTTAAAGCAATTATAAAAGAACTCAGCGAATAAAATTTCAGAACGCAAAAATACAAAGCGGCATCACACGCGAATGGCGTGCGGTGCCGCAATCTTTAATTTGAATGTATTTGAGTTTAACGATGTCGCAGGTTGCGGATTTCCGACCCCTTCGCCCCCAATAGCAGTGAGATGTCAGTCCTATTGTTTAAATTGTTGTTTTGGTGGAATACGAAGCAATCCGGCAATGTAGTCGGTGCTGTATCCGGTTACGGCTGACAAATGCTGCAATGCCGCCGCAGTATCTATTGGTGCTGTATTTGCAGTCACAGTATGGTCTAACAGTGTATCTATGCTGATATTAAGATAGTCGCATATACGCGCGATAGTAATATATGATGGTGCTTTACCGTGCGACATATGCGACATCATATTACTACCGATGCTTAATTCTTGTAACATGGTTTTTAATGTGGTATTTTGCTGCATGCACTCTTTCTTTATCTTATTCGCAATAACAGCAGGTTCATAGCTGCTAATATCGTGTAGGTTATCATTCTTTTCCTTTTCCATAGCAAAAATTTCCATAATACTATATAGCCCAAATCAATTTCCTGCTTCGACAGTTCAAATTTACAGTTAAATACTCTTATTTTTCCTGCTGCGTATAACAAGAACAATGATAACGGCGATTGCAGCCGCAAGCCCGACTCCTATCAGGCTAAAAATGAGCGTCGAATGCTCGCTTGTTCTGATTTTGTCTATCAATTCGGAGATACCGCCGACAATTAAAATTACGGCAAGCCACACAGTCCAACGAAAACAGACGCTTCTTTTTCTTCTTTTTTCAGCTTTCTCGGCAGCCGGTTCATCTCCGAAAACAGGCTCATTCCAAAATGATTTTAATGACATTTTCTAAGCTCCTTTGCAGCATCATTCCCCCACATACCAATACGACCGCATACCGGACATATAGATTTTTCCGTTTTTCGGCACCTGCCGTATGGCGTTGAACACATTATAGTAGTCGCCCGCGCCCATGCTCGTGCAGAGCATACCGAACAGGGTCAGCGCTTTAAGCTGCGGGAATATCATGCCGAGGGCGTAGGGGATAATGCCGAAAACTATGTTCGGGAGCATGGACATAAATATGAACCTGCCCTTGCTCATCGGCTCCGTGCCGACAACGAACAGCATACCCTGCTTGAAATTAGTGTAGAGATACACATCATTTTTGAAGCAGACGGCGTGGAGCAGCTCGTGCGGAAACAGGATGAGCAGAGAGCCGAGCAGGGCTGCGCCCCAGGCTATTACAGATGATTTTCCGCGCGTGATATCCGGCAGCCTTAAATACGCCGCGACGGCGAGAACGGCAAAAATCACGAAAGAGACGGCGTTTGCGATAACAGCCAGCTTTTTCATGCTGTCCGCCTCTTTGAACTCCGTTGCACCGGGCTTGTGCTCCGCCTGCGGCAGCGTGTTCGGGTCGAGATTGAATTTTCCCATGTAGTGAAGCTTCATGTCAGTCACCCTTTCGCAATTTTTCAATTGTTTCTTTTATTTTTTTCGGCGCCTCGGCGGGGTCGTCAATATCCCTAACCGCTCTTTCCATCGGGCACATACCGTCTTTTTGGCGGTTGACTATATATTCGACCTCTTCGCCGCAGGAATATTTTATCCCGTGCTCGTCAAAGACCGCTTTTGCTCCTCGGCTCATAACCGCGGCATATATTTCACTTATTCCGAGCAGAACGAACAGCATCGCCGCCGCCTTGCCGACGGCCTTGTCCGCAGCCGAATATCCGCGAATATCCGCGCCGCCGTCAAGAAGCTCCATGAGCGGCGCAACTCCGCGCTTTTGGCTTATATGTATGTTGTCGCCCTTGCAGACTACGCAGGTGCAGCCCTCGCTTATCAAAATTTGTTTCGCTCTTTCAATATCGGTCATGTTTTCACCGCCCATTATTTCCCTGTTTTAAATATTATACTATAACAGCGTCCGCTTTTTCAATCGGCAATGGACAAAAAGTTCGGGCTGTGTTATTATAGTAAAAACGCTTTCGGAGGGAACGCATGGAGACAAAGTATATTTTTCTTGATATAGACGGGACACTTGTCGACTTTCAGGGCAAGCTCGCGGATTCGGCGCTCGAGGCGCTGAAGGCCGCCAAGGCTAACGGGCACAAGCTCTTTGTCTGCACGGGCAGACAGCGCTCGCAGATTTATCCGTGGCTGCTCGAAAAGATAACCTTTGACGGCGCGGTCTGCTCGTCGGGCGCATATGTTATGGCGGACGGCGAGTGCATAGCTCGGCACTGCTTCTCAAAGGAGTACATGGCCTTTCTCGCCCGATATTTCACCTCCCTGCACGCGCCCTACTGTGTACAGACCGAGCATACGCTCATGCTCGAAAAATGGTGCGCGGACGCGATAGTTGCGCACTATCTTGCCGACGGCATCGACCGCGGCAAAATAAACTCGCTCTTCGGCATGACTACGGTAGTAGAGAGTGCGTCCGAGCTGACTTCCGCCGAAAAGCTCATATATTACGGAGCGCCCAAGGGACTCGGCGAGGTTGCCGCCGACCTCGGGGAGCGTTTCGGCGTCGTGCGCTACAGCTTCGGCAACATGGGCGACCGCTGCGGCGAGGTTACGGACAGCAGATACACAAAGGCCACCGGAATGGCGGAGATACTGCGCCGCTTCGATGCGCCGAGGAGCGCGACGATAGCCTTCGGCGACGGCGACAACGACCTCGAGATGATGGACTTCGCGGAGTACGGAGTTGCTATGGGCAACGCGACGCCCGCCCTCATAGCGGCGGCGGACACAGTGACGGACGACATAAATTCCGACGGGCTTTATAACGCCTTTAAAAAGCTCGGACTTATATAAAACAGCGCAGAAGCGGCTATTTACTCCCGTTTCTGCGCATTTTGTATGTTGCTTATTTTCGCTTTCTATGATAATATTTTATTGGCGAAGCAAAGTATGAGGAGGAAAAACAATGCAAAAAGTTAAAAGAACACTGAGCTTTATCTTGTCCCTTGTGATTCTTTTGTGCGCTGCCTGCGTCCCCGCAAATGCGGTTGCCAAGAAGGCGGAGCCGACGGGTATCTACGGCTATATTATGAAGAACGGCTATCCTACGATGTCAACCGAGGATTTCTTCAAGTATGTCAACAGTATCGACAATGCCGTTTACCTGCTCACGGGCTTCCACTTTGTGGCGCAGGATAAGTTCAACGTGGTGCTCGACGATAAGCTTGACGCCCTGTGCTCGAGCGTCGCCAGAGCCTCGGGACTTGATGCCGCGCTGATAATGAAGAGTATGCCGGAATTCAACGGCCTCGCCGTCAAGGTCAGCGAAAAATATCATATCAATGTGCCCGAGCTTCAAAAGAAGCTCAACGAGCTTTCCGAAAAATACGCAAAGGAGGGCAATTCCGCTCTCTCGCTCATTTTCCGCGCTGCTGCGGTCTATTTCGGAATAATCGACGAGGCATATCTCTACTGCGTACCCGTCGAGGGCTTGGAGGACACATATGAGATATATTGCCGCGTGACCTACCGCGACGGCAGGACGGAGGAGCTGCCCTCGGGCACGTATTATAACATAAAGACCCAGATGCTCTACGGCAAGGACGACAACGGAATGGTCGGCATAGGCTATGATTTCGACGTCGGAAAGGCCATGGTCATAACGCCTGTTCATGTCTGGATGCGAAACTTCGGCTTTACCGTGGCATATGATATCTTCTGCTATATCACTCCGCTGTTCAACTATCAGACCGCGCGCATTAAATTTAACTACGCCGGCAGCGAGTGGATGATTCAGCTCTGGAAGGGCAGATATGTCATAACAAACGGCGCGGAAATAGGCATATACAAGCGCGAGCCCGGGTCAAAGGGAACGTTTTATAACTGCGTGGGCGATGAGGATATGCTGCTCATGTCGCTCGACCTCTTCCACGGAGACGACCTGCTCGTCCACCGCGACCCGATGTATCACTGGTGGCTGACGGGCTTCACCGTCAGCAAGACGGTGTATCTGCCGCAGAGCCTGACCCTGACCGGAAGCATCACGTTTAAAGATGCGGAGATGACGCGCGTATTCTGCGAGGGAATAGAAAACAGAAACTTCCATGATATAAGCTATCAAAAGAACGGAATCACCGTGACATTTGAATGGTAAAAGCAAGAGGGGCTGCGCTCAACGCGGCCCCTCATCTGTTTTCAGTTGTCCTCGTCGAAATGGTCGAGCTCGTTTTCGCTTTCAAGCTCATCGCCGATACCGTCGAAGATGCTCAGCTCCTGCTCGAGCCTCTCGCGGAACTCGACGAAAACCTCGTCGTATTCGGGCTCGTTGCCGGTCACATAGGTGTATTCGTCGGCGTCCTCGTCGTATTCTATCTTCATCACGGCGAACTGCATATCGCCCGATTCGATATTTTCGACGGGCAGGAGAATAACATAGTTCTCGCCCTTGTGCTCAACGATATCGACAACCGACATATCGACCTCGTTGCCGTCCTCGTCAACGAGAGTGACGTAGCTGTCCTCGGCGCAGGCCTCTTCCTCGCCCTCGGGATAAAAATCAAGAATGTTGTTGTCCTCAGCCATAGCTTACTCCTTTACACATTGAATCTGAACAGCACGACATCGCCGTCGTTCATTACATACTCCTTGCCCTCGCTGCGGACAAGGCCTTTTTCTTTTGCGGCGGTCAGCGAGCCGCAGGCAATGAGATCCTCAAAGCTTATAACCTCGGCGCGGATGAAGCCGCGTTCAAAGTCGGAGTGAATTTTTCCGGCCGCCTGGGGAGCCTTAGTGCCGCGGGTTATCGTCCAGGCTCTGACCTCGGGCTTGCCGGCGGTCAGGTAGGATATAAGGCCGAGCAGGTGATAGCTGCGCTGAACGAGCAGGTCGAGTCCGCCCTTCTCGATTCCGAGATCGGTCAGGAACATCTCGCGCTCCTCTTTTTCGAGTGAGGCTATCTCCGCCTCAAGCTCCGCACAGATGGGCAGGACCTCCGAGCCCTCTGCGGCGGCTATCTCCTTGACCGCGAGATAGTGGCGGTTTGTATCAATATTATTGGCAAAATCGTTTTCACTCATGTTGCAGGCGTAGATGACGGGCTTTGCGGTGAGCAGAGCTATCTGCGCCAAAAATTCGCGCTCATTTTCGTCGCACTCGACGTTTCTTGCGGGAACCTCGCTCTCAAGCTCGCTTTTGAGCCTCTTGAGAAACTCAAGCTCCGCCGCAGCGGATTTGTCGTTTCTCGCCTGCTTTGCGACCCTGTCTATCCTGCGCTCGACCATCTCAAGGTCGGAGAGGATGAGCTCGAGATTGATAGTCTCGATATCTCTCTTCGGGTCGATAGTCGCGTCGACATGAACTATATCGTCATCCTCAAAGCAGCGAACCACATGTACTATCGCATCGACTTCTCTTATGTGCGAGAGGAACTTGTTGCCGAGACCCTCGCCCTTGGACGCGCCGCGCACAAGACCGGCTATGTCAACGAACTCGATTGTCGCGGGGGTTATCTTGTCCGGATTGTACATTTCTGCGAGCTTGTCAAGGCGCTCGTCCGGCACGGCAACTACACCGACATTCGGCTCGATGGTGCAGAACGCATAGTTTGCGGACTGCGCGCCCGCATTGGTAATGGCGTTGAAAAGCGTGCTCTTGCCGACATTCGGCAGACCTACTATTCCTAATTTCATTTCAAATGACATCCTTTAAACTTATATTCATTTAATTATAACCTTTAGCGGTCAAAAAAACAACCGCAACCGCGCTTTTATCAATAAAAAATTGCAAAATCTCCGCCCATGGTGTACAATAATCCCATAAGAAACTACCGGAGGCAGATGCTTTGGAACTTTCTCGCTTTTCAAGAGGTGAAATGCTGATAGGCAAGAAGGCGGCGGAGAAGCTCGCCCGCTGTCACGTTGCGGTGTTCGGGCTCGGCGGCGTCGGCTCGTATACTGCGGAGGCGCTTGCCCGCGCGGGCGTAGGGGAGCTGACCGTTGTTGACAACGACGAGATATCAATTACAAATATCAACCGCCAGCTTTACGCGCTGACCTCGACCGTCGGCATGAAAAAAACTCAAGTCGCAGCCGAAAGAATAAAGGATATAAACCCCGAATGCAAGGTGAATATCATTGACGGGTTCTATCTTGAAGAAAATTCGGCGGACTTCTTCGAGGGCGGCTATGACTATATCGCCGACGCCGTAGACACCGTTCAGGCGAAGCTGTCCCTGGCGGCAGAGTCGCAGAGGCGTGGAATACCGCTGATATCGTGCATGGGCACGGGCAACAAGCTCGACCCGACTCTCTTCAGGGTCTCCGATATCTCAAAAACCTCGGTTTGTCCGCTGTGCCGCGTGATGCGCCGCGAGCTCAAAGCGCGGGGGATAAATCATCTGAAGGTCGTTTGGTCGCCCGAGCAGCCGATAAAGCCCGGGGAGACCGCCGAGGAGAGCTCACGCAGGGCTCTGCCCGGGAGTATATCGTTCGTCCCGCCCGTAGCGGGCATGATAATGGCGGGCGAGATAATCAAAGATTTGATAAAATAGTGTAAAGTTATATGGCTTTACGGATTTCCCGAGAGGAGACAGGTATGAAGAAAAAATTTATCCGTTCAGCGGCGGCAATACTTGTGCTGATACTTGCGCTTTCCTTTGTATTCAGCGGATGTTCAGGCAAAAAGGAGGGCGAGGACGGGACTACGGAAATGCCGTCCGATGCCGTTGAAGCGATACAGACTCTCAAGCTGCCCTATTCAAAGGCTGACAAGCTGAATCCCTTTACAGCTACGAGTATGCTCAATCAGCAGCTTATGACGCTCATATACGACGGGCTGTTCGCACTCGATAAAAATTATAATCCAAAGCCGCTTCTCGCGTCGAATTACAGCCGGAGCGGGCGCACCCTCACGGTATCCCTCGCCTCCGCGAAATTCTCGGACGGCTCGAGTGTTTCGCCCTCGGATGTTGTGGCCTCGTTTGAGAGCGCAAAAAAGTCGCCCGCATATAAAACGCGGCTTGCGAATTTCAGCAGCGCCAAGGTCAGCGGAAACAGCGTTGTTTTCTCGCTCGGCGACGATGACCCGTATGCAGTGAACTGCCTGACCTTTGCCGTCACAAAGCGCGGTTCGACTGACGACGGCGCGGCGGGCAGAGGCAGATACACATATAAATCCGAAAACGGCGTAGGCTATCTCAAGGCGAGCAACGCCCGCGGCGACTTCTCGCCGAAAAAGACGAGCATCACGCTCTACGACGTCAAGGACCTGAGCATGCTCAAATATACTCTCGCCATCGGCAACATCAGCTTCGCTTTCGACGACCTGCGCAGCGGCGCATATACCCGATATTCCGCGTCGGTGGCGGATATACAGATGAATAACCTTGTCTATCTCACGTTCAATAAGAGCAGCTCCGCGCTCTCTTCCGAGAAGGTGCGGCAGGCGATAGCCTTAGCCGTAGACAGGGCGAAGCTCGCCGACGAATCGTTCCAGGGTCACGCGAAAGCGGCGTATACGCCATTTAATCCCGATTGGAGCGCGGTCGCCGACAAGGATTATACTGTAAAAACCGACCTCGAAGCGGCGGGAAAGCTGCTCGACGAGGCGGGCTATACCTCGAAAAACGACGCAACGCGCGCGGACGCCAACAAAAAACAGCTCGCGCTCAGGATAGTTGTCAACAAGGATAACGGTTTCAAGGCGGCAGCGGCGCAGAGCATAAAGGAGATGCTCGAAAAACTCAAAATCTCCGTCACGGTCAGCGAGCTCGGCGAAAAGGATTACCGCGCGGCGGTAGCCTCCGGCAAATTCGATATGTATATAGGCGAAGTCAAGCTCACCGATAATATGAGCCTTTCGCCGCTTCTCAAGAGCGGCGGCAGCGTCGCCTACGGCATCAACACCTCGGGCGCTGCGAGCACCGCATACTCGGCGTTCCTTTCGGGCTCATCCGATCTGAATACCTTTATCGAAGCGTTTAATGCCGATATGCCGTTCGTGCCCCTGTGCTATCGCTCGGGAATAGCGATATATACAAGAACGCTCAAATACGGCAACAAAAATCATATCAATGATATCTATGCGGACATAGACTCGTGGGATTTCCACTGATACCGACAATATAAATTAAACAGGGCTTCCGAATCAGACGGAAGCCCTGTGCTTTTATATTTTATTCTATATTATTGCGTCCTCGGGACTCGGCTCACTGCCCGTGAGTATCGCATCGGCGCACTCGTTGAGCTTTCTGAACAGCGAGTTCTTTTTCATTATCCGAGATGGGATCGAGATAGTTCCCGCAACTAAGCGGTAATATGCGCTGTCTCTGTCAACGCGGTTCATGCCGCCGTCGAGGAACGAGAGCAGGACGCCGTGCACTATGTCTATGACTCTCATATCCGCAAGCTCCTCGGCGTCCTCTTTTCTGAGCACCTTGCCGAAGGTCAGGCGGTTCACTTTTTTATAAAAGCTCATCACATCGGATTTCAGCAGCAGCTTTGCAACGGGCTTTACAACAGGACGCAGAGCCGATATCTTTTTGCCGTTTACGCCGAGCGCGTCGAGCCTCTTGCCGAACTCCTTTCGGCTCTCGAGTGCGCCCTTGAGCGGCAGGTCAATGAGCTGCGTGGCGTGCGCTCTCAAAAATTCCTGCGCGTCCTCCGCACCCTCGAAGCTCTCGAGGTGCTCCGTGACTATATGCAGGCGGCTGTCATCCGTCACTGTTACGTTGACTATCGGCGCGGGATAGCCGCACAGCGAGCCTACGTTGACCTCGGTTATCGGATTGCCCGCGGGGGATACGAATGTATCTATCCGCTGAATGTGCGAGTGACCGACGAACATATACCGAAGCCCCGCGTCCGCAAGCCTTGAGGCGACTTCCTCGCGGTCGCCGACGCAGTGGCCGCTCGTGATGAACGGGTGGATGTGCGCGATGAGCAGGTGATGCTCCATGCCGATCATCAGCTGACCGTCCTCTTTTGCCTTGCGTATCTGTTCCTCGACCCACGCCATGTGGTCGGGGGTGTAGCCCGCGCGCCCTTTGCCGTTCTGGTCGTCGTTGAGCGCGAGCAGGCGGACTCCGTCGGCAATCTGCGCGACATATGAGTATATGCCGAGATGTGTCTTGTATGAGCTTATCGCGCGGTCGAGCCCGAATTCGCGGTAGAATTCGCTCAGCTCCTCGTGCGGGACTGTCTCAACGTCGTTTGTGACTTCGCCGTCCGTGAATCTGCGCGGATTCTCGTCACAGCACCAGTCGTGCGTCGCGGTTATGACATATACGGGAACGTGCTTTTGAAGCTCGCGTAGCTTTTCGCGGAACTCCTCGTGGCATATGCGCTCGCCGTCGTCGGATAAATCTCCGGCTATCATCACTGCGGCGGGCGGGTCTTCGAGTATCTTCTCAAAAGCCGCGTCGATTATCTCGCCCGTCTCCTCGAGGCACTTCTGATCCGATTCGCTGCGGTAGGCATATGCCTCGCCGCCGTCTGACAGGGTGCGCGAGAAGTGGTGAGTGTCGGCTATGAAAACGAAGCGTGGGTTCATTTTGTCTCTCCTGCGCTCTGCATCTCGGCGGCAGTCTCGGCTGCTATAGATGTGCGGCGTTCGGCGATTTCGGACATCATCTTTCTGTGTCCTTCGCCGGTGATGTTATAGAAGTGTATAGGTATGAGCATGAGCAGATAGCCTATTGCTGGGACTATCGTTGTCATTGCGAACAGCGCGAGATTGGTACTGTGGTTCTGAATCAGTGAGCCCTCTGTGTGGCTGACATAGCCGACAACGCCGAGAATGGCGATGCCGATGGACGAAGCGAAGGTGTTCTCAATCTTTCCCGTGAAGCTCATTATAGAGAGCATGATGCCCTCAACGCGGCGTCCTGTTTTCCATTCGATATAGTCGACTGTCTCAGCCTCCATCTCTTTCTGCATGAGGTTCTTGAACTCAAGCGGGATGGTGGTAAGACCGGTGAAGAGAATAACAAGAATAGCCGTGAATATCGAAGCGGACTGACCTGCGGGCTTGTTGACGAGACCGCCGTAGGTGGTCAGCGCGAAGAGCAGGTGGAGCACTATTGCACTGACGCAGCAGATCTGGAAGAATCTGCGCGAGTCCGCGCGCTTGCCGAGCTTTTCGACTATCTTGGGCACGAGTATACCCGCGAGCAGGAAGCCCGGGAATTTGATAACATCTATAAAGACGTTGTATTTTCTGTTGAAAAGAAGGTCGGCGACAAAGTAGAACGAAATCTGCTCGGGTATCTTGCAGATAAGGAAGAAGATATTTGCAAAGAAGAGCATGAGCAGAGGACGGTTCTTGAACAGGAGCGCGAAGCACTCCTTGACGCTCGGCGTGTCGGACTGGTGCTGGGCGCGCTCGCGTGTGTTGTGATATGTAAGGCGCGTGAGCACGACTATGAATACAGCGGAGATTATCGCGGAGGTCAGATATGCCTGCGGGGTGTGATCCTTGAAATAGGGGAGCAGAGCAGCGCCCGCGACGAAAACCTGCGGCAGAGCGCCGACGACGGAGCGGGTTATTGAACTGACTCCGAAGAGCTTCGTTCGCTCGATTCCGCTCGGGGTTATCGAAAAGGCGAGAGCGCCCATCGGGATATCAAACGCTGTGTAGGTGACGTCGAGCATGACGAAAAGGAAGGTAGTGTAAATAATGTTGAACACAGGGCTCGCATTTGCGCTGCCGACGAAGAACAGCACCATGACGAGCGAAACGAACAGCGGCGCCCATTTGATATAGGGTCGCATCTGACCGTCCTTTGTCCTTGTTTTGTCAACAAGAACGCCCATCATCGGGTCGTTTATCGCGTCGAAGATGCCGCAGAAAAATCTGATCTTTGACGCAACGCCCATTGGGTTCGAGAGTTTTTTGAAAAGAACATCGGTCAGGAAGAAGTTTATGTACTTTGAACTGGTCATGCTTGTGTTCATGCCTTGCGCGCCGCGGCCGAGGGCATAAGAGAGCGTCTCTTTCCAGGTCAGTACGGTCTCTTCTCCGACATCGCTCTTGACGATTTTTGAGTTGAGAAAATCGGATGCTTTGCTCACTTCATCATCTCCAGATAAAAATTGAAACAATTATGTAATTGTATTATATAACCTGCACTGAGAAAAGACAAGAAACAAATAAGCAAAAAATGTCCGATTTAAACGAAAAAATAAAAAAGTATATATTTTTTGTGCCGGAGTTTACTTTTGGCGCCCGTCTTGGTATTATTATGTATAGATAAATAAACTTGAAACGGAGGAGTTTCAGTGTCAGAAAAAATCAAGGTTGCGATAATCGGCTGCGGCGCGATAGCAAACTCTGCGCATATCCCCGCATATATGAAAAACGAAAAGGCGGAGATAAAGTATTTCTGCGATATTATCCCCGAGAGAGCGGACGCTGCGGTCGAAAAATACGGCTGCGGAAAAGCGGTCTATGACTATCACGAGATACTTGACGACCCGGAGCTTGATTCGGTTTCCGTCTGCACCCATAATGACCTGCACTCGGTCATAGCGATAGACTTCATGCGAGCGGGCAAGGATGTTCTCAGCGAGAAGCCCGCCGCGCGCGTGCTCTCTGAGGCGCTCGAGATGCAGCGAGTCTCCCATGAGACGGACAGAATTCTCAGCATCGGCGTGTGCAACCGCTTCGGCAACGCGGTCAATCACATAAAGGATCTTATAGACGCAGGCGAGCTCGGCGAGGTCTACCATGTCTATGCGAGCTTCCGCGCGAACCGCTCCATTCCCGGCATCGGCGGCGACTTCACCCGCAAGGCGGCGTCCGGCGGCGGTGCGCTGATAGACTGGGGCGTCCATTATCTCGACCTCATTCTCTATTGCTGCGGCGAGCCCAAGCCCCTGACCGCATCGGGCGAGGCGTTCTGCAAGCTCGGCAAGAACATAAAAGACTATGTCTATACGAACATGTGGGCGGAGAATACCGCCGACAAGGACGGCGTTTTCGATGTTGACGATTCCGTTACCGGCATCGTCAGAACCGACGGCCCGACCATAACCTTCAACGGCGCGTGGGCGGAGAACATCGGCGAGGATGAGACATATATCGATTTCATCGGCGACAAGGCGGGCATAAGGCTCGAATACGGAGAGGGCTTTGTTATTTATTCCGTCAAGAACGGCATGCTCATGCGCAGCGAGCCGAAGTTCAGAACGAACAATTTCTACGAAGCGGAGATAAATTCATTTGTCGACTGCGTTATAAATCATGAGCATAACCGCGCCGATATCGATCTCGCCATCGGAACTTCCAAAATAATGCAGGCGATATATGACTCGTCCGAGCTGCACAGAGAGGTCGTTATCGACTGATTGCTTGAAAATCGGCGGAATTTGTGCTATACTCGCCAAAAAGAGGTGATTTGATTGAAGATCTCCACAAAGGGACGCTATGCCATGCGTCTGCTTATCGATTTGTATGAAAATCAGGGCGACGGCTTCGTTGCTCTCAAGGATATTGCCGCAAGGCAGGATATATCGAAAAAATATCTCGAACAGATTGTGCCCGCCTTAACGGGTGACGGGATTTTGAAGACTTCGCGCGGATTCCAGGGCGGCTACCGCCTTGCGCGTGAGCCGGAGGATATCCCTGTTGGCGATATACTGCGCCTCACCGAGGGCAGCCTTGCGCCCGTGGCGTGCCTTGACAGTAAGTCCAACGAGTGCCCGCGCTGCGCGGATTGTTTGACCCTTCCGCTTTGGCAGGGACTCGAGCGCGTCATCAACGAATATCTCGACGGCGTGAGCCTGCGCGATGTCCTTGACGGGAACGTAAAATAAAATATGTTTTTTCGGGAGCCGACGCGCCAAATGTGCCGGCTCCCGATTTTTTTGCGGGGGACACGCATAGATATGTAGCAGACGCCAAACAAAGGAGAATGAAAATGAAACGAATTTCTGCCTGCCTGCTTCTGCTCTGCCTGCTCTGCTCATGCACCGTTCCGCCGCAAAAGCCGTCGGACACGACGGATAAAAGCCTGACGGAAACTGCGGAATACACGCCGAGACCCGACGAGCTGCGCGCCGTTTGGATAAGCTGCTACGAGCTGCCGGACGCTGCTCAAGGGGAGGAAAAATTCCGCGGGGCGGCGAACGAGATGTTTCGCAATATCGCCGATATGAAGCTGAACACCGTCTTTGTCCATGTCCGCGCCTTTGCCGATGCGATATACCCGTCGAAGCTTTTCCCGTGGTCAAAATATTCCTGCAGGGGGAGCGACCCGGGCTTTGACCCGCTGAAAATACTTGTCGAGTGCGCCCACGGAGCGGGGCTGAAATTCCACGCATGGATAAACCCGTTTCGCGTCTCGTCCTCCGAGGATACCGACTCTCTGCCGCAGGGCAGCCCCGCCCGAAAGCTTCTCGGCACGACTGCTGTTATCGGGCTTAAAAACGGAATATATTTCGACCCCGCGTCCACCGATGTCCATGCCCTGATATATGACGGAGTGCGCGAGATACTCGACGGCTACGACGTTGACGGCATACATATCGACGACTATTTCTATCCCACGCGCGACGGGAGCATAGACCGAGCGGAATACGAAAAATATGTCTCCGACGGCGGGGAAAAGGGACTTAGCGAGTGGCGGCGCGACAGCGTCAGCGCGTTTGCGGCGGGACTCTGTGCGCTCGTCAAGAGCTACGGAAGCAATAAGATTTTTTCGATAAGCCCCGCGGGGAATATCGACGGCAACGAAAATGCGCTCTTTGCCGATGTCGAGCTGTGGCTCTCGGCTCCCGGCTATGCGGATTATATTATCCCGCAGATATATTTCGGCTTCGAGAATCAAATCCTGCCGTTTAAAAGCACCGCCGAGCGCTGGGCCGAAATTTCCGACGGGCGCGTAGGGATAATCTGGGGACTCGCCGCCTACAAGTGCGGAACACGGGACAAAAACGCCAAAACGGGGAGTTGCGAGTGGACGGAAAACACGGATATCATAGCCCGTCAGCTCTCGTTTGTCCGTTCGCTCAACGCCTATTGCGGGTTCGCGCTCTTTTCTTATTCATATATGTTCGGAAAAATCAACGAAAACGCAAAAAAAGAAATGCAAAATCTCGAAAATATGTTATAATATGCAGAGTATTGTTATAAATTGGGGATATTGTGACCATTTTAGGCAAAAAACTTTTCTGACGGAGGGCGAAGAAAAATGACGAAGGGAAAGAAAAATGCCATAATAATTATGTCTGTGGCTGTCCTGCTGCTTGTCAGCATGGCGGTTGCCGCCGGCATAGTCGGAACGGATAAAATGCTGGCGCTTATAGGCGGCAGAAAACCCGATACAACCGAGACGACAGGCAACACAGACGGCAACGTTCAGTTTGTCTCGTCCCGCCCCGCAAAGGTGTCGGCGGTCTTTGTCAAAACGGACAAGCTCGGGCTCTCTGCCTCGGCCGACAAAAAGTCAAATTCCGATTTAATAGCCAAAGCGGCGGAGAATATAAAAAGTAAGGGCTTCGACGCGGTGTTTGTTGAAGTGCCCGAGGAGCGCGGCTTTGCCTGCACGGACGGCAAGCTTGACGTGCTTTCCGTGTTCGCCGAAAAGGCGAAGGAGCAGGGGTTCTATATCTGCTTTGTCTACGGCGGCACGGAGTTCGGCAAGGATGAGCTCGCCTCCCTCGGAAGCGGCTTTGACTGCGTGGCTTTTTCGGGCGATATGACCGCCGAGCAGAGAAAGAATGCCGTAGGCGTTCTCCACTCCGAAAACAAAAAGGTCAGCGCGGCGCTCTTTGCCGATGACACCGATGCGGCGGACTGCGCCTCGGTGCTCGACTCAAGATTTGCGGATTTTCTTATAAGCTTCCCCGCGGACAAGACCTCGGCGGGAGAAAAATATGCTTCGGCGCTCGAGCGGGTCAACGACATTGCGCGCGCACGCGGGCTTAATTTCGCTGCGTCTCTGCGCGCCGACCTCTTCGCGTCCGGCGGTACGGACGGGGCGATGATGATAACCGAACAGCTCGATTCCTGCGAGTCGCTCGACTCCTGCATGGGCGCCGTTATGTATGACTATGAGCTCTTTTTGTCGGACAGCTCGTTTGCCTCGGCGATTCTCAAATATATGGCGGAGCAGACCCGCGAGGAGCTTGAAAAGGATTTTGAGCTGAGAAACTTCAGCGGCAGCACAAGAACTACCAACGAGTCCAAAATAACCTTTACGGGCTCGAGCAGCCCGCTCAGCCCCTTGAAGCTCAACGGAAAGGATGTCAAGCGCGAGACCAACGGCGACTTCTCCTTTGAGACGGAGCTCAAGGTCGGAAAGAACGAGTTCAGCTTTGAGCACAAGGACAAAACATATAAATATACCGTCACATATGAAATAAAAATACTTGATTCGATAACCCCGACCCAATCCATGGAGGTTCCGGGCGGGAGCAGCATCACCGTCACCGCAACCGCGCTCAAGGGCGCCGATGTTACGGCGAGCCTCGGCGGCACAAAGGTGAAGCTCAAGCAGCAGTCGAATTTTGTTCAGGACGAAAACGGCACGAAGCTTGACGAAACCTCGGATTTCGCCGTCTACAGCGGAAAGATATCAATTCCCAAGAGCACCTCAAAGGTTCAGTCCCTCGGACGCATCAAAGTATACGCAAGCTTCAACGGACTCTCCGCCACTGCGAGCGGCGCGAGCGTCAGCGTCAGTGCGGTTATCCCGACTCCCGAGCCGGAGCCTGCTCAGCCGGACTCGACAGAGCATCCGTCAACCGAAAAGCCCTCGGATACTACATCTCCCTCGAATCCCGACTCTCCGTCGGATCCGTCCAAGCCCTCCGACACAACGGAGTCTCCGAGCACGGGCGGCAGCGTCGATTTTGACCCGTCGAAGATGCTCACCCCCTACGCCTACGCGGGCGTTTCGGGCAGGTCGAAGATGTGCGAGATAATTTCGCTGTGCGAGACCATGCCCGCGAATGTTGTCGATGACTGCGTGCCGTTCAGCTCTCCGCTCCCGGCGGGTACGTTTGACTATATTTCGAGCGAATATACCTACGGCGGAAGCAGATATTACCGCCTTGCAAGCGGCAAGAACGTGCTCGTGAGCAAGACTAAGCTTATATCAAAGGGCTATAATCTTCCGCAGAACAAGGTCTCCGTTGTCGCAAGCTCTTCAAATTCCGACGCGACAACGATTAAGTTCGGACTCACCTGGAAGGTGCCGTTTAATGTCGCCGTAAAGAATCAATCGTATCTCCCGTCGTCTCAGGCGTCCGGCGGCTCGCTCTATGCCGTGACCGCGTTCAACGGAAAATATCTCGACCTCACCTTCAGCCATTCCGGAAATGTCGAGGGAAAGGTCAGCGTTTCGGGCAGCAAGATAGTCTCCGCCGCCTCGTGGAAACCGGACACTAAGGCAAAGACTCTGACTCTGCGCCTGACGCTCAGAAATCCCGGCAAATTCTACGGCTATTCTATAGGCTATACCTCCGACGGCTGCCTCACCCTCAAGGTCAAGGCGAAGCCCTCCGCTTCGCTCAAAGGAAGCGTTGTTATGATAGACGCGGGTCACGGCGGCAACGACTCCGGTGCGATATGCGCCTATAACCCCGGCAGCTCGAAAAAATACGAGAAGCAGATAAACCTGCTCCTCGCCAAAAAGATAAAGGCGAAGCTTGAAGCGCGCGGCGCAACGGTCATTATGACAAGGTCGGACGATACATATGTCTCCCTCGACAACCGCGCAGCCATGGGCAGAAAGAAGAATCCCGATATGTTTATTGCCGTCCACTGCGACTCGAGCGAGAGCGCGAGTCCGATGGGAACGAGCGCATATTACTATCAGGCATATTCGTTCCCGCTGGCGTCCGCAGTGCATAAGCGTATAGTCTCGACATATAAGAACAGCATATATTCATCGGCAAGCTCCGCCACGCTCAAAAAGATAGACCGCGGCACGAATATGTATCCCTTCCGCGTGACGAGGATAGAGGAGTGCCCTGCAGTACTCATAGAATACGGCTTTGTCAGCAACATCAGCGAGTGCAAGCTCCTCTGGTCGGATTCCGTCCAGGAGAAGCTCGCCCAGGCGACGGTGGACGGAATAGCCGATTACATAGCCTCAAACTGATTTCGACTCCAGTTTTCTTTTGAGCGCGAGGCAGAGATATTCCGCAGGAAAATAGAGCATAAACCACGCCCCCGAAAACGGCAGGCAGATTTGTCCGAGAAAATTCAGCGGTATATGCGAATAGTCCCAGACATTTTTTTCGAGCAGGATGTTGAATATCACTCCGACGGTAAGCTCGACGCAGGTTATAACGAGCGCACCCGTCAGGCCGCCGATAACAGGATGCAGTGCCGCGAGCCAGTCGCTCAGAATATAGAAAATCAGCAGCACCGAGCCGCCCGCCAGGGACATCGACCAGTGCGTGTAGCCGCGAAAAATCACCTCGATGAGGTTATATATCACCGCACCGAGGAGAAAGACAAAGATATAACGAAACCCGTTTTTCAATATCATCACCGAGCTTATTTTTGACCGCAGACGCACCGATATTCCGCGTTTGCGGCGGTGGAAAACCTTTTCAAAAAAGGAGAATATCCGTGTTCAAAAATACGTCGATAAGAAATAAACTTGTTGTGTCGAATATGCTGATGATTATTATTCCGATGATCATCATCGTTGCGGTTATTATGATCACTACGTCGTCGATAACATATTTTTCGACCTCGAAAATGTCATTTGACCCGTCGTTCGGCTCTTATTTGCTGTACAAAACGCAGTTCAACGTCTCGTTGCTCGAGGACAAAATGAAAAGTCCGAACGAGAGCGACGGCAACAAGCTCGGCGCAATGGACAAAAAGCATATCGCGCCGCTCAGAGCCGGAATAACAAAATCCGAGGGCGGCATGGAAAGCAGAATAAGCGACGCCGTTCTCGATGCCTGCGCTAAGATACAGAAGGACGGCTCGGAGATCATGATCCTTGCCGGCGACGAAATAATATACAAGACCGTCGAAGCGGACGTCTATGAGATGGTCGGTGCGGTTATAGATATCTGCGGCAAGAGTCTGAGCGACATAAACAGCCCGTTTGTAACCTCCGACGACAGCGGAACAGTCGTCACCGACGTCTTTTCCATAGAGGGCGAGGGCGTTGTGAAGATAATCGTGGTCAACAAAAAATTAAGCGCGATAGTCAGCTCCGGAATGTACAACGGCAGCACGGGAAAGCCGATAAGAGGAAACAATATTTTTACAATAGCGGCGGTCGTTGCGGTCGTTGCGATAATCATAACAAACGGACTGCTCGTTATTTTAATGCTCAAGAGTATTATGGAGCCGCTGTCGATACTCCAGACGGCGACCCACGAGCTGCGCGACGGAAACCTTGACTATAAAGTGCCATACCGCTCGAAAAACGAGATAGGGCAGGTCTGCGCGGACTTCGAGGAGATGCGCCAGCGACTCAAGGAGTCGGTCGAGCAGCAGCAGAAATATGAGGATAACAGGATGCAGCTCGTCGCCGGAATCTCGCACGATCTCGGCACTCCGCTTACTACCATAAAGGGCTACGCCTCCGGCATACTCGACGGCATAGCCGATACGGATGAGAAAAAAATGCGCTATGTCAGCGTTATTTACGATACCGCGCAGGGCATGGACACTCTTGTCTCTGAGCTCTCCATGCTCTCTAAGCTCAGCCTCGACAAGATTCCGTTCTATTTCGAGAGGATAGGTGCGAAGGACTTCTTCGACGAGTTTGCGTGCTATGCTTCGGACACCCTCGGCGAGGCGGGCATAGAGTTTATTTATAACTTCGAGTGCGACGGGGATACCGATATAAACATAGACCCCGCGCAGTTCAGGCGCGTGCTCAACAATCTTATCGATAACAGCCGCAAATACGGCGCGGAGGACGGGACGGCAAAGATAATGCTCTCGGTCGCAGACGGCGAAAAGGGGCGCGTTGAAATATGCATCGAGGACAACGGCCGCGGAGTCCCCGAGGACGAGCGCGAGAAGATTTTCGAGACTTTTTACAGAGGCGATAAAGCGAGAACGGGCCCGAAAAAGGGAAGCGGTCTCGGACTTTCGATAACAAAACAGATAACAGGCCGCCACGGCGCTTCCATCCGCGCGGATGAGAGCGAGCTCGGCGGACTCAAGGTGATAATAGATATGCCCAAGGCGAAATAAAAAAGGAGAGAAGGATAAAAATGAGCAAAAGAATTCTTGTAGTCGAGGACGAAAAAAACATAGCCGAGCTCGAGAGAGACTATCTCGAAGCGAACGGCTACACCGTCGAGATAGAATTCGACGGAAAAAACGGACTCGACAAGGCCATCGGCTCGGACTATGACCTCGTTATCCTCGATGTCATGCTCCCGGGTATTGACGGCTTCGAGGTCTGCCGCCAGATACGCAAGCACAAGGAGTGCCCCGTGCTCATGGTCTCCGCAAAAAAGGACGAGATAGACAAGATAAGAGGTCTCGGCCTCGGCGCGGACGACTATATCACAAAGCCCTTCAGCCCCTCGGAGCTTGTTGCGCGCGTCACGGCGCACATCGCCCGCTACGAGCGCCTGACCTCAAAGGGAGAGGAGCCGGTCAACTATGTTATCAACGTCGGCAAGCTCTCGATAGATACCCACGCCCGCCGTGTCTTTGTCAACGAGAAAGAGGTCACACTCACAAACAAGGAATTCGACCTGCTCGCTTTCCTCGCCTCGAACCCGAATGTGGTTTACAGCAAGGATGATATCTTCGATAAGATATGGGGACTCGACGCGATAGGCGAGACCTCCACTGTCACCGTCCACATCAACCGAATCCGCGATAAAATCGAGGCGGACAGCTCAAATCCGCAGTATATAGAGACAGTCTGGGGAGCGGGCTACCGCTTCAAGGCATAAAAAAAGAGACTGCCGCCGAAAACGGCAGTCCCGTATACTTTTTGTTTTTCAGCCCTCAAGCTCGGCAGTCCAGTCGAACGAAAAGGTCTCGCCCTTTTCGAGCCTCTCGATGCCGCGCTTTTCGGCTATTGAGCCCTTTTTCTCGTGGCTGTCATTTATGCCGTACCACGGCTCTATGCAGACGTAAGGCGCGTTGGGCTTCGCCCACAGACCGAGATACGGGGCTTTGCCGAAGGTAAATTTCAGCGTCCTGTCGCCGCATATGAGGCGCACGCTCTCCGAATTGAGCCCCTCGAAGATGAGTACGTCCTCGTCGAAAAGATGTTCGGTGAGCCTCAAAGTGCGTCCGTTTTCAAGCTCCGCGGGGAAAGTCCCGTCCATGATGAGCGAGCTTGAGTCTATCTTCATCACGCGGGCAGTCTCGGGCTTTTCGAACTCCAATGCGTCGCCGATTTTGCAGTTGAAGGCCGGATGAGCGCCGACGGAGAAGTACATCTCGCCGTCGGTTTTGTTTATGACGGTGCTCGTGCAGGTGAGCGCCTGACCGCTTACCGAATAGGTTATAAGCAGCTCAAACTCGAACGGATAGCTCTTTCTTGTCGCGTCGCTTGACGCAAGAGAGAAGGTCATGGAGTCGCCGCTCTGCTCCTTGAAAGTGAACACCGAGCGGCGCGCAAAGCCGTGCTTTGCCAGCTCGTATTCGCGCCCGTTATAGCTGTATTTTCCGTCCAGGAGCTGACCGACTACAGGAAACAGCACCGGGGCTCTGCCGTACCAGACGGACGGGTCTCCCTGCCAGAGGAACTCCTTTCCGTTTTTTCTGAGCGTGATAGAGCGAAGCTCCGCTCCGCTGTCCTCCGCGCTGACGCGAAGGAACTCATTTTCAATAGTATATATCATATGTTTCCCTCCCGCAGTGACCCTCGGGCCACTGATATTTATCTTCTGTGAACTATTTTATCACCGAACGCAAAATAAATCAATTCAAATCCGAAAGGAAGCGGCTTTAAAATGAAGGTTTATGTTATCCACGGTCCCAACATGAATATGCTCGGAATAAGAGAGCCGGATATCTACGGCAGGCAGACCTATGACGACCTTGTCGAATATATCCGCGCTCGCTGCGAAGAAAACGGCATTGAGCCCGAATTCTTCCAGTCGAACCACGAGGGCACGCTCGTTGATGTTATTCAGCAGGCGTATTACGAGAAGGCGGACGCGATAATAATCAACCCCGCCGCCTATACGCATACGAGTATAGCCATACACGACGCTCTGAAGGCAGTCGGTCTGCCGGCTGTAGAAGTGCACCTGTCAAACATTTCCGCGCGCGAGGACTTCCGAGAAAACTCATATATAACCCCTGCCTGTGTTAAAACATATATAGGCTTCGGCTTCGAGGGCTACGAAAAAGCCGTGAGGCATTTGAAAAAGCACTATTCCGAGGATTGAAGAAAAAAGTTTACAAAGCGTTAACCGATTTCCGGTCTCTTTGATATAAAATAAACTCAAGAGACAGAAGACTTATCGGGGGAAGAAGATGACAGGCTATATCAAGGCGTTCAAGCCGGAGCTCAAGATAAAGGATTATGAGCTCTACAAAGGCGTATACTGCTCCGAGTGCAGAGTGCTCGGCAAACTTTATACCCCGATAGCGCGGATGCTTTTGAGCTATGATTTCACCTTTCTCTCGATAGTCCGTTTGGCGCTTCGGGAGAAGTGCTCGAAGTTTGAAAACGGACGCTGCTGCGTGAATCCCGCGAAGAGATGCCTCAAGTGCACCGAGGATGCGGAGCTTGAGCGCAGCGCGGATGTGGTTATAATCGTATCCTATTACAAGCTGCTCGACGATATCGCGGACGGCGGATTTTTCAAACGCCTTGCCTGCAGGCTGATAAAGCCCGCGCTCTCGCTCATGCACAGAAAAGCGGCGAAACGGCAGGAAATGCTTGACCGCGCCGTTGCATCCGCAATGAAAGAGCAGGAGAAAATCGAAAAATCCGGCACCGCTTCGCTCGACGAGGCCGCCGACCCGTCCGGCAAGATGCTCGCCGCGATATTCTCTCAGGGCTATTACGGCGAGGACAAAATGCAGCTTTGGCGCTTCGGCTATCTTCTGGGCAGATGGATATATCTGCTCGATGCCGTAGATGATATAGAAAAGGATATAAAGAGCGGGTCGTACAATCCGCTCAAATCAAGATTCCCGGACGCCGAGAGCGTCTCGGGCGAGGATTTTAAAAATTTTGCCGCAGAGCGCCTTGACCTCACGGCGGGCGAGACGGCAAATGCGTTGGACGAACTGAAGCTCAACCGATTCGGGGATATAATCGAAAATATTGTCTGCGACGGAATGCTGTCTTCGCAGACCGAGATATTAAAAAAGAAGCAGGGAGGTGCGAAGAATGAAGAAGAATCCGTTCTCGGTGCTCGGAGTGCCGGACACGGCGAGTGACGAGGAAATAAGAAATGCTTACAGAGAGCTTGCCCGCCAATACAGCGACTTGTCGGACGACGGCAAAATGCAGGAGATAAACGACGCATACGATCAGATAGTCATGCTCAGAGGCGGACTCGGCGGCTCGTCGTCCTCATCGTCTTCGCGCTCCTCGTCTTATGCGGGCAATATGTCCGATTTGTCCGATATACGTGAAAAGATACGCGGCGGAAGAATAGAGGACGCCCTCGTACTGCTCGACGGTATACCCGAGCAGTATCGCACGGCGGAGTGGTACTATCTCAAGGGCGCGGCTCAGCAGAGGCGCGGCTGGCTCGACTATGCGTCGGAAAACTTTGACCGCGCGTGCAGCATGGACCCGAACAACCGCGAATATGCGGCGGCCAAGGAGAATCTCGACGCGTCGAAGAACGGCGGCTTCCGCAGCGCCCGCAAATCGTCGAGCGGATGCAGTGCCTGCGATGTTTGCTCCGGTCTGCTCTGTGCCGACTGCTGCTGCGAGTGTATGGGCGGCGATCTTATCCCTTGCTGCTGAGGATTGATCTTGATATGAAACAGGAAATGAAAAAAACATCCAAAATAGCTCTCAGCGCCGTCTTTGCGGCGCTGTCTGTCGCTCTGATGGCGTTAGTCTCGATTATTCCGAATCTCGAGCTGGCGCTCCCCGCGATATCGGGTCTGTTCGTCGCGGTCATAGTCATTGAAGTTGACAAAAAATGGGCGCTCGGCGTGTGGGCGGCGGTGTCCCTGCTGTCGCTGACAGTCGTTCCGAATAAAGAGTCTGCGATAATCTACACAGTCTTTTTCGGCTATTATCCCGTACTCAAGGCCGTGCTGGAGAGCAAAACGCCGCGCGCAGTCGAGTATATTATAAAGATTCTGACATTTTCGGTCGTTATGTCGCTTTCGTATTTTCTGATGATAAAATTTATGGGCATCGACCCCGACCTGCCGGATTTCCTCGGCAAGTGGGCGATACCCGCGATAGCGATTCTAGGAATTATTACCTTCCTGCTCTATGATTACGCGCTCTCAAAGCTCATTACGTTCTACTGTTTGCGCCTGAGCAAAAGGCTTAGAAAGATACTCAAATAAAAACGCGCCGTTAGCGCGGTGTTCGTAAAACATAAACCGACCTGTGGCTCATAGGTCGGTTTTTTATGTTATTGCAAGGCGCCTTTTATCGGCTCGGAAATCGGGAACTGCGGAGCAGCTGCAAGCTGTACACCGCAGGACGAATTTTATTTCCACACTGATTGCTCAAGCTTCCATATAACTTCCGGATATGATTTAACCCCATGCTGCGGTTTTTGTTCTGCAGCACGGGGCTTTTTATTTCAATGTCCGTTTTTATGTACAGCCTGTTAGGTTGATTAGGCTTTTGCGTTGAGGGTTGGATGTAAAAATATACGGTAAGTCGGTATGACTTTTCAATTTACTCTCTCGCATTTTTGCAGTATCGCGTCCCAATCCTCCAAGGAGTAGCCTCCGAAGATTATTCTGTAGTTTCGCATCGGCGAATCTGCGCCCGCAAATCTCGAACCATTTATCACATTTTTGCTTTGCAGGGATACCGAGACATATTCTGCCCCCTTTATCGGTTCGCGGTAATAGATGTTTACGGTCATTTCGCCGCCGTATGCGGTCGGTGAAAGCGATTTTATGCAATGCGCGTTATTGAGAAAATCGCATACGCTTTTTCGCACGCCGTAATCTTCGCTGCGCCAAACTTGCTGTGTCTCGCGGTTTTTGATAAATTCGATTCTCTCAACCTTGACCGGGTCAATATCCGCCGCGCCGAGAAGCCCGGCAACCGTTACCGTTCCCGCACAGATGCTGTATACGAGTGCCGCCGCAAGCAGAATCATCACCGCAGCGGCAGCGATTTTGCCTCGCTTCTTCATAATTCGTACCTCCGCTTATGTCCGTTGTCTGCCGCGCTGCAAACTCAATGCCAAAACACATATGACCTTGCAGGCCGATTGATTTAATTGACCGAATAAACTAATTGATTCATTGGAATCACATCCTGTAATTATTATGGCATATTATTGCAATAATGTCAATTAAAACATGCATGGAAGAATTGATTTATTGTTTTTTACACCGATTTTTTGACCCCTA
>DPOR01000013.1:0-49586 GCA_003538135.1 Oscillospiraceae bacterium
TGATTTTTTACCTCCTATATTATCTACCCAAAGTACAATACATATTGTATTATATATAAGATACACAAAAAAATCACCTTAAATTAGAATAATAAATGAAAAAACGCCAAGATTTTACATTAACTTTTAAAACTCCCGTTTATATTTTCCTGCTTTAGTAATCTGAATAACGGCAATAAAAAGCGGCCGAGGGGTTGAAGCCTCGGCCGTGCAAATTATATCACCTTTTCAAAAAACTGATTGAAAATCGGGTAGAATTTTTTGATTATCTCGATAATTTTTATTAAAATCTTTTCGAATGCCGCTGCAAACCGATTTTGTGCGGCCTCTTTTACTCCGTAGCCGGGGATGGTTCCGTCGCGGTTTTCGACCCCGTCCGTATCGCTGCAAAATCCGCCGAAAAGCGCAAACGCAAGAGAGAGCGCCGCCTTTTCTTCGGGTGTTGCAAAGCCGTATTTTTTGCTGAATTCTTTGAGTATATTGTCGGCTACGGTTCCGCTGTAACCGAGTTCCCTGAGAAATGCGTTGGCATCAAACAGCACATCGCCGTCCGCCGCCTCTGCTGCGGATTTGCGGATAGAGAAGGCGATGAGCTTCACTATGAGCTTGAAATCATCGGAATCCTGCGAGTAAATTCTCCTGCCGCTCTTGTAGGTGAGATAGGCCGTTGTCAGCGCCTCGTTGAGAGTCGAATAGCTGCTGTTCGGAATCTCGAGCCCGTATGCCGCCGCCATAGCCTGAATACCGTTTTCGCCGTAGATCGGGGTGTCCGACAGCTCTCTCAATCCGTCCGTGACGAGCTTGAGCTTGCCGTAAAGCGCGCTCGATTCCTTGATGCCTATGGTTTCGGGCGAAATGTCCTTGCGGATTTTTTTAGAATAAACGGCGTGCGACCTGTTCCAGGTGTACTGCTGAAAATCGTTCTTCATAAGGGCGATATCTTTTTTGCTGTAGCCCTTGCAAACTTCGGCGAGCTTATCCGCGTCGATATGCTCGATTTTCTTCGTCTCGTATTTTATTTCGCTGTCGGTCATTTTGAACAGCTTGTATTCCGCGGGGAAGTTACCGAGGCTCGGCATTGAAAAATCGTATATCGTATTGCCCAAGAAGCTCGTGTAGGAGGTTGCGCTGGTTACGTGCGTATGACCGGAGAACACGAGCTTTACGCCCAAGTCCGCAAGCAGACCCGCGAACGAATACGGAGTATCGACAACATAGTTCTTTTCGAGGGCCTTTTGATAGGGGTTATGCTCCAAAAGATTGTGGTGCATTATCATTATTACTTTTCGGCCCTCGCGCTTCGCGTTTCTGATCTGTGTAACCGCCCAGTTCATTCTCGAAAGGTCATTGTTCGGCACAACTCTGTATCTTTCATCGCAGGTGTCGAGCGCGACGAGAGTATATTCGTCGTTGAGATTGACGCTGTAGGAGCAGGTGTTCTCGTCAACGGAAACCGCCTTGTCGTATCCGAACTCGTGATATATGGAAATAAAATCTTCGCGGCCTACGGCGCAGTTGAGGGCGCTGTCGTGGTTGCCGTTTATAACATAAACCTGCTTTCCGGTCTCCTGTTCAAACTTTCTGAACTTCGCGGCAACGGCCTCATGCTCGGAGGCAAAATCTCTGCCGTGCGTTGCAATGTCGCCGGTTATCAGAACAAACCGACACTCGGGATTTTTTGCGCACTGATCCAAAAACTCGTCGATGATAAAGCCGCTCTGGTTATAAAGCGAGTCCTTGCCCGATTTGAAGGTGGTTTCAACGCCCTCATTATACGGGGTTGAGGTCGCCGTTTTTGCGGGCGTGACATAGTGAACATCGGAGGCGACGGCGAAGCAAATTCCGCCTTTGTCCTCCTGTGCGTATACGCCGGCCGTAAAAGCCGAGCCGCAAATAAGAATGAGCGCAAGTAAAACGGAGATGAATTTTTTCACTTTAATAACCGCCTTTGCTGTATTATATATAGAATTTTATCAAAACGGCAAATTGTTGTCAAGCGGCATTTTTATCGCCCGGGAACGAAAAACGGCAGGAGCCTTTTGAAGCCCTGCCGCTTTTCTCGTTATTTTATATATCCCGGCGCATCGCTTTCGGGAATGTACATCGTCTGATTGTAGCCGTCGGTGAATGTTATCTGCGCGATATAGCCGCCGAGAGAGGTGTAACACTGTCCTTGAGCGAGAGCGAACAGCTCGTCTGACTGCTTTTGATTTGTAACGCTCTTTATGAAGCAGTCATCCATGTCGCCGAAAGCTTTGGCCACCAACTTTATTTCTTTCGTGTTGAACATCGTGCTCATAATAAAAATCGGGTTTATCGCGGTGCCGCCGTATTTTCCGCTTTTGTTTATCTCCTGCGCCTGCAAAATGATGCGGCGGCAGTCGTAAATATTGACGCTCTTGACTTCGCGCTTTTGCCCGAGCGCGTCCGTCATGCCGTGTTCTTTGATAAACTTCAGCGTCTCGGTCATGTCGCCCGTGACAGCCGCAAGAACAGACCTGCCCTCAACATTTTCTTCATATCGACCGCCGTAGTATGTGGCATTGTCGTTGAGATAAATATATGCTACTTCCTTTTCGCTGCCGCGAAGAATATCCGTATATTTTTTCTTCGATATGTCGCTCCATATGCATTTGCCGAGCTTATCAAGCTCATCTGAGCTCAGCTCGCGGCAGAAGCTGCCGTCCTTGCTCGCTATTAGAACGCCATCCTTATTGCGCAGAGGATTGCCGTAGTTTCGAAATAAGAAATAGCCTTGCAGGTTCGACATATTCGGAGCTTTTACGTCTTCGCTTTTAAGCTTTTCGCGCTCTGTGTCGGAGGCGGCGAGGAAAAGATATTGCTGTTCCTTTACCCCGTCCGTGTCGGCAACGGCGAAATATGAGTTGAGGTCTTTTTCGCTTATATTCGTGAAAGTGCGCTCCATGCTCTTCCCGTTCTTGAAATAATACTTGACGGAGAACTGGGTGTTTGTCTTTTCGTCGCTCTTCTTCTCGTTCGTTATGAGCTTGTGGATGGAGAGCACCGTGTTTATGTCCTTTTCCGTCGAGAGAGTTATGCAGTTGGAATAGGGCTTGAGAACCGTTGCAGTGCCCTTGACGGTGCGGAGTATACTGCCGTTTTGCGCCATTCCGCTCTCAAAGCTGAACGGCATCGACACCGTGACATACTCTATCTCTTCCTCCTCGGGAACACGCGCGGTGTAGCCGAATCCGCCTGTTAGGAATATTGCGGTGATTATCGCCGTTGCGCCGACCGGCATTGCAAACTGCCAGAGATTCTTGCGAACCGCCTTCAAATTCCTGCGCGCAATGAATGTGTAGGCAAAATATGCCGCGAGCATGACGGCGATACCCAAAAGCGCGGCAAGAGCAGTATTAACGGAGGGGATAGTGGTTTTCAAAACCCATGCGGGAACGGAAAATCCGCAGAACACTATTATCGCCGAGGTAAGCGCTGTGAGCACACGGCTCGCCGCCGGAACTCCGAGCTCTTCAAGCTTCTTTTTGCTGAACATCCGCTGCGCGAGCACGATCAATACGGCGGTCAAAACTATCCAAAGCAGTATCGGAAGCCATGCGCCTATCCCGGGCAGGGACGAGCCGTCCTTGCAGTAACCGAAGTCGATAGGACCGAATCCGCGCAGATCCGAGATTGCAGAATCCTCTATACTCGTTCCGGGAACGCGGAACAGCGTGAACGGGCAGAATGCCATTATCCCGCGTCCGCCCCGTTGGATGGAGAAACTGAAATAGTAATGCTGCATATCCATGTCGCCGGTGTAATTCACGCCGGAGACTGCCGTCCTGCCGCGCAGAAATACCGAAGAAAGGGCGTCCCAAGCAGTCGAGAGAAGCGGCAGGGCGAGAATAAGCACTACAGAATAGAATATGCTCTCCGCAACGCTGCCCGTGAGCGACGCCGTCAGCGCGCCTATCGCAAAGCCCGCGAACATCATCGTCAAAAATCCGGAATACTGATAGAATATTACCGGGAGAACTTTTGCGGCGGAGCAGCCGGACGCGCAGCATATTATCGCGCTGATTATTCCGGGTATTATTATCGCCGCACTGAGGAGCGTCAGCGAAGAAATGCAGCGGTTTTTAAAGAGCGTCGAGCGGCTGAGATTGAAGCTGAACCACACGTTCGACTGATTCTTTATGTTGATGAATCGCAGAGTGTATGCCGCCTGTATCGCGCCGACGAGAACAACGCAGAATGAGATAAAAACAAGCGCGTCGGGCGAGTCCCTGAACCATGTGAAAAAGACCTTTTCTTTCTGTTTGAACTGAAAATATGCGCATACTGCCGCCTGCACAGTGAATGCGAGAAAGGTCAGCGCGGGTATGACAAGATTTGAAGCAAAGCTGCGCTTTAAGTCGGCGGAAGCAATATTATTCAAAGACTTTTGAGATTTCATCGCTCTTGTCCTCCGTTTCCTGTAAGAATATTTCTTCAAGCTCCATCGGGAACTCGTCGATGAACAGCGGCTCCAATGCGCCGAGCTTTGCCCTTGCGTCGTCGATGTGTCCGCAGACGGTCACAACGGCGCTCCTGCCATCGATGTCGAGCTTTTTGATGTCGATATTCCCGAATATCGAGCGCGTCGGCTCAAAGTCAAACTGAAGCCTGAATTTGCGCCAGGTCGAGGGAATATCGTCCGTGCAGCAGTTCATCTGCATACGCTTGCCGGATATCAGCACTATCCTGTCGCAGAGGTTTTGAAGGTCTGCTATCGCGTGGGACGAGATTAGCATGGTGCAGCCGCTCTGAGCCATGTAGTCCATGAAAAGCTGCTTGCAGATGTCCTTTTTTGCGATGTCAAGCCCGTCGAGGCATTCGTCGAGAAGCAGAACCTTCGGCGATGAGGCGAGCGCTAACGCTATCTCCGTCTGGCGCTGCATTCCTTTTGAAAATCCGCGTATTTTCGCGTCGCCGTCAAGCTCAAAGAGCTTTAGCATACGCTCGAAGTTGCCGAACGAAAACTCCGGGTAGTAGTCTTTGTAGAAGCGAGCCGCGCTGTTCGGGGTCGAGCCGACGGGGAAGAAAAGATCGTCCGGCACAAAGAACAGCCGTGAGCGCACCTCATCGGAATTGTAGGTGGATTCGCCGTCTATAAGCACCTTGCCGGAGTCCGGCTTATAGAGCCCTGCGGCACATTTTATAAGCGTTGTTTTGCCCGCGCCGTTGTAGCCTATCAGACCGCAGACGGACGAGTCACAAGCGGAGAAGGATATGTCCTCAACGGCGGTAAAGTCGCCGTAGCTTTTTGTGACGTTTCTGAATTCAATCATGGCGTTTGCCTCTTTGCTCCTTTCATTTGTTTTCGGCGTAGACCTGCTTTAGAAGCTCCTCAATATCCGCTTCGCTCAGCCCGTTTGCCTTCGCCGAGCGCAGAGCGGCCGAGAGCGCCGAAAGAGCCTGCTCGCGCACGCGGCTGTTGTCCGCCGCGTTTTCGCTGATAAAGACTCCGCGCCCGGGTTGGGAATAGGTCACGCCCTTTGCCTCAAGCTCCTGAAACGCGCGCTTTACGGTGTTCACGTTGAGCTTGAGCTCGGAAGCTAAAGAGCGGGTGGAGGGCAGACGGTCGTGCGGCTTGTACACGCCGCGCCTGACCATGAGCATCACCTGCTCCTCGATCTGTTCGTAGATAGGTGTTTTTGAGTGGAAATCGAGTATAATCACGATTTGTCCTCCGTATTAAAAAGTTAGCTAACTGAGCTATCTCAAATAGCTCAGTTGTATATTATCATCCTTTTCGGCGTTTGTCAACGGAAAAACTTTATTTTTCTCTCGTCAATATTTCCAAATGTCGGGCGCTTTGTTTGTGCATATTGCGACAAGAACGGCGATAGCGCAAAAATAAATCTTTGATTAAAGAGCCGAAAAAGTCCGACCCGACCGAATAAAACAAAAAACGGGATTGGCGGTCAGTCCGGCAATCCCGTTTCGTATAGCTTATTTTTTTACATATCTGTCAAACGTGAAAACGTATCCGTTGCTCTCCTGCGCGGCGGAGCGCTCGACGAGCTTCCAGCCTGCGCGGCGGTCGAGGTCTGGGAAGAACTTTTCCGCCTTTCCGTCCGCATTTACGCGCGTTACATACGCTTCATCGCATGAGTCGATCAGCTCGTTGTAGACCGCCTCTCCGCCCATGAGGAATACATTTTCGCCATTTTCAATAATGTCCGCGAGCCCGTCAATGCCGTGGCACACCGTGACATTCTCGACGCTCCAATTTTCGTCTCGCGTCAGCACTATATTCTTCCTGCCCGGCAGAGCCTTCTGCCCCGGCAGGGAGAGAAATGTCGTGCGTCCCATGATAACGGTGCTGCCCATTGTCTTTTCTTTGAAAAACTTGAGGTCTGCGGGGATATGGAAGAGCATTCCCGTGCCCTTGCCGATGCCCCAGTTTATGTCGGCACAAACTATTGCTTTCATCTTCGCTCCTTATATCGCAACGGGTATCTTCTCGTTGAACTCGTGATATTTGTAGTCCTCAAAATGCACGCTGTCGGGCGTGAACTTGTAGAAATCTGTTATCGACTTGTCGAGGACGAATTTCGGCGCGTCGTAAGGCTCGCGCTTTATCAGCTCTTCGACTATCGGAACGTGCTTGTCGTAGATATGCGCGTCCGCAATGACATGAACAAACTCGCCCGGCTCAAGTCCCGAGACCTGCGCTATCATGTGAACGAGCGTCGCGTATTGGCAGACGTTCCAGCTGTTTGCCGTGAGCATATCCTGCGAGCGCTGGTTGAGTATCGCGTTGAGCTTCTTGCCCGTGACATTGAAAGTCATGCTGTAGGCGCAGGGGTAGAGATTCATTTCACTCAGGTCTGCGTGGACGTATATGTTTGTCAGTATGCGGCGGCTGAGCGGGTTGTGCTTGAGGTCATAGAGAACTCTGTCAACCTGGTCGAAGTCGCCCTCGGGATAGTGGTGCTTGACTCCGAGCTGATAGCCGTATGCCTTGCCGATGCTGCCGTCCTCGTTAGCCCAAGCGTCCCAGACGTGCCCCTTGAAGTCGTTGACGTTGTTCGATTTTTTCTGCCATATCCAGAGCAGCTCGTCCGTTGCGCTCTTGATAAAGGTCTTTCTGAGCGTCATCGCCGGGAACTCCTTTGAAAGGTCATAGCGGTTGACAATGCCGAATTTCTTTATCGTGTGCGCGCTCGTGCCGTCCTCCCAGTGCGGGCGGACGTTGTAGTCCGTGTCCCATGTGCCGTTTTCGAGTATATCCTTGCAGTTGGCGATAAATACCTCGTCTGCGTAGCTCATTTCTTCCTCTCCTCTTTGCCTTTTCTTTATTTATATTATTCCTGTCTGCCGAAGCAGGTCGGGGATTCCGTGTTCAAAGTCAACGCCGTAGCGAAGGTCGGTTCCGGCTTCCTTTGTCCTCTCTATGCAGCCGTGGGTGTAGTCAACGGCTATCCGTGCGCTCTCGGCGAGGGTGAGTCCGTTCAGGTACGCGCCGAGCAGAGCGCTCGCAAATACGTCACCCGTGCCGTGAAAATATCCGTCCACCGTGTCCGAAAGCGCGTAGCTTATTTTATCTGTCAGGCGGTCGTAGGTAGCCGAGCCGACTTGCTTTTCGTCGAATGCAACGCCCGTCAGAACCACCTTTGACGGCCCGAGCTCGGAGAGCCTTTTGAGCGTCGATTCGACAAATTCCTTTGTGTATGGGGCGGGGCGATATTCCTCGCCGAGCATGAACGCGGCCTCCGTAAAATTCGGAACGATTATGTCCGCCTTTGCGCAAAGGCGCGTCATCTGCCTTGCAAAGTCCATGTTGAACACCGAGTACATACTGCCGCCGTCCGCCATAGCGGGGTCGACGAGCACAACGGTGTTTTCCTCTTTGAAGTCATCGATGAAATCCGTCACTATGTCTATCTGTTCAACAGAGCCGAGAAATCCGCTGTATATCGCGTCAAATTTTATTCCGAGCTTTTTCCAGTGCGCCGCTATCGGGCGCATATCTGCCGTGAGGTCGCGGTAGGTGAAGCCCTCGAGCCCGCCCGTCTGCGTAGAGAGCACGGCCGTGGGTATGGCCGCCACTTCAATGCCCATAGCGGAGATTATCGGCAGCGCGACTGTCAGCGAGCACTTGCCGAAGCCCGATATATCGTGTATGGCGGCCGTTCTTTTGAGTCTCTCCATGTGTATCACTCGCTTTTTGTTATGATGTCCGCAAGCTTCCCGGCTGTCAGCCCGGGGATATATTTTTCCGTTTGAACCGATTCGAGCGCCGATGTTATCGCCCCGCGCCGAAGCTCGATTCCTTTAAGACGCTTCTCAATCTCCGATACGTCTCCGGTATTCATAAAGTCGCCGAAAATGCGGATATCATCTATTCTCCCGCAGGCGGTTTTCTTCTTTATGCAGACCGTCCCGCACCTGAGACGCACGCGCTCCGACTGTTCGGGATACTCAGTCCCGCAGCTCGACGAGTCGGCGGTATATTTGCTGTTCCGAATTGCCGAAACGGCGCTTATCTCATCTTCGTTAAGCTCGTATTTTTCGCCGCCGCGCTCCGTCATATAACGGGCGAGAATAGCACCGACATTCTCTGCGCAGAGCGGTTTTTCAGTGAATTCAGAGATGTTTGCCACGCGGCTTCTTACTGATTTTACCCCGTGTCCCGCAAGCTTTTCCCCGTCCGCTCTCAGCGCTTCGGACAGGGCGTCGAGGTCGGAATTTATCAGCAGCGTCCCGTGAAACAGCGATCTGCCGCCGTGCGAGCACATAGCGGTGCCGGAAACTTTTCTGCCGTCGACTGTGATATCATTTCGCCCGGAAAGCTCCGCTTCAACGCCGAGGGAGCGAAGAACCTCGATAACAGGTCCGCACAGCGCCGCTCTATTCGGCTCGCCGTTTTGAATGAACGAAAAATTGAGGTTGCCCGCGTCGTGATAAACTGCCCCGCCGCCGGTCATACGCCTGACAACGGGCAGGGAGCGGGCCGAGACATAATCGGGGTTTATTTCGTCCGCGGCGACCTGATTTTTACCGATTACAATGCACGGCTCATTTTTCCAAAGCAGGAAAAAATCCTCGCTTTTTTCGCGGAGCAGATATTCCTCCGCCGACAGATTGAAAAACGGGTCGGTGCTGCCGAGCGTCAGAATAAACACAAAACTCATCTCCGAAAATCTGTTGACCTTTATAATATCATTTCGCGGGAAGAAAATCAATAATAAGCGCGAACGAAACGCAAAAAGAGCCGCCCTGCGAGTTTTGCAGAGCGGCTCGTCTGTGTTATTTAAACAGCTTCTTTATAAAATTAATTATAGATGACGTGATTTTAAGAATCGGCTTGAAGATTGCCTGGAAAGCCTTGACAACGAGCGATTTATCCGTGCCGCTGTCGTTCTCTATTTCGGCATAGAAAGCGTCGTAGTCGCCGTTTTCGTATCTTTCAAGCATTTCGCCGAAGGTGACGTCCTTTTCCTCGCCGTCCTTCATAACGCTTATCTTCACATAGATATCCTTGAATGTGAGGTACTCGGAGTCGGGATCGACGCACTCGAATCTCTTGCCGTCCGTCGAGTCTGCCGTCTTGATTCCGTCGAAGGTCAGAACGTCGAAGTGGAGATACATGGCGTCGGGGTATCTCGACGCGTAGTAGGCAAGGTATCTTCCGGCAACGCTCTCAAAGACGGTGAGCGTGCCCTTGAAGTTTATAACCTTCTTCTCCTCGTCGTAGCTTACTGTCACAAGCGGCATCTCATTATCAAGGGCGAAAGCCTGCGCGGCGGTGTTCTTCTCGTCGCATATGAGCAGGAATTTTTCGTTGTGACCGTCAAACGCATCGTACTCTATTTCCGTGTCGCCCTCCGTTGTTATCGCAACTGTCATAAGGTCGCCGCAGTTTGCGAATGCGAGAGAGTTTATATTTTTTACATCGCTTCCGAGCAGAACTTCCGTCAGATACGGGAATCCGTTGAACGCATTCTTGCCGACGGAGGTCACTCCGTTGCCGAATACAACTCCCGTGACCAGATCGGCGTTGCTGCTCCAGGTGTAGTCCGCGACATTGTCATAGGAATACATGTCGCCGCTGCCCTCGACCGTTATCTGATAGAGATCTGGCTGGAAGCTCCATGTGAGGTTATCTCCGCAAACGCCGCTCGTCTGGCCGTAGTTATAGACAATCTTGATATTTTTGAGCGCCGAGGCAACGTCGGTGACGTTTATCTTTTCCCAGTCGCTTTTGCTGCCGCGGTAATATATCGTGTCTATCTTGCTCGTGCCGCCGAGCGCACCGGACTCTATTTTCTTTATGCCCTTGCCGAGAACGACCGTCCTGAGATTTTTGCATATCGGGAATATGTCCTTAAAGGTATCTATTTTGTCGTTGAACTCAAAATGTGTCAGCGGTGTGCGCTCAAAAACGCTGTCTCCCAAGTATTCGACAGAGTCGGGGAGATAGAAGTTTGTCATGGCGCAGCCTGAGAATGCCACAGAATCTATCATCCTGACCGTGTCGGGAACGGTGGTTATTTTGAGCGAGCTGCAATTCCTGAACGCGCCGAACGGGATTTTTTTGATTGCAAAGGAGAAGGTCACGTCCGTGAGGTTCGAGCAGCTGGAGAACGCATATTGCTCTATGCCGCAGCTTATGTCGAAAGTAAATGCCTTTTCAAAGTTCGGACAGTGGAGCAGGAGCGATTTGTCTTTGTTATAGAGCGCACCGAGACTGTCTGCGCTGTAGCTCGGGTTGTCTGCGTCTACCGTGACCGCCGCGGGGCATCCTGCGAAGGTATAGCCGGGAATTGATATCACCGTAAGATTTTTCGATATATTTATCTCTTTGAGCGCGCAGTTTGTGAAAGCCCCATAGCTTATCTTTGTGACTGAATCCGGGATGTTCACGCTTTCAAGCTTTTTGCAGCCCGAAAAGCATTCCTGAGGAATAGTTTCAAGACCCTCGGGCAGGGTTGCTTTTGTCATTTTGCTGCAATTTTTGAATGCGCCTGTGCCTATTGTCTTTACGGAGTCGGGGATAGTGATGTCAACAAGCTTTGTAGCGTTGTAAAAGGCGCGGTCGCCGATGGTTTCAAGTCCGCTCGGGAGATTGACATCGGTGACTCCCGTGCTCGCGAACGAATATGGCGCGATTTCTTTTACCGTCGATGCAACCGTGCACTCGACAACGTCGTAACTTGCCGTTGTGTGCCTGTCGGGGAACCTGATGAGCTTTGTCTTGTCCTTGTTATAGAGCACGCCGTTGAGCGAGCTGAGATACGGGTTGCCGGAATCGACCTCGAAAGATGTCATGTAGTAGAACGCCGTCGAGCAGTCGTTGAATATCTGACCGTCCGTTATGTTGATGCCCTTGCCTATTTTGACCTTGAGGCCGTAGGTGTTTATTTCCGCTGTGCTCCATTTGTTCAGGTCGTTGACAGTCAAAGTTCCGCTTCCCGTTATGGTCACGGTGTTTGAATCCTTGTCGTATGTGAGCGTTATCTCCTCCGGCTCTTCCTCTTCGCTGTAGTTATAAACAATATTTGCCGATTTAAGCGCGTTGTTGCCGGAGCTGTAAACGGATATAAGGTTCCAGAGCTCCTCCGTGCCGCGGTAGTTTACGGTCTTGAGCGATGAGTTGAACGCCGTGCTGTCGATTCGCTGGAGCGTTGCGGGAAGAGTCACGGTGTCGAGGCTTGTACATCCGTTAAATGTATTTTCGGGGATGATATGCAGGTCGTAGGCGATGTCAACATTTCTGAGATTTTCGCAGCCCTTGAATGCATATTCGCTGAGGTTGCATCTGACCGTGTAGTCGAAAGTATAGGGGAGATTCGGGCAATAGTAGAGCAGGGTCTTGTCCTTGTTGTAGAGCACACCGAGCTCATCCGTGCTGAAATATTGGTTCTCCGGATCGACCGTCAAAGCGATGTTGAGTCCGCCCATATTTCTTCCGGGGGTGCCTTTGAATTCACGAAGATTTTTCGGGAGCTTCAGGGATTTAAGTTTGGTGCAGTCCCAGAATGCGATATCGCCTATGGTCGTCAGCGAATCGGGAAGATTGACTGTTTCGAGATTTCGGCATCTGTCAAAGGCAGACGTCGGTATTGCAGTAACGCCCTCTTCAAAAGTTACCTTTGTAATAGAGCTGCATTGTGCCAGAACACTCTGTCCTATTGAAGTAACAGTTCCGGGTATTGTGATATAAAGCAGGCTGCTGTTTGAAAACGCGAAGCCCTCAATAGTCTCAAGACCGTCGTTGAGAAATACGGTTTTGAGAGGGGCATACTCAAAAGCAGCGTAAGAAATGGTCTTTACGGTATCCGGAATGGTATAGAACGAAAATTCATTATTCCTTGACGGGTATTTTAACAGCACGGTCTGATCTTTGCTCATAAGCATGCTGTCGGGGCTACAGAGATATTTGCTGTCCGCATCCACTTCAAATGCCTTGACAAAATTGAAGTGATTAAATACCAAACCGCTTTTGATGTCTACATCTGCGCCGATCTTTACATATTCGGCGTTCCAAGCCGATGTGCTGAAGGCGTCAGAACTTGCGTCAAGTGTGCCGCTGCCGCTCAAAACAAGCGTCTTGTCGGCGGCGGTATATACCCAGTTAACGCCGTTCAGCGTACCGCTCGCGTCCGAGCCGTCGGCGAAAGCCGCACCCGCGCAGCCTGCCAGAATAAGCGCCGCGAGAGCAATGCTCAAGAATCTCCTGAGCTTTTCTTTGATTTTACCCTTCATTTTTTCTTGCACCCTTTCTCATTATCATCATCACTTCAACAGTGAAATGTCCGTCTTCATATTTGAGATTTACTTCGCCGTTATATTTTTTTGCCGCATTCTTTATGCTCCCGATGCCGAGTCCGTGGTTTACGCTGTCTGCTTTAGTTGTCTTTACACGGTTGTTCTTTATCTCGACAGGTTGGAGGGTGGGGTTGCTGACGGTGAGCATGAAAACCGCGGAATTTACGGTGGCGCGCACATTGATTATCGCATTTTCAATCGACTTGCTCGCTTCAAGGGCATTGTCGAGCGCATTTGCAAGGATTGTGCAAAGGTCGATGTTGTCTATACCGTCGCTCGGGATGATTCCGTCAAAGTCTATTTCGGTTTTCTGCAAAACGGCCGCAGAATTTTTCTCGGCGAGTATGGCATCTGCGAGATGGTTTCCGGTTGAAAACGCATTCTTTGTCGCGTCGAGTCTGCCGTAGAGCTCGTCTATGTATTTTTCCGCTTCGTTATATTGACCGCCGACTATCAGGGCTCTTACGGAGATAAGATTGTTCTTGAAATCATGGCGAAACACGCGCATATCACGGTTCTTTTCAACCATGTTGCTGTAATGGTTGAGCTCGAGCTCGAGCTGCTTTTCCGTTGCGCGTTTTTTCTGCGAGGCAGTGAGATATTTTATTACCAGATACGCTATGCAGCCGACGATAAGCAGCGAAGAAAACATCGTCAGCGAGTTTGCGGTCTCTTTTGTGTATTCCGCGTTGAACGAGACCGTGACGCTGTAATATGCGGCGAGAAAAGCCGCGTATATCATCAGGCTTGCGACAGGCGGGAATTTGTCGAAGGCTTCCGTGAGGTCTGCTCGTCCGTTCTTTCTGACTATCAGTGCGGTGACGGCGAATATAATTAGATATATGACAATACGGGTTATCAGCTGACCTATGATGCCGAGCCTCATGGCATAGTTTAATATGAACGCCAGGTAGTCAAGGCTCGATACCATGGCTATTCCTATCCATAAAAAGGCCGTCTTTTTGCGCGACTTGAACATCAGATAGGGATAGACGATGTGGCACAGAGTCGATGTCATGTCAACGGTGTCGGCCACATCGAGGTATTTCGGCAAAAATGCCGGAGCGAAGCTGAGCACAGCGAGGACAAAACAGAAAACAGTGAGCGGGATTTTTCTCGTTTTCGTTTCGTAACCGACCGAATACAAAAATGTGTGTACAAGAAGAATACAGCACACACAGCTGACGAGATTCAGCGGAGCACAGAGCGCTGCGAATGTATTCATAGCGCAGACCTCCCCGCATCGCCTCCGCTGCGCTGCCGGGTCAGCTGAAAGAGCCTGCTCGATATCCTGTTAATGTGGTTTGGTCCTATGGGGAGACGTCTCTCCAGATTTTTTATGTATATGTTCTTGTTGTCAAACGACTCTATCATCGCAAGGTTCGTCAGGTAGGCGCGGTGTGTGCGCTGAAACCAGAAAGGGGAGAGCTCCCTCTCAAAGCTGTTGAGCGATTTTCTGCATACGAAAACTCTCTCCTCGCCGTTTTCTTCATAGTGGATATGCGTGTTCTTGAGCTTGACTTCGATAAAATATATCTTGTCTATATCGATAAGCCTTGACTCTCCGCCGTTCTTGACAAGCAGTCGGCGAAACGCATACGCGTCTACGTTGAGCTCGTTGAGCGCCTGATAGAGCTTTTCCTTTTCAACGGGCTTGATGAGATAGCGATGGGCGTGAACCTCAAATGCATCGTAGACGATGTCGTCATACCGCGAGATGAATATAATGGTTTTTGTTGTCATATATTTCTCTCTGATACGTTTTGAAAGCTCGAGCCCGTCTATTCCCGGCATCAGGTAATCGAGAAGAAAAACATCAAACTCGTCTATCCGTTTTGCCAATTCTTCGGAATCGGAAAAGGCGGTAGCCTCTATCCCGTAGGCTGACTTGCGCGGGTACTCCTCAATGAGCGACATGATTTCACGAAGCTCGCGAATGTTGTCCTCGCATACGGCGATTCTTAACAATATTATCTACTCCCCCCAAAATAATATCTTCCTTTTCATATTTTAGTAGATTATATAAATTCTGTCAACGATTTTTGAGCGTTTCAAACAAGAAAAGTTGCTTTATACCAAAAAAACCGCGGTTAATACCGCGGGGTGAGAAGTCAATTCTTTTTGTTGTTTTTGCTTTTTTTCGGCAATCCCTGCGAAATATACGGAAAGGAATTTTCGGTCTGGGCGGTGGGCTGAATGTTGTACGTGCCGTATTTGTTCACCGTGTCAAACACGTCCTCGGGCTCGCCCGTTACGGAAGCGGCGCTCGGGGTAGGGCAGTCGCGCTCGGAAATCTTTTCTCTTTTATTCTTGTCCGTTTTCATTCATCCTTTCTTGTGAGAATATTGTATTTGTTATTATTCCCGCCAATCGCCGAAATAATTTATTTGTTAACAAATTTTAAAGAAATTTTTGTATTCTATTTAATGTCTATTGCTTTTCATCTCCGAAATATTGTATAATTATGACACATTTACAAAAGGAGTGTCGCTTTTTATGAAAGAAGAACACAGAAAGTATGCTCAAGAGGTGTATGACATAGTCAATCACGCCTCAAAGAACATCGGTTCAAGATTGCCGGGTACCGACAATGAGAAAAAATTTGCGGCCTATATGGGCGATAAGCTCAGAGAGATAGGCATCGAGCCGATTCGTGAAGAATTTGCGGTTTCTCCGCGTGCGTCCATCGGCGGAATCCCCTATGCCGGCTGGGTCGGTCTTGCGCTGAGCGCCCTTGTATATATTGCAATGGGCATCCCCTCGGTCTGGTATGGAATGGCGCTCGTGTCGATAGCCGTTATTGTTTGGCTCGTATGCAGCGTTTTCCTTTATAAGACATGGTTCGATATGTTCTTTAAGCAGGAGATATCGCAGAACACCTACGGCGAGCTGCTCCCGGAGGACGGCAAGTATGACTATACCATTGTCCTCTCCGGTCATACCGATACCAGCTGGAACTGGCGTCATTCGGAGCACTCCTATACGAAGCCCAAGCTCGGGCTCATCGCTACCTTCGCCAAGGTCGGCTTCGGTGCGCTTTGCTTCTTCTTCCTCGCCGGCACTTCTATCGCCGTTGCGACTATCTACACCGGATATTATTTCGGCGCAGGTTGGGCGGTAGAGGCTTTTGCTTCGCCCGCATTTGTGAACTTCATGTTCGCTATGCGCTTTATGCCCCTCGTTACCGCCATAGGCAGTACGTTCCTTATCATGTGGGCAGATCCCGATCCGCGCAACGCTTCGCGCGGCGCTATGGATAACGCAACGGGCTGCGCTCTCAGCTATGTTGTTACGAAGTATTTCAAAGAGAATCCCGAGAAGATGCCCAAAAACTGCCGTATAATCGACTTCAACTGCGGCTCCGAGGAGGCGGGTCTGCGCGGCTCTATCGCGTTCACCCGTATGCATAAGGGCGAGCCGATTCTTGACAATGTCTGGAACATAAATATAGACTCCGTCGCCGACAAGGACTATTTCGAGGTCGTTGTCAAGGACGATTGGCAGTTCTGCCGCTTCGACAAGGATCTTGAAACGATGTTCAAGGATACCTTTGCGGAGCTCGGAATAGAGAGCAAGACCAAGGGCTGCATACATAACCCCGTCGGCGGCTGCGACAGCACCCCGATGACAAAGGCCGGTGCCAAGTCCGTCACCTTTGCGGCTCAGGATCCGACCCTTACCTATTATTATCACACCTGGCGCGATATGCCCGAGCGCTTCGATGTTGAAACCGTCGGCAACGGCTTCGACGTCGTCCTCGGAGTTATCGACAAAATTGACAAGTTCCAGCAGGCGAACGGCTTTACCGGTCCCCGCAAATAAAAGACTGTTTTGAGCGGCAGCCGCGAAAAGTGCAGCAGCCTCGGGCGGCCGCTCGACTTATATATTTCAAGGAGGTAATAAAAAATGAATCTTCAGTCGATCATTGACAAGAAGAAAGAAGCTGCCAAGTATATGGTGAGCGAGATAACTCACATATGCAAGAGCTTCGAAAAGCGCGATCCCGGTTCAAAGGGCGAGCATCAGGCCTGCGAGTACATGGCGGACGTGCTCAAAAACGAGTGCGGATGCGAGAGAGCCGACGTCGAGCCGTTCAAGGAGAACCCCGGCTCATTCTACGGATGGATTTATTTCACCATCACATTCGTCCTCGCGGCAATTGCCCTTTCGTTCTTTTATCCTCTCATCTCGATAATTCTTATCGTTGTCGGACTGTTCATCGTCTTTATGGAGTTCGGTCTGTATAAGAAGCTTATCGACCGCTGCTTCCCGGAAAAGACCGGTCATAACGTCACCGCAGTCAAGAGCTGCAAGGGCGAGGTCAAGCGCCGCATATTCTTCAACGGCCATCCGGACGCTGCCTGGGAGTGGCCCGTAAACTATAAGCTCGGCGGTGTCGGCTTTGAGGGCCACGCGGTTATCTGCGGTATCGGTGCTGTATATTATCTTGTTGTTTCTATAATACTTGTCGCAAAGAACGGACTTAGTGTTCCGCCGTTCGATGCCGGCGACACTCTCGGACTTCTTCGCCTTATAGGCCTTGTATTTGTCCCGTTCCTTATTGGCCTCTATTGGATGTGGAACGAGAACCGCGTTGTTGACGGCGCGAACGACAACCTCTCCGGCTGCTACATGGGTATTGCTATCCTCAAGGCTCTCAAGGATGAGGGCATCGAGCTTGAGAATACCGAAATCGGCGTTATCCTCACAGGCTCCGAGGAAGCGGGTCTGCGCGGCGCAAAGGCATGGTGCGAGGCTCATAAGGGTGAGTTCGACGATGTCCCGACCTTCATCTTCTCCTATGATACGATTCACGATCCCAAGTACCTCATGACCAACTACCGCGACCTCAACGGTACTGTAAAGGCCGACAAGGACGTTTCCGACCTGTTCATGGAGGCTGCCAAGGAGCTTGACATTGCCTGCAAGAAGGGCTGGGTTCCGCCTCTCGGCGGCGCTACCGACTCCGCGGCTTTCGCTCAGGCTGGCTTCAGAGCGACCGGCGTCACCGGTCTCAATCATAAGCTTGAGGACTACTATCATACCAGAAGAGATACCTATGACAACATGAACGAAGAAGGACTTGCAAACTGCTTCGCGATCAGCGTCAAGGCTCTCGAGATGTTCGATAACGGCGCAAAGCAGTAAAAAAACAGCATAGCATAAATGAACCCCGAACTGTGAAAACAGCTCGGGGTTTTGTGTTTTATATATTTTTTCTTATCCCAAATCCGGCTCGGCGGTTATCTCGACCTCCGCCTTTTCGCAGCCCTCAAGCTCGAGTACGATTATCTCGTTCTCGTCCTTGAGCAGGACTCCGGGGATGTAGAGCGCGCGCTGCGGACCTATCTCCCAATAGCGGCCGATGTTGAAGCCGTTTATGTAGACGAAGCCCTTTTTGAAGCCGTCTAAATGTACAAAGCAGTCCTTTTGACCCTGCGCTTTGAAGTGACCGCGCATGAAAAGGGGATACCTGCTGTCTGCGAGCGAAAAGTCGATTTTCTCCGGGTTGTCGAGCGGGAGAGTGATGACATCGTAGCCCATGAGGTTCTGATTGCCGTAGCGTATGGCTTCAATGCCCTTGCGGTCGTAGATGTGCTCGCCGTAGTTTACGCGTCCCATCGCGTCAACCAATACGCCTATGGTGCAGCCGTCCGTGCAGCCGTCAAAATCGAAGGTGTCGTAGCCTTTGATTTTGTTCTCGTCGCGGCGGTCTATTTTCGCCTTGGGCGCGCCGTCGATGTAGACATACGCCGTGTCGTGGACGTGGGCAACGCGCAGGCTGTGCGGATTATATATCTGCTCAAGCTTCGTTTCATAGTAGATCATGCCGCTGTTCTGACCGAAATATTCCATGCTCTCGGGCAGGGGAACGCGGCGGCGCTCGCCGAGATTGTCGAGATTGCTCATAATCGAGGTGCTCTCACCGAGCGCCACTTTTCCGATATTTTGAAGCTCGGGCGAGGCGGGAAGCTCGGTTTCGGGCAGATTCTGCGCCTTGAGCAGAATCTCTCTGACCGCGTAGTAGGCGGGCGTGTAGTCGCCCCATTCGGTCAGCAGAGCGCAGTAGTCGTAGCTTGTGACGGTCGGCTGATATTCGTCATAGTAGTTTGCTCCGGCTGTGAAGCCGAAGTTCGTGCCGCCGTGGAACATATAGAAGTTGAAGCTCGCATCGATATCAAGAAAAGCCTTTATCTCATCAGATACGCTGTCCGAGCCGCGGGTGTGGTGCTCCTCGCCCCAGTGGTCAAACCAGCCGCACCAGAACTCCGTGCACATCTTCGGCGCGGTCTCGTGGAATCTTTCAAGGGCGTTGAATATAACGGCCGTGCGCGAGCCGAAGTTCAGCGTCTTGAACAGGTCGGGGAGCGTGCCGCCGGAGAGCATACTGTTGTCGTCGCCGTCGGAGGTGAAGAGCATGACCTTTGCGCCGCAGTCGAGCATGAGCTTTTCGATATATCTGAGATACTCCTTGTCGTTGCCGTAGCTGCCGTATTCGTTCTCGACCTGCATGGCGATTATGTTGCCGCCCTCGCTCTGCTGAAGGTCGCCTATCTCCTCAAACAGCCTGTGATAGAAGTCCGAAACGTGCTGCAAATAATCGGGATAGGCGCAGCGCAGGCGCATATTTCTGTCCTTGAGCAGCCATGCGGGCAGTCCGCCGAAGTCCCATTCGGCGCAGATATACGGGCCGGGTCTGACTATAGCATAGAGTCCGACCTTTTGGGCGGTCTTGATGAACCGCCTGATGTCAAATCTGCCGGTGAAATCAAATTCGCCCTTTTTAGGCTCGTGCATGTTCCAGCAGACATAGGTTTCGACCGTGTTAAAACCCGCCGCCTTGAGCTTTTTGAGCCTGTCCTCCCAATATTCGGGCATAATTCGGAAATAGTGCATCGAGCCGGAATATATGCGAAAGCTCTCGCCGTTCATTTTAAACTCGCCGTCTTTTATAGTGAGCATTTATCTGTTCCCCCTAAGATTTTTAGTTGATTATACAATAACGCCCGAGCGCAGTCAATAGAGATATCCGCACTCGGGCGTTAAACTTTATTTCAGCGCTTTCGGCTCGTCCGTAAGTCCCAAAAGGTAGTCCGCGGAGATGTTGTAGTAGAGCGCAAGAGTTTTTATATGGTGGCTCGGTATGTCCCGCACACCGCGCTCGTATGCGCTGTAATACTGGTAGGTCGTGTTGAGCACTTCCGCAATTTCTTTTTGCGTTTTTTCTCTGTCCTCGCGAATGTCGCGCAGTCTCTGATAATAGTATTTTTGCATAATTCCAGCAGCTCTCTTTTGTAAGTTTTGCTGAATTGTATCATAATATGGTTAAAAAAATACAGAGGGAGGTTTTTGGATGTTTAAAACTTTTTTTGACAATTTAAAGTACAGAAGAGAAAAAAACATAGGAGGAACAATAAAGAGATTTGTAGTGAATAACATTATACCATATTTTGAAGTTACTTCTCTTTTTTATTGAGTCATATCATTTTAGCATATACAATTTACGAGACGATTTTTGTCAATTAACAGCTTGACAATTTCGACATTTTTTATTACAATATACACAGAGGAGTTATAAACGTTGCGGTCTGCTGTTTAGAACAAGCGATGCAAGCGGTATTTATAACTTCCGCAAATGAAGTGTCGTCAGACCGCAACAGCTTATCGAAGGCTTGTTGCGGTTTTTTTCGTAATATTCTGAAAGGTTGGGTGATTCCAATGCACAATTTAATAAATCGAACAAATTAAAGTATCAACTAACAGAGAACATAAAAAGGAGGATTAAATGTTATGAAAAGAAAATTTTCACGATTACTTCCAGTGATGCTTGTTTTTGTTATGATTTTTTCTACATCAGTTATCGCATATGCAAGTGATAAAACTGCTCCGTATGGTAATATCGAGCTTGAAGATGCATACTCTCGTATTGTAACTTATGCAAATGAGAACAACATTGAATTGGGAATGACCTATGACGACTTTAGAAATGGCTATGCTGGTCAATCCATAAGTGAGTATGAAAATTCCTATTATTCAGTGTTATTACCATCTCCAACAGTAGCGACTTGCTCGTCAAGTTCTGGAGGAGGAAGAAAATATTACTACAATACAGGATATTCTTGTCCTTCTCAAGCGACATACAGCAAATACAATCTATTAGATGTGGTGAAAAAAGGAGATGTTATATACGAAGCAAAAGGGGGCTTTGGTATTACGGGACATATCGCTATAGTTGATGGCATCTATACTAGAAGTGATGGAACAAAATATATTCGCTTGATTGAGGCTATTTCTAATAGCTACGGCGGTGTTACGAGAAGTATTTTGGATGATACCAGGGTCGATGAAAAAGGTGTCACAATTTTAAGAGTTAGCGGAGCAACTGAAAGCATTAAAAATGCAGCTGTTTCGTTTTGTAGAGGAGAAGTTGGTTCTTCATACAATTTAGATTTAGCGAAAGATACAAGTGCCAGTGAGACAGATTGGTATTGTTCTGAGTTGGTATGGGCTGCATACAAAAATCAAGGTATAGATATCGAGGTTGGTGGTTCTCACGGTGAACCTGGAGTTACACCGCATGATATAGTGAATAGTTCAAAAACTTATGCTGTTGCATACTCGACTAATTAAAAATCAAAAAGGAGATTTTTGTATGAAAAAATCAAGTATCTTTCTCTTGGTTGGTTGTGCTATGATTTTTATAGCTATTATGTTTTTTCTATATGCATTGCAACATCCAGAGCAATCGTTCCCGTGGGGAAATAGCGTAACGTATGTTTTGTACTTCGTATATCTACTTTCAACAATATGTATGTTTATTCTATCTATAAAAAATAAAAGGCACTAAACCGTTCAATGAAAAGAGTGAGGAGGTTTCAAAATGGTTCTTCTTCAAATTATGTGTAAAGTCCAAAGTACGGTATAAAAAAGCAAAGTGATGAATGGCGGGTTCTTCTTCAAATTATGTGTAAAGTCCAAAGTACGGTATAAAAAAGCAAAGTGATGAATGGCGTGAAAGACGGGAAACGGCTTGCACGCCATATTTACACAATATCTAAAGAAGTCTCAGAAAGCTGTTGGAGAAGCTTTAATAACTTCATTCTCATATGCAAAAGCCGCCGAGTTAAAATATCGGCGGTAATTTTTTATCATCTTTGCAAATGAAAAAACCGGCAGATTTTACTCTGCCGGTAAATTGCTTTTTGGAGCTTTTCTTATGCCTTGTTGACCGATCCGAACAGCTCCATCTTCTCTTTGACGGTAGCCTTGATAGCCTCGAAGCCGGGTGCGAGAAGCTTTCTGGGATCGAAGCCCTTGCCCTCGAGATCCTTGCCTGCCTCGATGTACTTTCTGGTAGCGTCAGCGAAAGCGAGCTGGCACTCGGTGTTGACGTTGATCTTGGAAACGCCGAGGGAGATAGCTTCCTTTATCATGTCTGCGGGGATACCCGTGCCGCCGTGGAGAACGAGGGGCATCTCGCCGGTGAGCTCCTGGATGTTGGCGAGAACGTCGAATCTCAGACCCTTCCAGTTCGCGGGATACTTGCCGTGGATATTGCCTATACCCGCTGCGAGCATATCGACGCCGAGATCGGCAATCATCTTGCACTCCTCGGGGTCTGCGACCTCGCCGCCGCCTATAACGCCGTCCTCTTCACCGCCGATGGCGCCGACTTCGGCTTCAACGGAAATGCCCTTTGAATGAGCGAGAGCGATTATTTCCTTTGTCTTTGTAATATTTTCCTCAATGCCGTAGTGAGAGCCGTCGAACATGACGGAGGAGAAGCCCGCCTCGATGCACTTGAGCGCGCCCTCATAGGAGCCGTGATCAAGGTGAAGCGCAACGGGAACGGTAATTCCGAGCTCGTCTACCATAGCGTCAACCATGGCGGTGACGGTCTTGAAACCGCACATATACTTGCCCGCGCCTTCGGACACGCCGAGGATAACGGGGGAGTTGAGCTCCTGAGCGGTGAGAAGAATAGCCTTTGTCCACTCAAGGTTGTTGATATTGAAGTGACCGACCGCGTACTTGCCGGCCTTTGCATCTTTGAGCATTTTTGCTGCGGAAACTAACATAGTAAAACCTCCTAAGTTTTATGGCTTTATTATACACCATGAGTTTCAAAAAATCAATATTATCGATCCTCGCGGAAGTAAGAAAGTCCGAGGCTCGCGGGAGGCAGATTCTCGCGCTTGCGGCGCATACTGACAGCGACAAGAACGATTATCGTAACGACGTAGGGGGTCATCATGAACAGCTCCTGCGCGCCGAAGCTGAGGTTCGGGATGTAGTTGTGAACGACCATGAGACCGCCGAAGAGGAACGAGCCGAGTATGCCGAGGTCGGGCTTCCAAACCGCGAAGATAACGAGCGCGATCGCAAGCCAGCCGCGATCACCGAAGCCGTTGTTCGACCAAACGCCGTTTGCGTAGTCCATGACGTAGTAGAGACCGCCGAGACCTGCTATAATGCTGCCGACAACAGTCGAAACATACTTGTATCTGCCGACGTTTATGCCCGCCGCGTCGCTCGTTGCGGGGTTCTCGCCGACTGCGCGAAGCTGAAGTCCCGTGCGCGTATGCTTGAAGAAGTAGGCGGTTATGAGCGCGATGATTATCGCGGTGTAGGCGAGAAAGCTGTAGGAGAAGAGAAGATCTCCGACTTTTCCGAGCTTCGAAGCAAACGGAAGCGTGGTTTTAAAGCAGTTGCTCGTCGCGCTCAGCGCTATCGAGGGGATGTCGCTTCCGGTTATCTTGATGAGCGAGCCGCCGAAGAAGTTGCCGAAGCCGACGCCGAAGGTCGTCATCGCAAGACCCGTAACGTTCTGATTCGCACGCAGCGTGACGGTCAGGAAGCAGTAGAGCAGACCCATGAGCGCCGAGCCGAGAATGCTCGAGAGCAGGGGAATGAGTACCGCGAGGAACGGGTTTATCGCGGCGGCATTTTTCTCATAGAAGAACGCACCGATAACGCCGGAGATACCGCCGACATACATTATGCCGGGGATACCGAGGTTCAGGTTGCCGCCCTTTTCGGTTATAGTCTCGCCCGTTGAGCCGAAGAGCAGAGGAATGCTCTGCATTATAGCACGCTGAATAAATGTAATAACTATCATTATGCCTTCGCCTCCTTGCTGCGGAACTTGACAGAGTAGTTGATGAAGAACTCACTGCCGATGATGAAGAAGATTATTATGCCGGTTATGATATCTGCGAACGAGTCGTTGAGTCCGAGGCTCGTCGATATCTGAATCGCGCCCTTCTGGAAGAAAACGATGAGCAGCGAGGTTAGGATCATGTAGGCGGGGTTGAACTTTGCGAGCCACGATACCATTATCGCAGTGAAGCCGCGTCCGCCGACGGTGTTCGTCGCTACGGTGTGGTCGGTGCCGCTGACGAGCAGGAAGCCGGTTATGCCGCAGAGCGCGCCGGAGAGGAGCATCGTGCGCATGATGACCTTTTTGACGTTTATGCCGATGTAGCGCGCGGTGTTTTCGCTCTCGCCGACAACGGAAATCTCATAGCCGTGCTTGCTGTACTTGAGATAGATGTACATAAAGACGGTCAGAGCCGCAACTATCAGTATGTTGAGCAGATAATCCTGATTGCCGAGACTCGGCAGCCAGCCGCTGTGGCTGACGCTGTTGATAACGCCGATGTGACCCGAGCCCTTGGGGTTCGACCACTTGTAGCAGAAGTAGGCGACTATCTGCGTGGCGATGTAGTTCATCATCAGCGTGAAAAGCGTCTCGTTGGTGTTCCACTTCGCCTTGAAGAACGCGGGGATAAAAGCCCATATCGCACCCGCAATGACGCTTGTTATTATCATAACGGGGAAGAGAATGTAGGACGGGAGCTTGTCGCCGAAGAGGATCATACATGAGGCGGTTGCGAAGCCGCCCATGAGCGCCTGCCCCTCGGCGCCGATGTTCCAGAATTTCATCTTGAATGCGGGGGTGACTGCGAGCGAAATGCAAAGAAGCATCGCGAGGTTCTGGAACAGGCTCCATATGCGCCTGGGCGAGCCGACCGCGCCGAAGATTATCGCGGAATAGACCTCCGCGGGATTCTGACCGGTGATAACGACGGTCACGACCGCGCAGACGAGCAGCGCCAGAATGACCGCGCCGATTCTGATAAGCCATGCCGCCCATGAGGGAACGGTGCTGCGCTTGACTATGTGGAAAAGCGGCTCGCGCTTCTGTCCGTTTGACTTACTCATGGGTTTCACCTCCGTCGGTTTTTGTCATAAGCAGACCGAGTTCTTCCTTTGTGGAAGTCCTTGCGTCAACCACTCCCGTTATCTTGCCGGAGTTTATGACGAGGATTCGGTCGCAGAGCTCAAGCAGAACGTCGAGATCCTCGCCGACAAATATAACGGCGACGCCCTTTTCCTTCTGCTGATTGAGCAGGTTATATATGAGATAGGATGAGTTGATGTCAAGTCCGCGCACGGGATAGGCAGCCATAAAGACGGTGGGGGAGGAGGCTATCTCGCGGCCGACGAGCACCTTCTGCACGTTGCCGCCGGAGAGACGGCGAACGGGCGTATTCGCGCTCGGGGTGACGACCTCGAGGTCGCTGATGACCTTTTCCGCGAGCGTCTTGGGCTTCTTGCGCTCAAGGAACGCGCTCTTGCCCTTGCGGTAGCTTCGCAGCATCATGTTGTCGACTATATCCATGTTGCCGACGAGTCCCATGCCGAGTCTGTCCTCGGGGACGAACGACAGGCGCACGCCGAGCTCGCGAATCTGCATGGGCGTCTTGTCGCGCAGGTTGTCCTGATTGCCGGTCTTGGGGTTGTTATAGAGTATTTCGCCGCTGTTGAGATGCTGAAGTCCGGCGATGGATTCAAGCAGCTCGCGCTGACCGCTTCCGGCGATACCCGCGATGCCGAGTATCTCGCCCGAACGCGCGGTGAACGAAATGTTGTCGAGGAGCTTTACGCCCTCGCGGTTTATGCAGTTTATATCCTTGACTATGAGCCTGTCCACGGGGTCAACGGGCTCGCTGCGGTCGATGTTGAGGCTTATCTTCTTGCCGACCATCATTTCGGTGAGCTCGGATTCGTTAGTCTCTGCGGTCTTGACCGTGCCGATGTATTCGCCCTTTCTGAGAACCGATACGCGGTCGGAGAGGGAGAGCACCTCGTGGAGCTTATGGGTGATGATTATGATAGCCTTGCCGTCGTCGCGCATACGGCGCAGGACGTCAAAGAGCTTGAGCGTCTCCTGCGGAGTGAGAACGGCGGTGGGCTCGTCAAGAATGAGTATGTCGGCGCCTCTGTAGAGCACCTTGATTATCTCAACGGTCTGCTTTTCGGAGACGGACATCTCGTATATCTTCTTATTCGGGTCGATGTCAAAGCCGTACTGCTCGCTTATCTTTTTTATGCGCTCGGCAGACTTTTTGACATTGAATTTGCCCTCGTCAAGACCGAGGATAATATTCTCCGTTGCGGAGAACACGTCCACGAGCTTGAAATGCTGATGGACCATGCCTATTTTGTAGTCAAGCGCGTCCTTGGGGGAGCGGATGACCACCTCTTTGCCGTCGATGAAAATCTGACCGTGATCCGGATAGTAAATTCCGGCGATCATGTTCATCAGCGTTGTTTTTCCGGAGCCGTTTTCGCCGAGAATGGAGAGTATCTCGCCGCGGTTGACGGTCAGACATACATCCTTGTTGGCAACGATGCTTCCGAAGCTTTTTGAAATATTTTTCAGTTCGATTGCTGCGTTCAAGCCCACTTATCCTCCTATTTTAAATCTCAAAAGCCGATTAAGACAGGAAGGATAATCGGCTTTTCAAACTTAAAATCTTTTTAATTTAACTGCTTCAGACGGAGCGGCTTTCGTCGCCCCGTCTGAATGAAAGTTACTGCTTGTTAATCAGCCCTCATTGAGAAGAGTAATGCCATCGATGTTGACATCGAAGTAAGGAGCGGAACGCTTCTCGGACTCGTGGAAATAGCCGTTGGAAATAACCTCGGTGTCGGGGGTGAATTTCTCGTCGGTGTCGACGTCGGCCATGTAGCTGGTGAGGGTCTTGCCGTCAACGGTGAAGGTGGAGGTGTCAAAAACATGGAGAGTGCCGGCCTTGAACTGCTCTTCGGCAGCCTTGATGGCCTCGGCAGTGCCGGGAGCGGCGACCTTCTCGTTGATGGGGGTCAGCTCGACAGCGCCCTCGTTGATGCCCTTGCACCAGTCGGTGTCAATAGCCTTGTTGTCTCTGACGCACTCGATCATGTACTTCATGTAAGGTACCCAGTTGATTCTGGAGGAAACGATGAAGGTGTTCGGGCAAGCGTCAAGAGTGGAGCCGTTGTAGGAGATGTTGGGAACGCCTGCGCTCTCGCAAGCGGTGGGAGCGCCCATGGAGTCGGCGTGCTGGCTGATGAGCTTGCAGCCTCTGCCGATAAGCAGGGTAGCAGCTTCCTTCTCCTTGGCCTCGTCGTACCAGGAACCGGTGAACTGGACTTCCATGGTAGCCTCTTTGCAGACGGATCTTACGCCGAGGAAGAATGCGGTGTAGCCGGACTTAACCTCTGCATAGGGGTATGCGCCGACATAGCCTATCTTAGCGTCCTTAGCCTCGAACTTGCCTTCCTTGATCATAGCGTTGAGCTTCATGCCTGCGGCGATACCCGCAAGATAACGGCCCTCGTAGATGGAAGCGAAAGCATTGTGGAAGTTCTTGAGATTCTTAGTGTGAGCCTGAGTGCCGGTAGCGTGGCAGAACTGGACGTCCGGATACTTCTCGGCAGCCTGGATCATGAAGCTCTCGTGGCCGAAGCTGTCGGCGAAAACAACGGAGCAGCCCTGCTCGGCAAGGTCGGCCGCCGCATCGAAGCAGGCAGCAGTCTCGCTGATGCCGGTCTTCTTGATGATCTCAACGCCAAGCTTCTTGCAGGCTTCCTCAGCTGCGGTGATGAAGTTCTTGTCATAAGTTGAGTTTTCGTCATGAAGGAAGATAAAACCGACCTTCATCTTCTTCTCGCCGCCGTTCTTGTTGTTGCAAGCCGCAAAGGCGAAAATGGTAGCGAGTGCAAGAACAATTGCGAGGATTCTTGTGAATTTCTTCATTTTTGACGTACCTCCAAAAAATTTTTTATATTTATCCCGCGATGTCGGCGGGAAAAAATAACTCAGTTGTCCTGTTCTTTGAAAGTTATGCTGCCGTTGCCCATCTTCTCGATTATTGCGAGGGATTCGACTCTCGCGCCCTTTTCCTCGAGAACCTTTCTGCCGGGCTGGAAGCCCTTTTCTATTGCGATGCCGACGCCCTCGAGCTCGGCGCCCGCCTGCTTGATTATATCGATAAGCCCCGAGACGGCAGCGCCGTTTGCGAGGAAATCGTCGATAATGAGGATTCTGTCGCCCTTTTTTATGTAGTCCTTCGATACTGCGACGAGGCTGTCCGTGCCCTTTGTAAACGAGTGAACGACGGTGGAATAGACATTGTCGCCGACATTTTTATGCGCGCCTTTTTTGGCAAAAACAACAGGCACAGAGAAATATTGCGCGGTTATGCACGCGATCCCTATGCCCGATGCCTCGATAGTCAGAATTTTATTTATATTACACCCGTCAAAACGGCGCTTGAACTCCTTGCCGATTTCCTGAAGAAGGTTCACGTCGATCTGGTGATTGAGAAACATATCCACCTTGAGAATATCGTCCCCGATCACTTTGCCGTCAGCAATTATGCGCTCCTCAAGCAGCTTCAAATCCTCGTTCCCCCTAAAGAAAAGTACGGTGAAAATACAATAATAGTATAGGGCTTTTTGGGGGTAAAAGCAAGGAAAAGTTTAAAAATCTGCGTTTTATACAAACGCCGTCGTAAAAAAGCGTATAAGTGTATAAATATGTCAATTTTGTGTACAGCCTGTGTCAATTTCTCTTGATGTTTCCCGCAAAAACGTAACCTGTTGTGTTTTTAAACTCTATGGCATACCACCCGTTGAGTGCGCCGATGATTTTTACGTCGTGTCCGTTGGGGAGAGTGCCGATAACGGCGGAGGTCATATTCGGCGCACGGCGGACGTTCAGAACCCCGCCCCGCGTGCTAACGGTACCCGTGGCGGGAAAAACGGGCGGATAGTACTGCACGCCGAGAAAGTCCGCGATGCTTATAACAAGGTTTTCGGCTATCGCGTCAATGTTGTCGGCTATCCACCGCGCGTCCTGCTCGTTGTCGTGGTAGGCAAGCTCAAGGTAAACCGCGGGAGCCTTCGAACGTTTTAGCTCGAGCAGTGTTGTTGAGGTGCGTGTGTTCACAAGCTCGGGCTCGGGGTAAATCTCGCGCAGTCCGTTTGCGATTATATCGGCAGCGCGCTTTCCCGGAGTGCTCGTCGGATAGTAGTAGACGTCCGGTCCGCGCAGAGTGCCCTCATATATGGCGGGCGCGGCGTTCGAGTGCAGGGCGAGATAGAGCCGATAGTTTCCTCTGTTTCCGCGCGCGACAGCCGCCGCCGCGTTGCCGTTCGGGTCGTTCCTGCCGTAGCTTATCCCGCTTGAAGAGAGATACGGCTCCATTGCGTCGGCGAGGAGATTCATATAGTATTTCTCGCTCTCGCCGATTATATATGGATTGTAGCCCTGAGTTGAGGGGCTGAGATAGACATCGGGCATAAAAATACCTCCGCATATTCATTTACTATAAGAATATGCGGAGGGAGTGTTGTTGGTTAATTGCCTCGCTTGCGCCCAATAATAAAGTCTGATTTTGTAGGGTGCGGCGACCTCGACGCACCGCTGCCGCGCAAACGGCACAAACTCGAATAGGCTCAATCCAGCATAGGCGAGATATTATTTTGTATTATTGATCGCTTTTGCAAATGCAACGGCTTGATCGACGAGATTATATCTCATTTCATTTGTCATTTTCCATTCCCATTTTGCAGAATTTGAATCAATTGGGTGTATATCAGAAACCATTAGCATAGCGACAGCCTTTAATCCGAGATATTTGGAAACGCTGAAGATTGCCGATGTTTCCATATCTACTCCGACAGCACCTTTATCTCGCCATAACTGTTCTTTACACAACGTCTGACGATATACGGCATCTGTCGAGACAATAGAATAGTTGCGTATGCCAAGCAAAGAGGTGACGGCTTTTTGAAGGTTACCGTCCGGCTTTGAATATTCGATGTCCTCGTAATAATGAAGTGATGTTCCTTCTTCCACAAAAGCCTTTTGCGGAGCGATAATTTCACCGACATGGACGACTTCATCATATGCTCCGCACATTCCGACGGAAATAATATTTCTTACTCCTAATGCGGCGAGAGTTTCGATTGTATCTACTGCTTGCGGAGCACCGCGTCCTCCGTCCGCAAAGCATAGCTGGAATTTCCCAATCTCCCAAATTGGGCAGGAATTAAGAAATCGCGGAAGCGGTTCAGGCAGTTCTGTTGCATTATATTGCGATATGAGGTAATCCGTCGCTTTGCCCATAAAGAATAAAATTGCCGTTTCGGGTAGTTGCAAGTGACACTCGCGATGAGCGCTATGTATTTGATCTTGTGCAGTAATAACTGCTTTTGAGTCGTCTTTGGGCAAGCACCACATAATTGTCCTCCATATTGCAACTAAATCGAATATTCAGCAATGACTATAGCTCATATATCCCGTAGGGACAGCCCTTGCGGCTATCCGCTATCGGAATCATAGCATATTCAGCAGATTTAGGCAAGTTCGTTATTAAACCGTGTGCCGGAATTACAGGCTTATAGATACCCCGATAAAAAACAGGGAAAACAGAAATTATCCGTTTTCCCTGCATGAAGTTTTATATATCCAGCGCCGAGGCGTCCTCGGTTATGTCGCTTTTTGCAAAGCCGTTATCTTTGTCAAAATAGAACACGCTTCCGCCGTCGTTTCCGCATATGGCGGAGAAGTGGCCGTCCTTGAAGATGAGCGCCGCGCCGTCCTCAACGCCTATGCCGGAGTCGCGGCAGCCTTTTACGGCTGTCCCAAAGCTCTGCCAGCGTTCGCTGATGAAGTGCGGGCAGTAGCAGTAGGGGAGAAGCCCGATGCAGTCAACGAACATGAAGTCGCCGTTTTCGCCGCAGTCGTCATATCCCATGTCGAACCAGCACATTGCGCCGGAGCTGAGTCCCGAGAGGACTTTTCCGCGTTTATACGTCTCCCTGAGCGCCTTGTCCGCGCCGGTTGCCTTGAATGTGTTCATCATGAACTCAAGGTTTCCGCCGCCGGCGTAGACTATGTCGGTGCTCACGAGCGTATCGTATATGTATTTATCCGTGTTTTCGGGGTCGGTCAGCTTGAGCGTTTCGACTGTGCAGCCGAGCTTTTCAAAGCTCTCCCAAATAGGCTCGTCGCCCTCGGTATCGTCGTGCCCCGCGGTCGGCAGAAACACAACATGAGGATGCTCCTTGCCCGATTCGCGGACTATCCTTTCAAATATCGGCATGACCTCGCCGTCGTCATAACGGCCGCCGCCGAGTGCGATTATCGTTCCCATTTTTCCTCCGTCAACCGATAATGCTTACGTTGAAGCCGTTATCCTTAGCATATTTCTCGGCGCCGCTTCCGCTCTCGGTTATAACCGTAAGCTCGCCGACGGCCTTGAATATTTCGCCGCCGAATACCTTGACTCCGGAGTGAACGGTTATCTCGTCAAGTCCGTAGCAGTTGTAGAATGCATATTTGCCGAGCTTCTCAAGGCTCTCGGGCAGTGTAACGGTCTTGAGTGCGCTGCACTCCTCGAACGCGCCCTTTTCAATTTTCTTTATGCCCTCGCCGAGGGTGAGCTTCTCGAGTGAGGAGCAGCGGTAGAACGTGCTTATGTCGACGCATTCGAGCGTGCCGGGCAGCGATACCTCAACAGCGCCGGTGCATTTGAGGAATGCGTGGTCATCGATTTTTTTCACGCCCTCGGGAATGATAATTCTCTTCGCGCTAAAGCATTTTGCAAATGCCCATTCGCCGATAGTCTCAACGCCCTCGGGCAGGACTATCTCGGTCAGCGCGGAGCAGAAGTAGAAGGCCTTTTCGGAAATAGTCTTGGGTGCGCCGTTGAAAATGACGGTCTTGAGCTTGCTCTTTCCGGTGTAGGTGTTCTCCTGCGAGCCCTCGAAAGCGCTTATGCCGATGTGTTTGACGTTCTTGCCTATCGTGACCTTTTCGAGATTGTCGCAGTACATCGCCGCATAGTTGCCGATTACCTCAACGGAGTCGGGGATAATAAGCTCCTTGAGCGAGCTGCTGCCCTTGAGAGACTTGTTCTCGAGACCGACGACCTTTGCGCCGTCTATTTCGGCGGGTATGGAGACGACGGAATCGTTTCCGGTGTAGTCTGTGACACAGGCGGTGTTGTCCGTATACAGTGTATAGACAAAGCTTCCGTTCTTTACGGATTCGGTTTTGACTTTCTTGTCGAGTATGTCCTCAACCTTAACGAGCGCGGGGTCGTTTACCGTGACGTCGAGGGAGAGAGCAGAGAGTATTGTTTTGCCGAGATTGTCGCAGCCTGCAAAAGAGAGGCAGACGACGAGCATCAAAGCAACGATAGCCGTTATTTTAGTGAATTTTTTCATCGTCGTTTCCTCACTTTCCGTTCTTTTTAGCCATGCGCTCCTGCTTCCTGCGCTCGATGTCGGCCTTGCGCTCCTCCTCGAGCCTTTCGATCTCGATTCTGCGTGCCTCGTATTCGGCGTCGGTGTGGGCTTTCGCGTCGTTGTATCTCTCGCGTATATCATCAAGATGCGTGTAGTTCTCTTTTTCCGTCAGCTGGCGTCTTGCGTCGAGAAGAGGCTTAACGCTTCTGATGTACTTGGATTTCTCGTTGACGAGCTTCTTGACGGTCTTTTTCTTTGCGACCTGATGCGAGAAGGTATCTTCAGGCAGAGCCTCGGCGGCCTTGAAGGCTTCCTCGGAGGGCTCGACTATCTTGTCGGGCGTGCCGTAGAACTTGATCATGGCTTTTCTTGCGTTCTTGAGTGCGCGGGCGTGGACTATGGCGTCGCTGCGAATCTCGCGCTCCTCGTGAGTGGATCTCGGCAGAGCCTTTGCCTCGGCCATGATCTCTTTGTTGTAATCAAAGATTCCGTTGTATCCGGCTGCCTCAAGCGCTCGGGAACGCTCGACCTGCTTTTGGATACGCAGGGTGTTGTATTTGTTCATCTCGTCGATGATGAAATCGCATACGGAGATGTCCGCGTTGAGCTTGTTGAGCTCCTTGTTTTCTTTCTTCGCGGCCTTTATTGCGGCCTTTCTTGCTGCCTTCGCGGCGTCGATGCCCTTGGGCATAGCCTTCGCTGCATTTATCGCGGCTTTTCTCGCCGCTTTCTCGGCGTCGGTGCCCTTTGGCATAGCCTTCGCTGCCTTTATTGCAGCTTTTCTCGCCGCCTTCTCGGCTTTTCTCGCCGCCTTCTCGGCGTCGGTGCTCTTGGGCATGGCCTTTGCCTGATTTATGCGATCCTTCTTTATGTCTCTGTTCTGAGTGTTGAATTCTTTGTAAGCTGCTCTGAGACGGGCTATCTCTTTTTTCCTGAACTCTTTCTCCTCAGGAGTTCTTGCGGGCAGCCTCTTGGCCTTGTTTATGTCGTCCTTCGTGGTCATGAGGGCTCTGTCCTTATAGAGAAGGTTGGCCTCGTCGATTATATCGATTGCCTCAACGATACTCTCGTCGCGGAGAATACCGTTGCCGTAGTCCTCGAACATCGCGCGAATCTTGAGCACCTTGACTATGCCGCGCTGCTTTGTCTCGGTCAGATCGTAGAAGATATATGGGACGAAGTTGAGCGCCGCGCCGATTACTGCGGCGACGATGAGCACGTCGAACATATCCTCTCTGAACGAAGCGACTTCGAGCACGTCGTAGTTGTCCTCAAGGCCGAGCATCTGATAGATGATCGGGAGCACCATGCCGGTGAACATTCCGATAAACGAGCCGATTATGCCGACGGCGCCGAACATTCCGTCGATGCGCTCGCCGGTGAAATACTGCTGATAGTCACGCATATCGGCGTTTATGCCCGGGGTGTAGACTATTGAAAAAGAGTTGACGAATCCGTTGAGATAATAGAGAATTATCAAAGCGGGAATGTTGTTGTAAAGGGGATAGAGCAAACCGATGAGCAGGACATTTGTGACGTTGCACCAAATGAGCAGGTTTCTCTTGCCTATAACTCTTATCGCCACGGGGCACAGAAGCATGGCCCAAAGCGCCGCGTTGCCTATGAGCGTTGTAGCAATGCCGTAGAGCGCCATTCTGTTGGGGTAGGCATAGATGAAGGTCCAGCCGATGATAACGCCGACCGCGCCCTCAAGGAAGCCGAGCCAACCCGCAAGGGAGGTTATCCAGAAATATTTGTTCTTTGCAACGGCGCGGAATGCGTCGGAGAACTTGAACTGGGTAACGTGGCTCTCCGCAACGATTATTCTCTCTCTCGTTCCGGCGTATGCAATATAGGACAGAAGAAGTCCTACTATGGCAACGATGGGATGAATTATACGGTAGGTGGTTATGGAGTTAAGACCGCCCGTGAGAGTTGAGAGCATCGGCACGAACAGACCGGTGAGCGAGGGCGCCATGGAATAGATAATGGACGAGACCGAAACGATATCGGTACGCTCATGGGAGTTCGGCGATATGACGTTTGCAAGGTCGGTATACGCCTGCTGGAAGAAGGGATAGAAGCACTGCAGGAGATTGTAGCAGATAAAAACAGCCGCGACCTTCTGCAGATATGACATTGTGTCATAGGGCAGCCAGACGAATATGACCGCTATGGCAGCCGAAGGAATACCGGTTATTGCAAGCCATGGGCGGAATTTTCCGGATTTAAATCGGGCGCTGTCGATTATGTAGGAGCGCCCTATGGTAATTCCGAAGCCGATGATAGTCGACGCGACCGCCATGTACTGCAGGTGCATCGGCTTAATGCCTATGGTGTTTCCGACGAGGAAGCTCGTTGCGGAAAGCGCGATTTGCGAGCAGAAGAACATGACGAACTGAACGCCCATTCCTCCGATGCCGTAGGCGATTATCTCCTTATAGGGGACATGTTTGCCCAAGGCGGGTGTTTTCCAGTGCAGTACGACATTGTTCCATATCGTGCTGACCTTTTCCTTGAGATTACTCTTTCCCATTTCAACACTCCTTCAGATCCGCGGCGAAGCAGGGAAAATACGCCCGCAGACAGTTGTTTTAGCCCCCCGATATGAAAAAATTCAATCGGGAAGCATCGACAATTTGCATAAAAGCTTTTATCATTATAGCAAAACTATTAATAAGTTGCAACAGCAATTGTGAACTAAAGTACAATTTACTCGAAAAGTACTCGAAAAAACTTCAAAATTTAATAATTATTTCAGTTATGTCACATTTCTGTTGAAATTTCGAAGTACGAGTGATATAATATTTTCAGAAATTTTCCAGAGGTGAAAAGTGTTGAATAAGCCAAAAATTATTGCACACCGCGGCGCTAACCGCTATGCTCCCCAGAACACGATACCTGCATTTGAAAAAGCAGTCGAGCTCGGGGCGGACGGAACCGAGACCGACGTCCATATCACTAAGGACGGACATATAGTTATCTGCCATAATGACACCGTTGACGAGATGTCCAACGGCACCGGCGCTATCGGCGACTATATGTTTGACGATATCCGCAAGCTCGATTTCGGCAGCAAGTTCTCAAAGGACTTCGCCGGCGTCACTCTGCCCACCGTCGAGGAGTACCTCGAGTGTATGAAGAAGAGTGACAAGCTGAGTGTTATGAATATCGAGATAAAGCCCAACAAGTCCGAGCGCGAAGACATAGTGCGCAAGACGATAGAGGCAGTCAAGGACTACGGACTTTTCGATGAGCTTCTCATTTCGAGCTTCGACTATAAGATGCTTGTTGAGGCGAAGAAGTACGATCCCAAGTGCAAGACGGCGTATCTCTATCCGATTTACGGCCAGGTAGTCAGAAGATGGTTCTTCCAGCCTCTGCACCTCGCGCAGAAAATCGGCTGCGACGCACTGCATCCGCATAAGGCGTTTGCGACAAAAGCGCTCGTCCGCCGCGCCCATGCCGCCGGCATTAAGGTCAACGCATGGACGGTTGACGATGAAAGAGACGTTATCCAGATGCTCGAAAACGGCGTTGACGGTATTATCACAGACCGCCCCGACTACGTGGAGGGTATTGTGGACAGATATCTCGCCGAGCATAAATAAGGCAAACGAAATCAAACCGCCGCAGAGCAAAAGGCCTGCGGCGGTTTTGCTGTCTGCCGACAGCGTTTTTACGCAGGGGTGGGGGTTTACGAAGCCGAGACTGAGGGGTTATTGCACGGACCTACCTCTTTGCATAGACTGTTTTGTTTCTCAATGTTCCTGTAGGGTGCGGCGACTCGACTTCAATTATGGCTCCCCTGCAGGGGAGCTGGCTCGGCGAAGCCGAGACTGAGGGGTTATTGCACGGATTTACCCCCTTTGCATAGACTGCTTTGTTTCTCAATGTCCCTGTAGGGGACGGCGACTCGACGCACTGCTGCCGCTCTCTGCCTCAACAGCAAAGCCGCCGCGGATATCCGCGGCGGCTCGTCTTATCAACTTTTACAGCGCCCTTACGCAGTCTTTGAATATCTCGCCGCGCTGCTGATAGCATTTGAACATATCCCAGCTCGCGCACGCGGGGGAGAGCAGTACGCAGTCGCCGCTCTCGGCGTCGGCGGCAGCTATGCTGACAGCCTCTTCGAGCGTGTCGACGAATTTGTAAGCCTTGAAGCCGGCCCTGTCGCAGGCGGCGGCAATGTCGTGCTTCGTCTTGCCTATGAGCAGAAGTTCTTTTACCCTGCCCTCAAATGTCGCTACCCACTCGTCATAGCTTGACTTTTTGTCGTAGCCTCCGCCTATGAGAATTGTCGGCGAGGGCATGGCGCATACCGCCTTTATTGCCGCGTCGGGGTTCGTGCCCTTCGAGTCGTTATAGTATTTGACGCCGTTTTTCTCGGCGACGAACTCTATCCTGTGCTCGACTGCCGTGAACTCCTTTATGCCCTGGCGAATAGTGTCAAGCGGCACGCCCATGGCGCGGGTCATGGCGACAGCCGCCATGATATTCTCATAGTTGTGCATTCCGACAAGGCTCGTGTCCTTAGTTGTGCAGACGGGCGTTTCAACGCCGTTTTCTTTTATTATTATTGTTTCGCCGCGCAGGAAAACGCCGCTCTCGAGCTCTTCGGAGGAGCTGAAGAATATGACCTTGCAGCGCGGAGTTTCGGAAAACTTGCGCAGAACCGGGTCGTTGTAGTTGAGCACGCAGAAATCGTTTTCGTCCTGATTCTTGGTTATCGACTCTTTTATGGCAATATAGTTTTCGAGCGTCTTGTGCCTGTCAAGGTGGTCGGGAGTGATGTTGAGAATAGCGGTGACATGGGGCTTGAAGGTGACCATAGTCTCAAGCTGGAAGCTGCTTATCTCCGCGACCGTCACGCTGTCGCTGTCGCTCTCGAGCGCATAGCCGGTGTAGGGTATCTCGATATTGCCTACGAGCAGAGCTTTTTTTACATGGCGCTTCATTATGCCGTAGGTGAGCGAGGTGGTCGTAGTTTTGCCGTTCGTGCCTGTTATGCCTATCACGGTGCCCTTATCGTGCCTGTAAGCAAGCTCTACTTCGCCCCAAATCGGTATATTGTGCTCCTTGACGGCTTTCATTATCGGCGTGTCGAGCGGTACGCCGGGGCTGACCACGCAAATATCTATGCGCGAAAAATCGAAGCGCGAAAAATCGCCGAGGACAAATTCAATATTATCTGCGCCTATTTTTTCGCAGGCCGCCTCGGTGTCAAAGCTTTCGTTGCCGTCGTAGATGATAAAAGCCTCGCCGACTTTTTTCAGCAGCTGCGCCGCGTTTATGCCGCTGCGTCCCGCGCCGACTATAAGATATGTGCTCATTGTTGTTACCTCCGAATCAGTTGTCGGTCAGGTCGAAATAGACCTGCTTCATATTTTCTGCGCTCAGCTCGTCTGCGCGCTTTTTTCCGTTCTCGGACAGGCGGGCGCGAAGTTCTTCGTCTGTCAGTATTGCTTCCAGCGCCTTTGCATATTCGCGGTGGGCGCCGTTTATATTGCCGTAGTCAAAGTCCGGCGTTTCGGACATGACGGGGCAGAGAATGCCGCATTCGACCTGCGTCATCCTGTCGCAGTGCGGCAGGAACGGACGGCTTGGCGCGAGAACCTCGGCGGGTCCCGAGGTGCAGTCCGTGCTGACGGTCGGTGTGCCGACCGCCAAGGCCTCGACTATGACATTCGGAAAGCCCTCGTAGTATGAGGTCATGGCAAAGACCTCGGCGCGGGAGACGAATTTAAAAACGTTCTTTTGGAATCCCGCGAAGATTATATCGTCTGAATATGCGCTCCTTTGAGCCATCTCTCGGACGGCGTTTTCATGCTCGCCGCGGCAGCCGAGGAATATCAGCCCCGCGTCGGGGATATTTTTTTTCAGCAGCTCAAAGCTCTTTAGCATATCCCATTGGCATTTCTGCCCGACGAACCTCGACGAAAACGCTATTACCCTGTGGGTGCCGTAGAATTTTTTGAACTCCTCGTCAAGCTCCTCCTTCGCGTCCTCGCGGGCTTTATCGCAGTCGATGATATTATATGCCGTAAAGAGCTTGTTTTCGTTTCCGGGGAACAGCTCCTCGCATTTTTTCTGCATCTCGAGGGCGTTAAAGAGAATATTGCACCCGCGGCGCAGCGCAAAAGAATAGAGCTTCGCGCTCTTGATAAGCCTTTCGTAGTCGCGGCAGGAGATATATTTTTTGCATTTTGCGCCCGAGAGGGCGAGAGCCTCGTTGGGCGCGTGGGTGAACGAGTACGCCGTGCATATATCATGCTCTTTTACGAATTTTCTTATAGCTGCGGCGCGTTTCAGCATAATTACCGCGCGCTTTACCGTGCCTTTGCCTGCTGGCAGACCGAGGTCAACAAACTCGCCCGCACAGTCGAACCGCTTCTCGCTCGCGTCAAAGACAAGGACATACACATTGAATTTTTCGCTCAGCAGCAGGGACAGTCTGCTCGCAAACCGCTCGCTGCCTCCGCTTCGCAGATCCTGAAGTATAATCGCGACATTTTTCATCTTTGGCTCACTTCTTTGCATATTTTTCGCTCTGGGCGACGGCGAGCCTGTCGCATCGCTCATTCTCGGGATGCCCCGCGTGCCCCTTGACCCAAACAAACTCGTATTCATGCTTCGAGAGCGCCTTCAGCAGCCTCTCCCAAAGCTCGGGATTCAAAACCGACTTCTTGTCGGATTTTTTCCATCCGTTCCTTTTCCAGTTCCATATCCAGCCTTTTAAAAACGCATTGGCAACATACTGCGAGTCGGTGTATATCTTTATATCGCAGGGCTCCTTGAGCCGCTCGACCGCGCTTATGACCGCCATGAGTTCCATGCGGTTGTTCGTAGTGCAAGCGTCGCCGCCCGACATCTCCGCCTCGTGCTCGCCGTAGCGCAAAACCGCACCCCAGCCGCCCGGCCCGGGGTTGCCGGAGCAAGCGCCGTCCGTGAATATCTCAACTTTTTTCAGTTCGCTCATATTTTTCTCCGTCGCATAGATTGTTTGTTCATCTAATTCTATCACTAAGCCCCGTTAAAAACAAGGTGAATTTTGTTGTTCGGCGCTGCCGTGTGTTTGCAAAATAATTTTTAAAACCGCTCCCGTCAGGCAATAATAGGAATATCACATCTTCGGAGGGGTCATCATGTACAGCTACTGTTCGGATGCGGCTTTTATAAAGCGGGCGCAGGGACTCACCGCTTTAGACTGCGCCAAGGCGGGCGAGGCGGTGGGCGCGGCGATAGGGCGCGGCAGGGTAGGCGTAGCCTGCCGGAACGACGAGCATTCCAAGGCCTGCGCCGACGCGGTGTGCGCCGGGCTGCGAGTCTCCGGCGTCAATGCGTGGTCGATAGGCGCGTCATTTGAAGCCCAGCTCTCGTTTCTCGTGCCGTTTTCGTCGCTCAATGCGGGCGTGTTCGTCTGCGCCGGGGAGGGAACTGTCAGTATTTTCGGCGAAAACGGGCTGAGCGTATCCGCGGCGCTCGGCAGAAGGGCGGAGGACTTTATGCAAGCGGAGCTTTCTCCCGCGCCGTCGTGCGGGCGGCTTTTCGATATGTCCGCCATAAGTATGCTCTACCGCGACGAGCTGATGCGCTGTGTGCCTTACGGCGTGACGGACTGCGCCGTGCTCAGCTCCGATTCCGCTGTGTCGGCGCTCATAAACGACTGTATGCGAACTTCGTCGAACGGGCGCGCGCTGACACTCCGAATAAACCGAAGGGGAACGAGCCTGAGCGCATACACGGAGGAGACGGGCGTTGTGCCGTTTGTAAAGCTCATTGCTCTGTGCGGAATGTACGAGTTGGAGAGCGGGCGGGATATCTCCGTGCCCTATGACGCGCCGGCGTTTTTAGATGAGCTTGCCCGAAGCTACGGCAGGACGGCGTACCGCTATCTGTCCGCCCCGTCCGACGGTTCCGACAACGTGGCAAGGCGGTTGGCGGCGCGGCAGTTCTGGTCGCGTGACGCGCTGTTTACTGCGGCAAAGCTCGCCTGTATCCTCGAAGAGAAGAATATGACCTTTCCCGAGCTCTATTCGCTTTTGCCGCCGTTTTTTGTTTACAGCACCACTGCGGCACTCGCTCTGCCGCCCGACTACCTCGACGAGTTTGAGGGCGAAAGCTTTTCATTCGGGCGTGACGGAGCTAACGGCTTTGTGCTCGTGGAGAAGCGCGGAAAGACGCATATTTCGCCGCTCGGGGACGGACGGGTTCGCCTGACCGCGCAGAGCCTTGACGAGGAGACGGCGCGTGAGCTCTGCGCCGAAGCGATGGAGTTTATCTCGTCGCGCCCGAAATAAAGGCGGCGGCTTTTTCGCCTGCATGCGGCACATAATTTATTGTTTATAAGATGTTAATTTGCTCCCGCGTCACTTGACAGTTTTATACAATCATAGTAAAATTAACAATAGGGATATTTTTGTATTATGACTGCGCGCATATATTAACTATCCGAATTTGTCTTGTGTCAATGCTGAAAATATCATCGCGTTTTTGGAGATTTTTAACAGGCAAGGCTTTATTTCCCGCACCTTTGAGAGGTCGGGGTTCTACTTAAATCAAAATACAAAAGAAAAGGAGATTTTTATGCCGAAAGCAAAAGAAACCGGTGCAGCGTCTGCGCCCGCAAAGAGGACTGCGGGCAGGCGCGGCTATCACAGCTACGGTAAAATCAAACCCGCACCGGGTAAGTCAAAGGCCGAGCCCAAGCCTATAAAAATATCGTTTTTAGGCGGCCTGAATGAAGTGGGCAAGAATATGACTCTGTTTGAGTACGGCGAGGATATGTTCCTTGTCGACTGCGGACTTGCGTTCCCGGATCAGGATATGCTCGGAGTCGATCTCGTGCTTCCCGATTTCACCTATGTCGAGCGCAACGCGGACAGGATACGCGGAATCGTCATAACCCACGGACATGAGGATCATATCGGCGGTCTGCCGTATCTTCTCAAGGTTCTCAACGTGCCCGTCTACGGCACGAACCTCACCATAGGTCTTATCCAGGGCAAGCTCCGCGAGCACGGACTGCTCAATTCCGCCACTCTTAACGTCATCAAGCCCGGCGACGTGATAACCCTCGGCGGCTTTACGGTTGAGGCTATCCACGTCAACCATTCGATACCCGACGCACTCGGACTCGCTATCCGCTGCGAGGGCGGCACCGTCGTCCACACGGGCGACTTCAAAATCGACACAACGCCTATCGACGGCGGCATGATGGATCTCGGCAGACTCGCCGAGATAGGGCAGGAGGGCGTGCTCTGCCTTATGTCCGACTCCACCAACGCCGAGCGCCCGGGCTTCACCGAGAGCGAGAGGAAGGTCGGCGAATCGTTTGAGACCCTCTTCCGCAAGGCGGGCAACAACCGCATAATAGTCGCAACATTCTCCTCAAATATCCATCGCGTGCAGCAGATAATGAATGTTGCGGAGAGCCTCGGACGCAAGGTGGCTCTCGTAGGCAGAAGCCTCGAAAACGTCGTCAATATCTCGGCCGAGCTCGGTTATCTCAATATACCCGAGGGGATAGTCATAGATATCAATATGATAAACCGCTATCCCGCCGACAAGCTCGTTATTATCACCACGGGCAGCCAGGGCGAGCCTATGAGCGCGCTCACCCGTATGGCGTTCTCCGACCATCGAAAGGTCGAAATCCATCCAAATGACTATGTTATAATTTCGGCAACTCCCATTCCCGGAAACGAAAAGACGGTCAGCCGCGTTGTCAACGAGCTGATGAAGCTCGGCGCGGATGTTGTTTATGAGAGAATGTACGATGTCCATGTCTCCGGCCACGCCTGCCAGGAGGAGCTGAAAATGATAATGGGTATCGTCAAGCCGAAGTATTTCATTCCGGTTCACGGCGAACTCAAGCACCTCAGAAAGCACGCGGGTCTTGCGCTGAATGTGGGCATCCCCAAGGAGAATATCCTCATTGCCGACAACGGCAGAGTCGCCGAAATCAGCAAAAAGGTGCTCAAATGCACCTCTACCGTGCCCGCGGGCAGAGTATTTGTCGACGGCTACGGCGTAGGCGACGTCGGCTCCGTAGTGCTCAGAGACAGAAAGCATCTCGCGCAGGACGGACTTGTTATTGTCGCCGTCTGCATAGACCGCGAGAACGGCGAGATAGTCTCGGGTCCCGACGTTGTGACAAGAGGCTTTGTCTATGTCAAGGAGTCGGAGGAGCTTATCAACGCCGCGCGCGAGGTTGCGGTCAGAGCTATCGAGGCCCAGACGGACGGCGGTTATTTTGATTGGAACAGCATCAAGGCGAGCCTCAGGGACGAAATATCTCACCTGATGTATGAGCGCACCAAGCGCAGCCCGATGATACTTCCCGTTATTATGGAGGTCTGATGAATGAGCTTTAAGGATTTCCTGCGAGAATTCGCAGTGGAAACGGCTGCCTTTATTGCGGCGGCTGTGTTCATTGTCGTTGTCGCTGTCCGCTACAGCAGGTGGGCGGCGCTTGTGGGTACTGTCCTTCTCGTCGCGTTTTCGGTTTATAAGACGGTCAGGTTTTTCAATATCCGCAGCCGCGAACGCCAGCTAAGGGACATTGCGTCGCACAGCTTAGATGCTGCCGACGCAGGTTCCGTCAACGATTTTCCCATGCCTATGCTCGTGTGCGACGGCGACGGAATAATCGAGCTTTTCAACAAAAGCTTCTTCCATACTTTTATGGATGATTCGGTTATCGACCGCAAGCTCGTTCAGCCGTTTATCGGCGACCGCGACCCCGAGCAGGCGGAGTCGAACGGCGCGTCCACAGTCAGAATAAAGGACTCCTATTATATAGTCACCCCGTCCTCGTTTGAGTTCAGGGGCGGCAAAGAATATATTTTCTATTTCACCGATGTAAGCGAGCTCAAGCGCGCTCAGCTCGCTTACATAAAAAACAGACCCGTCATAATGCTCCTGCAAACCGACGATATCGCGGATATCAAGGCGGATTACAGGGACAGCGAGCGCGCGGCGATACGCGGCGGAGTCGAAGAGGTGATAGAGAACTGGACGGGTCAGTATGACTGCATCATGAGAAAGATATCCGAGGAGCGGTTTATGATAATCGCTCAGAGCGATGTCCTCGAAAAGATGCGCGCCGACCGTTTCAGCGTTCTCGATAAGATACGCGAATATAAATACAAAGAAAGAGTGCTCGGCCTCACTCTCTCGATAGGCGTGGGCACTGGCGTTGCCATAACCGACTGCGAGAAGTCGGCGGAGCAGGCGCTCGATATGGCACTCGGACGCGGCGGCGATCAGGCGGCCGTCAAGACGAAGGATGACTATGAGTTCTTCGGCGGTGTTTCAAAGAGCGTCGAAAAGGTGACCAAGTTTCAGACCCGCGTCGCAGCCTCATCGCTTTCGAGCCTTATCAGCGCGAGCGACCGCGTGATGATAATGGGCCATTCGTTCCCCGATATGGACGCTTTCGGCGCGGCAGTCGGTATGTCCGCGATAACGGAGGCTCTCGGCATCGATTCATATATCGTCCTCGACGAAAACCGCAGCTTTGCGGGCGCGGCAGTCGATATGCTCAGAGCCGACGGCTGGAACGGCAAAATAATCGATGTCAACGAAGCTCTGGCGCTCATGACCCGCAAAACCCTGCTCATTGTTGTCGATACCCATAAGAGCAGCTTTGTCGATTTCCCGAGCCTCTATGAAAAGGCGTCCGCTACCGTGGTTATCGACCACCACAGAAAATCGGTCGATTATATCAAGGACGCGCTCATTTTCTTCCATGACCCCAACGCCTCTTCAACCTGCGAAATGGTCACGGAGCTTATGCGCTATATAACCCCCGCGCCGTCTCTTTCGGCAGCGGAGGCGCAGGCGATGCTCGCAGGCATAATGCTTGACACAAAGGAGTTTGTCCTCTCGACGGGCGTGCGCACCTTTGAAGCGGCGGCATTCCTGAAGGGAAAGGGCGCCGACACGGTAGCCGTAAAGCGCCTGTTCTCAAACTCGATCGAGAGCAACCGCAAGCGCAGCGAGATAATCTCCGCCGCGCATATTTACAGAGGCTGTGCCATAGCCTGCACCGCCCCCGGAACGGAGAACGCGAGACTGCTCAGCGCGCAGGCGGCAGACGAGCTGCTTGAAGTCAGCGGAGTCAAAGCGTCGTTTGTTATCTTCGACAGCGGAAATGAAAGTATCAGCATCTCGGCGCGCTCCTACGGCGATATGAACGTCCAGATAATTATGGAATATCTCGGCGGCGGAGGTCACCGCACCATGGCGGCGGCTCAGCTCGGCGGCGTGAATATGCAGGAAGCGAAGTCGAAGCTCTGCGAAGCGATAGACGCAAAATATCCCCGCGCAGACGGCGAGGAGCAGGATTCGATTTCGTGATATAATACCGCAGTGCGGATATCATTCGCCCGCAAAGCTTGCATGATTTTATTCTTGTAAGTGCGGCAACCGACGCACCGACAAAGTTAAACCCGTAAATAACCCGAAAGGAATTGATATATATGAAAGTTATTCTTACACAGGATGTAAAAAGCCTCGGCAAGAAGGGCGAGCTTGTCAATGCCTCCGACGGCTACGCGAGAAACTTTCTTTTCCCGAGAAAGCTCGCAGTCGAGGCTAACGCACAGGCGATGAACGAGCTTAAAAACCGCGAGTCCGCCGAGAAGTACAGATTGGAGACCGAGCTCAAGAACGCCAAGGAGGTCGCCGCGAAGATAAACGGCAAGACCGTGAAGCTCACCGCAAAGGCGGGTCAGGGCGGAAAGCTGTTCGGCTCTGTTACCGCAAAGGAAGTTGCGGAGTCGATAAGCCGTCAGTTCGGCGTATCTGTCGACAAGAGAAAGGTGTCCATGGAGGATATCAAGTCGTTCGGCACTTTCAGCGCCGAAGTAAAGGTGTATAACGGAGTCAACGCTACGGTCTATGTCAGCGTGGGCGAGGAATAATTTCCGAAAACCGGAGGATCTAAGAACCGTGGATGTGAATAATTTAACCCTGCCCGAGGGGTATCAGATGCCCTTCAGCCTTGAGGCGGAGCAGGCGGTGCTCGGATGCGTGCTCATGGATCCGAACTGTATGCCGCAGGTGCTCATCTATCTGCGCCCGGAGTATTTCTATCTCCCGCAGCACAGAGAAATATTCTCCGTCATGGTGAGCCTCGATGCGTTAGGCAGCAAAATCGATCCGCTTGTTATTCTTGAAGCGCTCAAGAACAACGGAACATACGATGAGGCGGCGGGAAAGAACTATCTGTTCCAGCTCGCTCAGAGCGTGCCGACTACTTCAAATGTCGAGTCATATTCGAAAATCGTGCGCGAGAAGTATTTCATGCGCACCCTCATCACCGTCTCGCAGGAGACTATCGACAACGCCGTCGCCCAGACCGACAGCGCGGATATGCTTCTTGACGCGGCGGAGCAGAGAATATACGATATCCGCCAGGGCAAGACGAGCACGGGTCCGTCCAAGCTCAGCGACATAATAGTCAATCAGGTCTATGACACCCTGCAAAAACTCAGCTCCGAGGGCGCGGAGGCGTTCAAGGGAATCTCAACGGGCTACAGGGATCTCGACGACGTAATAGCGGGACTCAACAAGTCTGACCTCATACTTATCGGCGCGCGCCCCGCAATGGGAAAGACAAGCTTTGCCTTGAATATTGCGAGAAACGTCGCTGTCAAGGCTAAGAAGAAAATTCTCTTCTTCTCGCTCGAAATGACGAAGGAGCAGCTTGCTCAGAGAGTTCTCTCGACCGAAGCGCGCGTATTAAGCACAAAGATGCGAAGTGGTCAGCTCGATACCGACGACTGGACGCGCCTCGGACTTGCCACCGCAGCGCTCAACGACTGTGAGCTCTATTTCGATGACACGAGCTCGATAACCGTTGCAGAAATGAAAGCGCGCGCACGCAGACTCAAGAATGTCGACTGTATAATCATAGATTACCTCGGACTTATCCGCTCCGGCACAAAGGTCGAAAACCGCGTGCAGGAGGTTACTGAGATAACCCGAAGCCTGAAGCTCATGGCGAAGGATTTGAATATCCCCGTAGTCTGCTGCGCCCAGCTCTCCAGAGGCACCGAGGGCAGGGGAAAGTCCCACCGCCCGCAGCTTTCGGATCTGCGCGAATCGGGCTCGATAGAGCAGGATGCCGATATAGTCCTCATGCTCTACCGCGAGGAATATTATAAGAACGAAAAGGACGACCCGGACGGCGACGACGAGCCTGTATCCGCAGCCCCCGTTGCCAACGAGGTCGAGGTTATTGTTGCCAAGAACAGACACGGTCCCACAAAGACGGTAGATTTCATCTGGGATGCGGATCACACTCTGTTCATGGGCGTGGAGAAGATTCAGAATGCTTGATAAAGCGCTCGGCGCCGTGAAAAAATACAATATGCTCAGCCCGGGAGCCGCAGTTATAGCCGCGGTCTCGGGCGGTGCCGATTCAATGGCAATGCTGCTGTTCCTTATGAAGATAAGGGAACGGTATTCGCTGTCGTTGACCGTAGCCCATGTCAATCACGGGCTTCGCGGCGAAGAGGCGCGACGCGATGAAAACTATGTGCGCTCCTTCTGCGAGAAGAACGGACTGCGCTTTGAGGTTTTGCATGCCGATGTAGCGGCGCTCGCAAAGCAGAGAGGAGAGTCATGCGAGGAATGCGGGCGCAGAGTGCGCTACGAGTTCTTTGAATCGATAGACAAAAACGCAAAAATCGCAACCGCCCACACGGCGAGCGACAATGCCGAGACCATGCTTTTCAATCTCGCCCGCGGCTCGTCGCTAAAGGGGCTTTGCGGTATTCCGCCCGTGCGCGGAAATATAATAAGACCGCTTATTTTCTGCACGAGGGAAGAAATAGAGGCGTTCTGCCGCGAAAATTCTCTCGATTTCGTAACAGACAGCACCAACCTGACTCTCGATTACAGCCGCAATAAGATTCGCCGTATCGCAGTCCCCGCGCTAAAGGAGATAAACTCCGCTTTTGAAGAGAATGCCTCGCATTTTTCTCAAAACGCCGCGCTCGACGAGGACTTTCTCGAGGGCGAGACGAAGGCGCTTTTGCTCTCGGCACAAGCCGACGGCGGACTTTCCTGCAAAGCGCTGCTCTCGGCGCATCCGGCGATACGCCGCCGCGTCCTGCTCGGCTGTATAAAGAACGTATGCCCGAAATCGGCGGACTTTAAGACCGTAGGCGCAGTTGAAAATATTCTTTCGCCGGGCGGAAAAATTCAGCTTTCACCCGATACGTTTGCCGTCTCGGACGGCGCAGTTCTGCGCTTTGCCGCCCCAATAAAGAAGGGCGAGGAGTGGTCGGAGAATATAGAGTTCGAGTGCATAAACGGCTCCGTTTGCCATAACGGACGCGTATCAATTTGCAGAGTTAATAAAAAAATTTTTTTAGATACACAAAAAATTCACAAAGATGTGTTGGATTATTGCATTGATTGTGATAAAATTATAGGAAGAGTTCAAATCGGCAGCCGCCGTTCGGGCGATAAGCTGACCCTTGCGAGGCGCGGCTGCACAAAGAGCCTGAAAAAGCTTTTCAACGAGGCGCATATTCCGCCGGAGAGCCGCTGCGACATCGCAGTGCTGCGCGACGAAGCGGGTGTGCTTTGGGTCGAGGGCTTCGGCGCGGACAGACGGTGCCGCGTCGGAAAAAACACTGAAAATGTGCTTATAATACGGAGGGAAAAGCAATGATAGAGGATATAGAGAGAGTATTGCTCAGCGAGGAGCAGATACGCGATATCGTCTCCCGCCTCGGCAGGCAGATAAGCGAGGACTACAAGGGCAGGAAGCTACTCATGGTCAGCGTCTTGAAGGGCTCCGTCGTGTTTATGGCGGATCTTATGAGAGCGATAACAATACCGTGCGAGATAGATTTTATGTCGGTTTCGAGCTACGGCTCTGGCACGGAGAGCTCGGGCGAAGTCAAGATAATAAAGGATCTTGACAGACCCATAGAGGGCTATGACCTGCTGATAGTCGAGGACATACTCGACTCCGGTAAAACTCTCCATTACATATCCGAGATGCTCAGAGCGCGCAGACCCGCGAGCATTAAGATATGCACCTTCCTCGATAAGCCCGAGCGCCGCATGATAAAGGATCTCAAGGCGGACTACGCGGGAACGGAGGTTCCCGACGAGTTCGTTGTCGGCTACGGTCTCGATTACGATGAGAAGTACCGCAATGTGCCTTTCCTCGGCGTGCTCAGCCGTTCGGTCTACGAGAAATAAGAGCGGTCAAAAGAAAACTTCGACAGTCACAGGAGGATTTGACGTTTGAAAAATAAGAAAAACAACACTGACAGCAATGCAAAAAAAGTGCTGGCGTGGATACCGTATATTCTCATTCCCATCCTCATAATTTCCGGTGTCTCCCTCTATGCCAGGCAGCAGAAGAACGAAAAGCTCGAGTATTATCAGGTCGTGCAGTATTTCGATGAAAAAAAGGTCACGGAATATAACCTCAATATGTCGAGCGGTGCGCTTGAGTTCAAGCTCAAGGGCGACGATAAGACGTATAACTTCACCGTGCCGAGCGTCGGTATGTTCCAGGAGGACATACACAACGGCGTTATCGCATATAACAGAGAGCATCCGGATACTCCGATAAAGGCGCAGTATCAGACCGGCTCGACCGGCGCCATTCTGCTCAATATCGTCCCGACGCTTCTCATGCTCGTTATCCTCGGCGCCATACTCTTCTATATGTTCCGCAAGATGAACAACGCCATGAACAACGAGAACAACCGAACTCTTTCGTTCGGCAAGGCGCGCGTCAAGCGGGCGAAGGACGAGAGCCGCAAGACGACATTTGACGACGTTGCGGGCGCGGACGAGGAGAAAGAGGAGCTCAGCGAGATAGTCGATTTCCTCAAGGATCCCTCTCATTTCAACAAGCTCGGCGCGAGAATACCGCGCGGTGTTCTGCTCGTCGGCCCTCCCGGTACAGGTAAAACCCTGCTTGCAAGGGCTGTTGCGGGTGAGGCAAATGTTCCGTTCTTCTCGATTTCCGGCTCCGATTTCGTCGAGATGTATGTCGGTGTCGGCGCTTCGCGAGTGCGCGACCTTTTCAATGAGGCAAAGAAAAATTCACCCTCGATAATCTTTATCGATGAGATAGACGCCGTCGGCCGCCACAGAGGCGCAGGCATGGGCGGCGGACACGATGAGCGCGAGCAGACGCTTAACCAGCTGCTCGTCGAGATGGACGGCTT
>DPOR01000013.1:49757-156967 GCA_003538135.1 Oscillospiraceae bacterium
TGCTCGTCGAGATGGACGGCTTCGGCGCAAACGAGGGCGTTATAATCATCGCGGCGACCAACCGCCCCGATATCCTTGACCCCGCGCTGCTCCGTCCCGGAAGATTTGACCGTCAGGTAACGGTAGGCTATCCCGACCTCAAGGGACGCGAGGCCATACTCAAGGTTCACGCCAAGGGCAAGCCCTTAGGCCCCGACGTCAATCTTTCGACTATTGCAAAGACAACTATAGGCTTCACCGGCGCAGACCTCGAAAACCTGCTCAATGAGGCGGCTCTTCTCGCCGCCCGCCGTGATAAGAGAGCCATAACCATGCCCGAGATAGAAGAGGCGATGATAAAGGTCGTCGCAGGCACCGAGAAGAAGAGCCATAAGATGACCGACAAGGAGAAGCGCCTGACCGCCTATCATGAGGCAGGACACGCAGTCTCCGCCTATTATCTCGAGTATAACGACCCGGTTCATCAGGTATCCATAGTGCCGAGAGGTCAGATGGGCGGATACACAATGTATCTCCCGACCGAGGATAAGAGCTATCATTCGAAGAACGAGATGCTCGACAATCTTGTCAGCCTTCTCGGCGGCAGAGTTGCCGAAGCCATAGTTATAGGCGACGTTTCGACCGGCGCGTCGAACGACATTGAGCGCGCCACGGATATCGCGCGCAAGATGGTCACAAAGTACGGCATGAGCGACAGACTCGGCCCGATATCCTTCGGCTCGGGTAACGACGAGGTATTCCTCGGCAGAGATTACTCGCATCTGAAGAATTATTCGGAGGAGACAGCCGCAGAGATAGATGAGGAGATAAACCGCATCATCACCACGGCCTACGGTCATACCGAGGATATACTCAAGGAGCATATCGACAGACTCCATGCAGTCGCCGACGCGCTTATCGAGCGCGAGAAGATAAGCGGCGAGGAGTTTGAAACGATAATGCACGGCAACGAGCTTGCCCCGTTGGACGTGCACAGTGAAGACGACAGCAAACCGACAGAGCCGTCGGAGCAGTCCGACGCTCAGGACAATGGGGAGGCAGACGAAAATGAGAAAGAATCTGAATAAGATATTTTTCGGAATAGCCGTTTTAGCTGCGGGAATCATATTCCTAGGCTCGGCGTTCGGCTTCTGGGAAATAGGCGAAATGAGCGGTTGGTGGACAGTATTTATCATCGTTCCCGCTATCGGCAGCATGATAGCCTCGGGTATTGATTTGCTCAATGTCGCGGCCGTCGCGGTCGGCGTCTGGCTGCTGCTCAAGTGCAACCCCCAGTGGGTGCCCGCAGAGAGAATGAACCATTTCGCTATCGCAATCGCCCTTGTCACCGTCGGCTTTTGGCTGATATTCAGCACGGTAAAGACAAAGAAGCTCAAGAAGCATCTCGATGACAACAGCGGCCCTATTTCGCAGGAGAGCAAGCCCACATACACCGCAGTCTGCTCGGGCGGCGTTTATAAAAACACCACCGGCAATCTGCTCGGCGCTCACTGCCTTGCAATTCTCGGCGGTCTTGAGGTCGATCTGAGCGAAGCGCAGATAAACGACGAGATAACGATAAGCGTCACCGCGATTCTCGGCGGAGTCGATATTTATCTGCCCGAGAACGTCAGAGTTGAGTGCTCGGACGGCGCGAGCCTGCTCGGCGGCATCGACAACAAGATGCCCGCAAACGGAGACCTGTCTCAGCCGCTCGTCCATATCAAGCATTTCAATGTCCTCGGCGGCACCGATGTTATGACGAGAGTTCACAAAAAAGCATAAACGGCAATTAAATAACCTCGCGCCCGGGATCCTCGGATTTCCGGGCGTGTTTTAACGGAGAAAAGATGAACAAACGCAAATTTATAAAACTGCCGCCCGAAAAGGCGTCCGAGATGTTCTCCCTTGTCCTTGCGCGGATGCAGTGGATGGACGAAAAGGGAATAGAGCATTGGAATGTTGTGAAATACGATAAGCTTTATCCGCTTTCATATTATGAAGAAAAATGCAGAGACGGTCTCGCTTTTGCGCTCGAGGACGAAAACGGAGAGCCGGTCTGTGCCGCCGTCCTGCTCGAGCACGATGACAGGTGGGAGGACGATGCTCCCTCGCTCTATGTCCACAACCTCGCCTCGAAGTTGGGTGAGCGCGACGCGGGAGCGGAGTTTCTTCGCCGCGCGGGGGAGTACGCCGTGAGCGAAGGCAAAGCATATCTTCGTCTCGATTCGGCAGAGGACAGCGCAGCGCTCGCAAAGTACTACGAAAGCCTCGGATTCGTCAACGTGGGAACTTGCCAAGACGGCTCATATAAGGGCATTCTCCGTGAAAAAAAGTTGAAATAACGGACAGTGTTTTTCGGCACCATATGAATTGAATTTTGCAGCGCAGCTGCAAGCGCTGCAAATCCCGATTTATCTCCCCCCGCAAAGAACAGTCGCAACAGTGAAACTCACTGCGGCTGTTTCTTGCTTTATCCTCACCCGGCGCACTAAATTTATCCGCCGCGCACCAAATATATCCGCCGGGGACAAATTTACACTTTGTTTTCATCATTTGTTTGACATAAGGCGGATTTTGAATTACAATAAATAGATAGCGAGCAGGCCGGGCAGCTGCGGGGATCTTTTATAAGATCAATGAGGAAAGTCCGAGCTTCACAGAGCAGGATAACGGCTAACGGCCGCCGAGGGTGACCTTAGGGAAAGTGCAACAGAGATATACCGCCCGCTTTTGCGGGTAAGGGTGGAAAGGCGAGGTAAGAGCTCACCGGCGTGCGGGGAACCGCATTGCCCTGCAAACCCTATCCGAAGCAACACCGACCGGAGAGGAGCGAAAGCTCCGCGCTTGCTCGGCGTAATTCTCTCCGACGGGTGGCTTGAGCGTATCGGCAACGGTGCGCCTAGACAGATAGTTGCCTTAAAAGACAAAACTCGGCTTACAGGCCTGCTCGCTGCCTGTAACCCGCAATGTATCCCCGGCATATGATGTGCTGAGGTGATATAAATGTCGGACGGAGTGCTGCTCGGTGTATTTGCGTCGTTCGTGCTCATAGGCACGGTCGGCATAGCCTATTACATATTACTGAAAATTCTGCACCCGCGCTCGAACGGGAGATATATCGTCGTCATCCCCGCAAGGAGCGGAATGACCGATGTTGCCGGGAAGGGCTACGCTCAGCGGCTTCGCAGCGGAATGCTCGGCGACAAGGAGGCGGTTGTGATACTCGACCTCGGTATGGACGAAGCTCAGCTGAAAGAGTGCGAGAGAATGTGCAGAAGCTGCGAGGGGCTCTATCTCTGCTCCAGCGGCGAATTTGAAGAGTTTGCTTCCCGAAAGGATATATAAATGGAGGAACATGAGAGGATACGCATAAGCGGCGTGATAAACGATGTGACCTTTTCGAATCCCGAAAACGGGTTCACGGTCCTCGAGCTTGAAAGCGGCGATGAGCTGATAACCGCTGTCGGCGTCATGCCCGAGCTCAAAGCCGGTGAGTTGCTGGAACTCTCCGGCCATTGGGATTTTCATGCTTCCTTCGGCCGCCAGTTCAGAGTGGAGCTGTGCGAGCATAAAATGCCCGCCTCGGCGGGTGATATCCTCCGATATCTCTCGGCGGGCGGCGTCAAGGGCATAGGCCCGAAGCTCGCGGTCAAAATAGTTGACAGGTTCGGCGAGAATACCCTTGATATAATCGAAAACGACCCCGAGCGACTCGCGCAGATACGCGGAATATCGCCCGAAAAGGCGAAAAGTATAAGCGAGGATTTCAAGCGCCAGTTTGCGGTTCGCGAAATTATGATGTCGCTCGAAAAATACGGCATGACCACCGCCGAATGTGTCAAAGCTTTCAATGCGTTCGGCGTGCGCGCCGCGGATATAATCAGGCGCAACCCCTATGCCCTCTGCGGCGAGGGGGTGGGCTTCAGCTTTGAGCGAGCCGAGGTTATAGCGGAGGAGCTGCCCGAGCCGCCCGATAACGGCTATCGCCTTCAGGCGGGCGTGCTCCATGTTATGAGCCATAACCTTTCAAACGGACATACCTGTATCCCGCGCGATAAGCTTTTCGCCCCGTGCGCCGAGCTGCTCTCGACTGACGACGACACCGTGGATATAACAATAGATGAGCTGATAGGCTCCGGCAGGCTCGTCAACGAGTTTATAGACGACAGGGAATTTATTTTTCTGCCGAATATCTATAAAGCGGAAAAGTCCTCTGCGGAGCACATGAAGCAGATACTCAGATTCCCGCCCGCAGGCCGTAAGGCGGCGGACAGGGAGATCGGCAGAATAGAGAAAAAGAGCGGCATAAAATACGGAGAGCTCCAGCGCAAGGCTATTGCCGCGGCTGTCGAGCGCGGGCTGCTCATACTGACGGGCGGCCCCGGAACGGGAAAGACAACGACCCTCGACGGAATCCTTCAAATTTTCGAGGATGACGGGCTTAAAGTCGCACTCGCCGCACCGACGGGACGCGCCGCAAAGCGCATGAGCGAGGTTACCGGCAGACCTGCCAAAACCATCCACCGTCTGCTCGAGGTCGAGTGGGACAAGCACGACCGCCCGCAGTTCTCGCGCAACGCGCGCAATCCTCTCGACGCTCAGGCGGTCATACTCGACGAGCTGTCGATGGTAGATATAACACTGTTTTCGAGCTTTCTCGACGCTCTCCCGATAGGCTGCCGCCTCATAATGGTCGGCGATTCGGATCAGCTGCCGCCCGTCGGAGCGGGCAATGTCCTGCACGATATGATAGCCTCGGGCATAGTTCCGGTCGTTGAGCTGACAGAGGTTTTCCGCCAGTCCATGGAGAGCCTGATAATCGAAAACGCCCACAGAATAGTCAAGGGCGAGCCGCCGAAGCTCGATGTGCGCAGCAAGGACTTCTTCTTCATGCCGACAGACTCGCCGTTTGTCGCGGCAAAGACCGTCTCGGATCTGTGCTCCGTGCGTCTGCCCCGCGCCTACGGATTTTCGCCGCTTGACGATATCCAGGTCATCTGTCCGTCAAGAATGGGCGAGTGCGGCACAAACAACATCAACCGCGTCATGCAGGCGGTGCTCAATCCGCCGGATGCCTCGAAGCCCGAGACAAACGTCGGCGCAACCGTGTTTCGCACGGGAGACAAGGTCATGCAGACGCGCAACAACTACGATATCGAGTGGACAGGCCCTGACGGCGACGGAACGGGGATATTCAACGGCGATATCGGCATTCTTCGCAAGGTCGATTCGCGTTCTCGCACGGTTGAGATAATGTTCGACGAGCGCAAGGCCGTTGTTCCGTTTGAGGCTCTGCAGGAGCTTGAGCTCGCCTATGCCGTGACCGTTCATAAGAGCCAGGGCAATGAGTTTCCCGCGGTCATAATGCCGATAATCGGCGTACCGCCGCGCCTTGCTTACAGAAACCTGCTCTATACCGGAGTCACCCGCGCAAAAAAAATACTTGTCTTGGTCGGCAGTCGGAGTCAGGTCTATGCCATGGCGGCGAACGACAAAAAGGCCAGACGCTATTCCGCGCTCAAGCATTTTCTCCTGGTGAATGAAGAATGAAAGTATCGGTGCTCGAATATATCTCATACGCCCTGTTTCCGCGCCGATGCGCTCTTTGCGGAAAAGTGGTTGCGCCGGATATGCCCGTGTGCGGCAGCTGTGAGAGCGACCTCGAATATGTAAAGGGAGATCTGTGCCCGCATTGCGGCAGGGAGAAGAAATATTGCTCCTGTTCGTTTCACCGCCGCTTTTTCGAGGCTCAGACAGCGCCGTTTTATTATTCCGGCGCGGCAAAGCGCTCGATTCATGCCCTGAAGTTCAACGGGCGCACCCAAAACGCCGACGGGCTCGCGCGGTTTATGGCGCAGAGCGTGAAAGAAAACTTCGAGGGCGTGAAATTCGATTTTGTCTGCTGCGTGCCCCTGTCCGAAGCGTCATATAAAAAGCGCGGATACAATCAGAGCGCGCTGCTCGCAAAGAGAATAGCAAAAGAGCTCGGCGTGCCGTTTGAAGAAAAACTGCTCTCCCGCCCGTTTCAGGGTAAGGAGCAGAAAACGCTCGGCGGCGTCGAACGCTTCGGCGGAGTCATAGGAGCGTTTGACTGCGCGGAGAATAAAATCATAGACAATGCCGCGGTTTTGCTCTGCGACGATATAGCCACAACGGGAGCGACGCTCAACGAGTGTGCAAAGCTCCTGCTTCTGCGCGGCGCGGATAAAGTCTGCTGCGTCAGCGCGGCAATAACCAAAAAGGAGGACGGAAAATGCTCGGAACAAACATCGGAATAGACCTCGGCACAACTACCATACGTATTTTCGTTGAGGGCAAGGGAATAGTTGTCTCCGAGCCGAGCGCCGTCGCATTCGATACGGATACGGGCAGACTCTTGGCAGTCGGCCAGAAAGCGTCGGATATGATAGGCCGCAACCCCGACTCCATAACGGTAGTAAAGCCCATGCGAAGCGGAGTTATCTCGGATTTCACCGCCACAAAGGCCATTGTTCGCGTCCTGCTCTATAAGGTCTGCAAAAACATGGTGTTTAAGCCCAATATAGTCGTGTGTATGCCCTCTACTGTCACCAATCTTGAAAAGAGAACCATACTCGACCTCGTCACCGCCGCGGGAGCGGGCAGGGCGTGCCTCATAGAAGAGCCGCTCGCCGCCGCACTCGGTGCGGGACTCGATATCAGCCGTCCGATGGGTACAATGGTCATTGATATCGGCGGCGGAACCGCGGATATCGCAGTCGTCACCATGGGCAGCATCTCTATTTCAAAATCGGTCAAAATAGCCGGCAACATCCTCGATGAGGATATAATCCGCTATCTGCGCCGCGAGCGCAATATAGTTATCGGCGAAAAGACCGCCGAGGATATTAAAAAGCGCATCGGCTGCGCGTACCTGCGCGACACGGAGCTTGCTATCGGCATAAAGGGCAAGCACTATATAACCGGAATGCCGATAACGGACGAGGTGAACACAACGGAAATCTACCTCGCCATGCGTGAGCACCTTGAGTCGATAGCCGAGGGCGTGCGTAGCGTGCTCGAGGTAACGCCGCCCGAGCTTGCGGGCGATATCGCCGAAACGGGCATACTTTTAACCGGCGGCGGCGCTCTGCTCGACGGCATGGATAAGCTCATAGAAAAGCGGACGGGCGTTCACGTCATAGTCCCCGACGACCCGCTCGAGTGCGTCGCGCTCGGTACGGGCTACGCCACGGAGCATTTGGATATTCTCGAAAATAACGGCGGAATCTTCAAGACCCGCGAGGAGATAACGGGCTTCAAGGATTAAAAGCCCCCGAAATTTTCCGTATAAACTCAAATAAAACCGTCCATAATTCGGTTGTATCCGAAGGAAAGGACGGTTTTACTTATTATGAAGTCAAAGAAACTGACAAAGCTTATGAAAATACAGGCCGTGGTTTTCGCGGCAGTCTTTGCGGCGGGCGCGTGCAGCGTCGGAGCGTTTGCTTATAACTGCTCGCGAGTGCGCTCCGATGTGCTGAGAATGCACGTTATCGCAAACTCCGACTGCGGCGCCGACCAGCAGCTAAAGCTCATGGTTCGCGATGCCGTGCTCGAGCGCGGCGCGCAGCTTTTTGACGGCACGGTGACGGCGGATGAGGCGCGGAGAAAAATCGAGCCGCATAAGGCCGAGCTCGAAGCCGCCGCTCGCGAGGTGATAGAGCGCGCGGGCTACGATTATCCCGTGAGCGTCAATGTCGTCAACGAGTATTTCGCCACGCGGTGTTACGGCAGCCTGACCATGCCCGCCGGGCGCTATACCGCAGTCAAGGTGGTCATCGGCGAGGGCGCGGGGCGCAACTGGTGGTGCGTGATGTTCCCGCCGCTGTGCCTGCCCGCCGCGCAGGACAGGGGAGGCAATCTCGACGCGTTTTTTGATGACGGCGAGCTGAAGGTAGTCGAGAGCTCCGGCAGATATGAGCCGCGTTTCAAGATAGTTGAGATAATAGAAAAACTCAGAGAAAAAACCTCGTTCGAAAACTGAAAATTCCCCCCGCGGCTTGCCGATTTTACCGGCGAGCCGTAACTTTTTTTGTCAAATCTGTTGACTTTTTTGCGGATTGGCTCTATATTAGTAGTTACGACTTTGTTTATATTTTGATGTGCGGTTTGCATCGAATTCTTTTGAGAGAGGGGCTGCATAATTGAAAAAAAATGTCATTATCGATTTGAAACACATCTCCGTCAAACTGGGTGATAATCAGGTGCTTGACGACTTGAGCCTTTATATAAGGGACAGGGAGTTCATCACCTTGCTCGGTCCGTCAGGCTGCGGAAAGACAACCATTCTGCGCGTTATTGCCGGATTCCTCGATCCCGATGAGGGGGATGTCATATTTGAGGATAAAAAAATCAATGGTGTGCCGCCTCATAAGAGGCAGGTTAACACCATTTTTCAGCGTTACGCGCTTTTTCCGCACCTGAATGTCTATGAAAATGTGGCGTTCGGTCTGCGCATAAGAAAAGTGTCGGAGAGCGAGATTGAAAAGACGGTGAGCGAGATGCTCTCCATAGTCAATCTCAGCGGCTTTGAAAAGCGCAACATAAATTCGCTCTCGGGCGGTCAGCAGCAGAGGGTGGCGATAGCCCGCGCCCTTGCGGTCAAGCCGCGCGTGCTTCTGCTCGATGAGCCCCTCGGCGCTCTCGACCTCAAATTAAGGCGCGAGATGCAGGTCGAGCTCAAAAAGATTCAGCAGCAGCTGGGCATAACCTTTATATATGTCACCCACGACCAGGAGGAGGCCCTCACGATGTCGGATACCGTCGTCGTGCTCAACCAGGGCTATATCCAGCAGATAGGAACTCCCGTTGACATTTATAACGAGCCCACAAACGCTTTCGTCGCCGACTTCATAGGCGAGAGCAATATAATAGACGGCGTTATGATAAGGGATCGCCTCGTGCGTATCCTCGGCGCCGAGTTTGTCTGCGTCGACGAGGGCTTCGGCGAGAATATGCCCGTCGACGTCGTCATAAGACCCGAGGATGTCGTCCTGACTCCGCCCTCGCAGGGCGAGCTCAAGGGCGTTGTCACCGATATAATATTCAAGGGCGTGCACTATGAGATGCACGTTTTAGTGAACGGATACGAGTGGCTTGTTCACAGCACCGTCTCCACTCCCATCGGAGCGGAGGTGGGCCTCAGCGTTGAACCCTCGAACATCCAGATTATGAACAAACCCGAGTCCGAGGACGAGGAGGTGTTCAACGCCGATGCGTAAAAAACTTATGGCGGGGCCGTATCTGCTGTGGATGCTGGTCTTTACGATAGTGCCGCTGCTGTTCGTTTTTTATTACGGTTTCACTTCTTCGGACGGCGCGTTCACTTTTTCAAACATAACCGCGATCTTTGAAAAGATTCATATTCAGGCGCTCGGTCTGTCCCTGCTGCTCGCAGTGATAACAACGGCGGTGTGCCTGCTGCTTGCCTATCCGCTCGCGCTGATACTCAGCAAAAGCGCCGCAAAAAACCGCAGCTTCGTTATATTCATCTTTATCCTGCCCATGTGGATAAACTTCCTGCTCAGGATAATCGCGATAAGAATGCTGCTCTCCGATAACGGCATTCTGAACAGCGTCCTCTCGGCGCTTAATCTGCCGAATTTCAGTATCATGTATACCCCGGCGGCGATAGTCATCGGCATGGTCTACGACTATTTCCCGTTCATGGTTCTGCCGATTTACAACGCCCTTATAAAAATCGACCGCAATCTTCTTGAGGCGGCGGGCGACCTCGGTGCAACTCCGGGCAGGACTTTCAGAAAGATAATCTTCCCGCTCTCCGTGCCCGGCGTCATAAGCGGCATCACAATGGTGTTCGTGCCGAGTATCTCGGAGTTCGTTATCGCCGATATCCTCGGCGGCGGCAAGGTTCTGCTCATAGGCAATATCATCGAGCAGGAGTTCAACCAGGGCAACAACTGGCATCTCGGCTCCGGCATCTCGATAGTGCTCATGATATTCATCTTCGTCAGCATGATGATAGGCGAGATGAAGGGCTCGGGAGAGGAGGCGTCGCTGTGGTAAAATTCAAGCACTTCCTCGAAAAGTTTTATGTGGCGATAATCTTCGTCCTGCTCTATCTGCCCATAGCCGTTTTAACGGTCATGTCCTTCAACAATTCCCGCTATATGAAGTGGGGCGGCTTTACCTTCAGATGGTATGAGGATCTGTTCACGAGCGGGCCTATCATGGAGGCTCTGCGCAACACTCTTCTGCTCGCCTTGCTCTCTGCGCTGATAGCAACGGCGGTCGGCACTCTCGCGTGCGTGGGTATTCTCTATATGAGAAAGCGCAGTCAGTCCGCAATAATGAGCGTCAACAGCATACCGCTTTTGAACGCCGATATCGTAACGGGCATTGCGTTGATGCTGCTCTTCGTGCGTATGTTCGGCAGCCTCAACTTTACCACCATGCTCATAGCGCATATCAGCTTCAATATTCCCTATGTCGTCCTCAACGTTCTGCCAAAGCTCCGTCAGCGCGACAAGAACACCTACGAGGCGGCGGTTGACCTCGGCGCAACGCCGGTTCAGGCGTTCTTCAAGGTCATAGTCCCGGATATTTTCCCGGGTATACTCTCGGGCTTCCTCATGGCGTTTACCATGTCGCTCGACGATTTCACCATTACTTATTTCACAAAGGGCGCCGGAATAAAGACGCTCTCGATAATAATCTACACCGAGCGCAAGCTCGGAAATCAGCCTGAGCTCTATGCTCTTTCAACTATAATTTTCCTAATCGTGCTTATCGTGCTGTTCGTTGTCAACCGTATCAGCATTAAAAAGGAGAGAAGCGCGGTGAAGAGAAAAAACTATTGAGGGGAGACGAAAAATGAAAAAATCCGTTCTTGTCAGAATAATCGCCGCCGCTATGGCAATAGCTCTCTGCGTCTGTTCTGTGGGCGCTCTCACGGGCTGCACTCAGACCCGTAAAATAAACGTGCTCGTCTACGGGCAGTATATCGATCTCGATGTTATATCGAACTTCAAAAAAGAACACGGCATCAAGGTCAACGTCGACGAATGCGACACCCCCGAGGAGCTCTACAACAAGGCCGTCAACGGCGACCAGTCGTATGACCTTATCTGTACCTCGGACTATATAATCGAGCGCTTCATCAAGGAGAACAGACTCGCAGAGCTCAATTTTGACAATATCCCGAACATCAAGAACATCGGCGAAGTGTATCTCGAAAAGTCGAAGTCATTCGATCCCGAAAACAAGTATTCCGTCCCGCATTTCTGGGGCACCGTCGGCGTTATCTACAACACCAAGATGGTCTCCGAAGAGGACGCGAAGAGCTGGAAGATGTTCTTCAACGAGAAGTATACCGGAAAGATTATTATGTCGAACAGCATCCGCGACTCCTTCCTTGTCGCGCTTGAGGCTCTCGGCTATTCCCTCAACACTACGGACAAGGCGCAGATAGACGAGGCAAAGCAGTTGCTTATCAAGCAAAAGCCGATGCTCAAGGCGTATCTCGTCGAGACCGAGGCGCGCGACGCGATGATAAGCGGCGAGGCGGCGATGGCGCTCGTCTATAACGGCGAAGCGTATCTCGCTATAGAGGGCGACGAGGAGCAGAACATCAGCGGCAACCCCGATCTTAAGTTCACTATCCCCGAGGAGGGCACGAACTTCTGGATCGATTCGTGGGTAGTCCCTGTTTACAGCTCCAATAAGGCGGACGCCGAGGCGTTCATCAACTACCTCTGCGGAGTCGATGCCGCGAAGAAGAACTTCGAATATATCTATTATTCGACCCCGAATCAGGCGCTATTTGATACGCTTGCTCCCGAGGTTCAGCAGGATGAGGACATCTTCCCGTCCCGCGAGGTTATCGATAAGGGCGAGGTCTATCACGATCTCGGCGCGGAGCTCGATGCATATTACAGCGCAGCGTGGAAAGAAATAAAATCATAACAATAATAGCCGGGGTGCGGACTGCCGTGCCCCGGAATTTCTGTAAGAAAGGGTAATATTCATGCTTATAGATGAGCTTGTCGGCTTTTCGAATTTTTACGGCTCCGACCCGTCTCTCGTCTTGGCGGGCGGCGGCAACACCTCCGCAAAGCGGGACGGCAGAATGTGGGTCAAGGGCTCGGGCACGGCGCTTGCGACAATAACGGCGCAGGGCTTTGTGAAAATGGATCTTTCAAAGCTCGGCGAAATATTCGAAAAGAGCTATCCCGATTCCGATTCCGAGCGCGAGGCTCTTGTGCTCGAGGACCTCATGGCGGCCCGCGTACCGGGGGAGACGAAGCGCCCGAGCGTCGAGACTACCCTCCATGCGCTGTTTCCGCAGACCTATGTTCTGCATCTGCACCCCGCCGAGATAAACGGACTCACCTGCTCAAAGGGCGGGGAGAGCGCCGCAAAAAAAGTGATAGACCGCGATTTTATCTGGATCGAGCAGTGCCGACCCGGCTATATACTTGCCAAGCTCTGCCGCGACAGAATGCTTGCTTTCAAGGCGCGGACGGGCAGGGACTGCGATATGCTCCTGCTCGAAAATCACGGAATATTCATAGCTGCCGATACGGTTGACGCCCTCGGCGAAAAGCTCCGTTTTGTTATTGATTCCATCGATAGCAGACTTTCGGAGAGGCCCGATTTCGATAGGACTCCGACCTCGGACGCCGAGGCTCAGAGCGCTCTGCTTCCGGCATTTCCGCAGGGCACCGTCTGCCGCGAGGTTCCGTTCGGCGTGTCCGAGAGCTTTGTAAAAGATAAAGCTGCCGCAAAGGAGCTCATGCGCCCGTTCACGCCCGACCATATAGTTTATTGCCGCGCCTATCCGCTATGGCTTGACGGCGTAAATGAAGCGGCGGAAAAGGCGAGCTCCTACAATAAAAAATTCGGCTTTATGCCGCGTGTCGTTTTGCTTCGGGGCAGGGGAGCGTTCTGCTTCGGCGAGAGCGAAAAGCGTGCCGAGACCGCAGAAATGCTCTTTGAGGATGCGGCGGGTATAGCCGTTTATTCCCGCTCGTTCGGCGGCGCGTCGCCGATGACGGAGGAGCTGACCGATTTCATCACAAATTGGGAAGTCGAGGCCTACAGAAGCTCGCAGAACGGATGAAAAAACATATTTAAGACGGCAAAGTTAAAACTGTTTTAATTTTTCGTGAAATATTGCCCGTAAAGCTTGAAATACACACTCAAATAAGTTAAAATATTGACAAATAAAAGAGCTCATAGGAGCCGGAGACCGTGCGGTCTCTTAATAGATATGGGGGCAAAAGAGAATGTCAGTCAGACTTAACACCTCGTTCGTCGGCGAGGCGGCGGATGCCGCCGGGCTTTCGGCAATTCAGCCGGAGATAACTGCCGCGCATGAAAAGCTTCATAACGGTACGGGCGCAGGCAATGCGTTCCTCGGCTGGGTCGATCTTCCCGTCAATTACGACAGGGATGAGTTCGCAAGAATCAAGTCGGCCGCAGAAAAAATAAAGAGCGATTCCGAGATACTTATAGTTATCGGCATAGGCGGATCATACCTCGGCGCAAGAGCCGCTATAGAGTTCGTCAAGTCGCAGAAGTATAACGACGTTGCAAAAGGCACTCCGAAGATTTACTTCGCCGGCAACACCATCAGCTCCTCGACCCTTGCCGAGCTTATAGATATCTGCAAGGATAAGGACTTTTCCGTCAACGTCATCTCGAAGTCCGGAACGACCACCGAGCCTGCGCTCGCGTTCCGTATATTCAGAGACCTGCTCATAAAGAAGTACGGCAAGGACGGCGCAAAGAGCCGCATCTATGCCACTACCGATAAATCAAAGGGCGCGCTTCGCAATATGTCCGACGAGGAGGGCTATGAGACCTTCGTAGTTCCCGACAATGTCGGCGGAAGATATTCCGTGCTCACGGCAGTCGGCCTGCTGCCGATAGCTGTTGCCGGTATTGATATCGACGCGCTCATGAAGGGCGCTGCGGACGCAAGAGAGCAGTATATGTCGCCCGAGCTTGACAAGAACGACTGCTACCGCTATGCCGCTATCCGCAATATCCTTTACAGGAGCGGAAAGAAGATTGAAATGATGGCCGCCTACGAGCCGGACTACGCCATGATGTGCGAGTGGTTCAAGCAGCTCTTCGGCGAGAGCGAGGGCAAGGAACACAAGGGAATCTTCCCCGTGTCGGCGATATTCTCGACCGACCTGCACTCCCTCGGCCAGTATATACAGCAGGGCGAGCGCTCGCTGTTCGAGACCGTCGTCACCTTTGCCGAGCCTAAGCGCGATATTGTTATCGAGGCTACCGCCGACAATGAGGACGGACTCAATTTCCTCGCAGGCAAGCATATGTCCGAGGTCAACCGCAAGGCGTTCGAGGGAACGGTGCTTGCGCATACCGACGGCGGCGTGCCCAATATCATCCTGGATGTCGATAAGATGGATGAGTACAATTTGGGTTGGCTTATCTACTTCCTCGAGAAAGCCTGCGGAATTTCCGGCTATGTCCTCGGAGTCAATCCGTTCGACCAGCCCGGCGTTGAAAGTTATAAGCTCAATATGTTCGCACTCATGGGCAAGCCCGGATATGAGGAGCGCCGTGCTGAGCTTGAAAACAGAATAAATTTTTAGGAGGAATTCTTAATGGTTTCTTTGATTACAGGACGCAAAGGATCGGGCAAGACAAAACGTCTCATCGAGCAGGTCAACAAGGCTGTTGAAGCTTCCAACGGCAACGTCGTCTGCGTTGAGAAAGAAAGGCTTTTGACTTACGATATCAACTATCGTGCAAGGCTTATCGAGACTGATTTTTACAAGGTCAGCGGCTATAAGGCGTTTTACGGCTTCCTCAGCGGTATCTGCGCAGGTGACCACGATATAACCGATATCCTCGTCGACGCAACTCTCCGCATCGGCAGCAGAGATTACGATGAGCTTGCGGTTTTCCTTGAGAAGGTCAAGGAGCTCAGCGACATTACCGAGAAGAACTTCGTATTCACCGTTTCGGCGGACGAAGAGGAGCTTCCCGAGAAGATTTTCGACTTCTGCCATAAGATTTAAGAGAATTTAGGCTAAAAAACCGAAGTTTTTATTGACAAAACCCGCGCAGGAAGATATAATACTTTCTGCGCGGATTTAAGTAACCGCAAGGTGAATGCTATGTTTATTGAGTTAGAACCCATTTTCAATAATATCGGTATGTCCGCTCCTTTTGATTACGAGCTGGATATGTCCGATGAGGAGTTCTGGGCGTCCAAGCCTTTTCAAAAGGCCGTGCGCGTCAAGGGCGAGGCGGTGAACCGAGCCGGCATAGTTTGCATCGAAGCTCAGGCGACGGTTGAGGTTTCTACCTACTGCGACCGCTGCGCTTCATCGATAGACCGCGTTTTCACCGTTCCCGTTTCTCATACTCTCGTTACCTTGCTGAATAACGAAGAGAACGACGAGCTGATTCTTGTTGAGGATATGCATTTTGAGCTTGATCCTCTCGTGCGGGAGGATGTTTTTCTTTTCCTGCCCAACAAGATTCTGTGCAAAGAGGATTGCAAGGGCGTCTGCCAGTTCTGCGGCGCCAACCTCAATGAAAGCCAATGCAGCTGCAAAAAGCCCATAGACCCGCGTCTCGAGGCTCTCAAACAGCTTTTGGATAATTAAAAGGATTTTTTCCACATTCAATGCACTAGTATTAAGGAGGTGCTCAACATGGCGGTACCCAAGAGAAGAGTATCAAGCGCAAGACGAGACAAGAGACGTTCCAACGTTTGGAAGATGGACGCTCCCGAGCTCGTTAAGTGCCCGCAGTGCGGGGAGTACAAGAGACCCCACAGAATATGCCCCGAGTGCGGCTATTACAACGGCAAGCAAGTGATTAAGAAGGACGCGTGAGCCCTTTGAAACACACGCAAGTCAAATATGACTCGTAAAGCGGCCGGTATCGGCGGCTTAAAGCGTTAACTGCTAAGCTGAGGTTCCGCCTCGGCTGTGCTTTGTACAAGTCATGAATGCGGAGAGGTAGAGGAGGATGAGCCTTCTCTGCCTTTTTGATTTTTATAAGAAACGTTTTGCGCTTATAAAATCCAAAATTTTTGAAAGGAAGCGGTATCGGCGAAAGCCCTTTGCCGCGCGGTCATAAATATGTCAAAACCGGTTGTTGCAATCGTCGGCAGACCCAATGTCGGCAAATCGACCCTGTTCAACAAGCTCGTCGGAGCGCGTCTGAGCATAGTCGATGATACCCCCGGCGTTACCCGCGACAGAATCTACGGAGACTGCGAGTGGGGCGGCAGAACCTTGCTGCTCGTTGATACGGGCGGCATAGAGCCGTATTCGGACGATATAATCCTAAAGCAGATGCGCCGTCAGGCTCAGCTTGCTATAGACAGTGCTGATGTCATAATTCTTGTTACCGACGTGCGCTCCGGCGTTGTCTCGACCGACAGAGAGGTGGCGTCCATGCTCCAAAAGAGCGGAAAGCCGATAGTCCTCTGCGTCAACAAGTGCGACACGGTCGGTGAACCTCCCGCGGAGTACTACGAGTTTTATAACCTCGGGCTCGGCGATCCGATAGCCGTCTCGTCCGTCCACGGAATGGGCACGGGCGACCTGCTCGACGCGGTGTGCGAATATCTGCCGCCCGCCGAGGAAAATGAGGAGGAGGACGACACCGTCAAGGTTGCCGTTATCGGCAAGCCCAATGTCGGAAAATCGTCGCTTGTCAACGCTATCCTCGGCGAGGACAGAATGATAGTCTCCGATATCGCGGGCACGACCCGTGACGCAACGGATTCTTATGTGGAAAATAAATACGGCAAGTTTGTCTTTATAGATACCGCCGGCCTGCGCAGAAAGAGCCGCGTCTACGACTCTATTGAAAAATATTCCGTAATTAGAGCGAGAATGGCTGTTGAACGTGCGCAGGTATGTGTTATAATGATAGATGCGGTAGAGGGCTTTACCGAGCAGGATTCCAAGGTCGCGGGTATCGCGCACGAGCTCGGCAAGGCGTGCATAATCGCCGTCAACAAGTGGGACGCCGTCGAAAAGGACGGCAAGACCATGGACAGCTACCGCAAAAAGCTGATGAACGATTTCTCGTTTATGTCCTACGCCCCGATAATATTTATCTCGGCAAAGACGGGGCTCAGGCTCGACAGACTGTTTGAGCTTATCAAATATGTTGACGACCAGAACGCCATGCGCATTTCGACAGGCCGCCTCAACGACCTGCTCGCCGATGCCACGGCGCGCGTCCAGCCGCCGACCGACAAGGGCAGGAGGCTCAAGATATTCTATATGACTCAGGCCTCGACCCGCCCGCCGACATTTGTCTGCTTTGTCAACCGCAAGGACTTGTTCCATTACAGCTATCAGCGCTATATCGACAATCAGATTCGCTCGGTATTCGGCCTTGAGGGCACTCCGACGCGCATGATAATCAGAGAAAGGGAATCAAACAAGAAATGATAGTTCTCGGTATCGATCCCGGATATGCAATAGTCGGCTGCGGTGTTGTGGAGTATAAGAACAACCACTTCACCATGCTCGACTACGGCGCGGTGACAACGCCCGCCGGGATGCCGTTCAACCTCAGGCTTGAGCGCATATACGACGGAGTCTCGGAGCTTATGGAAAAATATAAGCCCGAAGCGATGTCGATAGAGAAGCTTTTTTATAATAACAACGCCAAAACGGTTATCGATGTCAGCCAGGCGAGGGGAGTTCTTGTCCTCGCCGCGCAGAAGCACCGTATCCCGATTTTTGAGTATACGCCCCTGCAGGTCAAGCAGAGCGTCGTCGGCTACGGACGCGCCGAAAAGAAGCAGGTGCAGGAGATGACGAGGATAATCCTCAATCTTGATAAGATTCCGAAGCCCGACGATGCCGCCGATGCGCTCGCAATGGCAGTCTGCCACTGCCATTGCAGCGGCTCCGTCATGGGCAGACTCAACACAAGCATATAAAGGAGAGCAGTATGTTTTACAGTATCACGGGTCGGGTAGTCCATACCGATGCGACGAGCGTCGCGGTCGACTGCGGCGGAGTTGCGTTTAATTGCAGCGCCACGGCGAACACCCTGAGAAATATCGGCGCCATAGGCGATACGGTCACGCTCTATACGTATCTAAACGTCCGCGAGGACGCGCTCGATATGTTCGGCTTCTATGATAAAGACGAGCTCGACTGCTTCAAGCTGCTCATAAACGTTACCGGCGTCGGTCCGAAGGCTGCGCTTGCGATACTCTCGCAGCTGACTCCGAACAGACTTGCCGTCTGCGTCGCTTCGGGCGATATAAAGTCGATAACAGCGGCTCAGGGCGTGGGCGCGAAGATAGCGCAGCGAGTTGTGCTTGAGCTTAAAGATAAGCTTAAATCATATATATCCTCAGAGAACCGCGAGGAATTGGCGGCAATAAACGCGGCCGCGTCGTCGAGTGCGGGCGAGGAGGCGGTCGATGCCCTCGTTATGCTCGGCTACACAAAGACCGAGGCGGCCTCGGCAGTCGGCAGGCTCGATCAGTCGCTGCCGTCGGATGAGCTGATAAAACAGGCGCTGCGCCTTATTTCAAAGAATATATAACGGGACAAAGGAGACGGCTCTATGGATATGGACAATGAAAACCGCATAGTTACCCCCGATCTCTCGCCCGAGGATTCCGATATTGAGTTTTCCCTGCGCCCGCGCAGACTGACCGACTATATCGGTCAGGAGAAGGCGAAGGAAAACCTCTCGGTTTATATCGAGGCTGCCCGCCACAGAGGCGACTGCCTCGACCACGTTTTGCTTTACGGCCCTCCCGGACTCGGCAAAACGACTCTTGCGGGCATAATAGCGAATGAAATGGATGTCAATCTCCGCGTGACCTCGGGTCCCGCGATAGAGAAGCCCGGCGACCTCGCCGCATTGCTGACGAATCTCAACGACGGAGACGTGCTCTTTGTCGATGAGATACATCGTCTGTCCCGCGCGGTCGAAGAGGTGCTCTATCCCGCCATGGAGGACAGCGCGATAGATATAATAATCGGCAAGGGCCCGTCGGCGCGTTCGATAAGGCTTGACCTGCCGCACTTCACCCTCGTCGGCGCAACGACCAGAGCGGGTCAGCTGAGTGCGCCTTTGCGCGACCGCTTCGGCGTTATTCTCCGCCTCGAGATGTATACCACCGAGCAGCTCTCGCAGATAGTCACGCGCTCCGCCGGCATACTCGGTATAGAGATGGATCCGAGCGGCTCGGTTGAAATAGCCTCCCGCTCGCGCGGCACTCCGCGAATCGCAAACAGATTTTTAAAGCGCGTGCGCGACTTCGCCCAGGTCATGGGCGACGGCGTAATAACCCGCGAAACAGCTTCGATGGCGCTCGACCGCATGGAGGTCGATGCCCTCGGGCTTGATTCGATAGACAGACTTGTTCTTACCACCATGATAAGAAACTACAACGGCGGCCCCGTGGGGCTGGAGACGATAGCCGCGGCAGTCGGCGAAGAGGCCATAACCATTGAGGACGTCTATGAGCCGTACCTCATGCAGATAGGCTTTTTGAGCAGGACTCCGCGCGGACGCACGGTCACTCCCGCCGCCTACAGGCATCTCGGCATAGCAATGCCGGGTCAGCAGCAGTTCGACATTTGACAATCGGAGGTTAATTTATATGGGAAGACTTTTCGGAACAGACGGCGCAAGAGGCGTTGCAAACAGTGAGCTTACCTGCGAGCTCGCCATGAAAATAGGCAGAGCTACCGCCATGGTGCTCACGGACAGCGCGCATAAGCGCCCCCGCGTGCTTATAGGTATGGATACCCGCGCATCCTCGGAGATGCTCGAGTCCGCTATCAGCGCAGGCCTTTGCTCTGTCGGAGCGGATGTTCTGCTCCTCGGCGTTGTGCCGACCCCGGCAGTGGCGTTCCTTGTGCAGAAATACAAGTACGATGCGGGCATAATGATTTCCGCTTCGCATAACCCCTGCGAATATAACGGTATCAAAATTTTCAAGTCCGACGGATACAAGCTCCCCGACGCGCTCGAGGAGGAGATAGAGGCGATAATCCTCGATGAGACGGTTGTTCCTCCCGTCAAAATAGGCGGCGACGTCGGCAGAGTCACAACGTCGGAGATGCCGATTTTCGATTATATAACCCATCTGTGCTCGACCGTCGATTACAGGTTCAACAATATGAGAATAGCTCTCGACTGCGCCAACGGCTCCGCAAGCATAACCGCTCCCGAGTTCTTCATGCAGATGGGCGCTGAGTGCGATGTGCTCTCAAACGAGCCGGACGGCGTCAATATCAATGACAACTGCGGCTCGACTCACCTTGAAAATCTTCGAAAATATGTCGTTGAGCACGGTCTTATGGCGGGCTTCGCCTTCGACGGCGACGCAGACAGACTTCTTGCGGTTGACGAAAACGGCGAAGTTGTTGACGGCGATAAGATAATCGCCATTTGCGCAAAGGATATGAAGGAGCGCGGCGAGCTCGACGGCGACACGGCCGTTGTCACCGTCATGAGCAACATGGGCTTCCACAAGTTCTGCGCCGATAATGATATAAACTGCGAGATAACAAAGGTCGGCGACCGCTATGTCCTCGAGCGTATGCTCGAAAAGGGCTATGCCATAGGCGGCGAGCAGTCCGGCCATGTTATTTTCCTGCACCATTCGACCACCGGCGACGGCGAAGTTACCGCAGCTCAGGTGCTCCAGACCATGAAGCGCACCGGAAAGTCGCTCTCCGAGCTTGCAAAATGCATGGAGGTCTATCCGCAGGTGCTCAAGAATGTCAGAGTCTCCAATATCGGTAAGGTGCGTTTCGCAAGCGATGAGGAGATAAAGAAGGCCATAGCCAGAGCCGAATCCGAACTCGGCGAGGACGGACGCGTGCTCGTTCGCGTGTCGGGCACCGAGCCGCTCGTCAGAGTCATGCTTGAGGGCAAGGATAAAAAGCTTATTGAAAAGCTCTGCGACGAGATTGCCGAGGTCGTCAGGGAGAGACTTATATAAAGGGAGCGCGGTTTTCCGCGCCGGAGAGGAAAAGATATGCGCGTTGCCGATAAATGGAAGGATTATGAGCTGCTCGACTGTTCGTCGGGGCAGAGGCTCGAGCGTTGGGGAGATGTTATACTCATACGACCCGACCCGCAGGTTATCTGGAAAACAGAAAAGACCCATCCGCTCTGGTATAAGGCGCACGCTGTCTATAACCGCTCCTCCTCGGGCGGCGGAAAATGGGATATCAGAAGAAAGATACCCGATGCGTGGAAGATAAAATACGGCGAGCTCGCGTTTATGGTCAAGCCCATGGGCTTCAAGCATACCGGAGTTTTCCCGGAGCAGGCGGTCAATTGGGATATGACGGCTCAGATAATCAGAGACGAGCGCAGACCCCTGCGCGTGCTGAACCTTTTCGCCTATACGGGCGCGGCGACGGTTTCGGCTCTCAACGCCGGAGCGCACGTCACCCATGTAGACGCTTCAAAGGGCATGGTTGCCTGGGCTAAAGAAAACGCCGCCGTAAGCGGACTTTCGGAGCAGCCCGTGCGCTGGCTCGTTGACGACTGCATGAAGTTTGTCGAGCGCGAGATACGCCGCGGCAACAAATACGATATCATAATCATGGACCCGCCGTCATACGGAAGAGGACCGGGCGGCGAGATCTGGAAGCTTGAGGATGCGGTGTATGACTTTGCGTCGCTGTGTACCGCCGTGCTGTCGGACGACCCCGTTATGGTGCTCATCAATTCCTACACAACGGGACTTTCCGCGTCCGTCATGCAGTATATACTCGGCAGCACCGTGTCGCCGCTGTTCGGCGGCAGGGTGACCTCCGATGAGATCGGTCTGCCCGTCACAGCCTCGGGGCTTGTTCTGCCCTGCGGCGCAAGCGCAGTGTGGAGAAGATAAGAATGAGCGAGAAGTTTATTGAATTTAAAAATGTAACCTATACCTATGAGCCGGAGGAGCAAGGCGAAGCCAAGCCCTCTCCGGCACTTTGCGATATAGACCTGACCGTTGAACGCGGCGAATTTATAGCCGTCCTCGGTCATAACGGCTCCGGCAAGAGCACTCTTGCAAAGCTGACGAACGCCATATTGGTGCCCGAGAGCGGCACAGTCACCGTCGACGGGATAGACACCTCCGACGAGGACAAGCTGATAGATATCCGCCGCAAGGTGGGTATGGTGTTCCAGAATCCCGATAATCAGATAGTCGCCACCATAGTTGAGGACGATGTGGCGTTCGGACCCGAAAATTTAGGCGTAGCTCCCGAGGAGATACGCAAAAGAGTCGACGGCGCGCTCAAGGCCGTCGGAATGTACGAGTACCGTCTGCGTGAGCCGCACAAACTCTCGGGCGGTCAGAAACAGCGCGTAGCGATCGCGGGCATAATCGCCATGCAGACGGGCTGCATAGTGCTCGACGAGCCTACGGCCATGCTCGACCCGCGCGGCAGGCGCGAGGTCTTTGATACCGTGCGCCGATTAAACCGCGAGATGGGCATAACGGTTCTCTTTGTCACGCATTTTATGGACGAGGCGGTCAAGGCCGACCGAGTCATAGTTATAGATTCGGGGCGTCTCTGCCTCGACGGAACTCCGCGCGAGGTGTTTTCGCAGACCGAGCTTCTGCGCCGCTGCGGACTTGATGTGCCGCAGAGCACAGAGCTGTGCCACCGCCTCATCGAAAAGGGACTAGACCTGCCCGGCAATATTCTTGACGCCGACGAGTGCGTTGAGGCGCTTTCGAAAATAATGGAGGTGAGCCGATGACAATTCTTGAAACAGAAAATCTCACCCACTATTATGAAAACGGCATGGCGGGAGCCGTCGCCGCTATCGAGGATATAAACGTAAAGTTTGAAAAGGGCGAAATAGTCGGAATAATCGGTCATACCGGCTCCGGCAAGAGCACCCTTCTTCAGCATCTCAACGGTCTTTTGAAGCCCGATTCGGGCAGAGTTCTGCTTGACGGCGAGGATATCAACAAGGATAAGCGCACCCTGCGCGCCGCGAGATTCAAAGTCGGGCTTTGCTTCCAGTATCCCGAATATCAGCTTTTTGAGGAGACTGTTTATAAAGATATCTCGTTCGGTCCGAAGAATATGGGACTCGACGGCGACGAGACGGATCGCCGCGTGCGCCGCGCCGCAGAATTTGTGGGGCTTAGCGAGGAGCATCTGAAAAAGTCGCCCTTCGACCTCTCGGGCGGCGAGAAGCGCCGTGCGGCGATAGCGGGCGTTATGGCCATGGAGCCGGAAGTGCTTATCCTCGACGAGCCTACCGCGGGTCTTGACCCGCGCGGCCGGGAGATAATCCTCTCGCTTGTGCGCACATACCGCGAGCAGACGGGGAGCACCGTAATTCTCGTCTCCCACAGCATGGAGGATGTCGCCAAAACAGCCGATAAAGTTCTTGTGCTCAACCGTTCCCGCGTTGCGATGTTCGGCACTGTGCCCGAGGTCTATTCGCGCACGGACGAACTCGAAGAAATGGGACTCTCCGTCCCGCAGATAACGAAGATTTTCAGAGCTTTGCATGACAGGGGCTTTGATGTCTCCCCGTCTGTGTTTACCGTCAATCAGGGCGCGGACGAGCTTATTCGCTATTTTGAGGGGAGGGGAATAATATGATAAGCGATATCACCATAGGCCAGTATTATTCCGGAACCTCCGTCATTCACCGCATGGATGCGCGCATGAAATTTGTGCTCACCATGGCGCTCATAGTCATTCTTTTTGTGTGCAGGAATTTCTATTCCTTGGCGCTCGGCTTTGTCTTTGTTGTGGCTGCTCTGCTGCTCTCAAGGGTGCCGATGAAGATGATGTGGCGCAGCATAAAGCCGCTTGTCATTCTCATGCTCTTTACCGCCGCTATCAATGTTTTCTATAACCGCGGCGGCGAGACGCTCGTCTCGTTCTGGAAAATAACCATAACGACAACAGGCGTTTATACGGCGATATTCACCACCGTTCGTATAATCCTGCTTGTCGTCGTCAGCTCGCTGCTGACCTATACTACCACGCCCACCATGCTCACCGACGGCTTGGAGCGTCTGCTCTCTCCGCTAAAGGTGATAAAGGTGCCCGTGCATACTCTCGCCATGATAATGACGCTTGCTTTGCGTTTTATTCCCGTGCTTATCGAGGAGATAGAGCGTATAATGAACGCGCAGAAGGCGCGCGGAGCGGATCTTGAAACGGGCGGGCTTATTAAGCGCGCCAAGGCGCTCATACCGATACTCATTCCGCTGTTTATTTCATCCTTCCGCAGAGCCTATGAGCTGGCGTTTGCCATGGAGTGCCGCTGCTATACGGGCGGCGAGGGCAGAACGCGCATGAAGCAGATGAAGCTTGCCGCGCGCGATTTCGTCGCCCTGGGTATTACCGCCGCACTGCTCGCCGCCGTAATTGTCCTCAACCACTATCTCGGACATCTTATCTGATCGGAGTGAAGGCTTTGAAGAATCTGCTTTTTACCCTGCGCTATGACGGCACCGCTTATCACGGCTGGCAGGTGCAGGAAAATGCGAATACGGTTCAGCAGACCTTTCAGGACGCCGCCGAGCGAATCTGCGGAGTTCGGGATAATGTCATAGGCTGTTCGCGTACGGATTCGGGCGTTCATGCCGAGATGTACTGCTGCAATATGCGAACGGAGTCCCTGATTTCTCCCGAAAAGTGGAAGAGCGCGATGAACGGCGTTTTGCCGCACGATATCGCCGTGACGGACTGCCGCGAAGTGCCGTTTGAATTTCACGCGCGCTATGACTGCTCCGGCAAGCGATATGTTTACAGAATCTGGAACGCGCAGGAGAGAAACCCTTTTATTTCAAGATATTCATATCACTATAAATATCCGCTCGATGCGGATTTCCTGAACCGTCAGGCGGCCGAAATGCTCGGAACTCACGACTTTTCGGCATTCTGCGCAGCAGGCGGCAGCACCGTAGATAATGTCCGCACGCTGACCCGTGCCGAGGTCGTGCGCCGCGGCGACGAGGTTCTCATGTACTTCGAGGCGGACGGTTTTCTATACAATATGGTCAGAATAATGGCGGGCACGCTCCTTGATATTTCGAGGGGGAGAATAGCGCCCGATTCGGTACGGGATATCATTTCATCGCTCGACAGAGACAGGGCGGGGGCGACCGCTCCGGCCTGCGGACTCTGCCTTGAGCGGGTTTTCTATAACGGCAAAGACTGAACACGGGGGTGCGGCAGATGGCTGAGAAAAAGGTCAAAAAGAAAAAGAGCTTAAAAAAGCTGACGGGCGGACTCTTTTCAAAGAAAAAGGCGGATAACCCCGCCCGAAACGGCAAGAAAAAGACAAAGCCCTCAAGGCGCGAGACGATAATCATTACCGTGATGACCGTCATTGCGGTCGGCGCAGTCGTCTTTTTTGCCGCGCGCTCGTTCGGCGGCATGAAGTATAACGACGTCGAGGACTCTGCGAAGCAGCTGATATCCGCGTCCGGTACGGGAGCGGGCTATCCCTATAAGATAAGCTCGAACGACGTGCTCGATATGAAGCCGTTTAAGTCGAATATCGCCCTGCTGACCCGCGATTCCGTTGTAGTGCTCAATTCCTCCGCCAAGGAAATAGCTCGCCTCGAGCATAACTATTCCGACCCCGATATGGCGGTCTATAACGGCAGAGCGCTGGTCTATGACCGCGCGGCGGGAAATTTTACGCTGATGAATTCGAGCAAGATTTTGGGCGACGGCAATACGGGGTCGCCCATCTATACCGCCGCCATGGGCAAGGACGGTACCTTGGCGTTCTCTTTAAAGACCTCCTCGGCTCAGAGCGAGCTTTGCGTCTATAACCATAAGCTCGAGAAGATTTTTGCATGGGAGTGCGCGCAGGAGAAGATATTCGATATCTCGTTAGCCCGAAACGGCAAGAGCGCCGCGCTGATACTTGTCGGCTCCGAAAACGCCGTTACATATTCGCGCCTTGTCGTTCTGAACTTCAGAAAAGACAACCCGGTAGTTACCGACATAAAATATGACAACACCCTGCTTTTTGACGTCATATATAATTCGAGTACGAGCATAATAGCCTACTCGACCGATTTCAAAACGACCGTCTCAAAGTCGGGACATAAGGAGGATTACTCCTTCGGGAGCAACACTTTGGCGCATGAGGCCGCATCGGATTCCGGCAGAAGCGCCGTCGTGCTCTATGAATACGCCAACGAGGAGAAGCCGAAGGTAGCGGCCTTTGACAGGCGCTCAAAGCTCCTTTTCGAGCGCAGCTTCGACAAAAAAATCTATGCGCTCACCTGCACCGACAGATATGTAGCCGTGCTGTTTGACGACGGCGTGGAGCTGATATCCTCCGGCGGAAAGACCGCAAAAACCGTCTCCGCCGGCAAAAACGGAAAGAGAGTCATCTGCGCGGGCAGCGACGTATATGTGCAATATGCGTCAAATATCACAAAAAATTAACAGCCGCTTAATAATAAAAGGTTTGCCACTGTGAATGGCGTGTGATATAATGGAAAAAACTGCGAACGGAGGGATGAGCCACGGATTTTTTAGTTGATATACTCATGGCCGCGGTCTTTGCCCTGTGCATTTTTGTCGGCGTCAAAAACGGGCTTATCCGTTCGGTGATAGGCCTTGTTGTGGTCGCCGTGTCTGCCGCGCTCGCCGTTTGGCTGAGCGAGCCGGTCGCAAACGGCATATATAACCTGTTTATAAAAGAGAGTCTTGAGACTGCCGTGGCGGCGCAGCTGCCCGATATGTCCTCGGCGAAGCTTACCTCGCAGAATGTGCAGCAGGTCATAGCCTCTCTGCCCGCGGTTATCGTCAAGGCGGCTCAGAGCATGGGCGTCGATATTGCCGCGATATCCGAAAAGGCGGGCTCGATAGACCTCAGCGCTGCAAATATAGCAGCCGAAATCTGCGACAGCGTCGCAAAGCCGATAGCCGTCGCCGTGCTCCGAGTGCTGAGCTTTGCGGTTGTTTTCTTTGTCTGCGATTTAGTGCTCCAGCTCGTCGCAAGAGCTGTCTGCAAGCTGTTTGAGCTGCCCGTTATCCGCTCCGTCAACCGCGTCCTCGGCGGTGTTTTCGGAGCCTTGAAGGGCTTGTTTGTGGTTTTGTTTGCCTGCCTTTTGCTCGATGCCGCAGCGTCTCTGCTGCCAGGCACGCAGTTTGCCTCGGCGGTCGGCGCGTCTAAACTCGTAACTTTTATCGTATCAACCGATATATTTTCGCGGCTGATAACGGTTTAATATTTCCGTCCCGCACAGGGCGGAACATATTCGAGGAGGATAATTATGATTAAAAATCTGTTCAAGGGCTGTCTTACCGTCCCCAACCTGCTTTCGCTTATAAGAATCTTTCTTATACCTGCATTCGCCGTGCTCTACTATAAGGGACATATCGGTTGGGCGGTGCTCATGCTCGCGCTTTCGGGCATAAGCGATTTCCTCGACGGAAAGATTGCCCGCCGTTTCAATCAGGTCAGCGAGCTGGGCAAAATACTCGACCCCGTAGCGGATAAGCTGACCCAGATAACCATAGCAGTCATGCTCTATATAGAGTTCCGCAGCTGCAACGATCAGCTGATGCGCGCCTTCAGCTGGGTGTTCCTCGTGTTCCTTGCGAAGGAAGCGGTCATGGTTATCGGCGGAGGCATTATGATACTCTGCGGCATTAAGCCCGGCGCCGCCGAGATATACGGCAAGGTTGCAACCTTTGTGTTCTATCTTGTCATGCTCATTATAATCGGCTTCGGTCCCGAAATCGGCGCGTTCAAAAATTATTGGACTCTGCCCGACCCGCTTCTTATGGCACTTGTCATAATTTCGGCAGTACTTACTTTAGTCGCTTTTGCAAGCTATATGCCCGCAACCTACAGACAGTTTAAGGAAAAGCATCAGAGCAAGCAGGAGAAAAAGACCGAGAAATAATTGCGGCTGTGCAGACTCCGACAAAGTAAAATAGAAAACCCGGAGATTATTTAAATGAAAAAGATGATGTGTTCCAGGTGCGGCAAGCGCCCTGCAATGTTCTTCATAACCAAGGTCGAGGGCAACGAGACCAAGCAGGAAGGACTCTGTATGAAATGCGCCATGGAATTGAATATTGGACCCATAAAGCAAATAATGGAGAGCATGGGCATCTCGGAGGACGAGGTGGATTCCGTCAGCGAGCAGTTTGACGAGCTGTTCGGCGAGGACGGAACAGGCTTCATGCCCGGCGGCGCGGGAACGCTTCCGTTTATGAATCAGTCCGAGCAGGATGATGACGATGAGGAAGACGAGACCGACGTTGAGGATGAGGATGACGGCGACGAGAGCGACGGGGACAAGCCCCGCGTCGGCCCGTTCGGCATTCCCGTTATCAACGCAAAGAACCCGAGCGAAAAGAAAAAGGGCAAGAAGAAAAAGGGGAGAAAGTTCCTCTCTCTCTATTGCACCGACCTCACCGAGAAGGCCCGCGAGGGTAAAATCGACCGTATAATCGGACGCGATAACGAGATCTACCGCGCGGTGCAGATACTCTGCCGCCGCTCGAAGAATAACCCCTGCCTCATAGGTGAGCCCGGCGTCGGCAAAACAGCCATAGCCGAGGGACTCGCTCTGCGTATAGTCAACGGCGATGTCCCCGCGAAGCTCGCCAAAAAGGAGATACACCTGCTCGACCTCACCGCCCTTGTCGCCGGCACTCAGTTCAGAGGCCAGTTTGAGAGCCGAATAAAGGGTCTGATAGACGAGGTCAAAAAAGAGGGCAATATAATCCTGTTTATTGACGAGGTGCATAACCTTGTCGGCACGGGCGATGCCGAGGGCTCGATGAATGCCGCAAATATCCTGAAGCCCGCCCTTTCGAGAGGCGAGATACAGATAATCGGCGCAACGACCTTCACCGAATACAGAAAATATATCGAGAAGGACGCCGCTCTTGAGCGCCGGCTTCAGCCGATAAAGGTCGAGGAGCCGTCGATAGAAGAGACCTATCAGATGCTCGTCGGCATAAAGGATTATTACGAAAACTTCCACAAGGTCACCGTGAGCGATTCGCTCGTGCACAGAGCCGTTGTGCTCTCCGAGCGCTATATAAACGACCGCTTCCTGCCCGATAAGGCTATCGATCTGCTCGATGAGGCGTGCACCTGCGCGAACCTCAGAAACAAGAGCATAAGCGACCTCGAGACCGCCGAGGAGGATCTCAAGCTCCTCAACGACCGTCAGCAGACGATGATGGAGGAGACGGAGAACACCGACTACGAGGGACTTCTCAAGGTCAAGAGCAGCATAGCCGCCAAGGAGAAGGATATCGAGGCGCTCAAGCCGCTTGCCGCAGACAATGCGGTGACGGAGAGCGACATCGCCAGAGTTATCCAGCTCTGGACGGGCATACCCGCCAACAAGATAATGGAGAGCGACCTTACCCGCCTTGCCGATATGGAGCGACATCTCAAGGCTAAGCTCATCGGTCAGGATGAGGCAGTCGAGCTTGTCTGTGCCGCGATAAAGCGCGGCAGAGTGCAGATAAACCCGCGCCGCCGCCCGTCGTCGTTTATCTTCGTCGGCCCCACGGGGGTCGGCAAGACCGAGCTTGTAAAGCTGCTTTCTCAGGAGCTGTTTGATACTCCCGAGACGCTCATACGCCTTGATATGTCCGAGTTCATGGAGAAGCACTCCGTCTCGCGCATAATAGGCTCGCCGCCCGGCTATGTCGGCTATGACGAGGCGGGTCAGCTGACCGAAAAGGTGCGCAGAAAGCCCTATTCAGTCATTCTCTTCGACGAGATAGAGAAGGCGCACCCCGATGTTATGAATATCCTGCTCCAGATACTTGACGAGGGCAGAATAACCGACGCACAGGGCAGAACGGTCAGCTTTGAAAACACGATAATTATCATGACCTCCAACGCCGGCAGCGAACGCCGTGAGGGAGTCATGGGCTTTGCGAAGAATCAGAGCGATGCCAATAAAGAAAAGGCACTCAAGGCACTCAGAGAGTTCCTGCGCCCGGAGTTTATCGGCAGAGTTGACGAGATAGTTGTCTTTAACGACCTGACTCCCGAGAACCTCGAGCAGATATCGAATCTCATGCTCTCCGAGCTTGTCGAGCCCCTGCGCGACAAGGGCATAGAGTTCACATGGGATGAGAGCGTGCCTAAGCTTGTCGCCTCGATGTCCGAGGGCGGTCTGCGCGGAGCGCGCGACCTGAGGAACAATATCAGACGGCAGGTCGAGGATAAGATAACCGGCGCAATAGTCGACCACGCCTCGTCTCCGCTGAGCGAAGTCCGGGCTCTTGTTGAGGACGGAAAAATAGTTATCGACGCAAAATGATAATCGGGGACTGTCGTGCGGCAGTCCCTTGTTTTATAAAAGTGAGGAATATTATGGATATTTGTTTTATCTTCGCGCGGAATACCCGCAGTGAGCGCTATGAAAAAGCTTATGTGGAGGCGGCACAATGAAAATTCTGACTTCATCGCAGATGTTTTCTGCGGAGCAGGCACAGGTGAACAGGGGAATGAGCTTTACGCGCCTTATGGAAAACGCCGGCAGCGCTTGCGCAAAGGAGATAAGAGAGCGCTTTGCCTCTCTTGAGCAGTCGCGCGGACTTGTGTGCGTGCTCTGCGGAAAGGGCAAGAACGGCGGTGACGGCTTTGTTATCGCACGCAAGCTTGCACTTGCGGGCTTTAATGTCGCCGTTACGGAGGCTTTCGGCGAGCCTACCGCCGAGGACTCTATACTCATGCGCGAAAAGGCGGTTGAAACAGGGCTTGTCCCGGAGTTCTTCTGGGGAGAGGATAACGCCCGAAAGTCAATAGAATCCGCCGCGGTTATAGTTGATGCCGTGTTCGGAACGGGCTATAAATACAGAGAGGACGAACGGGTGTCGGAGGTCTTTGAGGCGGTCAACGCTTCGTCTGCAAAGGTCGTTTCAATCGATGTCCCGAGCGGACTCGAGAGCAATACGGGCGATGTGCCGGGACGCTCTGTAAGAGCGGATATCACGATAGCCGTGTCCTGCATGAAGCCCGTCCATGTGCTGAAGCCCGCGTGCGTGCTCTGCGGTGAAATAATAACCGTCGCAATAGGCATAGACGACGATGTTATTGACGGCATTGAGGGCGATACCCTCGCCGTGCTCACTCCGCCTCAGGCGAAGAAGCTGTTCCCGCGCCGCGGTCTTATGGCGAACAAGGGCACCTTCGGACGCGCTCTGAGCGTCTGCGGAAGCCGCAATATGCAGGGCGCCGCGGTGCTCGCCGCCTCGTCCGCACTGCGCAGCGGAGCGGGTCTTGTTACGGCCGCTTTCCCCGATGCCGCATATAACGCGATAGCCCCGAAGCTCACCGAAGCGCTACTGATGCCTTTGCCGTCGAACGAGTCGGGAACATTTTCCTCCGGCGCTGTTCCTGCTCTCCTTGAGCAGGCGGAGCAGTCCTCGGCGGTGCTCATGGGCTGCGGAATGGGACTGAATCTGCATACGAAAGAGCTTGTCTCGGAGCTTGTTCGGAGCTGCACAAAGCCTATGATTATTGACGCCGACGGCATAAATGCGCTCGCCGCAAATATAGATATACTGAAAAATATCAAAGCTCCCGTTATTCTCACTCCGCATCCCGGCGAGATGTCGCGTCTGACGGGCATGAGCATAGCAGATATCGAGCGGGACAGGGTGAATGTCGCCCGCCGTTTCGCCGATGAATACGGCGTTGCGCTCCTGCTGAAGGGCGCGAGCACGGTAATAGCCGGCGCGGGCAGGCGCGATGCGTATATCAATGTCACCGGCAATCAGGGCATGGCAAAGGGCGGCAGCGGAGATATGCTCTCGGGCATTATTTTGGCGCTCCTCGCCCAGGGTGTCTATCCATTTGACGCGGCGGTGCTCGGCGCATATATCCACGGTGCGGCAGGAGACGCAGCGGAGCGCGAGCTGTCGCTCACGTCGATGCTCGCCTCGGACTGCATAGCGGCTCTGCCGCGCGTAACGCGCAATCTTGAGAGGTAACGGGCAATTGGAGTGATTGCTTGAAACGAATACTTACGCTGATTTTGCTTCTGTTTTTACTTATTTTCGGTGGCTGCAAAAGCACGCCCGACCGAAACGGCGACAGACCGCCGGATATCCCGACCGCTTTCACGGCTGAAATTTATATCATCCGCGGCGAACGCGAATATGAGGCGAAATATGACCAAACCTCGCTCGCCGAAGCGCAGCTTGAATTTACTTCCCCCGCCACGGTGCGCGGGCTTAAAGTAACGCTCAACGGCTCGAAGTGCACATTGGGCTACGGCAATCTGATCTTTTCGGCGGATGTCTCGTCCCTGCCGCAGAGCGGGGTGGGAGAGCTCATAACAAGGGCGCTCAAAGCCTCCTGCGATACGGCAACCGCGCAGACCGTGCACACGGGCGACGCATGGGAGACGAAGGGCGAAATATCCGGAGTGGAATTCACTTTAAGGCGCGGCGAGGACGGCCTGCCGCAGAGCCTCGAAATACCAAAAGCCCTGCTGACTGCGGAGTTTCGCGAAGTCTCACCTAAATAAAAAGTCGGGCATATACTGTACTGACTTGAAATTTTTGCTCCCCGAATGTCAAGTTAATGTTTAATCGCGCTTTTGTCAGGCAAAAATACTCTTGCCGGACAATGAAAACGGAGAGTGATTAAAATGACAGTAAAACGGGGAGATATATACTACGCCGATTTGAGTCCCGTCGTCGGCTCCGAGCAGGGCGGGATAAGACCGGTGCTGATAGTTCAAAACGACGTCGGCAACCGCTTCAGCCCGACTGTCATAGCCGCGGCGATAACCAGCCAGAAGTACAAGACCAATCTTCCCACTCATATAAGAGTCAACGCGGACGGCTGCGGGCTCGCCAAGGATTCGATAGTCCTGCTCGAGCAGGTGCGCACGCTCGACAAAAAGCGGCTCAAGGAAAAGATGGGCGCACTCGGCGGCGCGGATATGGGCAGAGTAAACAGGGCTCTTTCCGTCAGCCTCGGAATAGGAGAAACGGACGTCTAACATAGAATTTTATATCCGGGGGCTGTCGTATTTAGCGGCAGCCTCTGTATTTTTCCGCAGACCCGACAATTCTGCCGCTTGCAGTCGCTGCCGTGCTGCCCGTCTCCGGCGGCTTTTTTCCCGTTTTTCAATTCATTTTGACATCCTGCAAAAAAACTTAAAAAAAGCTCCTCAAAACTTTAAAAAAAACCGAAAAGGTATTGGAACTTCTGCCCAAATCTATTATAATATAATCCGTATGCACTATCATTTCTCCAAGCGGAGAACACAGGAGAGAAGTATGGGTAAATATTCCGTTTCACTCAAAAAAGTAGTGGATGATAATTCACTCGGAGTACTGTATGCGCCCAAGCCCGTCGAGGATGTCTATGTCACTTCCTATGATGTCAACCGTCCCGGCTTGATGCTCGCGGGGTACAGCGCATATTTTGACGCCGAGCGCCTCCAGTTTCTCGGCCTTACCGAGATGAACTATGTTTCGAGCCTCGATGAGGAGACCGCCGCGGCGAGCATGGAGCGCCTCATGGCAACTCAGCCCGTCGCCGTCGTTATCACGCGCTCGCTCGAGTGCCCCGATAAGCTGCTCGAATATGCGAAGAAGTATTCCGTGCCGATTCTAACGAGCACGGATTCAACCTCCGGCTGTATGTCGACTCTGATATCATATCTGAGCGTCGAGCTCGCCCAGCGCATAACTCGCCACGGCGTGTTCGTCGAAGTCAGCGGCGAGGGCGTGCTTATTTTGGGCGACAGCGGCGTCGGAAAGAGCGAGACCGCCCTTGAGCTTATAAAGCGCGGACACAGACTGATAGCGGACGATGCGGTCGAAATCCGCCGCGTATCCTCAAGGACGCTCGTCGGCAGTGCGCCGGATAACATACGCCACTTTATCGAGCTTCGCGGCGTCGGCATAATAAACGCCCGCAGGATATTCGGTATGGGCGCCGTCAAGATGACTGAGAAGATAGACATGGTCGTTCAGCTTGAGCCGTGGGATAACGATAAGGTCTATGACCGCCTCGGACTCGACAACGAATATGTCGAAATACTCGGCATAAAAGTCCCGCTGACCGTCGTCCCCGTCAAGCCCGGACGAAATCTTTCGATAATAATCGAAGCGGCGGCAATGAATAACAGGCAAAAGAAAATGGGCTACAATGCGGCGCGCGAGCTGCTGCATTCGCTCGGCATGACGGACGACATAGTTCCCGAAGAGAAGGAGCTTGAGGTCTGGCACGATTTTTAATATAAAAAGACAGGGGAAGAGAACTGTCTGTATGGAGGTATAAAAATGTACAGAGTTGGAGTCGATCTCGGCGGCACAAACATCGTCGCCGGCGTTATCAATGAAAAAATGGAGATAATCGGCAAGGGCAAGCTCAAGACCAACTGCCCCCGCGACGCGGCGGATATTCTTGAGGATGTTGCAAAGGCTGTCGAGGCCGCTGTTATAGATGCGGGCATCACCATGAACGACGTTGTCAGCGTGGGAATAGGAACCCCCGGCTCGGTCAACAAGAAAAACGGCGTTATCGAGTATGCGAACAACCTCGCTTTCGATAATGTTCCCGCGCGCGATATCCTTGAGTCGAGACTTAAAAAGACCATTTATCTTGACAATGACGCGAACTGCGCCGCACTCGGCGAAGCAAAGGCGGGCGCCGGCAAGGGCGTCAACAGCTTTGTTGCCGTAACTCTCGGAACGGGTGTCGGAAGCGGCATAGTCATAGACGGCAAGATAGTTACCGGTGTCAACGACGCCGCGGGCGAGATGGGTCATATGGTCATCGTCGCGGACGGCGAGCCCTGCACCTGCGGACGCAGAGGCTGCTGGGAGAGCTATTCCTCCGCAACCGCGCTTATCCGCCAGACAAAGGACGCCATGCGCCACGACCCCTACACCGTCATGTGGGATCTCGTCGATAACAACATCAGCCGTGTCAGCGGCAGAACCTCGTTTGACGCCATGCGCGCCGGAGACGAGACCGCGAAGAAGGTCGTCAACCAGTATATATTCTATCTCGCGGCGGGCATTACGAATATCGTCAACGCCCTCCAGCCCGATATGATTTGCATCGGCGGCGGAATAGGCCACGAGAAAGAGAATCTGCTCGTTCCGCTGAGAAAGATGGTTGAGCGCGAGAGATACAGCATTCACGCAAAGGTTCAGACAAAAATAATTTCCGCCGAGCTCGGCAACGACGCCGGACTTATCGGCGCAGCTCTGCTTGACAGATAAATACACGCCGCACGTGCGGTTGAAGATATTGGAGTATTATGAATAATATCGAAGCTTTGGAAAAATATGCGCTCTCACTCGAATGCAGTGCCGAGCGCGAAGTGTCGATGAAGAACTATACGAGCTTCAAGGTCGGCGGTCCTGCCGAGCTGTTCCTCTCTCCGGAGGACGCCGGGCAGACCGCTAAGCTTGTTCGCTTCTGCGAAAAAGAGGAGATTTCCGTGTTCGTCCTCGGCAAGGGCAGTAATCTCCTTGTCAGCGACAGGGGAATAAAGGGCGCGGTTATATATACCGGCAAGCAGTGCGGTATATCCCTGGTTGATGAAAACACCGTGCGCGCTCAGAGCGGCGCGAGCCTCGCTCAGCTCTGCACGTTTGCGCTCGAAAACTCTCTCTCGGGGCTTGAATTTGCTTACGGAATCCCCGGAACCGTCGGCGGCGCTGTGTTTATGAACGCCGGAGCCTACGGCGGAGAGATGAAGGATGTGCTCTTGAACAGCGAATACGTTTCAACAGACGGAACCTCCGGCGAGCTTGACAACGAAGCTATGGAGCTTTCCTACCGCCACAGCGCTTATGAGAACAGCAATCTCGTGATAACCGCCGCGTCCGTAAGACTTGCTCCCGCAGACCGAAATGAGATAAAGAGCACGATGAACGACATCCTCGCCCGCCGCAAAGAGAAGCAGCCGCTCGAGTATCCCAGCGCGGGCAGTACATTTAAACGCCCCGAGGGTAATTTCGCGGGTGCGCTTATCGAGCAGTGCGGCCTCAAGGGAGTCAGCGTCGGCGGCGCGCAGGTCAGCGAGAAGCACGCGGGCTTTATAATCAATCGCGGCGGCGCTACCGCGTCGGATATTTTAAGCCTTATAAAGCACGTTCAGGCGCGCGTCAAGGCTCAAACGGGCGTATCGCTTGAAACGGAGATAAGACTTATTGGCTGATTGAAGCCCGTTTTTTTACAGGAGAAAACAAAATGGAGATCACTATCGTTACCGGACTTTCCGGAGCAGGAAAATCGAGAGTAGTTGACGCGCTTGAGGATATAGGCTATTTCTGCGTGGATAATATGCCGCCCAAGCTTATGCCGACTTTTGCTCAGCTTTTGCTCAATTCCCGCGAAAAAAGAGAAAAGGTCGCCATTGTTACCGATATCCGTGTCGGCGCTTCATTCGGCGATCTGTTCAACGCCATAGTCGAGCTCAAGGAGCTCAAGTGCGACACGAAGCTGCTGTTTATCGATGCCTCGGATGATGTGCTTATCCGCAGATATAAGGAGACAAGGCGCAAGCACCCGCTGCTCGATAAATATAACGGCTCCATAAACGATGCTTTGGCCGCGGAGCGCAGTATTCTCGAGCCCGCAAAGAGCATAGCGGATTATATTATCGACAGCTCGCATATGACCCCGACTGACTGCAAGAACCGAATCTGCGAAATGTTTCTCGACAATCCGAGCAACGCGCTCAAGGTTCACTGCGTGTCGTTCGGCTTCAAATACGGCATCCCGAACGATTCCGATTTGATGTTCGACGTGCGCTGCCTGCCGAATCCGTTCTATGTTGAGGAGCTAAAGCAGCACACGGGGCTTGAAGCGCCCGTCAGGGACTATGTTCTCAAGTGGGACGAGGCGCGGGGGCTCGAAGCGAAGCTCTGCGACCTGCTCGATTATCTTATCCCGCTTTACCGCAAGGAGGGCAAGAGCCAGCTCGTTATATCCGTCGGCTGTACCGGCGGCAGACACCGCTCGGTCGTCTTTGCCGAGCTTTTAAAGGATCATCTTGAAAAGATAGGCTGCGTTGCTACCGTTCAGCACCGCGATATGAAAAAATAGGGAGGAAAAAACGTGTCGTTCTCATCGGATGTCAAGCAGGAGCTCGCGCAGGTGCCTGTGCTTTCGGACTGCTGCGCTCAGGCAAGAGCCTACGGAATGCTGCTCTTCGGCAGAATGTTTTCCGTCTCCGAGATATCCTTTGCCACCGAGAACGAGAATATCGCAAGGTTCTACTGCGATGTCATAAAGGAGCTTTTCGGCATAACGCCGTCCCTCTCGTCGGGCGTGTCGAAATATACCGTCTCTGTACCCGACGAGGCGGACAGAAAGCGGATACTCGAATTTTTCGGTCACAGCGAAAGCGACATTTCCCTTCGCATAAACCGGGCGAACCTCCCGGAGGACTGCTGCTTCGGTTCGTTCCTGCGCGGCGTTTTTATCGCCTGCGGAACGGTGAGCTCGCCGGAGAAAAACTATCATCTTGAGTTTTCCGTCTCGTATAAGAGACTTTGCAACGACCTCATTCAACTGCTTGACGAAGTCGGCTTTGAGCCGAAATATGTCAAGAGAAAGTCGAGCCATATCGTCTATTTCAAGGTCAGCGAGAAAATAGAGGAATTTTTGACCCTTGTCGGCGCGGTGAACTCGACGCTTGAGCTGATGGGGATTAAGATGCACAAGGATATGGTGAACCATGTCAACAGGCGCGTCAACTTTGAAAACGCCAATCTGAGCCGCACGGTAGATGCGGCGATAGTGCAGGTTGACGCGATAGAAAAAATAGAGAGAACCGTCGGACTTGAGAGTCTGCCCGCCCAGCTTGCCGAGATGGCGCGGCTGAGGAAGGAGAACCCCGAGGTCAGTTTGAGCGAGCTTGCGCAGATGACCGAGCCGCCGCTCACACGCTCGGGTGTCAACCACAGGCTTAAAAGGCTCGTTGAAATTGCCGACGGCATAGGGGGCTAAGACCCGCGGAGAAGAGCTATGTCATTTACACACCTTCATCTTCATACCGAATACAGTCTGCTTGACGGCGCGTGCCGTATCGAGCAGCTTATGGACGAGGTGCAGCGCCTTGGTCAGACGAGCGTCGCCGTGACAGACCACGGCGTTATGTACGGCGTCATCGACTTTTACCGCGCGGCGAAAAAACGCGGGATAAAGCCGATAATCGGCTGTGAGGTGTATATGGCGGCCCGCACCCGCTTCGACAAAATCCATGCCCTCGATTCCGAGCGGTATCACCTGATACTGCTTTGCGAAAATGAAACAGGATATAAGAATCTGATAAAGCTTGTGTCGGAGGGATTCGTCACGGGCTTTTATACAAAACCGCGAATAGACCGCGAGCTCCTCGAGAAATATCACGAGGGGCTTATTGCGCTTTCTGCGTGTATCGCGGGCGAAATCCCGCGTGCGCTGCTCAGCGGCGACTATGAGGGCGCGAAGAAAAAGGCTCTCTGGTATCGCTCCGTAATGGGCGAAAACAACTTCTTTCTTGAGATTCAGAATCACGGTCTCCCCGAACAGAAGAGAATAATTCCCATGCTCGCGCAGCTTTCGAGGGAGACGGGGATACCGCTCGTTGCCACGAACGACGTGCACTATATCTCCAAAGAGGATTCCGAGATGCAGCAGGTGCTCATCTGCATCCAGACGAACCATACCCTCGGCGAGGATACGGGCATGGAGTTTCAGACGCAGGAGTTCTATTTAAAGAGTGAGCAGGAGATGCTCTCGCTCTTTCCGGACTATGCCGACGCCGTCGAGAGAACCTCCGAGATAGCCGAGCGGTGCAATGTCGAGTTTGAGTTCGGCAAAACAAAGCTCCCGCATTTTGAAGTGCCCGGAAATCAGGATCACTTCGAGTATCTTAAAAATATGGCGCAGGAGGGTATGCATTTACGCTACGGCGAAAATATTCCCGAGGAGTATCAGAAGCGCCTCGACTACGAGCTCTCGGTCATTAGCCGAATGGGCTATGTCGATTATTATCTGATAGTCCACGATTTCATAAACCACGCGCGCAGCCGCAATATACCCGTCGGCCCCGGCAGAGGCTCGGGCGCGGGCAGTATCACCGCCTATGCCATAGGCATAACGGGCATTGACCCGATGAAATACAGCCTGCTGTTCGAGCGTTTTCTCAATCCCGAGCGCGTCAGTATGCCCGATTTCGATGTCGATTTCTGCTACGAGCGCCGAAGCGAGGTCATAGACTATGTAATTGAAAAATACGGCTCCGATCATGTCGCGCAGATAGTGACCTTCGGTACCATGGCGGCGCGCGCCGCGGTGCGCGATGTCGGCAGAGTGCTCGGTATGCCGTATAACGATGTCGATACCGTTGCAAAGCTTATCCCGCGCGAGCTCGGCATAACGATAGAAAAGGCGTTCAAATCGGCGGATTTTCGCGCCCTCTACGAAAACGACGAGAATGTCCGCAGGCTCATTGACCTCTCTCGCAAGGTCGAGGGTATGCCGCGCCACGCCTCCACCCATGCGGCGGGCGTTGTCATAACGCGCGACACGGTTGAGAGCTATGTGCCGCTTGCGAGAAACGACGAGTCCATTGTCACGCAGTTCACCATGACCACCCTCGAGGAGCTCGGACTGCTCAAGATAGATTTTCTCGGTCTGCGCACTCTGACGGTTATCGACTACGCAAAGCGCAGCATAAAAGAGCGCGTTCCGGATTTCTCCGAGGACACTATAGACTATGAGGATGAAGAAGTGTTCGCTATGCTCTCGTCCGGCAGAACCGAGGGCGTGTTCCAGTTTGAATCCGCGGGCATGAGAAGCGTGCTCATGGGACTCAAGCCGCAGAGGATAGAGGATCTGATAGCCGTTATCTCGCTCTATCGACCGGGCCCCATGGACTCCATCCCGACATATATCGCGAACCGCCACGATCCCTCAAAAATACGCTACAAGACCCCGATGCTCGAGGGCATACTCAAGGTCACTTACGGCTGTATGATATATCAGGAGCAGGTTATGGAGATATTCCGAACCCTTGCGGGCTACTCCTACGGCCGAGCGGATATAGTCCGCCGCGCCATGTCAAAAAAGAAGCACGACGTCATGGAGCGCGAGCGCCATAATTTCATATACGGACTTGTCAACGAGGACGGCACGGTTGAGTGCGAGGGCGCGGTGAAGCGCGGAGTAGACGAAAAGACCGCCAATGATATCTTCAACGATATGTCGTCCTTCGCGTCCTATGCGTTCAATAAGTCACATGCAGCAGCGTATGCGTTTGTCGCCTACAAAACGGCGTGGCTCAAGTGCCACTATCCCTGCGAGTTCATGGCGGCGCTTATCAGCAGCGTGCTCGACGATACGCCGAAGGTCGCGGAGTATATAGCGGAGTGCTCGCGCCTCGGCATAGAGGTCGTGCCGCCCCATGTCAATGTCAGCTCCGAGCGCTTCACGGCGCGGGACGGGAAGATATATTTCGGTCTGCTTGCCGTCAAGAATGTCGGCGCGGGCTTTATAAGAGAGATTGAGCGCGAGAGAAAAACGGGCGGCGAGTTTACATCGTTCTATTCTTTCTGCAAGCGGATGCAGGACAAGGAGTTCAACAAACGCGCTGTCGAGAGTCTCATAAAATGCGGAGCGCTCGACGGGTTGGGCGCAAACCGCCGCCAGATGCTCTATGCGTTCCCGGAGATAGCGGCGGAGCTTGAAAACGACCGCCGCCGCAATATCGACGGTCAGTTGGGGTTCTTCGATGCAGTGCCGAGCGAGGCTTATAACGGCGAATATAAGATGCCGACGCTTGAGGAGATGGACAGGCGCGAACTGCTCAAACTCGAAAAGGAGATGACCGGACTTTATCTCATGGGTCATCCCATGGCGGAATACGAGCAGCTTGCCGAACGCCTCGGCTGCGCCAATACGGCGGAGCTGCGCAGCGCGGACGAGGTCGGCGGCATATATAAGGACGAGTCGCGTGTCGAGCTTCTCTGCATAATAACGAATGTCAGAAAGAAGATAACAAAAAACAACACGACCATGGCTTTTGTGACGGCGGAGGATGTATTCGGCTCTATAGAGGTCATAGTGTTCCCGAAAATATATGAGCAGCAGACGCAGCTCTTTGCAGAGGGCAATATCGTTCTCGTTCACGGCAGATTGAGCGTGCGCGAGGACGAGGAGACAAAATTGGTGTGCGAGTCGGTCGAGCCCTGTCCGCCGGCGGACGCGAAGAAGAAAGTGAGCGAGCAGGTGAGACAGGCCGCGAGTGCCGACTCTCGGCCGCAGAAAAAGGCCGCCTCAAAAACGCCCGGGCTGTTCCTGCGTTTTGTAGGCGAGGACTGCCCCGAAATAGAGCGCGCTCAGAGAATACTCGACTTTTTCGACGGAAATAAAACGGTGTATTTTTTCTATTGTGACACGAAAAAATATATCCGTCAGCCGTTTTCACACAGCGCGGATGTCAACGAGCCGATGCTCAAGGAGCTCAGACGCATTTTGGGCGAGGACAATGTTATCTATATAGAGTGAAATAAAATATGAAGCTTTTTCCTCCGCATCCGATATAGAATATTGCCGCAATCGCGGGAATACAAAAATAATGCGGGAAAAACAGTTTTTTTGACTTAATTTTGCAGAAAAACCGTATTTTCATTTGACTTTTATTCGGCGAAAGTGTATGATATAAAAACAGCGAATGCTGTTTAAAAGGGAATAAGATTATATATAATGACGGAGGAATGACGATGAAGAGCATAGCAGTGCTTACAAGCGGCGGAGACGCACCGGGTATGAACGCCGCCGTGCGCGCAGTCGTGCGTACTGCCTGCCAGAGAGGAATCAAGGTTTACGGTGTTGACAGAGGCTATACCGGCTTGATAAAAGGCGATGTACATGAGATGAACCTGCGCTCCGTGTCGGATATAATCACGAGAGGCGGTACGATTCTCTATTCCGCGAGATGCCCCGAGTTTAAGACCGAAGAAGGAATACAGAAGGCTGTCGATACCTGCAAGAGAGTCGGCATTGACGGCATGGTTATAATCGGCGGCGACGGCTCGTTCAGAGGTGCGAGAGACCTCTCCCTGCGCGGTATCCCGTGCATCGGTCTGCCCGGAACTATCGACAACGATATATCCTGCACCGATTATACAATAGGCTATGATACCTGCCTCAACACCATTGTTCAGATGGTTGACCGTATACGCGATACCTCCGAGTCTCATGACCGCTGCACCGTAGTCGAGGTCATGGGTCGCGGCGCAGGCTATCTTGCGCTCGAATCGGGTATTGCCGTAGGCGCAACCTCAATATTGGTGCCCGAGGTCGAGTATGATATAGAGCGTGACATTATAGCGCGTATCCGCGAGTTCCAAAAGACCGGCAAGAGACACTTTATAGTCATTGTTGCCGAGGGTGTCGGCGGAACTGCGGAGATAGCGAAGAAAATCGAAGCGGAGACCGGAGTTGAGTCGAGAGCTACGATTCTCGGCCATGTTCAGCGCGGCGGCTCGCCGACTGCGAGAGACAGGATAATGGCCAGCCAGATGGGCTCGCGCGCCGTTGATCTGCTCACTCAGGGCATAGGCAACAGAGTTGTCGGAATAAGAGACAACAAGATAGTCGATTTCGACATCTTCGAGGCTCTCAAAATGACCAAGACCATAGACATGAAAGACTATGAGCTTGCGCACGAGATCTCCATATAAGGGTGTAATATGAACATAGAAAAACTGATTTCTTTAAGACAGCAGATAATCAAAAAAGACTTCAGTCGAATGAATGATATGCAGCTTGAAGCGGTCCTTACTACCAAAGGACCGCTTTTGGTACTTGCGGGAGCGGGCAGCGGAAAAACCACCGTGCTCGTCAACCGCATCGTAAACCTCGTCAAATACGGCGAGGCATATTATTCCTCCGACTTTTCCCGTCCCGTGCGCGAAGGCGACGAGAAACTGCTTGAAAACTATCTCGCGGGCGACACAAGCCTTTTCGAGGCGGAGGAGCTTTTGAGCGTCCGCCCCGCGAAGCCGTGGCAGATATTGGCCATAACCTTTACTAACAAGGCGGCGGGCGAGCTCAAGGAGCGTATCTGCAAGGCGCTGGGCGAGGACGGCAACGACGTCTGGGCGAGTACATTCCACTCGACCTGCGCCAAGATTTTGCGCCGCCACGCCGACGAGATAGGCTATACGCACAATTTCACTATCTATGACTCGGACGATTCGAAGCGCGCCGCCAAGGAGTGCATAAAGCGTCTGGGCTATGATGAGAAGATGATTCCCGTAAAGTCGGTGCTCTCGGAGATAAGCCGCGCCAAGGACGAGCTTATAACCCCGGCCGAGTTTATTGCGACAAGTCAGGCTGATATACGCCTGAAAAAGATAGGCGAGGTCTATGAGGAGTATCAGAAGTTCCTCAAGGCCGCCGACGCCATGGACTTCGACGATTTGATAGTCAATATGGTAAAGCTCCTCAGAACGAATAAGGAGACCCGCGAATACTATCAGAACCGCTTCAAATATATCATGGTCGACGAGTATCAGGATACGAACCACGCGCAGTATGTGCTCACGGCGCTGCTCGCGGCGGGGCATGAGAATATCTGCGTCGTCGGCGATGACGACCAGAGCATCTACCGCTTCCGCGGCGCGACTATAGAAAATATCCTGAGCTTTGAAAAGCAGTATAAAAACGCAAAGGTCATTCGCCTTGAGCAGAATTACCGCTCGACTCAGACGATACTTGACGCCGCCAACGCCGTTATTGCGAACAATGAGCAGCGAAAGGGCAAAAATCTCTGGACAGACAACGGACAGGGCGCAAAGATAGAGTTCTATGTCGCCGAGGACGAGCTGGCGGAGAGCCGCCATGTTGCGGATACGATAGTGTCCAATGTCGCCGACGGCGAGGAATGGAACGACCATGCGGTGCTCTACAGAATGAATGCGCAGTCGAACCTTATCGAGCAGTCGTTTATCCGCAGCGGCGTGCCCTACAGAATGATAGGCGGTCACAGATTCTACGACCGCAAGGAGATAAAGGACGCCATGGCGTATCTCTATGTCGTCAATAACACGGCGGACGAGATAAGGCTCAGAAGAATAATCAACGAGCCAAAGCGCGGAATAGGCGAGACCTCGCTCAATGCCGTCTTTGAGATAGCAAACGGGCTCGGCGTCGAGCCGTTCGAGGTCATACGCTCGGCGGATCAGTATGCGAAGCTTTCCCGTGCATCGTCAAAGCTTATGGCGTTCGGAAAGCTCATTGACTCGTTCCGCGATAAGCTGGAGATTATGCCCCTTGCCGACCTGCTCGGCGTGATACTCGACGAGACGGGCTACACGCTCTCGCTTGCCAACGAGCCCGAAAAATATCAGGAGCGCGTGGCGAACCTGTCCGAGCTCGGCAACAATATCAGGCGCTACTGCGAGGAAAATCCCGACGGCGACCTCAACGGCTTCTTGCAGGAGACCGCACTGCTCACCGATATCGATAACTACAACGCCCAGACTCAGGCGGTGGTTATGATGACTATACATTCGGCCAAGGGACTCGAGTTTCCCAATGTGTTTATAGTCGGCATGGAGGAGGGGATATTCCCCGGAATGCAGACGATACTCTATGAGCCTGAGAATATCGAGGAGGAGCGCAGACTTGCCTATGTCGCGATAACCCGCGCGAAGAAGAAGCTCTATATTTCAAGCGCGTCAACGCGAATGCTCTACGGCATGACGAACCGCAACCGCCCGTCGAGATTTGTCGAGGAGATACCCGACGAGCTGCTCGACAAGAGAGGTGCAAGGCCGATGTCTTATCAGACCTACGGCATACCGCAGCAGCGTTCCGCGGGGCAGGGGAGCGCGTCACGCGGATTCTCAAAACCCTCGTCGCAGTCGCCCGCAAGAGCGTCAAACGCCATACCTCAAAAGCCCGCTTACGGCTTCTCCGCTTCGTCCGGCTTCTCCGGTGCGGGCGCGAAGAAGCCCGCCGCCGCGGCGCAGAGCTATTCCGTCGGCGAGACGGTCAAGCATAAGGCCTACGGCACGGGCGTGATACTCGGTATGCAGAAAATGGCGAACGACACCATGCTCGAAATAGCCTTTGAAAAAGTAGGCACAAAGAAAATAATGGCGAATTACGCCAAGCTCGAAAAAGTGTAATGCATATAATACAATCGGTCGGTGCGATTTTTTGCACCGACCGATTTTTTGAATTTAAATATAACAGATGAAGTGTAATAACACGGATATAAATTTCTGCCGTTTCGTATAGTCAGCGTAACTTTGTGCAGATAAAATCAGATTTATTCATTTCACTTTTTTATAACGCGCCATTCGCAGAAGCGTTTTGCCATGGCCGCGTCGTCGTACTTTTCATCGGCATATTGTCCTATCTGCGTCGTTGCTGCTATTCCCGCTCGGCGGCCTCTCCAGCGCACCATGCAGACGAGGGTAAACGAGATGTTGATTATCATGAATATCGACACCGCGGCGCAGGCGACTCTCCAGCCTGTGCCCTGCATCCGCGCAAATATTTTTTTCAGTTTCGGGATGACCAGATAGGCGAAGATAACGCCGCCCACTCCCCAGAGAACTGTCATTTTAAGGCAGATAAGACCCTTATAGTTCAGAAAGCTCTTTGAGTAGTCCCACGCCTTCATGCCCATGCCGTATTCGAGCAGGAGTCCGCACGCGAGCTCAAAGACCGTGGCCACAACGGAGATAAGGAAGAAACGTGCGAGCACGCCCCTGAACCCTGTGCTGCGAACGATTTCGCCGCTTATGTAGAACATCACCGCGCCTATGCCGTATATCAGGCAGAACGGCCCCCAAATCGTAACAACATGGGTTTCCCAGTGTCCGAAGCACAGCTTGCACCATGTGCCCTCGAGCAGAACGCCGAGCACATTGCCGAACATGAACAGCCAAAACATATTGCAATATGTAATTCCGTCATTTTTTCTCTCTCTTAGACCCTCGCGCCTGTTTTTCACGGTATCGCCTCCTGTCTGCTGCTATTAAATAATATAACAGGAAAATTCACTCTTTTACTTCAATTTTCGGCACATTCCGAAATATTTATATTTTATTCACATTTTTATACAAAGTAAGCTCATTTTTGACAAAAACTTGGCAGAACGGCGCAAAAAGCTTGAAGTTATCAATCCCACATGCTTTGGTGTGTCGCAAGCTGTTTTATCTGATCTTTTGTCAATCCAAAGTGTTCGCCCGTTTCTCGGTTTGTTTCTCCGGCTTTTTACGACGAAGTACTTCTTCTGCGGTTTTCTCTGATTTTACATAATTTCCGGACATGATTAATCCCCCTGCTACAGTTTTTTATTCTACAACAGGAGGCTTTTCTTTTTTAATGTCCGTTTTTTCGTGGGCAGTTCGGCTGTCCGCTGCACGGGAGGACTTCTTTATGCGCTTTATGCCGTTTGACTGTTTTGATCTGCGCTCTGTGAGCTTGATTTCTGCCCGCTCTGTCCTGAGCCGTTTTGGCGCGGATCGCCGTCGGGCGGTGTGTCGCCGGGCTGCTGTCCGGGTTGTCCGCCTTGTCCTCATTTTCCCCAAGTCAAGAGCCGGGAAAAACACCCGAAAAATGACCCTATTGCGTAACAGGGGCGCAGAAAGGAGAGCTTATGAGAACAGGGCTTACCAAGCAGAAAAAGACCACCGATATATGGTTTGACGAGAAAGACCCCCCTTATCCATATTCGCACCCACAACACCGACTTAAAGAAGCGGCTTGCCGCCTACGCCGGACAGCACCCCGACCAGTGCCGCCAGACCGACACAGATCCCGAAACGGGCTGTATGGCGTTTGAAATCCGCAAGGGGCGTTTCTCTTTCCCATACAGCGAGAAACGCCGGAGAGCCGCCAGCGAAGCGGCGAAAGCACATACCGATAACTTGTCACGCACTATTCAAAAAGATGTGGTATAATTTTTTTTGAAAAAGTTTGAGATTTGATGTAGTATTTGCAGCTAAAACCGTAGTATATAGGTGTAGCCGGAAAGGAGGCGATGTGATGATAACAGATGAAAATATCATTGAATTGTTTTTCGCGCGTTCAGAACAAGGCATACGGGAACTGGACATAAAATACGGAAAAGACTTCCACAATCTTTCCTACCATATCGTAGGGAGCAGGCAAGATGCGGAAGAATGTGTAAACGATGCCTATTTAGGCGCATGGAACGCGATTCCCCCGGCGCGCCCCAATCCACTGCTGACTTATATCTGTAAAATAGTTCGGAACATTTCATTGAAGGTTTATTACAGAAAGGGAGCAGCAAAACGAAGCAGCCATTACACGATTGCTATGGAGGAAATCGAAGCCTGCATAGCAGCCCCTAACACAGTAAAAGCAGAGATTGAGGCCAGAGAGTTAGCCCGTATCATTGAGGAATTTTTGAACACGCTGACGGTCGAAAACCGTGTTATCTTCATGCGCCGCTATTGGTTCTCTGACAGCTACAAGGATATAGCTGAGTTTGTAGGGCTTTCAGAGAAAAATATCTCTGTCCGGCTGACCCGTATCCGAGAGAAGATGAAACAATACTTGATTGAAAGAGAGGTATTCGTATGAACGCAAAGAAGTTTTCCGACGCTATGAGTGAACTTGATACGAAATATGTTGATGAAGCCCTTAACTACAAAAAGAAAGCAAAGAAACCCGGTTGGGTTAAGTGGGGAGCTATGGTGGCTTGCTTTGCAGTAATTGCTGTTTTAGGCGTAGGCGTATTTCAAAGTGGATTGTTCGGAAACAAAACTGACATTGCCACTTTGGACAACGGAAATGAAATCATCTTTGTAAAATCGGAAACTGCTGGCTCAAGCATTGACATTGACGGGACTATAACAACAAGGCAACTTACGGAAACGGAAGCTGCATCTCTTTTTCCAAACTTGACCGTTACAGCTCATGCAGTTTTTCGTGTTGATGATACTGTTTCCGACAGCAACAAAGAATTGATTGGTTTTGAGGGAAAAATCGAAAATGCCAAAGTGGTAATATCTACAACGGATATAGCACTACTTGATACGAAGATTGTAGGAAGTGAAGAAAGTAGCGAAGTAAATGGCACAAGCGTGACGGCAGGATATTTTGTAACAGACCGAAACAGCGTGGGAGAACAGAATGTAATTTACTATGCGACCTTTAAGTTGGGAGATAGCACCGTATATGTTGAAAATGCGGGTGCAAAAACTGAAAGCGAAAGTGTGAAAAACGATTTGGCTACCATTATCCAAGAGCTGATAAATAATGGTGCGCTTGACCTAAGTTCTTTCAACGGATAACCCCATGAAAATTTAATACTACCATCAGGACAGCCGAGCAAATCGACTGTCCTTTTTCTATGTCTACGGACAGAAAGGAGCGACCACCCATGACGAAACCGAGAGAGAAAACCCGCGAGGAATTGCAAGCCGAGATTGAGGACGGAAAGAAGAAAATCCGGCAGTTTGAGAACCGGGAAAAATGTTGCGTCAGAAGCTATCCAAAGAGGACCGCAGAACACGCAGCCACCGCCTTATCGTCCGGGGCACAGGCTCGAAACGGATATCGCTCCGGGTATTCGCTATATGGGCGACGAGTATGCGGTGCGCCGATTGGTATCCGTTTTGATTGACAACGCCGTGAAATATGCCTCTCCCGGCTTCCCTGTAACGCTAAGGTTCGAAAAGGACAGGCGGGGTGTTGTTATACGCTCGTCAAACGGCTGCGAAAATGTTGACGCGGACGAGACAAAGAAGTTGTTTGACCGTTTTTACCGCACCGACAAGGCGCGAAGCGCGGGCGGCTTCGGAATAGGACTCTCGATAGCGCGGGGCATAGCGGAGGCTCATAAGGGCTCGATAAAGGCCGAGCTTACGGACGGCAACACAATAGAATTTACGGCTTATCTCGAATAAAAAAACCGGTCGAAGCTTTTACTCCGGCCGGTTTCCGCTATTGTTCATTTTCTGTCCCTGCGCTTTTTATTTATTATATATTTTTCGTCATACAAAAAACAGCCGCAGCAATTTGCTGCAGCCGTTCGTTTTTTTCGCAGCCGCCGGTATCCGGGCGGCTTATTGTTTTTTACATCTTTTCAAATCGCTCAACATCCGTCACAAACAGAGTTGCGCCGCCGACCCTTGCCTTTCTGTCCTCGTTCTGCTCGGTGCGGCTCTTGCAGTTTTGGTTTATCAGTTCAACCGCATGGGCGAGCTTGTCGTCTTCAACGCCGATGAGCAGGGTCATGTTGCTGTTGCGCAGGAATCCGCCGGAGGTCGGAATCTTTGTGAATGAATAGCCCGCTTCTCTGAGTGCGTCGCAGACGGGGTTGAGATCTTTTTTGCCGATAACGGCAGTTATGAGCTTCATATCAAAATCTCCTTTCGTATACTTTATGCCTTGAGCAATTCAAAAAGGAAGCGTGTGCTGTCCTCCATGTCTTTTATAGCTATCTTCTCCGATGTTGTGTGGACGTCGCACATACCCGTGCCGATGTTGACAACGGCTATGTCGTGCAGTGCGATGTTGGAAGCGTCGCAGCCGCCGAGCGTCTTTGAGAGATAGGGGCGTATGCCCGCCGCCTCATATGCCGCGAAAATGTCCTTTATAAGCTGCGACTCGGGATCGACCGTGAATGCGCCGGAGTGGCGTTCGCTTTCGTATTTGAATGTTGTTCCGAACTTCTCGCACGCCTCTTTCATAACGGCGAGTGCGTCCGCGATATGCTTTTGCACCGTGTCCTCGTCGTATGAGCGGAACTCCATGTCAAACGACGCTTTGTCCGCTACGATATTGGTCGGACCCTCGGAGACGAAATTGCTGATGTTCTGCACGCTTATGTCGTCAACATGACCCACGGGGATGTTCGCCGCCGCGTATGCCGCAGCCTTGAGTGCGTGTATGCCGTTCTCGGGGCATACGCCGGCGTGTGCCTTCTTGCCGAAGAAGCTTATCGACATAACTATATTCGCCGCGGCGGAGTTGACTATCTCGCCGATGTCCTCGCTGTCGAGCACTATGGCGGCCTTGCTCTTTATCCTGTCGTAGTCCGCAAAGCGCGAGCCGAGCATTCCGGTCTCTTCGGAGAGGGTGAACAGAACCTCGACGGCTCTGTTTTTCTCGCCGCTCTCTTTGAGTCTTGTTACGGCCTCGATTATCTCCGCTATGCCGGACTTGTCGTCCGAGCCGAGAACCGTCGTGCCGTCCGAATATATGAACCCGTCGCGCTCAACGGGAGTGACCGCCGCGCCGGGAGTTACCGTATCGGTGTGGCAGGAGAGAAGTATGCTCTCGCCCTCGCCGGGCAGATAGCCGTATATATTGAAGCCGTCCGAGCCGCATTTTTTGCCGGCCTCCTCGTCGCGCTCGACCTCGAAGCCCGCCTCGGTAAGCGCCTTTTCAAGCTCCAGGCAGAATGCGCGCTCGTGTCCCGTTTCGCTGCCCGTCGAAACGAGGTCGCAGAATGTTTTAACAAGTCTCCGTGTGCTCATATTTTCCTCCGTATCTTTGCTTTTTGCCTTGACAAAAAGTATATATATGATAATATTTTTAGTGTTGCAGGGATAACTGCGGCACTGTCAAAAGGCAGCCTTGAGAGCGTCTTTTGTTCAATTAAATAATACCACAGTTTTCTCGGGTTTACAACCTCGCGGAAGTGGATTTTTAATTTTGCTTTTAGCTTTTAAATGAAAGGATGATATTCATGGGATCGATATTTAAAATCACCGCGCTTGCGGGTATCGCCGCAGGAGCTTATGCGGCGGTCAAGAAGTTTGCGCCGAATATCCTGCCCGGTAAAAACGAGGCCGAGGATATGGCGAAGAACGCTCTGAACAGCGTCAAGCTCACTTTTCCTACCGACGAAAAATTCTATAACGGCACCGCTCTGACCCCGCCCATGGGCTGGTCGAGCTGGAACGCATTCAGAAACAGGATAGACGAGAAGCTTATTCTCGAGATTGCCGAAGCGATGAAGACGAGCGGGCTTGCGGACGCGGGGTATGAGTATGTCAACCTCGACGACTGCTGGCAGTCCTCTATGCGCGACGAAAACGGCAGACTCCAGGGCGATTTTTCGAATTTTCCGAGCGGTATGCCCGCGCTTGTCAAGAGCGTCAACGATCTCGGACTTAAGCTCGGCATATATTCCTCAAACGGCACCCTAACCTGCGAGGATCTGCCCGCGAGCCTCGGCAACGAGGCGACAGACGCGGACACCTTCGCCGAGTGGGGAGTCGAATATTTCAAATACGATTTCTGCCATAACGTGCCCATCCCGATGCGCGCGCCCTATATCGAATATATCAGCGTCGCAAATTCGGACGGCTCTTTTGAAACGGTTATTCCCGCGGACGATGCGTCACTTTTCGGCGACGCAAAGATACTCGAGGATGAGCGCCTTGATTCGGGCAGATATATCTCGGGGCTCTCCGCGCACAGAGGCTCGGCTCTGTTCGGCGTCGATGTGCCGGAGGACGGCGAATATTCTCTGACCCTCGGAATCAGAAAGAAGAGCAACAGCTTCAAATATCTCGAGGTCACCGTCAACGGCGAGGACAAGTACGCGACCACCGTCCCGCCGACAAAGGGCTTCACCGCCGACGGCAGACATCAGGTGAAGATAAAGCTCCGTGCGGGCGCGAACACAATAGAGCTTGAGAATCCCATAGCCTCGAGGCAGGACAGCGCGGCAGTGCAGTATGCCAAAATGGGCAGAGAGCTCATGCGCGCAACCGCCGAGTATGCCGACAGAAACGGCACCGAGGAGCGCCCGATAGTCTATTCGATTTGCGAGTGGGGCAGAAATCTCCCGTGGCGCTGGGGCGCGGCGGCGGGCAATCTCTGGCGCACCACGCCCGATATCCAGGCAAATTGGAAGTCTGTTGTCGGCACATACGAGATTAACGTCAACCTCTTTAAATATGCGGGCAAGGGCAATTGGAACGACCCGGATATGCTTGAGGTCGGCAACGGCGATCTGACCTTTGAGGAGAACCGCAGCCACTTCACCCTCTGGTGCTTCATGGCGGCTCCGCTGATTCTCGGCAACGACGTGCGCGAGTTTATCCGCGAGGACGGAACCGCCGACACGGAGAATGAGACGCTGAGAATACTCACCGACAGAGACATGATAGCGATTGATCAGGATGCGCTCGGCGAGCAGTGCAGGAGAATAAAGACAACGCTCATAGCCGATACGCTCATAAAGCCTCTTGAAAACGGCGATGTCGCGGTCTGCTTCTTCAACAAGGGCAGCGACACGAGATATTTCGAGCACCGCATGGACGATATCGTCTGCCGCTCGTATGTCACAACTCCTTTGGCGCAGGAGTACGAGGTCTATGACCTTTGGACGAAGGAGACCTCGGTTATAAATACCACTCTCAGTGCCTTTGTTGAGCCGCACGGCGTCAAGGCGTTCAGAATAAGAGCAATATCGGAATAAGCTTATGGAAGAATTTATCGGCAAAAACTATAATATTCCGCAGTTAGACCTGAGCGAGCGCCCGGAGAACACGCCGGAGAAATACGCCTATCTCTATGAGCAGACCGTGGTAGACGACAGCGAGAGCTATTTAGGCCACCCCGATTCAGTCCTGCTTAAAAACGGCGATATTCTAACCGTCTATCCCCACGGACACGGCAAGGGAGCGGTGCTCAATAAGATAAGCGCGGACGGCGGACTCAGCTACACAAAATGTATCGCAGCCCCGCCCGAATCGTGGAAAAAATCGCTTGAGACCCCGACTGTCTACCGCCTCGAATTTTCGGACAACACGCCCGACAAGCTCATTCTCGTTTCCGCAAACTCCAAGTGGCCCGATATGGACACTCCCGGCGGCTTCAACTGCTCCGTCTCCTGCGACGAGGGCGAGACGTGGAGTGAGTTCGAGACCTTCTATTCAAAGGCCGACGGCTGCGATTTGATACCCATAGTCGCCATGGCGTCGCTTACGAGGCTCAAGGAGAACGGCAAATTCGTTGACAAATGGATGGGCTTTTTCCACGACGGCAATTTTTATAATTACAAGACGATTTTAAGCTTTACCCCCGACGGACGCGTTTGCTGGAGCAAGCCGGAGAAGTATTTCGCCGCCCACAGAGACGCGGAGCTGCGCTCGAATATGTGCGAGGTCGAGGTTATCAGGAGCGACGGGGGAGAGGGCGATGAGCTCTGCCTCATCTCGCGCTCGAACACCAAGAAAGAAAACTCTTTGATCTCGTTTTCACGCGACGAGGGCAAGACATGGTCCGAGCCCGTTCACGCCCCATCCGCGCTCAACGGCGAGCGCCACAAGGCGGACTATTTAAAGGACGGCAGGCTGTTAATAACCTTCCGCTCGATAGAGCGCGCCCCGGAGAAGCTGAAGCTTTATTCCGATAACGGCGACTGGTACAGCGAGGGCTGGATAGCGTGGATAGGCAGCTACGACGACCTCAAAAACGGCACGGAAGGCGACTACCGCATCAAGATAGCCCATACCTATCTCGACGGTCAGACCGAGCCGGAGATTAAAGCCAACGCCGACACTGCCTACTGCGGAAACGTCGTGCTACCCGACGGCACGGCAGTCACCTCATCCTACGGACGCTTCGGCGAGAAGAACCCGGACGGCAGCGACAAAACCTATATAATCTCCAAGCGTATCAATCCGCGCGACACGGATGAGTTGGTGGGATTTTTGAAATAATAATCGGTTGAAATCCCTCCTGCCATATGTTACAATAAACTCAATAAATTACCGGAGGTGGGCGCTGTGAGCAGATCGAAAAACGAACTTCTGCTTGCGGCGTCCGCGTTTATTCTGCTCGCCGCCGCACTTACGGCCGCGTTGGCTCTGCGCTTATCTCCGAGCCGAGCCGCGAGCACGGTTCAATATACAGACGGCAGCGCTTACGGAATAGACATAAACTCCGCCGACGAAGACGAGCTTACCGCGCTCGCCGGGATAGGGGAGAAGAAGGCGGAGAGTATTGTCAGCTACCGCGAGGAGCACGGGGAATTTATATATCCGTGGGAGATAACAAATGTTGACGGAATAGGTGAAAAGACCTATGAAAAAATAAAAAATGATATCTGCGCCGACTGACGCGGGTTGTAAACAGGAGGAACGACATGACAGGCATCTACAAAAAATTCAAGAGCGGAACGGATATCCGCGGAATAGGCATAGGAAACGGTGACGAGCCGCTCTATATGAGCGATGAATTTATCACGCGCGCGAGCGCGGCCTTTGCCGATTTTCTTGCCGAAAAGACGGGCAAGGCGGCGGAGGCGCTGACTGTCGCCATAGGCCACGACCCGCGCCTTTCCGCTGAGCGCATAAGCGCGGCGGTAGTCCGCGGACTCGCTCTGCGCGGGGTCAATATAATCGACTGTGCGTTAAGCTCCACTCCCGCTATGTTTATGGCGGTGCTCGACCTGCCCTGCGACGGCTCCGTGCAGATGACCGCGAGCCACCACCCGGGCGACAGAAACGGACTGAAATTCTTTACCGTTGACGGCGGCCTTGACTCGCCCGATATCGCTTATATACTCGAAAAGGCCGAGAATATCGAGCTCGGCGATGTCCCCGCGAAGATAACGCCCTGCGACCATATGAAGCAGTACGCCGCGCACCTGCGCTCGCTTATCTGCAAGGGCATAGGCGCCGATGAGGCCGATAAGCCCCTTGCGGGCATGAGCATAATGGTTGACGCGGGAAACGGTGCGGGCGGTTTCTATGCCTCCGAGGTTCTCGCCCCTCTCGGCGCGGATGTCTCTCCGAGCATGAACCTCGAGCCGGACGGTAACTTCCCCGTCTATGTTCCGAACCCCGAGTCCTCCGTGATGATAGACAGCGCCGCAGAGCGGGTCAAGAGCACGCACGCCGATTTCGGCATAGTCTTTGACACCGACGTCGACAGGGCGGGCTGCATTCTCTCCGACGGCAGAGAGCTCAACCGCAACCGTCTTGTCGCCATGATATCGGCGGTCATTCTCGAAAACGAGCCCGGCGCGGTTATAGTCACCGACTCCGTGACCTCCGCGGGACTTACGAAGTTTATCGAGGCGCATGGCGGCGAGCATATCCGCTTCAAGCGCGGCTATAAGAACGTCATCAACAAGCAGATAGAATTGAACCGCGCGGGAGTCGATTGCCCGCTTGCGATAGAGACCTCCGGTCACGCCGCGTTCAGGGAGAACTATTATCTCGACGACGGCGCGTATCTTGTCACGAAGCTCATAATCAAAGCGGCTCTGCTCAAAAAGAGCGGCGGCAGCCTCGAGAGCTTCATCTCCGACCTCGAAGAGCCGGCGGAGGAGCTTGAACGAAGATTCAAAATCGACCTCGAGGATTTCAAGCCCTACGGCGATAAGGTCATAGCCGACCTCAAAGCGCTCGCCGAGAAGCGTGACGGCTGGCAGGCCGAGAAGATAAATTATGAGGGCATCAGGATAAATACCGATAAGTCAAACGGCGACGGCTGGTTCCTGCTGCGCATGAGCGTGCATGACCCGATTCTCGTCTTGAACCTCGAGAGCAATTCGGAGGGCGGCACGGCAAAAATGCTTTCCGACGTGACGGAATTTTTGAAGGCATACGATAAGCTCAACTGATTTTTAACGGCGTGCGGGCTTTAAAAAGCGGCGCACGCCGTTTTAATAGCCCTTCTCGCTTGACTACAGCGCCCGCTGTATGATAATATTATTGCAAGACTTTTATATCCCCGGAGGGTAATCATGGCAAAAAATGCAAAGAAAGAAATGTGGCAGGATATAGATGTATATTCTGTCAACACAGAGCCGCGCAGTGCAGCCGGCTTTCCGTGCAGCGCCGCATGGGAGAAAAAGACCGTCAGCCTCAACGGAATTTGGAAATTCCGCTATTGCGAGAGCGTCAACGACATTATCGAGGGCTACTATGCTCCCGACTTCGATGTCAGCTCCTTTGACGATTTGGAGGTTCCGTCCGAATGGCAGATAAAGGGCTACGATATCCCGATATATACGAACATCAATTATCCCAAGGCTATCTCTACCACGAGGATTCCCTACATAAAGCCGGAGCTCAACTCCTGCGGACTCTATGTGCGCGAGTTTGAGGTTGAGGATACCGACGACAACGTGTTCATTCATTTCGGCGGAATCAATTCGAGCGGCGAAGTGTTCGTCAACGGAAAATTCGTCGGCTATTCTCAGGATACCTTCGACGAGTGCGAGTACGATATAACGGACTTTGTTCATCCGGGTGTCAACCGCCTTGCCGTCACCGTGCGCCGCTACTGCTCGGGCAGCTATCTTGAGGATCAGGATATGTGGCGCCTCTCGGGCATCTTCCGCGATGTGACGCTCGTCTATGAGCCGAAAGTTTTTATCGAGGATATGTATATGCGCAGCGAGATGGCGGAGGACTTCAAGTCCGCCGTGTTCAAGCTTGACTGTGTTGTTAAGGCGCGCCGCGCTCAGTTTGACGGCGGCAAGCTCAAGGTCGATATCCTCCGCGCCGACGGCGCAAAGTTCGCTTCGGCAGAGGCGGAGGTAAAGGCTCTTGCGGACGGCGAATTTTGCAATGTGACCTTTGAAATGCCCGTTGAAAATTTCGAGCTCTGGAGCCATGAGGACCCCTATCTCTACACCGTTCAGGTCACTCTTTCCGGCGGCGATTATAGCGACCGCAGAGAGCATAAGTTCGGCTTCAGAGAAGTGAAAATAACGCCCTATGACAGCAAGACGGGCAGAGGCCCGTTCATCCTGCTCAACGGCGTGCCGCTCAAGATTTGCGGCGTCAACCGCCACGATTTCCATCCGGATTACGGCCATGCCGTGCCGGAGAGCATTATAAGAAGCGACCTCGAGCTGCTCAAAAACAGCAACATAACAAACGTGCGTACCTGCCACTATCCGAACTCGCGCCGCTTCTATGAGCTGTGCGACGAGATAGGTATTCTCGTCATGAGCGAGAACAACCTCGAAACTCACGGCCTTGCCACGCGCGTCCCGCGCAGCGATCCGCATTGGACTGCCGAGTGCTGCTATCGCGTGCGCAATATGGTCAACAGCTATAAGAACCACTCCTGCATCCTCTTCTGGTCTCTCGGCAACGAGTCCGGCAACGGCAACGCCTTCGCCGAGATGAAGAAAGAGATTTTGAAGATAGACAAGACCCGTCCGGTTCACTACGAGCCCGACGCAAAGCTCAAGACGAGCGACCTGTTCAGCGAGATGTACACCGTGCAGACCGCGATGAAGAGCATAGGCGAGAACAAGCCGCATACTCACAGCCGCGCGCTTTGGAACCTCGGTCTCGGCTATCATCTCAAGCCCTCCGATTATGTCGACAAGCCGTTTATAGAGTGCGAGTATTCCCACGCCATGGGCAACAGCATGGGCAACTTCGCCGACTATTGGGAGGATTTCAAGAAATATGACCGTCTCGCCGGCGGATATATTTGGGATTTCGCCGACCAGTCGATAAGAACAAAGACCGCAGACGGCAGAGACAAGTGGAACTACGGCGGTGACTTCGGCGACAAGCCCAACGACTCTAACTTCGCCTTCAACGGCGTTTTCCGCGCCGACCGCACGCCCAACCCGCACTATTATGAGGTCGTCAAGTGCTATCAGCAGGCGGATTTCTCGCTCAAGAGCGGCAAGATAACCGTTCTCAACCGCTTCATGTTCACCTCTCTCGATAACTTTAAGCTCCGTCTCGAGCTGCGCGAGCAGGGCAAGCTTATCGACTCCGCAGAGCTTGAGCTTCCCGACAAGGGCTATCTCGAAAAGGCGGTTGTCGATGTCCCGTTCGATCTCAAAACCGAGAGCGAGCGCACGCTCGACTGCGAGCTTATTCTGCGCCGCGACATAATGGCGCTCGAAGCGGGTCATATAATGGCGCGCGAGCAGTTTGTTCTGGGCAAATACAACTATTCCTCCGTCGCCCCGAAAGCGGACGGCAAGAAGGTTAAGTTTGAATATTCGAAGAGAGACCGCTGCTATATCGTCACCGGTGAGAACTTCGAAGTCAGGCTCAACAAAAAGACGGGCGAACTCTGCTCGTATAAGAAGAACGGAGTCGAGCATATCGACCGCGGCATCCGTCCGCAGTTCTCCCGCGCAAATACGGACAACGAGCGTATGGCTCAGGTGCCGTTCGAGTGGGTCAAGACCTTTATCGGACTGCACGCTTTCGAGAACGCGGAACGCATGATGCGCCCGACCTCGATAAAGGCGGAGCAATTCGGCAACTGCGTCAAGCTCAGCGTCAAGTGGCGCACGAAGTACCTGTCCGGCATAGTCACGGAATATCTCGTGTTCCCGGACGGCACGGTTTCCGCATCGCTCACCTGCAAGAATATCACTCCTGTCGATCTGCCGCGCTACGGTCTGACCTTTGAGCTGACCGACGGAGTCGACGGAATAGAGTATTACGGCAAGGGCCCGCACGAGAACTACTGCGACCGCAAGACGGGCGCACGTCTCGGAGTCTACCGCTTCCAGAGTGCGGAGAGCTTCATTCACGATTACCTGTTCCCGCAGGAGAATGCGAACCGCTGCGATGTCAGATGGCTCAAGGTCGGCAGCGAGAGGGGAGTCACCGTTTCCGCGGCGGACGCTCCGTTCGAGATGAGCGTGCATCATTATACCAAGAAGGCGCTCTACAATGCGGCTCACTCCTGCGAGCTTGAGAGAAGCACCAACCTGACCGTCAATATCGACGGCAGACAGCAGGGAGTCGGCGGCGATATCCCCGCAATAGCGACGCTCAAAAAGCCGTATAAGATACCCAAATACAAGAAGCTCGAGCTGAAGGTCATTCTCTCGTTCTGATAAAAAATAAACGCCCGCTTTTGCGCGGCGTGAAGCCGAAAAAGGCTGTCTGCATCTCAGTGCAGACAGCCTTTTTGCTTATTTATTCACCACATTTATCGGTTCGCCCTTGACGAACGCTCTGAGGTTTTCTTCGACTATTCCGACGAGCCTCGTCCTCGTCTCGAATCCCGCCCATGCGATGTGCGGGGTTATCAGGCAGTTATCGCATTTGAGCAGCGGATTATCCTCTTTCGGCGGCTCGGTCGAGAGAACGTCCACTCCCGCGCCCGCTATCCTGCCGGAGTGCAGTGCGTCGGCGAGCGCCTGCTCGTCAACAACGGGGCCGCGTGAGGTGTTTATCAGAAACGCGCTCGGCTTCATCTTCTCTATGAACCGTGTGTTCACCATTCCCGTCGTCTGCGGGGTCAGCGGGCAGTGAAGGGTCACAAAATCGGACTTTTCGAGCAGCTCGTCTGTTTCGACAAATCTCACCTCGCCGTCGCGGTCTCCGACTTTCGCGGAGCGCGAGTTTGCGAGCACGTTCATGCCGAAAGCTTCCGCTATTTTGGCTGCCGCCTTTCCTATCTTGCCGTAGCCTATTATGCCCAAGGTCTTGCCCTTAAGCTCCGTGAGCGGGGATTTCCAGAAGCAGAAGTGCGGGCAGCTGCTCCATTCGCCGGCGTGCACCGCCTCGCTGTGCAGAGCGACGCGGTTTGTGTGCTCGAGGATGAAAGCGAACACGAGCTGAGCCACCGCCGAGGTGCTGTAGCAAGGCACATTAGAGACCGGTATACCCCTTTCGCGCGCAAAATCAACGTCCACAACATTGAAGCCCGTGCTCAGCAGGGTGATGAACTTCAGCTCCGGCAGAGCGGCTATAGTCTCCGCGTCTATGGGAGTTTTGTTGGTTATGATAATATCGCAGCCGGCTGCGCGCTCGACTATCTTCTCCTTGGGCGTGCGGTCGTAGACCGTGTAGGTGCCGAATTCGTTGAGAAAATCCCAGCTGAGATCTCCGGGGTTTGTTGTGTAGCCGTCAAGAATTACTATTTTCATTCTGTGTTTCCTTTCCGTTATTTTTTGCGTTGAGTATCGACGCGCAGCAGTAGAGCGCGGCGCAGAAAACCTGCGGCATAATATCTCCGACCAGCCAGAGCCTGCGCTTGTCGGCATATTCAATGCTGTCGCCGAGTAATATTTTCAGCGTGTAGGCGAGCAGGAACTTTTTGTCGAGATTGTTCGCCACCATTTTCAGCAGGTCGAGGCTCAAGCCCTTGTCGAGCTTTTCGCTCAGCTCGTCTATCTCCGTGCCGTATTCCTCGGTAATGAGTGCCGTGGCGCTTTCGTTTATGAGCTTGTCGAGGCTCGCGACGGTGTACTCCTCGTGCGTGCTTATGCCGAAGATATCGGCGGCGGTCTCCGCGCAGTAGAGGACGTTGGAGTTGAACTCGAACGGTCTGTCGTCATATCCGCGCAGGAAGCTCAGTACGCTCTCGCGCCCGCTTTTCTCTATCCTGCCCGCGCTCGGAAGCCCCGAGAAAACAGCGTCGAATTTCTTCGCGCAGTAGGGCTCGAACGGAGCAATCTTGTATTTTTCGTATTTCTTAAACGCATAGTAATAACCGTCGAGCAAATCGAAAGCCTTATATGCGTCGAGCTCGCCCTGGCGGATATTTCCTCGCGACATATCGCCGTCAAACATCAGCATTCCGCCGAAGACATCGTTGAGCGGCTTCTTGCTGCTGATGTATTTGAACGAGACATTGTCCGCCTCGCCGAATTTCGCGCCGGGGTTCTTGCCGATGTTGACGACAACAATATCGTCCGCGCCCGCTTCAATGGCCATTTTGACGGGCATATTGTCGGAATATCCGCCGTCGACAAAAGAGGAATCTCCGATTTTGTATGACTTCATGAACGGGAACGCAGCCGCGCTCGCGAGCACGTAGTCTGCGGCCTTGCCCTCCGGGATATCCTCGATAAATACTTCAACGGGCTTTATCTTCGGAAACATCGTAGTAACCAGTCCGAAGCGTATGGGCGAGGTGCGAAGCTTCTCCTCGTCCATGAGCGATTTAACGCGCTCCTGGAGCGGGGTATAGTCCGCTCCGCCCTTGAAAATAGCCTCTTTTGCGAGTTCCTTTATGTATTCTTCACGGTCGGGGTTTTCTTCGTCGGACATATTGACGAAATTCTGAAACACGCTGTCCATGCTCATGTTTTCCCAAATGTCGAGCGCCGCGTCGAAGTTGTTGAGCGCCATGAGTGCGCCGTTGAGCGCGCCGACCGATGTGCCGACAACTATGTCGGGGGTGAAGCCCATCTGCCGAAGCACCTTCCACACGCCTATCTGATAGCCGCCCTTAGCTCCGCCGCCGCTTAGAACAACAGCCCTTTTGCCCATGAAAATTCCTCCTGTTGTGATGTAATAACGATATTTTTATCCGTTCTTACGGATTATGATATTATTATATCATAATGCGGGCATATGTTAAAGATATTTGCGTTAAATTTATGCTGTTTGAGTTGAAAAGATTTGAAATATGTTATACAATTATATGTAAACTTTTTTTGAGGTGAAGGCTTGAAAAAGCATTGGACACGAAGCGGCATAATGAATGCCGCGGGCTTAGCGCTCCTTATATCCGCCGCGGCCGTATCGGTGGTGGTCTATCTGCTGAGATACGATCAGCTGTGGCTCTGGTATAAGGCCTATCAGGAAAAGCTGCTCGAGGCTGAGCAGTTCATACAGTCGCTCGGCGTAAGCTGGAAGTTTGTGCTCGCTATGCTGGCTGTATTCTTTGTGCGTACCTTCGTCCCGTTTTTGGCGGTCTCGGCTATCTGCGTTTTTACAGGCGCCGTTCTGCCGTCCTTTTGGGCTATGGCGGTCAACTTTCTCGGTATCATAATGATGATGACCATAAAATATTTCGAGGGAAAACGCTTCGGCAGCGGCAACGCGTGGAAGATGATCAGCCGAAACGAGCGGGCGCGCAGGATAATCGAGAACTCGGGCAAGGTCAACAAGGCTCTGCTCTTTGCCCTGCGTCTCATCCCCGGATTTCCTCTCGGGAGCGTCAGCCGAATCTACGGCTCGCTGAAGTTCCCGTATTGGCAGTTCATTCTGCTCTCCGCGGCAGGCTTTGCGCCGAAGCTGCTGTCCTATACTTTCATGGGTACAAATGTGTTCGACCCTCTCTCCAAGGCGTTCCTTGTGCCCCTGGTGATAGTGCTGACCATAAGCGGAGTGTCTCTGCTGTGCGTCAACCTCATATGGCTTTTAGTTGAAAAGAGCGTTTCAAGCTCAAAGAAAAATAAAGATAATTAATATCACGGAAACGAGGTAGGTTTATGTATACCACAGATGTTTTGAAAAAGAGAATGATCGACGGCGCCTATGACGCAGAGCTGACGAGGCTCTATCCCGCGGGCACAATCGATGCCCAGAGAAAGCGCTATTGCCGCGTTATCGGCGAGTTCGAGGAGTTCTACGGAGAGGGCCGCGAGGCGGGACTCTTCAGCGCACCCGGCAGAACCGAAATAGGCGGAAATCATACCGATCATAACCACGGCCGAGTGCTCGCCGCGAGCGTCAACCTCGACGCTATAGCCGTCGCCGCAAAGAGCGAGGGCACCGTAGTCAACGTCAAGAGCGAGGGCTACGCCATGGACACAGTGAATATCAGCGACCTTAAGCCGCACGAAAAGGAGTTCGGCAAGTCGAGAGCCCTTGTGCGCGGCGTATGCTCGGAGTTTAAGCGCCGCGGCTACAACGTCGGCGCATTTGACGCAACTACTGCCTCCGACGTGCTCTCCGGCTCGGGACTTTCGTCCTCAGCGGCGTTTGAGGTCTTACTCGGAACTATAGTAAACCATCTGTTTAACGACGGAAAGGTCAGCGACGTTGAAATAGCGCAGATAGCGCAGGCGGCGGAGAACAAATTCTTCGGCAAGCCCTGCGGTCTGCTCGACCAGATGACAAGCTCCGTCGGCTCGTTTGTCGAGATAGATTTCGCCGACCCCGCAAAGCCCGTTATCGAGAAGGTTAACTTCGATTTTGCCTCCTGCGGCTATGCCCTGTGCATAGTGGACACCGGCGGAAGCCACTCCGACCTCACCGACGAGTACGCCGCCGTGCGCAAGGAGATGGAGAGCGTTGCGGCATATCTCGGCAAGAGCGTTCTGCGAGAGGTTGACGAGAGCGAGTTTATGAAGAATATCGCCGATATCCGTTCCTCCTGCGGAGACAGAGCTGTGCTTCGCGCCATGCATTTCTACGGCGACAATGCCCGAGTCGAAAAGCAGGCGGCCGCGCTCAGGGCGGGAGACTTCAAAACCTTTATGAAATATATAATCGAGAGCGGCCGCTCCTCTTATATGTATAACCAGAATGTCTATTCGTGCAAGAAGGCAGCCGAGCAGCCCGTTTCGCTCGCGCTGTCGCTTAGCGAAAAGCTCCTTGACGGCTGCGGCGCGTGGAGAGTCCACGGCGGCGGCTTCGCGGGAACAATTCAGGCCTTTGTACCGCTCAATAAGCTTGATGAGTACAAAGACCTGATGGAAAGAGTATTCGGTTCGGGTTCGTGCTATGTTCTCTCGGTTCGCCCTGTGGGCGGCGTAGAGCTGTAATTTATCCTATTGATGAGCCTCAGGATTGCTCCTGGGGCTCAATGCCGGGATAGAGGACTTCGTGAATGTCGTGCTTGATGTTCGCCCAGTTGACTATCAGAACCTCAACGCCGTTTATCTTTGTCAGCGGGGTCTTGTTTCTGGGTATAATAGCCTCGGTGACGGGCCACTTGAGATATCCCGCGTAGGTCGTTGCCTGCCCGATTATTTCGCTCTTTGTAAAGTCTGTGCTTACGAGCGGGAGGACTTGGTCGAGGAATTTTGTGCCTTTACTCAGCAGAGTGGAGTAGCTTTCTGTCGAGTACATCTTCTTGAACTTTGTGAATATGGACAGGAGAATGGTTCTCTGGCGCTCGGTTCTCGCTCGGTCGCTGTCTATATCGCGCAGACGGGCATATTCCAGAGCCTCGTTGCCGTTGAGATGATATGTTCCGGCGCCGTTTATTACGGTGCCGTTCTGACGAAGTATCGGAGCAAGAGCGTTTATCTCCGCCTCCGTCAGCGCGATATCCACTCCGCCGAGCGCATCAATGGCCTTGATAAAGCCGTTGAAGTCTATGCTCACATAGTGGTCGATTCTTATCTTGTAGTTCTGCTCTATAGTGTCAATGAGCAGCTTCGCTCCGCCGTAGGCGTGCGCCGCGTTGAGTCGGGCGTTGCCGTGGCCGGGAATTGAGACATAAGTGGCTCTCGAAAGGGAGACGAGCTTTATGTCGTTTTTAAGCTTGTTTATCGAGACGATTATTACGGAGTCGGCGCGGGGATAATATTTTGACCCCTTGCCGAGATCGCGTCCTATGAGCAGGATGTTTATGATGTTGTCGTTATACCACATACGCGGATCGTCTATATTCTCGGATATATCCTTGTCCGCCTCGGGGTCGGAGATGTTCTCGGTGAGCTCGGGATTTATCTCCTTGGTCTCCTCCTCGTAGTTGACCTTGCTCAGATAGTGGTTGAACGTGATTATTCCCGCAGTCAGCGGAATCGCTATGACGAGAAGAACTACGCCCAATATAATCAGAGCTCTGTTCTTCATCTTTTGCTTTTTACGGCGGCTGCGGTGATGGTGGTGATGATGCGACTGACTCATTGCTATCTCTCCAATACTCTACTTATTTTGCCATTTATTATAATACTCTATATTCTCGTAATTTTCAACTCAAAAATAGAGAGGAAGATGTAATTTGCTCAAAAATAAAGATTTAAAAGCCGTAGTTTTGGCGCTCGCCGCCGCAAACGGTACCTCGGGCAACGAAAACGAGGCGGCTTTGCTTGCAAAATCCATGCTCGAGGAGTATATGCCCGCGCATATCGACGTGCTCGGCAGCGTCTGCGGAGACACGGGCGGCGACGGAGTGCATATCCTGCTCGACGCGCATATTGACAGAATCGGAATGACGGTTACCGCCGTTGACGACAGCGGCTTTATAAAATTTGCGCGTGTGGGCGGAATTGACGCGCGCGTCCTCGCCGCGGAGCAGGTCACCGTCTGGGGTGACGAGCCTCTTTTCGGCGTTATAATCTCGACCCCGCCGCACCTCGCCTCCGGCGACGATGACAAAAAGGCGAAGAAAACAGACGACCTCGCCATAGACGTGGGAATGACCGCCGACGAGGTCAAAAAAATCGTGCGCCCCGGAATGCGGATTACAGTCAACAGCACTCCGAAAGAGCTGCTCGGCGAGAGGGTCAGCTGCGCCGCGCTCGATGACAGAGCGGGCGTTGCGGCGATACTGCGCTGCCTTGAGCTGCTTAAAGGCAAAAATCACGGCTGCCGCATAAGCGTGCTGTTCTCGTCTCAGGAGGAGACTGGCGGCAGCGGCGCGATAGCCGGCGGCTTTGCGGCCGCTCCCGATGAGGCAATAGCCGTTGACGTGAGCTTCGCCATGGCTCCCGGACTCAAAAAGGAGAAGTGCGGAAAGCTCGGCGGCGGCGCGATGATAGGCTTCTCGCCCTCGCTCGATTATTCTATGTCCCGCACCCTTGAGCGCATCGCCGACGAAAACGGCATAGCGCGCCAGAGCGAGATTATGAGCGGGAGCACGGGCACCAACGCCGACGGTATTCAGACGGCGGGAAGCGGCGTTCGCATGGGACTTATCTCCATTCCGCAGAGAAATATGCACACGGCGGCCGAGATAGTAGACCTCAACGATATCGAATCGGTCGCAAGGCTCATGGCGGCATATATAATCGAAAGGGGGCGCGCATAATGCTTGAACTGCTCGAAAAGCTCTGCTCGATAGGCGGCGTATCCGGCAGGGAGGATAAGGTGCGCGAGTTCATAATCTCCGAGATAGACGGCTTTGCCGATTGGCGCGTCGATCCTCTCGGCAATCTTATCGTGCACAAAAAAGGAAAGAACCCCGCGAAGAACAAAGTTATGTTTGACGCCCATATGGACGAGGTCGGCATGATAGTCACCTATATAACCGACGAGGGTATGCTGAAATTTTCGGCAGTCGGCGGTATCGACCCGCGCGTGTATCTCGGCAGGAGCGTTAAGGTCGGGGACAGAGGAATAAGCGGCGTTATCGGCCTGAAGCCGATTCACATGCTCTCAAAAGAAGAAGAGCTTGATATGCCCAAGGGCGACGAGATGTATATAGATATCGGCGCGGAGTCGGCGGACGAGGCGCGCGAATATGTCTCTTTGGGCGATACGGTCGTGTTCGATTCGGGAATAAGACAGTTCGGCGACGGCTTCGTTCAGGGCAGGGCGCTCGATGACAGAATGGGCTGCGCCGTGATGATAGAGCTGATAAAGAGCGAGCTCGAGTACGACGCGGACTTCTCGTTCAGCGTTCAGGAGGAGATAGGCACGCGCGGCGCACAAACTGCGGCTTTCTCCGTAAGACCCGATTACGCCATAGTCCTTGAGACTACCACAGCCGCGGATATTCCCGGAGTCGAAGGCGAAAAGCGCGTCTGCGCGCTGGGCGAGGGCGCGGTAGTCGGCTTTATGGACAGGGGAACTATCTATGACAGCGCACTCTATGAGCTTGCGTTTAAAAAAGCTGAGGAGAACGGCATAAAGATACAGACAAAGACGATGGTCGCCGGCGGAAACGACGCAAGGACCATCCATGTCAGCGCGGGCGGAGTCAGGACGCTTGCGATTTCGCTTCCGTGCAGATATCTCCATTCGCCCTCCTGCGTGATAAAGCTCAGCGACGGAGACGAGGTTCTCCGCCTTGCAAGGGTTATGCTCGAGGAGCTTGCCGATGCTTAAACAGGCTAAGGAAAAACAGCTTTCGGACTTTTGCCGCCGCGATGCGTTCGGCACGAAAATAGCCGGATATTTTAAAACCTATTCGGACGGTTTTCCGGGAGTTCGCTTCTGGATTCAGGAAAACGGCGGAAATGCCGTCACCGCCGCAGTTTGCCGCGCCTATGACAGCGTGGTTCTGAGTGCCGCGCCCGAAGCCGATTTCGAGGAGCTTTTGCAGTTTCTCCGCATGATAGGCTTCTCGACGCTCTCATGCGAGGAGAGCGTGTGCAAAAGGCTCGGACTTTTGCCGACTCGAAGCGGCAACATAGTGCGCTTCGAGCGCCTTTTGCGCCCTCTGCGCGGCGAGGCTGCGATGCCGAGATACCCGGATTTGCGCGAGGTTTATTCGCTGCTCACGGCATCGGGCTTTGACCGTCTCGGCGAGCGAAACGAGTGGATAGCCGATGTGTCAAGGCGCATGAATGCCGGGGCGGCTCGGTGGAGCGTGATATATGAAGGCGAAACGCTCGCCGCCTGCGCCTGTGCGCTGTTTGTCGCCGATTCCGCGGTGTTTTTAGGCTGCGTCGCGGCGCGTGAGGATATGCGCGGCAGGGGACTCGGAAGCGAGGCGGTGCTGACGCTCGCCGCCAGGTATGCATCCGAGGGCAGGAGAGCCGAGCTCTTCTGCAAGGACGGCAGCATAGTTGAGTTTTATAAAAAATCGGGCTTCGCGCCCGTCGGCAGATGGGCCGAATACGATTCAGAACAGGAAATATAACATGGAACAGACATTTTTTAATTTTGACGACAAGATACTTAAAGCCTCCGAAAGAGCTCTCGAGCGCGCTGAACACAGCTTCTCGCGCATAGAGAGAAATACGGAATACAATCAGCAGAAGGTGCTCTCCGCTTTTATAGAAAACAGGGTCAGCGAGAGCCACTTCACCGAGACCACCGGCTACGGCTACGGCGACCGAGGACGCGAGACGCTCGATAAGGTTTTTGCAAGCGCGTTCGGCGCCGAGGCGGCGCTCGTGCGTCACAGCTTCGCCTGCGGCACACATACGCTCGGCGTTGCTCTATTCGGGCTTCTGCGCCCCGGCGATACAATGCTCAGCGCCACGGGTCAGCCCTATGACACGATTCATCCCGTTATCGGCATAAAAGGCGAGGGCATGGGCTCGCTCAGGGACTTCGGCGTGAAGTACAAGCAGGTTGACCTCAATTCGGACGGTGAGCCCGATATCCCCGCGATAACCGAGGCGGTGAAGGCAAAACAGCCAAAGATAGTATATATCCAGCGTTCGCGCGGCTATACTCTGCGTCCGAGCCTTTCGGTAGAGAAGATAGCGGAGATATCAAAGGCCGTCAAGAGCGTGTCGGATTCCATAGTTTTTGTCGATAACTGCTACGGCGAGTTTGTCCAGCGCGTCGAGCCCGTGCAGGTCGGCGCGGATATAATGGCGGGCTCGCTCATAAAGAACGCCGGCGGCGGAATAGCCAAAAACGGAGGCTACATAGCGGGTAAGGCGGACCTCGTTGAAAAATGTGCCTACAGAGCCACGGTGCCCGGACTCGGCAGAGAGGTCGGTGCATCGCTCGGTCAGAACAGAGAGCTGTTTATGGGCATATTCAATTCACCTCATATAGTCGGTGAGGCGCTCAAGACCGCAGTCTTTGCCGCCGCGCTTTTTGAGGAATTCGGCTTTGCCGTCACCCCGACGAGCGGCGAGGAGCGTTTCGACATCATTCAGACCGTTCTTTTGAGAACGCCCGAGGCGCTTATCGCTTTCTGTCAGGGAATGCAGGCGGGCGCGCCGGTCGATTCGTTCGTCGTGCCCGAGCCGTGGGATATGCCCGGCTATGACAGTCAGGTTATCATGGCGGCGGGCGCGTTCACCATGGGCTCGTCCATTGAGCTCTCTGCGGACGCTCCGCTGAGAGAGCCCTATGCCGCATGGATGCAGGGCGGCTTCAATTTCCACAGCGCCAAGACGGGCGTTATGCTCGCGGCGCAGGCTATGCACGACAGGGGACTTATCTGATGAGTGATTTTAAAGGAATAACCCGCGATACGCTTTTTCTCATGCAGTTGAACCGCTTCAACGATTCGAAGGCGTTCTATGAGGAGAACAAAGAGAAGATAAAGGCGGATATGACGGTGCCTATGCGCCAGATAGCGGCGGCGTTCGGCGATATGATGCTGAAAATCGATCCGTTTATGAATACCGTGCCCACAAAGATGGTGTCAAGGGTGCGCCGCGATACGCGCTACACCCATGACAAGCACCTCTACCGCGAGAATATGTGGATAATGTTCATGCGCCCGAAAAAAGAGTGGCGTATGTATCCGTGTATGTGGTTCGAGGTCACGCCGAGCGCGTGGTCGTGCGGCGTAGGCACGTTCGAGACCTCGGCGGACTATATGGAGGTTTTCAGGGAACATCTGCGAAATGACCCGCAGGGCTTCAAAAAGGCCGCAAGGTCGGCGCTCAACACGGGAGCAGTGCTCGACGCCGAGTGCTACAAGCGCCCGAAACCCGGCTGCCCCGCAGGGCTCGAGGATTTCTATAACGCGAAATATTTCTATTTTATATTTTCCTCCGATGAGCTCTCCGCGATAGAGAACGACGAGATAATAACCCGCCTTGAGGGTATATATAAAAAATTCGCGCCGATGTACAAATTCCTGCGCGATGTTTCGGACGACTATTTTAAAACGCACCAGTGATGAATGAAAGGAGCTTCGATATGAGCCTTAACCCCGAAGATTACAAGGAACCGAGATGCCTGAGCTGCACAGACTTCTATTATCCGGACGAAAATGCCAATGTGACTCCGATACCCGTTGACCGCGTGGTGGACAGGCTCGATATCCTGCTCTCCCATAACGATATGCCCGCGGCTCGCAGACATCTGGAATATTGGCTCTCCGAGGCGCGCATGGGCGGCGATAAGCGCGGCGAGCTTGCGGTGCTCAACGAGCTTATGGGGCTCTACCGCAAAATGGGCTTGAAGGACAAAGCGTTTGAGAGCGCGGAAAAGGCGGATGAGCTTGTAAAAAACTTATCTCTCGGCGGCTCGATAACCGCCGCCACGGTCAGCCTCAATGCAGCCACCGTCTGCGAGGCGTTCGACCGCCCGCACGAGGCTCTCGAGCGCTACGGCGAGGCGAAGAGCATATATGAGGACTTTCTGGAGCCCACGGATTCGCGCCTCGGCGGACTCTATAACAATATGGCGCTCGCGTGCGTGTCGCTCAAGGAATACGACCGCGCGAGGGAGCTCTATCAAAAGGCGATTGAGGTCATGAGCGCATTGCCGGGCGGCAAGCCCGAGACGGCGATAACCTATCTCAATCTCGCAAACGCCGCAGAGGCGCAGCAGGGGCTTGAAAACGCTGACGGGTTTATCTCCGACTGCCTGCAAACGGCGGAGGAGCTTCTGCTCGACGGGTCAAACGCGCAGGACGGAAACTACGCCTTCGTCTGCGAAAAATGCGCCCCCACTTTTGAATATTACGGCTGGTTTATGACAGCCGAAGAACTGAAAAGGAGGTCGGACGGGATATATGAAAGGACTTGAGCTTTCAAAAAGGTTTTATGAAACCTACGGCGCGCCGATGCTTAGCGAGAAGTTCCCCGAGCTTGAGGATAAGCTTGCCATAGGTCTTGTCGGCGACGGCTCGGAGTGCTTCGGCTATGACGACGATATCTCGCGCGACCATGATTTTGAACCGGGCTTCTGCATTTTTGTTCCGGATGATATCGACAGCCGCACGGAGTTTCGGCTCGAGCGCGCCTATGCGAAGCTCCCCAAGAGCTTTGAGGGCGTGGACAGGCTTAAAATAAGTCCCGTCGGCGGCAGCCGCCACGGAGTGATAAAAACGGGCGACTTCTATTTGGCAAAAACCGGCTCGCGCACGGGCTTTACTACCCTTGAGCAGTGGATGACCGTGCCCGACAGCTGCCTTGCCGCGGCGACAAACGGCGAGGTTTTCCGCGACGGTCTCGGCGAGTTTTCGCGCATACGCCGGGCTTTTCTCGATATGCCGCAGGATGTCCGGCTGAAGAAGCTTGCGGGTCATCTGATAATGGCGGCGCAGGCGGGACAGTATAATTTCAAGCGCTGTATGTCCCACGGCGAGACGGGCGGCGCTCAGCTCTCCATGATAGAGTTTGCCGATCACGCCATGTCTGCGGTATTCCTGCTCAACAGAAAATACCGTCCGTTTTATAAATGGACGTTCAGAGCCATGCGCGAGCTTGAAAAGCTCTCGGAGCTTGCCGATACATTTGAATTTCTTATATCGTCGGACAATGAGCCCGCGACCGCGTCTGCAAAGGCCGACATAGTCGAGGACATAGCCTCGATGATAATAACGGAGCTTCAAAATCGGGGGCTGACGGACGCCGTATGCGGCGACCTCGAAAAGCACGCCTATTCCGTTAACGACAAAATTGCCTCCGCGAAGCTCAGAACAGTGCATATTATGGCGGGAGTGTGATTTTATGACAAAGACAAATGCAATGCGAATACTCGACAGAGCGAAGATAAAATACGAGGTGCTCGAATATGACTACGACGAGAGCGATTTAAGCGGAGTCCATGCGGCGGCCGCGCTCTCGCTCGACCCGAAGCAGGTATTTAAAACCCTTGTCACGCGCGGGGGAAAGAGCGGACTTTTTGTGTTCTGCATCCCCGTCGGCGCGGAGCTCGATCTCAAAAAGAGTGCTAAATGCGCGGGAGTCAAGAGCCTTGAGATGATCCACGTCAAGGAGCTTATTTCATTGACGGGCTATATGCGCGGCGGCTGCTCGCCGATAGGCATGAAAAAGCAGTATCCGACGTTTATAGACTCGACCGCAGCCGATTACGAAAAGATATATGTCAGCGCAGGTCAGCGCGGACTCCAGCTCTGCCTCAACCCGCAGGAGCTTGCCGCTTTTGTCAAAGCGGATTTTTGCGATGTCACAAATTAACTTTATTAATCCACACAATTGTTAAGGATATAATAAATGTTGTATTTTTATGTAGAAAAGTATGTTATTTTTCATTTTCTTATGATATAATATATTGAATTGCATATTGAATTGCCAGTAGCTTTTGCGCTACGGTTGGACTTATAACGAAAAAATATCTTTAAATTATGGCAGAGTTTAGGGACGGAAAACTGAAAATAGACTCGAAACGGTCTGCGTTGGAGGCGTTGCTTGACATTTCCATCGTCGCAATGCTCACCGTTCTGTTTGCGTTTAACAAGCAGGTAGAGGGAGAGAACTATATCTATTACATCACATTTTTTGCGGTAATAGGTCTAAGTTTTCTTGTGAATATACTCGGCAGAGCCACCGTCTCCGTAAAGCTGCCGACGATATGGTACGGCGTGTTCATCGTTCTCTGCGCGCTCTCATCGGTCTGGGCTCTCTATGACCCGAATTTATCCTTGAGATATATCTCGAGAATGGTTCAGGTCCTGTTCATATGCTTCTGCATTACCCTCTATATAAAAACGCGCGAGGATTTTGAGCGCTTTACAATGCTCTTTACGGCGGCTGTAATGATAATGATTTTTTCCGTATTTGTCAGAACGCCGTATGCCCTGTGGTTTTCGGGCTTCTTCGGGCGCATAAACAACGAAAATGTTACGGGCAACAACATAAACACGCTCGCTTATATCTGCGTCGTCGCCGTGGCGATATCGTTTTGCAAGGCATACTATTATAAGAAACGCGCCTACTATCTCTGCACGGCGTTTGAGCTGCTCTATATAGTTCTCTCGTCGTCGAGAAAAGCTCTTTTTATCGTGGCGTTTTTGCTCTTTGCCATGCTGATATTCTATGTCAACAAGCGCTTTTATCTTTTGAGGCTTGCTCTGATGATTGCTGCTGCCGTCGGCATAGCAATAGCGTTTTTGAAGGTTCCGGCGCTCTATAACGCGGCGGGCTTCAGGCTCGAAAAAATGCTGAATTATATTGTCAATAACGATACCATGGCCGACGGAAGCCTTGCGCTGCGAAAGGGCTTCGGCGAGATATCCTCGCAGATATTCTATTCTCATCCGATTATCGGTATCGGACTTGCCAATAACGCTCATCCGATAGAACAGGCCTACGGGCTTTCCGTCTATGCTCACAATAACTATCTCGAGCTGGCGTCGGGACTCGGAATCGTCGGACTGATAACATATTATTGGTATTATATATATCTTCTTGTCGGCTTGGGCCGCAGAGCCTATAGGGGCGAGAGACTATGCGTTACGATGTTTCTTCTGCTTGCGGCAACGGCCGTGGGTGAGACTACGATAGTCTCGTATTACGATTACAATGTTCAAATTATGCTGACTCTGTGCTTCTGCGCGATGAAGCTCAAGGACGAAAAAAAGAAAACATATATGAATCTTGAATGAGGGTGCGTCTGTTATGAAAATCGCCGTTGCGGGCGTGGGCTATGTGGGACTTGTTACCGCAGTCACTCTTGCCGATATCGGGCACGATGTAATCTGCCTCGATATAGACAAAAACAAACTGAAAATGCTCAATGAGGGAGTCTCTCCCATCTATGAATACGGTCTCGAGGAGCTTATGCTCAAAAACCGCGAGCGTCTCACATTTACGGACGATGTGACGAGGTACGCCGAGGCGCAGGTCATTATTATAGGCGTCGGAACTCCCGAAAAAGAGGACGGCTCCGCCGACCTCGGTGCGGTGTTCGCCGTTGCGGACAGTGTGGCCGACAATTGCAGCGACGAAACGGTTGTGGTCGTCAAATCGACCGTGCCCATAGGCACCTGCGAGAGCGTGCGCTGCAGAATAAGCGAGCGCCGCCCCGGACTTCGCTTCTACGTTGTCTCGAATCCCGAGTTTCTCTCCCAGGGCACGGCGGTCAGAGATACCTTCAATGCCGACAGAATAGTTGTCGGTGTGGACAGTGAACAGGCTTTTGAGATTGTCGAAAGAATGTACGCGCCGCTCGAGCTGCCGATAGTCCGCGTCGGCGTGCGAAGCTCCGAGATGATAAAATATGCCTCTAATGACTTCCTTGCGCTGAAAATCTCTTATATAAACGAGATAGCCAATTTCTGCGAGATAGTCGGGGCGGATATCGAGGAAGTCGCGCAGGGAATGGGAATGGACAGAAGAATAGGCTCGAAGTTTCTCAATGCCGGGATAGGCTACGGCGGCAGCTGCTTCCCGAAGGACACAAAGGCGCTCAATTTCCAGAGCGACCACGCCGGAGTGAAGCTCAAGACCGTGAAGGCGACTATAGACGTTAACCGCGAGCAGAGGACAAGGCTTATCGACAAGGCACGCAGATTTTTTCCGAATTTCAGAGACGTGCGCGTGGCGATAATAGGACTTACCTTCAAACCCGGTACGGACGATTTGCGCGAAGCGCCCGCAAAGCAGAATATAGACATACTTCTCAACGAGGGCGCGGACGTAGTTGCGTGGGATCCTCTCGGCGCGGACAATTTCAAGAGCTGCTATCCCGAGTGCAAAATTAAATTTGCCTCGGATATAGACGAAGCCTTGACAGACGCGGATGTTTGCTTCATAATGACTGAATGGGTGCAGATAGTTGAATATCCGCTCGACAACTACAAAAAATATATGAAGAAGCCTCTTGTTTTCGACGGCAGGAATTGCTACAGGCTTTCCGATGTTGAAAAGAGCGAAATGTTCTACGATTCAATAGGAAGAAGGATAGTCAATACTCTCTTATGAGATTTGATAAATTGGGGGATAAGTGATTGAACAGGATAGTTAAAAAGGATACCGACAGCGACGGAGTGGAAATAAACATAATGTATGTGTTCGGCCTTCTTATCAGGAGGCTTTGGCTGCTGATGCTCGTCGGGCTGATAGTCGGCGCGTCCTGCGCCGGGATAACCAAGCTCGTCGAGGAGCCGACTTATACATCGAGCATGACCTTTATCGTCAACAACAAGTCCGAGAAGGATCTCTCGTCCTCGGGGGACAATTCCGTCTCCTATAACGATATGTCTGCCTCCGCTTATATGGCGAACACCTTCGTCCATCTTATGACGGGACGCACCATGTGCAACGCCATAGCCGCCGAGTGCAAGACATATCCCAAGACCGCGGATGAGGTCGAGGAGATGATAGCCGCGTCCCGCAAGACGGACAGCAGCATTATCGATATGACCGTCACCGCCGGCTCGCCCGAGGAGGCCTATGAGCTCGCGCAGGCCGTCAAGGATACATATAAGGATGTTGTTCAGGTCTATTCGGGCGGAAGCATTCATCTCTGCGATATGCCCGAGCTCCCGACGGAGCCGGACAAGTCCGTCGGCATTACTCGCAACGCCATTATCGGCGCACTTGCGGGTGCGGTCATCTGCGCGCTCATTATAATAATCAGGGATTCCGCGCGCAACACCGTCAGAAGCCAGGAGGATATCCAGAACAAGCTCCAGCTCAATGTTATCGGCGAGGTGTCGCAGGTGCCCGGCGGCGAGCGCTTCTATAAGAAGTCCGCCCACGGAGACAGGGAGCTGCTGATAACCGATAAGGCCTGCGGCTTCGCGTTTATCGAGACCTATAAGGCGATGCGCACGAAGCTCGAGCTTCTCAACGGCAGACGCGGCTACAAGAGCTTTGTTATTTCGAGCGCAGGAGCCAACGAGGGCAAGACGACGGTCGCCGTCAACCTCTCTCTCGCTCTCGCACAAAACGGTTATTCCGTCCTGCTCATTGACGCAGACCTCAGAAAGCCGTCCGTGCTCAAGAATCTCGGTATAACAAATATTTCAGGCAACGGTATAGCCGATGTTGTCGGCAGGGTTAAAAATTCGAGCGATGCGATAAAATATATTGAAAAGTATAAGATTTTTGTCCTTGCGGGCGATGAGTGCATAGCGGATCCGACCGAGGTGCTCTCGAACGCCAAGACGGGCGAATTTATCGCGGCGGCAAAGGAGAAGTTCGACTATATCATTATCGATACGCCTCCCGCCGGAATAGTCGCGGACGCAGCTATCTGCGCCAAATATACGGATTCGTCAATCTTCGTTATCCGTGAGGACAGGTTCCCCGTGCCCGCGATACTCGAGGCTGTCAGCGACCTCACTCAGGGCGGAACCGACCTTGCCGGCTGCGTCTACAATATCTCGACCGACCGCAGCAGGGGCGGCTACGGCAGCTATTCCGTCTCGCGCCGCAGATACGGCTACGGCTACGGCAGGCATTACGGATACGGCTACGGCAAGCACTACGGTTACGGCTACGGCTACGGCGGTCATGCCGGCTCGCGTGACAAGAAAGATAAATAAACAAAAAAATTATCGACCTTCGGTTTACGAATCGAAGGTCGATTTTTTATCTTTTCGGCACTCCCTGCGGGAACATCAGCTTTTTCAGATCGCCCGCGCTCTTATCGCGCTGAGCCTCGGATATCGCCCCGTGCTCAAAGAGCGTGTCGAGCATTTTTATCTGTCGCTCGTAGAGGTCTAATTTGTCTCCGCCCTTTCTCTGCGGCTGAACGCTCATGCCTGAACACCTCTTATCGTCGGCGCATAGAAGTCAAACAGCTCGCGCGCGACCTCGAGCGTGTCCTCCTCGGAGGGCTGCTCGGGCTTGTAGGTCGAGAGCCACTTGTTCTCGAATTTTTCAACGCTCCTGTAGAAAGACGTTCCGTCAAAGTCCTCGCGGTCGTTGTGGCGGCGCTTTGTGGCTGTAAATGTGCATTTGCGCTTTTTGAAATCTATCGCCATCTGCTCAAAGAACGAATACCAGCGCGGAAGATACAGGGTCTTTATCATGCCGCCCCACTCCTTCCATGCGTAGTCGTAGAGCTGCGACGAACGTGCGGGACCCCAAATGGTCAGCATATAGAGCTCATTGAGCTCGAAATTCTGTCTGTCCTTGTCGGTGCAGGCGTAGGCGTTTGCCTGCCTCACGTGCTCGCCGAGCGTCAGCTCCGGGCGGGTCATGAGCAGCCTGTCAACGTCCTCAAGCAGGCGCACGAAAGCGTTGACGCTCTTTTCGAACAGGGCGATGTTCTTGCTGTCGAATGCGCGGATGCTGCTCTTATAGAGCTCTTTTGCGTAGTTGCTGAGCACCTGGCGCGTCAGGTCGCAGACATCGAAACGGTAGCCGTCCGTGTCGGCGTGCCGAGCCTTGAGCAGGTTTTCAAGCGCGTCAAGCAGTTTTTTGTTGTCGTATCTCAGCTCGAACACATCATTCGGAGCGGTGTGGCGCTGCTCGTATGCAGGGCGGGCGCAGATTATCGACGCGGTCTCGCGCCCCGTGCAGCTCTTGCTGTAGCAGGTCTCATGCATACCCTTGACCGCCTCAAAGAGGCACTCCTCGTCGCTGCCGTAGCGGCGGAGGGCGTAGGCCTTGAGCCACGGGTCAAGTTCGGGTCTGTCGCTTCGCGTGAGCATATCCGAGGCGAGGTCGAAGTAGAGCGGGTTTTGGAAGATACCCTCCATGAAAAGTCCCGTGCCGACTATGTTCGGATATTTCTCTTTTTCTTTCGTAAATTTATTTTCGGCAAGGGCGTCTATCGAGCCGTGGAGAGTATTTCTGTCGCCGAAGTTGTTGAGTGTGCCGCTGATGAAATTATATCCCCAGAAGCCGTCGGTCGCTTCGCATTTGCTGCCGTCAATGTCGAGAATGAGGAGCTTGTCTTTGTCGACTGCCTTGACTATCTGCTCGCGCAGTGACCATGCCTGCATGACCCAGACGGCCTGCGAGTCGAATGACGTGTACAGCTCCGAAATAGCCTTTCCGACGTTTTGAAGATATTTGTCGCCCTTTATCGGGGGCTTGTTCTCGTGGAACGGGTCGCAGGCGTAGTAGTGGTGCGCGCCGAAGAGCTGGCGCTGCTTTTCGAGCAGAGCGAGCCCGAATTTTTTGAAATTCCTGTCGAGGGGATCTATTTGATAGGTCACGGGGAAGCCGCACCACGACGGGACATTGTAGGCGTTTGTGCGCGGAAGCACGCGGAGGATAGTTGACGGCACCTGACCCGAGCAGCCCTGCTGAATCGGGGTCATGCCGAGCTCAAGCTCGCGGTTGATTATCTTCTTTCCGAGCTCGAGGCGCTTGTCAACATATCCCTTGTCTGTCAGGCTGAAATAGCTGTCGAGATTGCCCATGAGCTGCCACGGAAAATATGCCGGGCCGCTTATGAAATTCAACGCGCCGTCGTCTGTGTAGCCGAGGTCGCGCAGGGTATAAAAGAGCACCGCCTCGTAGCCGACTATGCTCAGCGGCATATTTATTCCGCGCATAGCCATGTAGTCTATCTCGCGCTCCCAGCGCTCCCAATCCCACCAGCGGGCGGAATACGAAAACGTGCAGTAGTTCATGTAGGCGCGTTTATCCTGCTCGATTATGCGAACGGTCTTGCCGTTTGGCAGGGGAGCGTCGGTGATATTGCCTATCCTGTCGTTGCCGCAGTGTGCAAGGTTTACATTGCAGCAGTCCTTCAGGTATCTGTAATATGCCATGGCAAGGCTTATCTTGCAGTCTCCGCGCAGAACTATTTTGCCGTCGCGGGCTTCTATCTCGTAAAAGCTTTTGCCCTCGCGCCTGTCCTCAATTTCGAGCGCGAATCTGTCGGCTATTTCCGGTGTGTTTCTTTTAATCAGCTCTTGCATCGGTTTGTCCTCCGGCTTCTTAGTTTATTCTGTATTTTTAAGCGTATTTTCACGCTGAAAAGTCGATTTGTTGAATTAGCGGCGGGGCTGTTATGTTATAATCTAATGCGATTGAATTTTTTTGAAGGTGATACCATGAAAAGTAAAATGACCTCAAAGGGCAGGGCGATGACCGCCGCAGTCTGCGCTCTCTCGTGCGCCCTTATAATCCTCGGCGCATTCATAAAGATACCCCTGCCGATGATATCGATAACACTGCAGCTCGAATTTGTTCTGCTCTCGGCTATGCTCCTCGGCGCGTGGCGCTCGGGGCTGAGCGTCGCGGCATATATAATTCTCGGTCTCTGCGGAGTGCCCGTGTTCACCTACGGCGGCGGAATCGCCTGCGTGCTGAAGCCGTCGTTCGGTTTCATAATCGGCTTTCTTGTCGCGGCCGTAGTCACGGGATACATAGTCGAGCATCTAAAAGAGCGCACATTTTGGAAGCTCTTTTTGGCCGCTATGGTCGGTACCGTGATAATATATGTTATCGGCACCGTGTATTTCTATTTTGTTACCCGACTGTATCTCAACACATATCCGGGCTTTATGAAAATGATGAGCGCCTGCGTGTTCACGACTTTTCCGAAGGATGCCGTGTTCTGTCTGCTGCTCGCGTTTATAGCAAAGCGCGTCTATCCCGCCATAAGAAAGTATATCACCTGCTGACTACCGAGTAGCCCAGCGTGATTTCGGCGGTGTTGCCGAGACTGTCCGTGTCCGTCTCAACAGCCTTGAGATAGACGAACAGACACTCCTGCCCGCTGCGCGACTGCCAGTCGGCGAGGCGCACCGCGGTGCGAAATATTGAAACGGGTCTGCCGTTTGGCGAGACAGCCGAATTGACGCGCTCAAATCGCGTTTCAGGCACAGCAAAGGTTTTGATAAAAGCCGCTTCCTCGCAGCTTCCGGGCTGCGGCGCGAAGCGGCTGTTTTTCATTGTCCAAAGGGCAAGGCTGTGCGTGAGCTGGCGCTCGTCCATCAGAGAAAGCATAACTCCGAGCCTCCGTGCCTTATGGCTTTTATACTTTTGAATATATCTCCCGCGTGACCTTTTTCATCTCGTCGAGCTGCCTCTCCATGTCCTCGACGAGCTTGAACTGCGTGCGGGAACGGACAAGGTTGTGTTCGGGATATTCGGTGCGGAAATAAGTGTCTCCGTTGAGATAGTCGCCGAGGAAGCGCATTCCGCATTCGAGCGTCATAAGCTTCGATGAGAAGGGGAGATACTCTATCTCCGCGTCGGTCAGGCTCTTGCCCGCAGCCGAAAGGTAGCCCTCGGTGTAGACTTTATAGAGCTCAATGTCGAAGCTCACCTTGCCGAGATCCTTCTCGTCCTCTGCGGCGGTGCTTGCGCCGAAGCGGATGCTGTCGCCGAAATCGTAGAGCGAAAGACCGGGCATGACGGTGTCGAGGTCGATAACGCAGATGCCCTCGTCCGTCTTGTTGTCAAACATGACGTTGTTGAGCTTCGTGTCGTTGTGTGTGACTCTCAGCGGGAGCTCGCCGCGCTCGAGCATATCTACGAGAATGCCCGTGTCGCTCTCGCGCGAGAGAACGAAGTCTATCTCCTTGCGCACGCCAGCCGCGCGTCCCTTGAGGTCGTCGCCGACTGCCTTTTTGAAGTCGGCGAAGCGGGAGCGGGTGTTGTGGAAGTTCGGGATAGTCTCGTGCAGGGTATTGCTCGGATAGTCCGCGAGCAGGCACTGGAAGGTGCCGAAAGCTTTTGCGGCGTTATAGAATGTTTTCGGGTCTTCGATGGACTGGCAGGCGTGCGCGTCGGTGATGAAATTATAGCATCTCCAGCATTCGCCGTCGTCCGTTCTGAAGTAGGGCTTGCCCTCTTTTGTGAAGAACACGTTGAGACATTCGCGCTCCGGGTCGCCGCCGCGCTCGATAACGATATTGCGAAGATACGCGGTGACTCCGACGATGTTCTCCATAAGCTCGTCCGGATTCTTGAAAACATTCGTGTTTATCAGCTGAACAAGGTAGCTTACATCGCTACCGTCGGCATTTTTGAAGTCAACGACAAAAGTGTTGTTTATGTGGCCGTCGTTTGAAACACGGTAGCCCGTATATTCTCCCTCAAAACCGAATTCATCGATTATCTGCTGCAGAGGAAAGGGAGTGTTCTGCGTTTGCATCTGTATCACCTTTTGATTATTTTGATAGTTCCGAACTTTTCGGGATTGTGAAAACCGAGCGAGGCGCTGCCGACGGGGAAGAGTGCACCGTAGTGCGGGGTCGGCGAATCGTCGGCGCATTTGTAGAAGTTGCCGCGAATCTCGCCCTCCTTGACCGAGAACTCGCAGCCGTAGAGCGCCGATATCAGGCTCTCCGGGATAAAGAGCTCAGCGTGCCAGCCTTTAGTGTCAGGGTAAACTCCCGCGCTCACGCGCGGAGTCTCGGCGGTCAGCTCCTTTATAAATACGCGTCCGTTTCTCTCGGCTCCGAACTGCGAAAGATATGCGCCGTTCGGATTTATCTCGAAGTTTATGTACTCGCGGCGACCCTCGACGGGCGCTATGAAAACCTCGAGACAGCTGTCGGTATATACCGGATCGTCGCGCCGAGTGTATCTCGCCAGCACGGGGTGTTCCGAGCTTTCAAGGAAAGCATAGTACCCCTCGTCTTTTACCGCGCAGAATCGCACGGAGCTGTCGGGACGCGAATATCCGTCTTTTTCCCAGTGGAAGGAGCTTATCTCAAACCGGGGGATAAGCTCCTTCTCCGGTAAACTGTCAAATATAAAAGTGTTGCAGCCGTCCATATCAGAGCTTCTCGACAATAGCCTTGGTGTCTCTGGCTATAAGCAGCTCCTCGTTGGTGGGCAGAACAAAGACGCGGACCTTTGAATCCGGAGTCGAAAGCTCGCCCTCCTTGCCCTTTCTGAGCTCGAGGTTCTTCTCGCTGTCTATCTTCACGCCGAGATAAGTCAGATGGTTGCAGACATCCTCGCGCAGGTCGCAGGTGTTCTCGCCGATACCGCCGGTGAAAACAATCGCGTCAACGCCGTCCATGGCGGCGACATATGCGCCTATAAACTTGCGGATCTGATAGCGCTGAATGCTTCTTGCAAGAGCGGCTCTCTTGTTGCCTGCCTCTGCGGCGGCGAGAACGTCTCTGTCGTCGCTCGATATGCCGGAGATGCCGAGAACGCCGGACTTCTTGTTGAGAATTTCGGCGGTCTCCGCGGGAGTCCAGCCCTCCTTCTCCTGAAGATAGGTGATAGCCGAGGGATCGACTCCGCCGCAGCGCGAGCCCATGATAAAGCCGTCGAGGGGAGTGAGACCCATGCTCGTGTCAATAACCTTGCCGTCCTTGATAGCGGTTATGGAAGAGCCGTTGCCGAGGTGGCAGGTGATGAGCTTTATGTCCTTGAGGTCAACGCCCATAACTTCCGCGCAGCGAGCGCTGACAAAGCGATGAGATGTGCCGTGGAAGCCGTAGCGGCGAACCTTGTACTTCTCATAGTACTCATAGGGCAGCGGGAAAAGGAATGCCTCGGGGGGCATGGTCGAATGGAAGGCGTTGTCGAAAACAACGACCTCCGGAACATCCTCACCGAATACCTCGCGGCAGGCGCGGATGCCCTGAATGTGAGCGGCGTTGTGCAGTGGCGCAAGGTCGCACAGGCTCTCGATGCCGGCGATAACGTCCTCGTCAACGAGCACGCTCTCTTTGAACAGAGAACCGCCCTGAACTATGCGGTGACCGATAGCGGAGATCTCGGAGAGGTCGTCGATGACCTTGTAGGTCGAAGTGAGAACCTTTTCGACCTCGAGGAAAGCCGCAGTGTGGTTCTTGAGCTCCACGCTGTATTTGAATTCTCTTCCGTCGAAGGTGTTGCCGCTGATTTTACCGTCGATGCCGATACGCTCGCAGACGCCTTTTGCTATAAGCTTTTCGCCGTCCATGTCGATGAGCTGATATTTAAGCGAAGAGCTTCCGGCGTTGATAACAAGAATTTTCAAGAGTATTGCCTCCAAATAAAATATTTGCTTGCAAACAAGCTCGTTACTGATATATTATATATACTGTAAGAGGATTTTTCAAGCGGTTCTTGCATAATTAACCCGTCTAATTGCGAAAAAAGGAGAGAAGACCGAAAAATGAGCACAGCAGGTATTGTTGCCGAATATAATCCGTTCCATAACGGTCACGCTTATCACATAACCCGAACCCGCGAAAACGGAGCTTCGGCGGTCGTTTGCGTGATGAGCAGTTGGTTTGTCCAGCGCGGGGAGACTGCGCTCATGCACCCGAACGCCCGCGCACGTATGGCGCTTATGAACGGCGCCGATTTGGTAGTATCCCTCCCCGTACCGTGGGCGTGTGCCGCGGCGCAGACCTTTGCAAGGGGAGCGGTAGGTCTGCTCGATGCCATGGGCTGCGTGGACACTTTGAGCTTCGGCAGCGAGTGCGCCGACGTCGCTCTGCTCAGAGCCGCGTCCCGCGCCGTTGACGACTACACCGTGCGCGAAAGCCTGCGGGCAAACTTGCTCTCGGGCGTGAGCTTCGCCTCGGCGAGACAGCGCGCCGTCGAGGAGCTTGACACGCGAGTAGCGTCCGTGCTCTCGTCGCCCAACGACACGCTCGCCGTCGAATATATACGCGCGATAGATACGCTCAAATCCGAGCTCGCTCCGTTCGCCGTCAGGCGCGAGGGAGCGGGTCACGACAGCGGCGAGGCGGTGAACTCCTTTGCGAGCGCTTCGCTCATACGCACCCGCGTGAGGGAGGGGGAGGACTTTGACGACCTCATGCCCGAAAATGCCGCCGCGATACTAAAGACAGAGATAGAAGCGGGCAGAGCGCCGGCCGATATCCGCGCCCTCGAAAAAGCTATCCTCGCCTGCCTGCGCGTCTCGACTCCGGAGAGAATAGCGGCGGTGCCGGATATCTCGGAGGGGCTCGAAAATCGCATATATTCTGCCTCGCGCAGCGCATCCTCGCTCGAGGAGCTCTATTCGCTCACAAAGACTAAGCGCTATTCCCATGCGCGTATAAGGCGCGTGATTGCGGCACTTTTGCTCGGGATAGAGGCGTCCGACTGCGAGGGCATACCGCCGTATATCAGAGTGCTCGGTTTCAATGCGATAGGCCGCGAAAAGCTCCGCGCCATGCGCTCGACCGCGAAGCTGCCGATAGTCATGCGTGCGGCGGATATAAAAAAATTGAACGACCGCGCAAAGCACATTTCCGCTATCGAGGAGCGCGCCGCCGACCTGTTTTCCCTCGCCCTGCCCTCAATAATGCCGTGCGGAGCGGAATATACGGACGAGATATCGATCATTTGACCGTTTCTTGAATAAAAACACAAGGAGATTTTGTTTGAAGCTTATCACAAAATCATCGGAGAGTGTGCGCTGACCGGGAGGTCGGCAAATAAAACACACTCTGCCGTCCTCCCGCAGCTCAATCCCCGGGAGGAAAAATGAATCGCGAAAACAAACGCAAACAGTACGAAAAAGGTTATTACAAGACCCACGCCTGCAACGAAGCTTTTGTTTGCAGGGTGTGCGGACGCACGGCAGTGCCGCAGGGCGCGGGCAGCGAGCACAGAAATCACTGCCCGAATTGCCTCTCGAGCCTGCACGTCGATATCAAGCCGGGCGACAGAGCCGCGGACTGCGGGGGCATTATGGACCCCATAGCGGTCTGGGTGAGGAAAAACGGCGAGTGGGCGATAGTCCACCGCTGCCGCATATGCGGCGCTCTGTCCTCAAACCGCATCGCCGCGGACGATAACCCGATGAAGCTGATGAGCATGGCGTTAAAGCCGCTGTGCTTTCCGCCGTTCCCGATAGAGCGCATAAGAGAGCTGACGGCGCTCATGGGCGGAGACGGGGCGCTCGAATAACCCGAAAGAAAATAGCGGAGCAGGTTTTTGCCTGCTCCGTTATTTTTTATGCATATCAAAAACGGTGCAGCCCGAGTGAGCTGCACCGCCGTGCTTATTGATTTGTCGGAGACAATCAGTCGTTGTTTCCGTTATTCTTGCTTGCGCGTCTTTCGATAAGCTCGTTGAGTATTCTTGTGTGCTCCTTATCGGTGAGCGAATACTTGAGAGTGGGGATAGCGGAGAGAAGCATACCGATTGCGGGCGGAATGGAAATAAGCAGGAACATCGCCATAGCATATTTTCCGTCGTTTGCCTCGTAGAAATGATACTTTCCTGCCGCCAGGTCGAGGTTAAGAGTCTCGATGTATTCGGCGGTGTAGTGAACAGCCGAATAAATGAAGCCGGAGATGAGCGAGGAAACGCCCATTGCAAGCTTGGTGATGAAGGACTGGCCGGAGAAGAACACGCCGTCGGTGCGAACGCCGTTCTTGTACTCCTCGTAGTCAACGCAGTCTGCTATCATTATCGACTGGAGAATGTTTATCGAGCCCATTGCCCAGGAAGCCGCGAACATCATAACAGCCATTAAAACGACATAAACCATGTTCTGCATAAGGTTGCCGCCGGCTATTTTATAGACGACAAAGATCATTGCGTAGGGGACTGCACCGGCGATTGAATAGAAATTGTAGAGCTGCTTTTTGCCGAACTTTTTGCTCATCTTGGGAGTGGCGGCAGTACCGATGAGCATACCGCCGAGAAGGCCGATAGCCATAACCAGAAGCTGAACGATTTTTATAATCTGAAGCTGGCCGTCAACGACAAGATTGGCAAGGTTGTTGTCGAAGAAGTAGTACATAACGAGCGACAGGCCGACGATCGAGAGAAGCATGATGGGGCTTCTGAGAATGCCCGAGATGAGGAGCCTTCTGAACGGATCGTTGGAGATCGCGATTTTGAAGTTCTCCTTCATGGTGTACTTCTTTTCGGACTGCTGAACTCTCTCTTTGACAGAGAAGCCGGCAAACTGGAAGAGAACAGTTGCGAATATCGTAAGGATAACGGCGATTATGATATAGGACATCTTGTCCGCATGAATAAGGTCAAGGCCTTTCTTCTCCTGGAACATGGGGGAGAGTGCCTTTCCGGCGAAGGTGATAAGCATACCGATAGCGCCGACGTTGGCGACGATACGGGCGAGCGAGAGAGCCTTTGCTCTGTCGTTCTCATCGTCGGTCATAAGCGAGGTTACACCCCAGAGCGGAATATCGCCGACGGTGTAGCACATACCCCAGAGAATATAGGAGATTGCCGCCCAGGCGATGATAAGAGCGTGCGCTGTGGGCGAGGTGTAGTCGGTGTACGTCTTGTTGCAGAATGTGAGAATGGTAATGATTCCTATCGGGATCGGGACGAACATGAGGTAGGGCTTGCACTTACCCCATTTTGTTCTGGTGTGGTCAACTATCGAACCCATCATCGGGTCATTGATAGCATCCCAAACGCGGGCGACGAAGAATATTACCGAGATGGCCATCGCCGGCAAAAAAATAATCGACTGCCAGTAGTACTGGAGTCCGCCTGCGATGATGTTGTAGATGATGTTCTGTCCTGCGAGACCTACTAAGTAACCTGTCAGCTCTTTGCCGGTGTAGGTGTTGTGCTTAATAGCTCCGCTCGGCGCCTTGTTTTTTCCTTTGCTCATTTCTACCTTCCTTTTGTGTGGTTTTTCGATACGGTTTTCATGTGCGAATTCATGTGTAAAATTTTACACATAGTTTTAAAGGATTATACCATATGTAAAAAGGTTTTTCAAGTATACGGATATATTTAAGCAGGTTTCACAAAAGGGACGGCGGCAATTTGGTCAAAATACCGACACGTGTTGTTCGGTGTTCCCGAGACGAAACTTTAAGGACAAAAAACGTCTCCGCGCAGCCCGGCTGCGAAAAGTTTGTTCCGCAAAGAAAAATACCCCGTCCGAAAGAACGGGGTATTGGTGCACCTGACACTTTCAAATCCGAACCTAATGCCGACTTTTCAAGGTCGGCAAAGGTTATGGTTTCGGTTCCGTCTTTGAAGTTAAAGTTAATTACCATTCTGTCTTCAAATAAGAATACCGAATTTACAAAGTTATTTATCAAGCTTCTTCTGTGGTCGAGTTTCTTGGGGTTAAGCTTACGAAATTTGTAGAACCAATATAAAATCTCCTCACGGGACAATTTTGGCTGCGACATTTCCTCTTTCATAATCTTGATTGAAAGCTCGCTCTTTTCCGCTTCAAGTTCTTCCATTCGCTCCTTGGTGGTAGGTGTAATAATACCTTTTTCCATAGCGGTAATGAGATTGTTGATTGCAGTTAAAGTCTGTGCATATTGCTTTTGCAGTATAGGAAGAACGGTACTTTCCTTATTAAAGGTTTCAAGTGCCAGGTCAGTCAGATATTCAATGGTTTCATCATTCATAATGAGTTTGCGGATACTGTCAATTACCAAATCTTCAATCCAATCCTTTTTAACGGTCTTTTTATCACAACCCTTATGATTTTTAACGCTTACACATTTGTAATAACGATGCACAATTTTTGTCCTGCTTGTACCGCTCTCGCCAACCATAAGACATTGACATTTGCCGCAAAAAAGTTTTGTGGTCAAAAGATATTAAGAACATAACGAGTGCAGCAATAACAATTTCATTCATATTGCACTACCTCTGTAAATAATTGCTATTAGAAAATAAAAATTTTCTTTCTTTTGTTACTTTGACATTTTATGGTACCAATTGTCTTGTGCTTTTGCAGCAGTTACTTTTTCATCTTTATTGTCTATGCTGTTAATACTTGTAGCTTCATCTAATGCAAACATTAGTGAGTATTGACCATCAATTGTATCGAAAGAAATATATCCATCCTTAATTTTAATTGTATCAAGTTTGTATCCCATATCAGAGAAGGCTGATTTAATAATGGATAGTGCATTAGCAACATCTTCACTTATTTCAAGTATTTCACCGTTTCTTGAAGCGAAAGATAGCACAATGTCTTCTTTCGTATAGCCATCAATGCCAAGACAAATATAGTTATCGGTTGGGTTTTCTTCAATTATCGTTATCAAATATTTAATAACGATATTATAACTATCTATATTACTTTTTAAGCTACTATCCGCCATTTTTGTTTCATTTGAAGAATTGAAGAGTTGGGGCATATCAAACAAAGCTTTCATTTCTTCTTTATCTTGTGTTGATAGCGATTTGTCATTATAGAATTGTTCAATCAGAGCCTTGCTATTGCCGTCTAAAGTTTCGTTTTCTATAATACTGTTTTCATCTTCATATTGATTTTGTTCAAAAGAAATCGCTGCTATTGATGTTATTGATGTTATTGATATAATAATAACTAGCGATAAAGCGATTAAAACTATGATTCTTTTCATTGCTTTTTCCTCCTTATATAGTACCTGAAAAACTGACATCAAAAGACATTTTTGACACAAAAGGTTTATATGCTCCATTATACTCTTTAAAATGCTGAAGAATGTACCAGTCTCTGAATCCCTCATGAGTTCCACCATACTTATCAATATCTGGTTCATTTAAACCAAAATGATCATAAAGAGTAAAAGTTAAGGTGCAACTATATGATGAACCGTTACATGTGTATGATTTTACTATTATTTCATTTCCCCATAATCCATTAACACAAAAGGTGAGCCCCTTTATTTTGTCTGATGCTTTGTTAAAAACAGGTTGATTGATATTATTTGCTCGCATTTTTTGAACTAAAGGATTAGATGTTCTTGTAGAAGCCGTATATCGCAATTTATATATGTCCCCTTTATATGTGGATAAAAGGCTTTTAATTTGTCCTTTGACAGCGTTAACATAATTCGTTGTTGTTTCATGTTCTTTAGCAGCCGACGTCAATTTTGTATTTGAATAGGTTGATCCTGAACCACTCATAAACGTTGAAATCATATTTAATGCAACCTCTTATTTAATAGTTTTTGCGAATTCTATAGATTTGTCTAAATTCATTGGAACTTGAAAAGAATAGATAGATAATCCGTCTCTATAAGTTACTGCAGCAGAATTGCCTTGCATAAAGCAATATATCGTTATGTTACCATTCTTTACTTCTTTTATTTCACTTGTAACATTAAGAAACTCCACATCTGGCACGATTTCATCCATACTATATTTCGTTATATTGAGACTACCAAGTTCATTTTTATATTTAAATGTGATATTGACTGTATTCGTGTATTCGCCTGACTCATATTCAATATTTGTTATTTCATATTCATCAGAGAAAATTGCTTCAGGTAAGAGAACTTTATCAAATCCGTTATCTGCAAGTTCTTTTGCAAGGTCTGTGTCAAGAAGTTGGTAATCTGCAGGCTCATCGTCGGTTTTATCAAAGTTTATACGAATATAATCATTATAAAGTTCAACCATACCGTCAAATATGTTCACATCAAAAATAACGGCAGATACCGACATCGTTCCGACCAACAACACTACGGCAGCAGCGACAATGGCAATAACTCGTCTGAATTTTATCTTTATATGTTTATCATTGGAATCACCGTTTCCTTCCTTAATATTGGCATCGGTTGCGTTGCTGTTAAGTTCGCTCAATTTATCTAAGCAATACTCAATAAGCTCCGTATCCATTTCTTCTTCGGGCTTTTCCATTTCGTCATCAATAATTTTACTGAGATTTTCTTCTAATGAACCATCAAGCTCTTTGTCATTGAGAAAGGCTAAAAACTCTTCATCAGTCAGCATTAATTTTTCCTCCTTCAATTATATAGTCTTGAAATTCTTGTTTTCTTACAAAAAAATTTATAAATTTTTATTCAACACTTCATCAATAATCATTTTTGCTTTCGTTTTTAATCTGAATATTTTTTGATAGATGTTATTTTCCGTTGTGTTATACTCTTCGGCAATTTGCGAAATGCTCTTTTTCAAAGTGTATCTGTCATATAACAGTTGCCGTTCACTTTCATTAAATTCATTTATTACTTTTTCTTTTAGTATCAGAATTTGGTCATCGTTAATCGTAAAAGACTCGTCAAATACAACTCCGGAATATGTATTATCGAGATTTTGTGAATCAAAAGGAACAATTTTTTCGGCATCTTTTTTCGCTTGCGAGTAAATATCTTTGATTTTATTGTTTGCAACTTTTGTAAGCCATGCTTTCGGATATTCAATTTTCTTTCCCTTGTGCAAAGCGTCTGCCAAATCAAGAAAGACCTCCTGGACACAATCGTCAATGTGATTGGGAAGACTTTGCAGTTTATATTCACACAATTTGCGAATATATGGCTCAAACTCATGCCACAAATCATTTACCGCTTTTTTGTTGTTTTTTAATTTCATTTATATGGTAGTCCTTCCTCTTTGTGTTTTTTACCCTATGTAAACACAATAAAAAGTTTAGAATCGATTTTCAATGACACGATTTTATCATTTAACAATATTATATCACATATCGTAACAGTTTTGTTATGCAGTTTTGCCTGATTTTTCTACTTTTTGGAAGATGTAATAATTTTTATAACCTTATAATACAAAACTCCGCCTACTAAGTCAAACTTAATTTGCGGAGTTTATATATTATTATTTAGTTTTTATGTTTATAAAAACAATCAAATCCTCGCCATTTTCAGAATGCTGTATCTTATCAACAATACAATTGAAGTTTTCAGTAAGTAAGCTCCAAAGTAAAGGCGAGAGCTTTTTGTCAATTTGAATGTTATATTTCACGCTCATACATATTTAGTCGAATGTGTGGATTTTAAAAAAAAGAAATCAGGCAAGAGGAAATTCGAGAGTTGCTTGAAGATTGGTATTAACAGTGTAGTTGATACTTATTGAAAATGTAATTTCAAACTGATTTATATTTCAAATGACAGTGCTTTAATACCAGAAAAAGCTCCGCAAACACGGAGCTTTTTCTATGTAAAATCAAAAACAAACAAAAAATCCGAACCCGTTTCCTATTTGGAAAACTTGGTTCGGATTTTTCTGGTTTGGTGCCGGTGACCGGGGTCGAACCGGTACGGTGTCGCCACCACCGGATTTTGAGTCCGGCACGTCTGCCAATTCCATCACACCGGCGGGTATTCTGAACGCAAGTATTATACACGATATCATTCCGAAAATCAAGATAATTTTCCGCGCCGGCGATTTATTTCAACACTCTGCCCGTAAATTGACCTTTTTGTGCAAACTATGGCAAAAACAGAGAGCTTTTTGTTGAAATTAACGGTTGAGTATAATATAATAAACTCGGTATACTGTATCGGAAATTTTGCGCTTCGGCGCACGGACGGAGGTGAGGCGGATGCACAAGGGCAGACTCGGTGTCGCTGTGCTCCTGCTTTTTGCCGCCGTTTTTTGCTTTTCTGGCTGTAATATAAAGTCGGACGAAAAGACTGTGTTTGTCCGCGATACGGACCCCGCCTATATTGACCTGCTCCGCGACATCGCGCCCGACTGCACCCTCCGCGACGGCAAAGGTCTCGCGTCTCTGCTCTCGTCCGTTGACGGAGAGGATAAGGCGTTCGCCCTCTTTGACGTTCAGGCGCGCGCCTCGAAAGACGCGGGGACAGGCGGAATTTGGTACGAGCATTTTGCCGCCGCCGCCGTTATCGCCGTTGACCGCTCGCGCTTTGACGAGGAGATAAAAGGCTGGCGCGATCTCGAAAATATATCCTGTCCCGTGGGCTTTACGTCCCGGTATGAGCGTATGCTTTTTGCCGCCGTGTCCTACGGGCTTGAGAAGAATTATATGTCCGGCGAGGCGGTCGGCCTGCTGCATAAGCTCAACAAAAGCGGAAGGCTGAGCTACGGCAAAATCGACGCCCCCGTCAATATCTGCTGGGATTACCAGGCTGCGCTTATGAAGCGCGAGGGAAAAAATATCGAAATAATAATCCCCTCCGAGGGCACTTTGCTCTACGGAGTCGGCGTTTTGTCGGGCTATGAGATGAAGTTTTCGCAGAATGCCGGGGATGCAATCACCGCGGCGGGCTTCCGCGCCGACAAAGCTCAGGGCGAAAACTATCCGTCTCTGTCCGAATACGGGCGCGCCGAAAGGGTAGGCGATGCCGTAGAATTTGCGAGGCAGACGGAGAATTTTATCAGCGTTTTCAAACGCGGAGTGTTCAGAAGCCGTCTGTATTCCTCTGCGGAATCGTTTGAGCATAAGCTCTTGGGCGCGGCTGTCATAATGACGGCGATAATCTGGATGGGCTTTGCCCTGCGCAGAGTCCAGCGCAAGGATATCCGAATGCTTGTCCGCGCGCTCGGCGGCATGGTTATAGCCTGGATGCTCGTCTGTATTTTGAAATATCAGACGGACGGGAACCCCGTTATGGGGCGCTATCTCTGGTACGCCTATTATGTTTTTATGATGGGTCTGCCGTTTCTTATGCTTATCCTGTCTCTGATGACCGATTCCTCCGGGAATGTTCGGCAGCGCAAGATATTTGTCTGCTCGGGCTTTGCCGTCTATGCGGTTTTGCTTTTGACGGTGCTCACAAACGACCTGCACGGCTGGGTTTTTAAGTTTGAAGATATAAAAACCTTCAGCGGAGGCTATACATATAACTTCGGCTATTATCTTATTTTTGCCTTTATCGTCGCGGTGGTGATTTTGTCAACCGCGATTTTGGTGCGAAAGGCCATGCGCGGCTTCAACCGTTCGAGGCTCGTTCTGCCGATACTCAGCGAGGTTCTTCTTTTCGTTTACTGTGCGGCATATGCCGCAGGCGTTCCCGTGGCGCGCGACAGCGATATAACAACCGTCTCGTGCATCTTTGCGCTCGCGTTTGCGGAACTTGCGATGAGAACGGGACTTGTGCCCGTCAATCAAAAATATGCCGTGCTCTTTTCCAATTCACCCCTGAGAATGCAGATAATCGACTCCGAGGGCAATGCCGAGCTCAGCTCTGCCGGTGCTCGGCCGATATCGCGCGAGGATTGGGAAAAGCTCCGAGACGATATAAAGCATCCTCTTCTTCTGCACGGCGACACCCTGCTCTACGCCGACGGCATACCGGGCGGCATGATAGTTTGGCAGGAGAGTATCGCCGAGATACTCAATATGCAGCAGGAGATACGCGAAAACGTCTTGAAGCTGACCTCCGCAAACAAGCTCCTTGTCACGGAGCGCGAGAGCAAGTACAGGCTCGCCGCGGCGGAGGAAAACGTGCGCCTCATGGAGCTTTTAAACGCCGAGATGGAACGCCACCTCGAGCGCATGAACGATATGATAGACGGGCTTGAACGCTCGAACAACAAGCAGCGGGACATCGCCCGAATAACTCTGCTGATGTGCTACATAAAGCGCAGATGCAGCCTGTTCTTCAAGGAGCAGGAGGGCGGGAATATGCCTGCGGAGGAGCTGGCCGTCTATATCGACGAGCTTTCCGAGTTCGCGTCCTACGCCGATATCAGAATAAGCACCGTCTGCACCGCAAAAGGCTCGTTGTCTCCGCGCTGCGGCAGCGTGATGTACGATTTCTTCTATTCCGTGCTTGATTCGTGCGCGGGTGAAGAAAATACGCTGCTCGAGCGTCTTGCCGATACAGACGGCATGACGGAGATGAAGCTGCTCCCCTCGTCCTTTGACGGCGGCGAAGAGTTTATGAGCGACGAACTGAAAAAGGCAGTCGAGGGTGTCGGCGGCACAGTGTCGGTAAAGGACCTCGATGAGACTGCGGGCATCAGCCTGCGCGTGCCGAAGGGAGGGAAAGCGCCTTGATGTTTTTATACTCTCTCACGGAGCCCGCCAGAGTGCTCATATGTATGATATCCGTTTTCTGCGTCGGCTTTCAGACGGCTGCGCTCGTCTATACGGTGGTGCGCAGTACGTTCAGGGACAGAAAACGCACGGCCGCATATATTTCTCAGACAGCGGTCACGGCTCAAAGCTTGGTTATGCTCATTATCGTCGCGCGCGCTCAGCTGAACGCTTGGATGTTCCTGCCCGCGGGCAGCGAATATGAGGTGATGAGATACGGCGTGTTTGCGGCGGTTGCCGCGTCGTGCATAGCCGTAGCCTGTGTCAGCCGAGTCTATGATGTCCTGCTCTGTGCGGTCGTCTCGTCCGTCTCCCTGCCGTATATAGACCTCCTGCCGTACAAAGCGGCGGCGGTCATCTTCTGCGCGGCGGAGCTTCTGCTGATTGCCCGCGCGCTGCTGCTTATGCACGTGTGCCGCAGGGATATAAAAAACGAGCTGTCGCGCGATTCCGTCAAGCTCGCGCTCGATGAGCTCCATTCGGGTTTGCTTTTCTGCGAGCCGGACGGAAATATACTGCTTGTAAACGGGCGTATGCAGAGGCTCATGCAGGTGCTCTGCGGCGAGGTTTACAGGAACGGAAAGAAGTTCTACGAACGCCTGCTCTCGGGCGATGTCTCGGACAGATGCAGCTCCAATGTTATCGACGGAAAGACCGTGTTTATCCTGCCCGACGGCAAGGTCTGGTTCTTCACAAGATGCGATATATATATTAAAAACAGACGCTATGTTCAGCTTTCGGCGGCGGATGTTACCGAGCAGTGGATGCTCACGAATGAGCTAAACGCCCAGCGCGCCATGCTTCAGAGCAGAGGACTCGAGCTCAAGGAGATGATATCCGAGGTTCGGTTTCTCTGCCGCGAGGAGGAGATGCTGAGAATCCGCAGCCGCTTCCACGATATTTTGGGTCAGCGCCTCGCCCTGCTTTTCCGCAGCCTGCGCGAGGGCGAGGAGCCCGATGAGGAGCTTATTCGCAGATTCGCCTATGACCTGCCGGAGGAGCTCAGTGGCAGGGAGGCCGTGACTACCGCCGCCGACAGATTGGAGACTCTCTGCCGACTCATGCAGGAGATAGGCGTGGCGCTTATTATAGACGGAAACCTGCCCGCAAAGGAGAGCCTTGCGTGGCTCGGTATGGATATAATAACCGAGGCGGTGACAAACTCCGTGCGCCACGGACTCGCGTCGGAGGTATACATATCTCTCGGACAGAGCGGCGGCAATTTCTCCATGAGGATAACCGACAACGGTATTCCGCCTAAGTCCGAGCCCGTCGAGGGCGGCGGACTCAGCTCGATACGAAGAAAAGTCGGGCTGTTTGACGGCAGCGTGAGAGTTGAAACGAAGCCCCGATTTGTTCTTTCAGTCTTTATTCCCGGAGGTGAAACCCTGTGACAAAAGTGCTGGTTGTCGATGACCACGAATCAATGCGCGAATCCCTTGAGCGCCTGTTTAACGAGAGCGGGGATTTCTGCGTTGTCGGCGGTATTTCCTGCGCCGACCATGCAGTGAGAATGTGCGGCGAGCTCTCGCCGGATATAGTCTTTATGGATGTCTGCACCGAGGGCGGCGCGTCGGGACTTCGCGCAACAAAAGAGGTGCGCGACGCCTTCCCGGATATAAAAGTTATAGTTATGACCGCCTTTGACGAGATATCCTATGCCCCGCGCGCAAAGGAGGCGGGCGCCCACGCATTCATATATAAGAGCCGCAGCCTCTCCGAGTTCGAGCAGACCGCGCGCGACGTTATGTCGGGCGGCGGATGCTTCCCCGAGCCGAAGACCATCCCCATGCCGCAGGGCGAAGCGCCGCTGACGGAGCGCGAAATGGAAATACTGCGCCTGATGTGCAAGCATATGACCAACAAAGAGATTGCCTCCGAGCTCTATATCAGTGAGGACACGGTGAAGTACCACAAGAAGAATATGCTCGCAAAAACAGGCTTCGCAAGGTCGGTCGATCTCGCTTTCTACATGATATCAAACGGGTGGATAAATCCGCTCTATTGACAATACTACCCGTTTCGGGTAGTGCGTATTCTTTTTTGTTTTGTTATAATCAAATCGGCGAAATATTTCGGTGAGTGTGCAATAAAATGAAACATCTGAAAAAGCTTACGCTCCTTCATTCAAACGATATGCACGGCGACTTTATGGCCAAGGAGGTCGATGACAGGCTTATCGGCGGGGTCTCCATGCTTTCGGGCTATGTCGGCAAGGTGCGCCGTGAGGAGCGAAATGTAGTCTATTCAATCTCCGGCGATATGTTCCGCGGCTCGCTCATAGACAGCGAGTACAAGGGACTGTCGACCGTTGAAATAATGAATATTTTAGCGCCCGATGTCGTGACCCTCGGCAACCATGAGGTGGATTATGGCATAGCGCATCTTTTATTTATAGAGCGCTGCGCAAAGTTTCCGATAATCAATGCGAATATATATCTGAAAAATAACGGCACGCGCCTTTTCAAATCCCACGAGATTCTCGAGATTGACGGCATGAAGGTGCTGTTTATCGGACTTCTTACCGAGCAGGTGCTCTCGCAAACAAAGCAGGATAAGCTCATCGGCTCGTTCCTCGATGTCTATGAGGCGGCGGCAGAGGTCGGAAAGATATGCAACAGCTATCAGTCCGTCGATATAGACTTTACGGTTCTCCTGACCCATATCGGCTTTGAGGCGGACAAGGAGCTTGCCGCGAATCTCGACCCGCGCTGGGGAGTCGATATTATAATCGGCGGCCACAGCCACACAATGCTCAGCGAGCCTGCGGTAGTCGCCGGGATACCGATAGTTCAGGCGGCGAACGGCACCTCTCAGATAGGCCGCTTTGATATCACGGTCGATACCGACGGCAATTGCATAGACAGCTATACCTGGCAGCTCGTTCCGATAAACGAGGACAACTGCGAGCGTGACCTTCAGTTAGAGCGGGTCATAGAAAAATATAAGAATCAGACGGATGTGAAATACAGTCGGGTAGTCACCCGCTTCAAAGAGGAATATTTTCATCGCAAACGCAACGAGGAGACGCAGATAGGGCGCATATTCAGCGATATTTTCAAGGATGCGCTCGGTCTGGATATAATGCTGCTCGGCTCGGGCAGTATCAGAAACGAGCAGTTAGGCCCTATAGTCCAGCTTCAGGATTTGGCGGAGATATTCCCGTATAAAAATGAAATAGAGGGCATATATCTGACCGGAGAACAGCTGCGCTCGGTGCTCATGTATATTCTGCGCGACGAGGCGCTCGACGGAAAAACGGAGTTCTACCAGCTCTCGCACGGACTCAGGGTCGTCTATTCCCGCTCGGAGAAGAGACTGCTCAATGTCGGGCTCAACGGAAAAGAGATCGAGCCAGAGCAGCTCGTCAGCGTAGGGCTTCAGGAATACGATATGATGAATATGGACAAATTCTTCGGCATAACACGAGCCGAAGCGGAAAAAAACGGGAAGATAAAGACCGTCGCCACCTCATGCTTCGATGTGCTTGAGGAAAATTTGAGCGATATGGAGCTTGTCTCCGACCCTTCCGACCGCAGGCTTTTTGTTGTGCGGTAAAAATACATATCCGAGCCTTTTCGCATTCTTCAATCAAAACTACTCCGAGGGGGTAGTGTGCTCGGACATTTTTTTTGATATTATATATGTGCAGTATTTGGGATGTATTTGAAGAAAGGGGAGACAAACCGTGAGAAAACGCGATTTCGGGGGCTTTATGCTCTGCTTTTTGATGAACCTCGTATTCAACCTCGGCTGGTCGGTGCCCGCGTGGATATTGCTTGCCGCCCATTTCATCCTTAAAATTTCCATATGGTGGTTCGCTTCGCTGCTCATAATATGGTTTTTTATCATATTGCTGCGCACTCTGCTCATCAGCTGGGCGGGTGACTGCGCGAGCGTGCGGGATGAGCCGAAAAAGAATCTGAATCCCTATTCCGCCTCGTCGTCGAGCTTCGGCAGGGCGGACAAAAAAGAAGAAACCCGTGAAAAGGAGGCTTGACCCCGTAGTGAAAAGAATGCTGATAACGGCAGCGGTTCTGTTGACGGCGGTTGCCCTTATGCTGTCGGCAGGCTGCGCTAAGGACAAAAAAACGACCCCCGAAACATCGGACGGCACGACCGCAGAAGCGGCGATATCCTCGACCTCTTCCGAAAAAATGACGCTTCCGTCGAATATTTCGGGAACGGAGATAAAGCGCGGCGAGAAGTATGACATACCCTTGGATGAGGCGGTCAAACAGATGCGCGAATGCAGCAAGGGCTTCACCGAATATGTCGATTCCGGCATGGCGATTTTGGATACGGGCGAGTATATGGAGCAGGACGGAATCCGCTACAATATCTATGCCCTCGGCACAAGCAGCGAAGACAGCTTCGTGCGCGAGATAAATGTGTGCTTTAACCACCTTGACAGGGTGGTATATGAATATGACGCAATTTCCGACCTGTGGACTTTGCTGCCGTGAACGGAGGTTTGAAAATGAAGAAAAGCATTTCGGCAATCCTGTCGGTTCTTCTGGTCCTTGTCCTCGCCCTCACCCTTTTTGCCTGCGGTAAAACGGGCGATACCGATGAGATGACCGGCGACGGGGATATGCAGACTACCGAGGAAGTTATGACGGAGTACGATGTGACGAAGGATGCGTTTGAGCTCTCGCTCTATACCGATTCAAGCTCCGCGTCATACAGGGCTCTCGGCGACCCGGTGCAGATTTTTAAGACCGGGAGCGCGATTTATCCGAACGACAGGATACGCTTTGTCTCGAATGTTGATGGAGTCATCGTCACGCTCGTAAAGCTCAAGTATAACGAAGCCGATAACGAGATGGAGTCGGACGGTATCCTCTTCTCGATGAAGGTCAAAAAGGGCGAGGTTTATGAGTTCGACGGCAGCCTTGCCGAGACTGTTCCCACCGCCGCCATAGAGGCCGAAAAGGGCGGCATGGCCGCGAGAAAAGTGCTCACCTATGACGGACGCGACGGAAAAACCGATTATGTTTTGAAGAGCGAGCCGCTGCTCTTTGACGAAGCGGTAGGATAAACAGTCAAAAAGGGGACTCACCCCGCGAAATAATATAATAAAATAATATTGCAAAGGAGTTTTTATTTATGGGACTTATTAAAGCCGGTGTAGGCGCAGTCGGCGGCGTTCTTGCCGATCAGTGGAAGGAATTTTTCTATTGCGAGGCAATGCCGAAGGAGCTTCTTGTTACCAAAGGACAGAAGCGCGTAAGCGGCAGATCGTCAAACACAAAGGGCAGCGACAACATCATCACAAACGGCTCGGGTATAGCCGTTGCGGACGGACAGTGCATGATGATAGTCGAGCAGGGCAAGGTAGTCGAGTTCTGCGCGGAGCCCGGCGAGTTTACATATGACGCCTCCACGGAGCCCTCGATATTCTCGGGCTCTCTCGGTGACAGCATTAAAAAGACATTCCAGACCATCGGTAAGCGTTTCACCTACGGCGGCGATACCGGAAAGGATCAGCGTGTCTATTATTTCAACACCAAGGAATTGATGGACAACAAGTTCGGCACTCCGAATCCGATTCCGTTCCGTGTCGTCGATTCGAAGATAGGCCTTGATATCGATGTCGCAGTCCGCTGCTCGGGCGTATATTCCTATAAGATAGACGACCCCATGCTCTTCTATACCAATGTCTGCGGCAATGTCGAGCAGGATTATACCCGCGAAGAGATAGACAATCAGCTCAAGACAGAGTTCATCAGCGCGCTTCAGCCCGCTTTTGCTCAGCTCTCCGACCTTGAGCTTCGCCCCAATCAGATAGTAGCTCACAACACCGAGCTTGAAACCGCTATGAACGCCGCCCTCTCCGCAAAGTGGAGCGAGCTGCGCGGACTCAAGGTCGTCACAATAGCCCTCGGCTCGGTCACCCTCCCCGAAGAGGATGCGGAGCTCATCAAGCAGGCTCAGCGTGCAGCTATCATGCGCGATCCCACCATGGCGGCGGCGACCCTTGTCGGCGCTCAGGCGGACGCCATGAAGACCGCGGCCGGCAACCAGGCAGGCGCAATGACCGGCTTTATGGGCATGGGCATGGCTATGAACGCAGGCGGCGGCATGAACGCCCAGAACCTGTTCGCCATGGGTCAGCAGCAACAGCAGCAGGCTCAGCAACAGGCGGCACAGGCGCAGCAGCCTGCTCCCGCCGCTCCGGCACAGGATAGCTGGAAGTGCTCGTGCGGCAATATGGTGTCCGGTAACTTCTGCCCGAACTGCGGCGGAAAGAAGCCCGCTCCCGAGCCGGCGGCAGGCGCTTGGAAATGTCAGTGCGGCGCTACCGCGACAGGCAAGTTCTGCCCCGAGTGCGGCTCTCCGAAGCCCGCTGACGCAAACGGCTGGACCTGCTCGTGCGGAACCGTCAATAAGGGCAAGTTCTGCCAGAGCTGCGGAGCCAAAAAGCCCGAGGGTGCTCCTCTCTACCGCTGCGATAAGTGCGGCTGGGAGCCCGAGGATCCCTCCAATCCTCCGAAGTTCTGCCCCGAGTGCGGAGATATATTTGACGATAACGATAAAAAATAAGACAGCCGATGAAGGCGCTGCTCATAATTTTGATTCTGCTTTCGGCGCTCATATTGGGCGTTGCCATAGGCGTGCGGTGTCACCGCCGCTTAGCGAAAAAGCAAGCTTCGCCGAAAATCTCCGAGCTGCCACATATCCCCGAGGACGCTGTGCTTAACAGCCTCAACCGGGGACAGAGGCGGGAGAGAATGTGTATGACGAAGCGGACAGTCTGCTTTGCGCAGGCCGGCTTCTGTCCGACGGCAGCGTTATTTCGATGAAATATAACGGCATGGGTGAAAAAGAGCTGTTTGAGCTGCTGAAATCGTTCTTATGGTACGGTTTGCAGGCTGACAGCGCAAAACGGGTCGTTACTGCGACCGAAAAAATAACAGGAGGGAAACACTATGGGATTATTTGATAAGAAATATTGCGATATCTGCGGCGAGAAAATAGGACTTCTCGGAAACCGCAAGCTCGAAGACGGCAATCTCTGCAAGAACTGCGCCGCGAAGCTGTCTCCGTTCTTCAGCGAACGCCGTCGCTCGACGGTCGAGGATATCAAGCGTCAGCTCGCTTACCGCGAGGAAAACGAGAAGCTCGTCAGAAATTTTAACCCCGACGTGATGTTCGACGGGAGCAAAAAAGTGTATATCAGCACTGTCTCCGAGGCGTTTATCGTTACGGGAAGCTCGAATTGGCGCAGCGCCAATCCCGATATCATTAAGCTTTCGCAGGTTGTTGCGGTCGACACAAATATAAAAGAAAACAGGGAAGAGATATTCTTCGAGGATTCCGACGGAAACAGAAAGAGCTATCAGCCGCCCCGCTATGAGTGCGACTATGAGTTCGATGTGGTTATCCGCGTGAACTCCCCGTGGTTTGACAGTATCGAGCTTGAGATAAGCGACGGAAGCCGCCCCGACAGCCCGTATACCGACCTCTACCGCGAGTATGAGCGCAAGATGAACGAGCTCAAGGATATACTTCTGCGCCGTGATAACCGTTACCGCACATGGGACGGCGACGGCATGATGAACCGCACGGTATACGGCGGCGACAGACCGTCGAATCCCGCCCCCGGATATGCGGCAGCCCCAGCACCGGGATATGCAGCCGCCCCCGCGGCAGGTTATGCGGCAGCGACTTCAGCCGGATATGCGGCAGCCCCCGCGCCTCAGCAGCAGGCGGCAGCGGCAGCTTGGATGTGCCCGTCCTGCGGCGCACAGAATACAGGCAAATTCTGCGCAAACTGCGGCTCTCTGAAGCCCGCTTCGGTTAGCGGCTGCCCGAATTGCGGCTGGTCGCCCGCGCCCGGTCAGGCTATGCCCAAATTCTGCCCGGAATGCGGCAAGCCGCTCGCCTGATAAAGCAGTGGTAATCGGCGTCCCGAAAGGCAGAGGTTTAATGCGGCTCGATTCCCGCCTGATCCAAGCCTTTCGCGGCGCTGCAAAAAGCGAATAAACAAATCATCTTGCCGAAAAAACGGCTTGACGGAAAGGGGAGATGAGCTTACGGCCGGCAGATCATTGCTTCGTGCCGAGAGAAAAAGACGGATATAAGAAGCTTAAAGGCTTCAGAGCCGATATTAATGCGGCGGAGGATATCGGTTTTACGGCGTTTACGCAGGTGGGCTGCAAGATTTATCTTCGGCAAAAGAACCGCCATATGTGTGTGCATCGCCGACCTGCGTAGCTGCAAATACAATGAACAGCTTTTGAAAACGGCAAAAAACAAAATACCGTTAGTTCGACTTTTCTTTATGTCGGTACCGAAAATTTCATGCGGCTTTTGCGGCGGTAAAAACATAAAGACGCTTGACGGTTAATGTTCTTTAAGAGAGGAGTTTTTTAATGCAAACCTTGCAGGAATATAAATGTCCCTGCTGCGGCGGCGCAATAGCTTTTGACAGCACGCTCCAGAAGATGAAGTGCCCTTTCTGCGACACTGAGTTTGAAATGGATGCGCTCAAGAGCTATGACGCCGAGCTTCAGGGCGAACAGGCGGACAATATGGAATGGGAGACCTCCGCGGGCAGCGAGTGGCAGGAGAGCGAGATTGAGGGGTTACGCTCTTATGTATGTAAATCCTGCGGCGGAGAGATAGTGGGCGATGCCAATACGGCGGCAACGTCCTGCCCGTTCTGCGGCAATCCGGTAGTCATGATGAACCAGTTCGCGGGCTTGCTCAAGCCTGACATCGTGATCCCGTTCAAGCTCGATAAGAAGGCGGCAAAGGCGGGGCTGATGAAGCACCTCAACGGAAAGAAGCTTCTGCCCAAGATTTTCAAGGATCAGAATCATATCGACGAGGTAAAGGGCGTCTATGTTCCGTTCTGGCTCTTTGATACCGATGTCGACGCGCAGGTGCGTTACCGTGCAACCAAGATTCGCACATGGAGCGACAAGGATTACAACTACACCGAGACGAGCTATTATATGATTCATCGCGGCGGAAGCGTCGGCTTTGAGCATGTCCCGGTGGACGGCTCATCCAAAATGCCGGACGATCTCATGGAGTCCGTCGAGCCCTACGATTATTCCGATGCTCTGGATTTCCAGACGGCTTATCTTGCGGGCTATTTTGCGGATAAGTACGATGTGACCGCCGAGGAGAGCATCGACCGCGCCAATCAGCGCGTCAGGCGCTCCACGGAGGATGCCTTTGCCTCGACGGTTCAGGGCTATGCAACGGTCACTGCCGAGAGCAGCTCGGTGCAGTTCCATGGTGGAAAGGCAAAGTATGCGCTCTATCCCGTGTGGCTGCTGAACACAACCTGGAACGGAGAAAAATATACCTTTGCCATGAACGGACAGACCGGCAAATTCGTCGGCAATCTTCCGCTCGATAAGTCGGCCGCCACAAAGTGGACGGTGGGACTCGCCGCGGCGCTCAGCGCTGCCGCCTGCGGCATTGCGTGGCTTCTGCATTTTGCAGGAATACTGTAAAGGAGGGATAACAATGAAAAAGAGAATACTTGCGATGATATTTGTCCTTGTCCTCTGCTTCTGCACGGTTATCCCGGCTTTTGCGGTGGATGCGGACGGCTTTGTAAGCGAATACGAGCGCGTTCAGGATATGGCGAAGCTCCTCTCGGAAAGTGAGAGAGAAGCCCTTATAAAAACGCTCGACGAGCTCAGCGAACGTCAGAAAATGGATGTAATAGTCGTGACGACCAATACGTTGGACGGCAAAAAGCGCATGGGATATGCCGACGATATCTATGATTATTGCAAATACGGCTACGGAGAAAAAAGAGACGGTCTGCTGTTCCTCGTCAGCATGGAGGACCGCGACTGGTGGATATCCACCTGCGGCTACGGCATAACCGCGTTTACGGATGCCGGAATCCAGTATATCGGCGAGCAGATGGTAGAGGATTTGGGTGACGACAACTATGCCGCCGCATTCAACACCTTTGCCGAGCTCTCCGATGATTTCATAACAAAGTCGAGAGAGGGAGAGCCCTACGACAAGAGCAATCTGCCCAAGGGACCTCTTTCGATAGTTTGGATTGTGATCTCGATTTTGGTGGGCATCGGCCTTGCGATATTTATAGTCGGCAAGATGAAAGCGCAGCTCAAGACAGTGCGCTTCCAGGCGGCGGCAGGCGACTATATGAAGAGCGGCAGCCTTAATATAACGGAGAGCAGGGATACGTTCCTGTACAATACCGTTACGCGCACGGCAAAACCGAAGAATACTGACAGCGGCAGCTCCGGCGGAAGCAGTACGCATACATCTTCCTCCGGAGAGACACACGGCGGCGGAGGCGGTAAGTTCTGATCCGCCGCAAAGAAAGCGAGGTGTCTATGAAAAAAGCAACAGCAGTTTTAATGTTCATTCTCATCTTAGCGACATTTGCGTTACCCCCGTCGCTTGCTGCGGGTAATATAGTGATTACCCGTCAGCCGCAGAACGGAACCTTCCCGGAAAACAGTGTGGCATCTTGGAGCGTAGAGGCAGCGGGAGATAATCTTTCCTACCATTGGTTCATCGTGTACAAGGGTGTTACATATGACACCAACAAGTCCTTTGCCGAGGGTCATCCGTGGCAGGATGGTGTTGTCGGAAGCGGCTACGGCTCGAACGATAAAGGTAATACTTTCTTTATCAACGGTATCGGGAGCGCCCTTGACGGGGCGGAAATCTACTGTATCGTCTCGAACAAAACCGGCAGCGTGACCTCGGCGAGGGCTTATATCTCCGTAGGAGGAAGCAAGTCCCCGCCGGAGCTTAAAGTGTCGGCGTCGGTCAGAGTGGAAAAGGGCAAGGTCCTCAAGCTCTACTGCGACGCCAAGGCATCGGACGGTGACGAGGTTAAGTCATATTTATGGTATGAAACAACTACCGGCAAGCTCAAGGATATTGTAGCCATAGGCGCGAACGAGGGGTACCCGGAGGAAGATCCTATTCTCGTCTGCGACACGGGAAAGGCCGGGACGCGCTACTATGTCTGCTATGTTGAGACAAAACTCGGCGGTAAGGCGTATTCGAGCGTCATTCCCGTCACGGTAGTCGAAAAGGCCGCGCCGACACAGAAGCCGACTGCAACACAGAAGCCTGCTCCGACGCAGAAGCCCGCCCCGGTGACTCCGGGCGCGGATAAAACCTCAGAGGTTCAAAAGACCTCCGAGCCGGACAGCGTTAAGGCGCCGGACGAAAGCGCAGTCGGTATGGAAACCGATATAGGTGAGCCCGGCTCTGTCGAGTCCACCACGGCCGTGAAGCAGAACAGCACGGGGAAAACACTCTCCGTGAAGGCGGTTGTCCTGATAGCGATAGCCTGCCTTGCAATAGGCGGCATAATAGCCGGAGTGGCGGTTGCCCTCAGGAAAAAGAAGCAATAGCATTTGAAAAAGGAGAGATTATATGAGTATATTTGATAAGCTTAAGAGCACAGCGCAGCAGGCGGCGACTTCCGCCATACAGTCGATAGGCAATAAGAGAGAGAAGTTCACCTTCGCTTCTCTGCCCGAGAGCCTTGCCGAAATGCAGGCGCTCCCCGAGGCGAGCCTTGACACACCGTTTAAGACGGCGGCTCTGACCGTCCTTGCCCTCTGCGCCTATGCGGCGGATAAGAATATCGGCCTTGAGATGCTCAACTGGCTCAGAGGTCCCCGTCCGCTCAACGGTCAGGAGATATCCTTCCTCAACGACCGCTTCCGCGACGGCAAGACCTATCTCCCGTTCACCTACTTCGTAGGCGCAACGCCCGACAATAACTACACTCCCTCTCAGCCTTATACAATCATCATTGAGAGCAATCACGTATCCGGCGAGGAGAAGGACTACATGAAGCTGTTCATTCCCTGCGGCGGCGCGGACGATCCCCGTCCCATTAAGATGCGCCAGCGCGGCTCCGACGGCAAGTGGTTCCTGTGGGAGCAGTACCTGCTGACAGGCGTGCGCACCCCGAAGGAAGCCGACCCGTGGGCATAACAGGAGGAAAATAATATGGATATTTGCGGACTTTGGAAAGTCAGGGAAATGCATTTGGTTACCCCGGACGGCGAGAAAGTCTTTACGGCAGACAGTCCGGTCGATAACGATATGTATGCCGAAATCGTCCAGATGTGCAAATATATCATGGAATTTGCACCGGACGGAACGCTCAACACGCTCTTATTCGTGCCCGAAGAGGTGCGCGAAGAGGCGAAAAAGCAGGGCGCGGACATCCGCGAAAACGGATATGCGGTTTTGGAGAGTACCGTATGGAAGGAAGAAGACGGAAAGTTCTACTATGACACCGGGATTCAAGGCGAGGTGTTGGGCGAAAAGGTTGATTCCTTTGCGGAGATTTCACTTCTGCCGGATGACTGCCTTCTCTATAACCTCGGCACGATGATACTCGAGCGTGCGTAAACTGCGCCCTGCTTTAAAACGGCAGCAAAAAAGAAAATCTTCCGATTAAACGAACTCGCCCCGCCGACTGTGGAACCGTCGGCGGGGCAGGATTTTTTGCCGTCTTTCTGTCTCGATTTCTTGACAAGCGTTTACTTGAAGTGTAAAATTAAAATTAAGCAAGGCTTACTTTTCGGGAGGATAATATGACGCTTAATGAGATGAAAGCAGGGGAGAGCGCGCTCATAACCGCCGTAGGCGGCGAGGGCGCGCTCAGATGCAGATTGCTCGATATGGGGCTCATTCCGCGAACCCGTGTGACGCTTCAAAAGGTCGCGCCGATGGGCGATCCGATAGAGATAATGGTGCGCGGCTATGAGCTGACGCTCCGCGTTGACGACGCGAAAAAGATAGAAGTCAGAGCCGAGGAGGACGCAAAATGATATTTGCTCTCGTAGGTAATCAAAACTGCGGAAAGACAACTCTCTTTAACGCACTGACAGGCTCTAATCAGCACGTCGGAAACTTTCCGGGCGTCACAGTCGATCAGAAGATGGGCGCGATAAAAGGCGCAAAGGACAGCTCCGTTGTCGACCTGCCCGGAATATACTCCCTGCGACCTTATACGCAGGAGGAAATAGTTTCACGCGACTTTATAATCAACCAAAAGCCCGACGGTATCATAAATATAGTCGATGCCACGAATATAGAGAGAAACCTCTATCTGACTCTGCAATTACTTGAGCTGCGCGTGCCTATGGTGCTCGCGCTCAACATGATGGACGAGGTGCGCTCGAACGGCGGCACGATAAATGTCAAGAAGATGAGCGACGCGCTCGGTATTCCCGTCGTGCCGATAAGCGCGGCAAAGGGCGAGGGCGTGTCCGAGCTTGTTGATCAGGCTTTGCAGGTCGCAAAAAGCAAGACGCTGCCGAAGGTCTGGGACTTCTGCTCGGACGGCTCGCCCGTCCACCGCTGCATCCACGCTATAGTGCATCTTATCGAAGACCACTCCTCGCGCCTTGACCTGCCGTGCCGCTTCTGCGCGACAAAGCTCATTGAGGGCGGCGACGATATGGCGGACAAGCTCGAACTGGACAGCAACGAGCGCGATCTGCTCGACCACTGCATAGTCGAGATGGAGAACGATACCGGGCTTGACAGAAACGCCGCGCTCGCCGAAATGCGCTACGAATTCATAGAAAAAGTAGTCGAGAGCTCGGTCGTCAAATGCCACGAGAGCAAGGAGCACCGCCGCAGCATGAAGCTCGACCGTGTCCTGACCGGCAAATACACCGCCATTCCCGTGTTCATAGGCGTTATGTGTCTCGTGTTTTGGCTGACCTTCAATGTTATAGGCTCCGCCCTCTCCGACTGGCTGAGCATCGGAATAGACAAGCTCACGGGACTTGTTGACTCGGGTCTGACCGCCTACGGGATAAACCCGGTTATACACAGCCTTATTATCGACGGAATTTTTGCGGGTGTCGGAAGCGTCCTGTCGTTCCTGCCGATAATCGTGACTCTTTTCTTCTTCCTGTCCATACTTGAGGACACGGGCTATATGGCGCGAATCGCCTTTGTTATGGACAGACCGCTGAGGAAAATCGGTCTGTCGGGGCGCAGCTTCGTCCCCATGCTCATCGGCTTCGGCTGCTCCGTCCCCGCGATAATGGCGACCCGCACCGTCTCGTCCGACCGCGACCGCAAGATGACGATAATGCTGACCCCGTATATGAGCTGCTCGGCGAAAATTCCGATATATTCGGTCTTTGCGGCGGCATTTTTCCCGGGGAACGGTGCGCTCGTTATGATATGCCTGTATTTCTCGGGCATAGTGCTCAGCGTCCTGCTCGCGCTGATACTCAAAAATACCGCCTTCCGCGGCAACCCCGTGCCGTTTGTCATGGAGCT
>DPOR01000013.1:157156-257925 GCA_003538135.1 Oscillospiraceae bacterium
CCCGTGCCGTTTGTCATGGAGCTGCCGAACTACCGAATCCCGTCGCCCAAGAGCGTTGCGCTCCTGCTGTGGGAAAAGGCAAAGGACTTCCTCCAGCGCGCGTTTACAGTCATATTTGTCGCAACGATTATCATATGGTTCCTTCAGAGCTTCGACATGCGCATAAACCCCGTTGAGGACAGCGCAGACAGTATGCTCGCCGCGATAGGCCGCTTTATAGCGCCGATATTCAAGCCCCTCGGCTTTGCGGATTGGCGCGTCGCAACCGCGCTTATCTCGGGCTTTACCGCAAAGGAGGCGGTCGTCTCCACGATGTCCGTCCTGCTCAACACGAGCATATCGAGCCTCGGCGGTGCGCTCTCGTCGCTGTTTACTCCGCTGACCGCCGCAAGCTTCCTCGCGTTCACTCTGCTCTATACGCCCTGCGTCGCCGCAGTTGCAACCATAAAGCGCGAGATGAACTCGACCCTTGCAACGATAGGCATAGTCATTCTCCAGTGCGTTGTCGCGTGGCTTGTCGCGTTCGGCGTTTATCAGATAGGGAGCCTGATAGCATGAAACCCGTTGATTTTGTTGTAATAGCCGTTATAGTTCTGCTCGTTGTGCTTGCGATTATTTCAATACGCAGGCAGAAAAAGCGCGGCGGATGCTCGGGCTGCTCGGGCTGCAGCGGCTGCTGCTCGCAGTGCGAAAAAAGTAAAGATAAATAACACACGGAGCCGATATCTTTTGATGTCGGCTCTGTATTTTTCTTACTTCCTCCTTGCGAGCACTCCCGACAGAACACATTCGGCGGCGAGCGTGACTGTTATCAGGCAGCCCGTGACGGAGAAATTATTTATATTATATAACAGCTGCATGGGCGAAATAGCGGCCGCCGCCAGAGAGATGCCGAAAACCCGAAGCAGAGCCTTGCGGCTGTCCTTTGCCGCCGCCAGGATTGCGGCCATCAGCAAAACGCAGGTGAGAAGCGCCGTTATCCCGGGCGGAAAGTTTGCGTAGCCCCAAGGGGTCGGGCTGAAATATGAGTAAGTCGTTCGTATTGTCCTGTCAGGGAAATCCTTGAAAATCAGAACCGCACCGTACGGCAGCGACTCCAAAAACAGAGTGACGACAGGCAGCAGCACGGTTAAAACTTTTCCGAGTTTTTTCATCGAAGCCCCTCCTTTTATTTCGTTAATCTCTTCACATTGCGCACGCAAAGCACAGCAGTATAAATGCCTATGAGCAGGAATATTGCCGCCAGCACGGTGCAGCATATACGCAAATCCGTGTCGGGCTTGTCGAATTCCGCGCAGCTCATGACGAACGCGGCAAACGCTATGATTGAAAGTCTGAACGGCAGCGGGCGGTGTCCTTTGTCGAACGCGATGAACAGGAGCGCGAGATATGACCCCACGCATACGATGCCGAAGACTAACAAAACGCCAATAGTCGCTTCGCTGAAATAGAAAAAGTCATCGAACACATCGCTTAATACCGCCTCCGACGAAATCGGCAGGTGCAGGCGGACGAGCCCATAGGATGCACAGTATATGAACGCGTACAAACTGCAAAGAATATATCCTATGGCGGCAGATACGGTGTAAAATTTCTTCAATTTATTGTCGTTGATATCCATAAGAAAACCTCGCTTTCAAGAGCCTGAAGTGAGCTTTAGATATAACTGCCGTTGTGCTTCTCTCTGCACTTTCAGTGTAACATACAAAGCTATATATGACAACAAAATTCTCAAAAAAAGCAAAATTAACAGCTTATTCACACAAATGAAAAAGAGCCGGGCTTTTCGGGCATCGGCTCTTAAATGTTAAAAATAAAAATCAGCTTTCAAAATCCACGCTTTCGCGCTCGAGGCGAACCGCCTTGACGAAAGCTCTTACCTTGAGGTGCTCCGGGTGGCTGTCATAGGCGTGCAGCGCGTCCCAACTCTCGAATTGCGAGAAGAGCGCAGCGTCGTATTTGCCGCCGTTTTCGTTTATTCCGACCTCTGCCTTTATAAGCCCCGGAACAACGCCGACGAGCGCTTCGAGCAGCTCTTTGATGTGCTCTGCGTTCTCTCTCTTGCCGTGTCCCTCGGCCTCGTCCTTGAGCGCCCAAAATACTATATGTGTTACCATTTTATTTCCTCCTGTTTTTGAAAGACAGACGGGCTTTTCCCGCTCCGAGCATCACCGCCGCAGTTATCGCTCCGACGCCGAGTGCGTATGCGGCTATTGTGGCGTTGACGCTCTGGCGGTCGGTTATACGCTTTTTAATAGGCCCTAAGCAGGTGCATTCGAGCGCGAAATCCTTAAAAGAGTGTACGCTCGTCTCAAAGCTTCCGTCCTCGTGAACGGTCACAAGCCTGACGGACGGTCTGCCGCCGTCTGTGTATGCCCAAAAGCCCGAGGTCTTGCACTGTGCGAGCAGTATCCCGTCAACCTCGCCCGCGATATTGTTCATGTGGTCGTGGCCGAAGAATGCGCCCTTGACGTCGCCCATCTTCTTCCAGCTCTCAAACTGTCCGCTGTTGACGTCCGGCGGGCAGGGCCCCTCCGCCAAATAGCCGTTGTCCTTGTCCTTGAGAACATACCAGTTCTTGCTGAGATGCCCGTAGCCGCGCACGGCTTTCCACATCTCCCACGGCTTCGCCTTTCTCATCAGTTCATATTCCTCGAGAACCGGGATGTGCTGAAACAGCAGAGCGGGCAGGGGAGCGCCCTTGTTTTCCTTGCGCAATTTTGCCGAGGTTTGCTCGTACCAGTCTATCTGATCCCTGTGAATAATATCGTAGGCGGAGATATCCGTGTCATAAAAAGTGTTGTTCGAGTCCATGAACCAGAGGTTGAATTCCGGTTTTCCGCTCTTGCCGCAGATGGGTATATAATAGTTCGAATATCCCGTGATATCCTTGTCGCCTCGGCGGGTCACGCAGTATTCGGTGTTGACGAGAATTTCCGTCAGCTCCTCCTCGCGCTGCGCGTCGTGGTCGTGGTTGCCCATGACGGTAGCAAACGGTATCCCGCGCTCGACGGCGGGCGCGACAAGCCCCTTCAGCTGCCGCACAACCGGCTCCATGTCCGCGTCGCCGCTCGGTATAGAGCATATGTCGCCCATGTATACCGCAAGATCGGGCTTCAGAGCTTTGAATGCGGTTTCGTGGAATTTCAGCGTGTCCGCGCGCTTCGCCTTGCCCTCCTTTGAGTCGAAGTCGTCCTTCTCGTGCGGGTCGCCGAAGAGCAGAATCCTAAACTCTCCGTCCTCGTTGAATTTGAACTGCTTGTCATACATCGCAATTGCTCCTTATCTGAAAAACGGCCTCTCTTATTGCCTCGCTCTCCGTGGGGTGGGGGAACGCCGTGTTTCTGATTTCTTCTACAGTCATATTTTTTGCTATCATTGCCGCCGCGCCGCAGATAAGCTCCGACGCCTCGCCGCCCGCTATGTGAACGCCGAGCAGCCTGCCGCTTGATTTTTCCGCTGTTATTTTGCAAAAGCCGTCCTGCCCGCCCTGCGCAAAAAATCTGCCGCTCGCGCGCAGAGGCACCTCGGCGCACACGGCGTCAATGCCCTTTTCGAGCGCGCCTTCGAGCGTATCGCCGACGGACGCCGCCTCGGAGAAGGTGAACACGACCTGCGGTATCGCAAGATAGTTTACCTCGTCCGTTTTTCCGAGAATATTGTTTATCGCCGCTTCCGCCTCACGGTATGCGGCGTGAGCGGACATGGCCTTTCCGTTTACGTCTCCCGCGGCAAAAACGCCGAGAACGGCAGTCCTCATCCGACTGTCCGTGCCGAGGCTTTCGAGCCCGATGTTCTCAATGCCCAAGCCGTCCGAGCACGCGGTTCTGCCCGACGCATTTATTATGATATCCGCGCTTACGGTTCCCGTTTTGCCGTGCGCGTCGGTGTATTCAACGCACCCGCCGTCCGCCGAAACCGCCTTGTGAGAGGTCAGGATATTTATTCCGTTTTTTCTGAGACTGCGCCGCAAAAATGAACCGATATTTTTGTCCATAGTCGGAGCGAGCCTGTCCGCCTGCTCGATTACCGACACGCGGCAGCCGAGCGCGTTCAGGTATTCGGCGGCCTCGAGCCCCGCCGCACCGCCGCCTATGACGGTGGCGCTTGCGGGAATTTTTTTGAGACTGTAGACTTCGCCCGCCGCCATGATATCCGCGCCGGGAACCTTAGGCCCGTTCGGGCGCGAGCCCGTGCAGACGAGAAGATATTTTGAGTATATTTCTTCCTCTCCGACTGCGGTTATAAACAGCCCGTCCGCCTTGCCTTTTATATAGGCCTTGGCTTTTATTATGCTTACTCCCGCGCATTTCAAGCGCTCCTCCAGGCCTTCCCGCAGCTGACCTACGGCGGCTTCCTTTCGGGCAAGCGCCGCGCCGAGGTCGAACTTTACATTTTCGCAGGTCACTCCGAAACCTTCCGATGAGAGCGCCTGTCTGTAGAGCTTTGCCGAGTAAAGCATGGCCTTAGACGGTATACAGCCTAAATTCAGACACACTCCGCCGAGCTTCTTTTTTTCGATGAGCGCTGTTTTGAGTCCGTTTTGAGCGGCTTTTATCGCCGCACTGTATCCGGCAGGTCCGCCGCCGATAACAGTCAAATCAAAAATATCCATAGGCGATCCCTTTCCTTTTTTTTCAATTATATCCGAAAATTTCTCCGCGGTCAATCAAACAGCCCTGTTTTTATTGACTTTAAGGGCGCTAAGCATTAAAATTATCGTTGTAAAAAATCTTTTTTCGGGAGGCATCCGATGAGAACACCGGCTTATCACAAATCGCTTGAAACTCTTCATGTCAACTGCCTTGAGCCGCGCGCCTATTTTATTCCCTTTGCGGATGAGAAAACCGCCGCCACACGCGAGCGCGGGCAGTCCGATTATTTTCTTTCGCTCTGCGGCGAGTGGGATTTCCGCTTTTTCAAAAGCTTTGAGGATGTCCTGCGCGAGCCCCCCGAATATGTCGGCGAGGGCGGTTTTGATAAAATCGCCGTTCCGCGCAGCTGGCAGACCTATGTCGACCGCGGCTACGATGTTCCGCTCTACAGCAATCTCGAATATCCCTTCCCGACCGACCCGCCGTTTGTCCCGGACGAGAATCCCTGCGGGCTCTATGTCAGAAAATTTACGCTCGATGAAAAGCTCGCCTCGCACGATCTGTTTTTGAATTTCGAGGGCGTGGATTCGTGCTTTTATGTCTGGCTCAACGGAAAGTTTGTCGGCTTCAGCGAGGTCTCGCACTGCACGAGCGAGTTCGATGTTACGGCGTTTGCGGAAAGCGGCGAAAATACTCTCTGCGTGCTCGTTGTCAAGTGGTGCCCCGGCACTTATCTCGAGGATCAGGATTGCTTCAGATTTTCGGGTATTTTCCGCGAGGTCTATCTTTTGGCACGCGGTAAGGAGAGATTTGACGATATATTTGTAAGGCGCTGCGTCTCCGATGATCTCGCCTCCGCCGAGCTGTCTGTGGAAACGAAGCTCAGCACGCCCTGCAATGTGAGATATAAGCTTGTCGCGCCGGACGGAGCCGTTGTGTCCAAGGGTGTCGGCGGCGAAAATCTGAGCATAATTATCAGCTCTCCCGTGCTTTGGAACGACGAAGAGCCCCGCCTGTACGAGCTTTGGCTCAGTGTCGGCGACGAGGTCGTTCTGCTCGACCTTGCGGTGCGCCGCTTCGAGATAAAGGACGGAGTCTGCCTTTTAAACGGAAAGGCGGTCAAGGCTCGCGGCATCAACCGCCACGACTCTCACCCCGTTACGGGTCACGCCGTCACGCTCGATGATATGCTTAGGGATATCATGCTCATAAAGCGCGCCAACTGCAATATGATACGCACCTCGCACTATCCGAACGATCCGCGCTTCCTTGAGCTTTGCGACAGATACGGTATAATGCTGACGGACGAAGCGGATATTGAAACCCACGGCATGGGCTACGATTGGGAGGGCGAATGGGATTGGATGCGCTGGTCGCGGCTCTCCTCGTCTCCCGAGTGGCGTGAGGCATATGTCGACAGGGCAAAGAGGCTCTTTGAGCGCGACAAAAATCACGGCTGCGTCGTGCTCTGGTCGCTCGGCAACGAGTCGGGAGCGGGCGTCAACCACCGCGCCATGGCGCAGTATATCCGCTCGCGCGACGACCGTGCGCTGATACATTACGAGAACTCCCACCTTGAGTTCAAGGCCGTTCCCGAGGGAGAGAATTTTGCCGATATCTCGGATGTAGAGAGCCGTATGTATGCGGGAACGGAATATATAGAGAGTTATCTCAATAATAAAGAATATACGAAGCCTTTTTATATGTGCGAATATGTCTGCTCGATGAGCACGGGCGATGTCTATCCGTTCTGGGAGCTTGTCGAAAAGTATGACAACAATTTCGGCGGCTGTATCTGGGAGTGGTGCGACCACGCGGTCAATGTTCCGGACAAAGACGGCGGTGCGCGATATTTTTACGGCGGCGACTTCGGCGATTTCCCGAACAGCGGCATTTGCTGCATCGACGGGCTCGTCTATCCCGACCGCACCCCGCGCCCCGGCTATTTCGATATGAAACGCGTCTACCGGCAGTATTCGGCCGCCTATAACGGCGACGGCAGCGTGACCGTCACGAGCCGCAGGCGCTTTACTCCGCTCGACGATACGGCGATTCACTGGACGCTGAGCGAGGACGGAAAAACCGTTTCGGAGGGCACTACCGACGCTCTCGCGACCCCCGCGCAGGGGAGTACGACAATAAAGCTCTTCGATCCCGAAAAAGTTGATTCGCTCCCGTCCTGTCTGCTGACCCTGAGCTTTGTCTCGACAAAGGATTACCCTTGGGCGGAAAAGGGCTTTGAAACGGGCTTCGAGCAGTTTATACTCAAGGACTATACCCGCTATATACCAAAGGCGGGCAGAGTTGAGCTCGACGAAAACGACCGCTTCGCGGTTATTAAGGCGGGGAATATCGTCTATACTTTTGATAAGCCCTACGGGCGCATAGCATCGATAGTCTGCGGCGAAAAAGAACTGCTGAGCGCACCCGTTGAGCCTCAGATTTGGCGCTCGCCCTGCTATAACAGGGGCTCGTCCGATATGTGGCGGCTCAAGAATTTCAAATATGCCGCGCAAAAGACCTACTCCTGCCTCGTCTCGAATACGGACGGCGGCGTGTGCATAAAGACCGAAATATCGATAGGCGGCCCGTCCTGCCCGCCCGTCATCCACGCCAAAGTTGATTACAAATTTACCCCCGACGGCTGCGTGACGCTTCTGTTTGACGGCGATGTGATAGAAAAATGCCCGGTGCTGCCGAAGGTCGGCTACAGGCTCTTTATGCCCGAAGCTTTTGAGAGCGTCCGTTACTTCGGCTACGGGCCTAAAGAGGCCTATGTTGACAGGTATAAATCCCAACGCCTCGGGCTTTGGAGCGCGACGGCGACGGATAATTTCGAGCACTATATCCGCCCGCAGGAGAACGGCGCACATTACGGCACTCGCTTTGCCGAGGTTGCGTCCGATACGGCGGGACTGCGCTTTGAGCCGTTCGGCATGGAGCATTTCAGCTTCAACGCGCAGCATTTCACGGCGCAGATGCTCGAGGATACTAAGCACGATTTCGAGCTGAAGCCCTTGAGGGATACCGTCGTCAGCCTCGATTGGCGCATGACGGGCATCAGCGAGGCTCGTTATCATAACGACCCCGAGCGCGGCCTTCGCCTTATAGACGAAAAGAAGCTCCGCTTCGGCTTTATGATAAGACCGTTTGAAAAATAAGACACCACGGGAGAGATACAATGTATTTGAAAGAACTGCTTGAGGGCACTGCCGTTGCGGGCGATTATCCGCAGAGGGACATATGCGATATAGTCTACGATTCGCGCAAGGCGAAGCCGGGCACGGCGTTCGTCTGCATGAAGGGCGAGACGACCGACGGGCATAAATACGCAAAAAACGCATATGACCTCGGCTGCCGCGTATTTGTGGCGGAGACTGCGCTCGATTTACCCGATGACGCAATCGTGCTGATGAGCGAAAACACCCGCCGCGACCTCGCACAGATGAGCATAAACTTCTTCGGTCACCCTGCCGACGAGCTTAAAATGATAGGCATAACCGGCACAAAGGGCAAGACGAGCATAACCTATATTCTGCGCAGCGCGCTCGAAAACTGCGGCATAAAGACGGGCGTTATCGGCACCGTCGGCGCGTTTTACGGCGACAAAAAGATACCGACCGTCAACACGACCCCCGAATCCTATGAGCTTCAGAAGATTCTGCGCGAGATGGCGGACGGCGGCTGCGAGGCGGTCTGCATGGAGGTCTCGTCCATAGGACTCAAGATGAGTCGCGTCTACGGCATTGAATTCTATGCCGGAATATTCACTAATCTTTCGCCCGACCATATCGGCGGAAAAGAGCATAAGACCTTTGAAGAATACGCCTATTGGAAAAAGCAGCTCTATGTTCACAGCGGCTTCACCGTCGCCAACCGGGACGATGCGTTTTTTGACGATATCGCCGCCGCGTCAAAGGGCGAGGTGATAAGCTACGGCCTCGACGAAAAATGCGATTACTATGCGGAGAATATAAATCCGCTGCGCCGCCCGGGTTTTCTCGGTATAGAGTTCGACTGCAAGAGTAAATTCGATGCCCCGTGGCACGCGCAGGTCAGTATGCCCGGCTTTTTCAGCGTCTACAACGTCCTGGCTTCCGTCGCACTTCTGCGCAAAATGGGCGTTCCGGTCGAAAAAATGCGCGAGGCGTTTGCTCACGTCAGTATAGAGGGCAGGATGCAGCTCGTTCATGTCAGCGACGATTACAGCGTCATTATCGACTATGCGCACAACGGTCTGAGCATGGAAAATGTTATCGAGACAGTCCGCGACTATAAGCCCAACCGTATTGTTGCGCTTTTCGGCTCAACGGGCAACAAGGCAACAGTCCGCAGGCAGGAGCTCGGTCTTGTCAGCGCAAGGATGTGCGATTTTATCATAATCACGAGCGACGATCCGGACTTTGAGGACCCCGATGCGATAATCGACGAGATAGCCGGATGGGTCGAAAAAGGCGGCGGAGCGGGCAAATATGTCAAGATAACCGACCGAGCCGAGGCAATAGAATATGCCCTCGACCATATGCGGAAAGGGGATATACTCCTTCTGCTCGGCAAAGGGCATGAGCACTTTATGAAAGTTAAAGGCGAAAAAATATATTTCAATGAGCTTGAATGTATAGAGAACTACAAGAAAAAGCACGGAATGAAATAACTTTTAAAAGCCGTAAAAATACGCAAAGACCCCGGAGAGTATTCCCTCCGGGGTCGCTTTCTTTGTATCAGCCGATGTCGATTCTTCTCGATGTCGGCACGTTTTCTTCCTTCTTGGGCATTGTCAGGGTCAGAACGCCGTCCTTGTATTCGCCGGTGATATCATCGGTCTTGACGGACGATACGTCAAAGCTCCTGCTGAACGAGCCGTAAGACCTCTCGCGGCGGACGAAGTTACCCTTGTCGTCCTTCTTCTCGCTCTCGCTGTTGCGCTCTGCGCTGATGGTCAGGTAGCCGTCCTCGATGTCGACGTGAATGTCCTCTTTCTTGAAGCCGGGCAGATCCGCCTCGAGCACATATTCCTTGCCGTTGTCCTTTATATCGGTCTTGAAGTCCGCTGCGGCCATGTCGCCCCAGAAGCTCTTCTCGAAGTTATCCATATCTCTGAAAGGATTAAAGAGTGCACGCTGATGTCTGCGTTCATAAGGTGTAAGTTCAAACATAATTGATTCCTCCGTTTGTTGTGTATTGATATTCATAATGAAGTGTCTGTTTTATTTATCTGACTGCTCTCCGATTTCCATCGGACTCACTCTCTTTCTTCTCCGGGGGCTCTTGCTCCCTTCGTTTGATTATATAATATCCCCGCTTTGTTAAAAAAAAATACATTGGATTGTGAACAAATTGTAAATCATTAGCACTCTAATATATCGAGTGCTAAAACGCGCTTAAAAACGTCCCGCAGGTTTTTATCATACGCGGAACACGGGGAGAATATAAATGCATTGACATTTTCTGTTAAGGAGAGGAATGCGATGCAAATCAACGTTATAACGCAGTCGGTCGGCGTCGAGGAGACGCTCGGTGCCTGCACTGCGGAACAGCCGATAGATGCCGATATAACCCTGCCGGATTATTGTCCGGACATAAGGCGCGTGCTCAAGTGCCTTGTTACTCCGCGCATAACCGCCGTTCAGACCGCAGGCGACAGGGCGACGGCGGACGGCTCTGCGGGCGTGTGCGTCATCTATACCGACGAGCAGGGAAACGTCTGCTGTTTTGAGCAGACCTACCCGTTCTCGAAGTATGCCGAGCTCAAGGGTGCGGACGAAAACTGCTGTGTGAATGTGCGAGCCTATACCCAGTACGCAAACTGCCGCGCCGTCAGCCCGCGAAGGCTCGATATTCATGCCGTGGTCAGCGTGGCGTTTTGCATATCGGGAGTGAAGCAGGAGGAGATAATAACCGGTGCCGAGGGCGCGGGGATACAGCTCAGATGCTGCGACAGCCGCACAGCGAGCCTTATCGCCTGCACGGAAACTGCGTTTCCCATGAGCGAGACCGTGCCCCTGCCCGAGGGCGACCCCGCCGTGTCCAATGTGCTCAGCGCACAGGCGGCGGCGCTCGCGCAGGAGATAAAGGTTATCAGCAACAAGCTTCTTGTAAAAGGCGAGCTTACCGTCAGCGCCGTCTGCCGAGGCGAGAACGGCGAAATATTCGGCTTCGGCCACTCCATGCCGATAAGCCAGATAATCAACCTTGAGGGTATAGACGAGGACTGCATCTGCTGCGTGTCGCTGCCCGTCACCTCTCTCGAGGTTCTGCCGAAGGCGGATCAGGCGGGTGACAACAGACTTATTGATATCAGCGTGCGCGTTGGCGCGGGGGTCAAGGCCTATAGGGAAATGAGCCTGCCTGTTGTCACCGACGCCTATTCCGTATGCTGCAACCTCGAGACTAAGAGCCGCAATATAGACTTCTCCGTTATTGCCGACAGATTCAGCGATACTTTTACCTGCCGCAGCACGCAGGATTTGCCGGAGGCAAAGCAGATTTTAGCCCTCTGGTGCTCCGACCTTTCAAAGAGCGTATCGCAGGACTCCGACGGAGTGATAATTTCGGGCGAGCTGACGCTTCACTTTCTCTATTCCGATGCCGAGGAGCAGCCCTGCTATGCTCAGCGGCAGGCGAGCTATGAATACCGTCGCTCCGTCAGAAAATACGGAGAGCTCAGTCTGTCTCCGTGTATCGAGATAACCGCCGCGAGCGCCGCGTGTGCCTCGGGCAGCGCCGAGGTGCGGGTCGAAATGCATATTTCCGGCTGCATCTTCGACAGCGTCCGCCGCAAGACAGTCACCTCGATAGAGTGCGCCGACACCGAAAGCAAAAAAGCGGGCGGCGCCGCGCTGACCGTCTATTTTGCCGACGCGGGCGAGGAAATTTGGAATATAGCGAGGCGTTATAACACTACCGTGGAAGCGGTGGAGCAGGAAAACGGAATAACGGGCGAGACGGTGGCGCAGAAATGTATGCTGCTGATACCCGGAGTCTGAGGAGGGATAACCGTGCAGGAGAGAAATATTTACAGCGATATAGCAAAGCGCACCCAGGGCGATATATATATCGGAGTCGTCGGCCCTGTCAGAACCGGAAAATCCACATTTATAAAGCGCTTCATGGACACCCTTGTGCTGCCCAATATCGAGGCTCAGAGCGTGCGCGAGCGGGCGGTCGACGAGCTTCCGCAGTCCGCCGCCGGGCGTACCATAATGACCACCGAGCCGAAATTTATCCCGGAAAATGCCGTCGAAATTTCGCTCCCGTCCGAAGCGACATTTCGCGTGCGGCTCATTGACTGCGTGGGCTATATCGTCCCGAGCTCTTTAGGCTATATCGAGGGCGAGAGCCCTAGAATGGTTAAGACCCCGTGGTTTGAGCACGAGATACCGTTCAATATGGCGGCGGAGATAGGCACGCAAAAAGTTATCAGCGAGCATTCGACGATAGGGCTTGTCGTCACCACCGACGGCTCGATAAGCGAGATACCGCGCAGCGAGTACGAGGAGGCGGAGGGCAGAGTAATATCCGAACTAAAGGGACTCAAGAAGCCGTTTGTCGTCCTGCTGAACAGCACGAAGCCCGAAGCCGATGAGACAAAAAGCATGGCGGCCTCGCTGACCGATAAATACGGCGTGCCCGTCATGCCCGTCAACTGCCTTGAGATAGACGAGGGGGAGATAAAGGAGATACTCACGCAGGTGCTCTTTGAGTTTCCCGTCAAGGAGGTAAGTGTCGGTCTGCCGGGCTGGGCGATGACCCTCGGCCGCGAGCATTGGCTGCGCTCGGGGCTCTGCGGCGCGGTGAGCGAGGCGGCGAAGAATCTCCGCACTCTCCGCGATGTAAAACACTTAGCCGAGGATATCTGCTCTTGCGAATATGTGACGGGTGCGAAGATAGCCAAGATGGATTTGTCCTGCGGTGCGGCGCGGATAGAGGCGCAGATAGACGGAAGTCTGTTCTATAAGATACTCGCCGAGGAGACGGGGCTCGATATCTCTGATGAGCAGGATTTGATGAGCTGTATGCGAGAGCTTGCCGCCGTGCGCCGCGAATATGAGCGGCTCAAGGGCGCACTCGACGAGGTCGAGGCGACGGGCTACGGAATAGTTATGCCGTCGCTCGATGAGCTGAGCCTCGAGGAGCCTGAGATAATGCGTCAGGGCGGCAGATACGGCGTGCGTCTGCGCGCCTCCGCTCCGTCGATACACATGATGAAGGCTAATATAACAACCGAGGTCGCGCCGATAGTCGGCTCGGAATCCCAGTCCGAGGAGCTTGTAAACTATATGCTCAAGGAGTTCGAGGAAGACCCGACAAAGATATGGGAGTCGAATATCTTCGGCAAATCCCTGCATGAGCTTGTCAACGAGGGACTGCACAACAAGCTCTACCGAATGCCCGCCGCGGCGCGCATGAAATTACAGGAGACGCTCGAAAAGGTCATAAACGAGGGCTGCAGCGGTCTTATCTGCATCATTCTTTAAAACTTATCGGCTGTGCACATAAAGCACGGCCGATATTTTTTATTTAAGCTCTTGACACAAACAAATGTTCTATAGTATAATACATACGAACAAATGTTTGAAATCTGGTGAGAGCGTGGATCTGTTTGACAAGCTGGAGATACTTTCCGATTCGGCGAAATACGACGTCGCCTGCACGAGCAGCGGAACGGACCGCGCCTCGGGCGGCGAGGGGATAGGCAACGCCGCCGCGTGCGGTATATGCCACAGCTTCGCCGCCGACGGCAGATGCATATCCCTGCTGAAGGTTCTCATGAGCAACGCCTGCATCTTTGACTGCAAATACTGCGTCAACCGCGTCTCGAACGACGTGCGCCGCGCGACCTTTACTCCGCGCGAGCTTGCGGAGCTTACGATAAATTTTTACCGCCGCAATTATATCGAGGGACTTTTTCTCTCGTCCGCCGTCGTCGGCAGCCCCGATTATACCTGCGAGCGTATGATAGAGACGCTGCGCATCCTGCGCGAGGAATACAGATTCGGCGGATATATCCACGCAAAAGCCATCCCCGGCGCGGACAACGCGCTGATAACCCGTCTGGGTATGCTCGCGGACAGAATGAGCGTCAATATAGAATTGCCGTCAAACAGCAGTCTGCAGCTTCTCGCGCCTGATAAGACAAAGGAATCTATACTCCGCCCCATGGGGCTTATTACAAATAAGATAAAGGAGAGCTCGGCGGAGCTTGTCAAATATAAGCACGCGCCGCGCTTCGCCTCCGGCGGTCAGAGCACTCAGCTCATAGTCGGCGCAACGCCGGACAGCGATTACAAAATAATGTCGCTCTCCGCCGCACTCTATAAGAAATACGAGCTCAAGCGCGTGTTCTATTCGGCTTATATCCCCGTAGTCGAAAATCCGCTTCTGCCCGCAAAGACGACCGAGCCGCCGCTCCTGCGCGAGCACAGGCTATATCAGGCCGACTGGCTTCTGCGCTTTTACGGCTTCGACGCAAATGAATTGCTCGATGAAAAGCATCCGTTTTTGAACCCCTATGTAGACCCGAAATGCAATTGGGCGCTCAATCATATGGAGCTGTTTCCGCTTGAAATAAACCGCGCAACAAGGGAAGAACTGCTGAGAATACCGGGCGTCGGCGTGAAGAGCGTTCAGCGGATTTTGACTGCTCGCCGCGTCTCGCCGCTGAGCTTCGAGGATCTCAAAAAGCTCGGTGTGGTGCTCAAACGCGCCCAATATTTCATAACCTGCAAGGGCAAATATTCGGCGGGGCTCAACGTGAATCCCGACAGAGTTTTAAACTCGCTTATTTCCGAGCGGTGCCGGTCGCTTCTGCCGAATGTGCAGGGCGAGCAGCTGAGCCTGTTCGACAATATGATAACAAGAGAGGATGTAGTACAATGTCTGCACGGTCAGATGTAATATATGTATACGACGGCTCGTTCGAGGGGCTTTTGACAGCCGTTTTCGAGAGCTTTGAGAGCCGCGAGCTGCCGTGTTCTATAGTCGCGGAGGATGAGTTCGTGCCGACGCTATTTTCTTCAAAAACCGTTGACACCGACCCGCAAAAGGCGGACAGAGTGCGCCGCGGGCTCAAAAAAGTAGGCGCGGATGTCTGGAACACTGTGCGCCTCGGCTATCTCACTTGTCTTGAGGACAGGGGCACGCTTATCAATGATTTTGTGCACATGGCGATGCACTACGGCGCGGGCGTTCTGCGTATGCTCGCAGACGGCACCGTTTCGCGTCTGACAAAAGCCGTCCGCGCCCTCAAGCAGGAGAGCCATAAATACGCGGGCTTCGTCCGCTTCAGCATAAGCGAGGATAACACCCTGACTGCCGTAATCGAGCCGAAAAATTCCGTCCTGCCTCTGCTCGCGCCGCATTTTTGCGACCGATACCCGAACGAATCGTTTTTGATATATGACAAGACCCATTCGCAGGCGCTCGTCTGGCACAACAGAGGGAAAACGGTTATCCACCTCGACGGCTTTGAGCAGCCGCGGGCGGGGGACGAGGAGCTGTATTTCCGCGCGCTGTGGAAGCATTTTTACGACACGGTAGCCATAGAGGCTCGTTACAATCCCCGCTGCCGCATGAGCTTTATGCCAAAGCGCTATTGGAATCAGCTCCCCGAAATGGACGAAAACAATTCAATCGACGCGGCGCGTCAAATCAAGCGAATCGGCGCATAAAAAATAAGCAGGAACCTCTACGGCTCCTGCTTTTATGTTTTCAGTCCTGCGCGTGATTCGAAAGCTTTATCTCGTTGTCGTCCGTGAACTCCGCTATAATTCCGTTTTCGTCAACCGTTGCGAAAATCGCGCTGTGGCTCACCATCGTCAGCGTCCATTTGATATCGGGATATATCTTCCCTAGTCTGTTTGTGATTATCGCTATCTCGGGCGAGAGCCCTCTCGCAAACTTGGACGATGTCGAGCCGTAGTAGCCGTGGTGTCCGACCTTAAGCAGATCCACTTTATGAAGCTGCGGCAGAAGTAAGCCCTCGAGTCCGGTGGTTCTCGTTATGTCAGCGGCGAGGAATGCGCTTTTTTTGCCCTTTTCGACCATCGTTCCGACGGATTCGGCGTTTTCGCCCTGCCCGTGAAGCCGCTCGTCATCGAGCGCCGTGTTGTAGAAGGTCAGCGTGAAATCTCCGAATTTAAACGGCTTGTCCGGTATGTCGGAGGTAACAACCGTGCCTCTGTTTTTGAACGCCTTTACGGTGTCCTCATAGGTTTTTTCAACGCCCCAGCCCCCGTATTCGTATTCGTGGGCTATCTCGTGATTTACGGGCTTTAGATAGAAAGTCTTTACCGTGATGTCCGGATCCTTTGCAATGGCTTCGAACGAGCCGACATGGTCGTAGTGGTTGTGCGTACCGAGCGCAAACTCGAGCGTTACCTTGCCCTCGGAGTCGCCGGCGGCCTTTTTGAGGTACTTTATAACATCCTCCTCGCTGCCGTCGTAGCTTAACTTTCTGCGCGGATTGTAATCGCCCTCGCCGGAGTCTATAAGCGCGAACTTTCCGTTTGATTCTATAAGTATTGCGTCGGAATTGTTGGTGTTGAGAAAATGTATCCTGTCGGCAGTGCCGTCCGATGAAAACTGCGCCGGGCTGATTTCAACCCTGCTTTGATAGATGTTGCACATGGCAACGCAGATTACATCGAGCGAAAAGACAGACAGCATTATCGTCATCATTATCCATGTCGCAATTTTTTTTATGAGTTTGTCCCTTGTCATATTCCCTCCGCAGCGCAAAATAAAAAACGCTTTTAAAAGTATAGCACACTTTTTCGGTAAATGTCCATATGCAGATGGGTTAAAAAGCGCCGAAATTAATTGTATTCGGCGTTTTTTTGTGATACTATATACGTATGTAAAGCGTTTTTTGCTTATTTTCCGCTTTCGGGATCAATAGCCTGTATTATCAGCGAGCCGAAAAGCATGACTCCCATGCTCGGCCGTATGCAGTCTGCCGCATCCTTTGCGAGAGCTATGCAGCGCCAATAGTCGAGTCCGCGTCCTGCGAGCAGCAGAGCGCAGACGGCAAGGGTGAAAAGAACTTCGAAAATAATCACCGCGCCGAGCAAAAGTTTTCGCGAAACGGGATTTATGTAACTTAAATTTTTAGTTATTTTTTCTTTTATACCGCGCATGGCGCACCTCCGTTTTCTCTGATTCTAACCCGAAGTGCGCGTTTTCGCAATGCAAAGATTTTTACTTTTCAGGAAGGGAGAGGAAAAGAATGTCCGTCGGAATATCAACCGCCTGCTTCTATCCCGCGGCGACAGAGGAGGCCTTGCGCTGTGTCGCCGAAGCCGGGGCGAAAGTCACCGAGGTGTTCTTCAATTCTCCGTCGGAGTTAGAGCCTGTTTTCCTCCGCCGACTCTCTTCGATAGCGTCCGACAACGGCATACGCATCCGCTCTCTGCATCCCTTTACCTCGTTTGCCGAGGGCTATATCTTATTCAGCCAGTACGTGCGGCGCTTCGACGATTACAGGGAGTTTTATAAAAAATACTACGCCGCCGCCTCCGCGATAGGCGCAAAAGTCGTTGTGCTCCACGGCGCGAAGCTGCCGATGAATATCGGCACGGACGAATACGCCGAACGCCTCGGACTGCTTGTCTCGGACGCGCGCGAGCAGGGGATAATCCTCGCACAGGAGAATGTCGTCCATCACAACGGGCAGACGCCTGAATTTATGAACGAGCTCAAAAGCCGCCTCGGCAGCGATTTTCACATGGTGCTCGATATCAAGCAGGCGTATCTTGCGGGGATAGATTCGATAGAATTTTTCAGAGAGTTTTCCGATAATATCTGCCACATACATCTGAGCGACCACGATGAGAGTCACAAGTGTATCCCACCGTTTGACGGAACTTTTGATTTTGCCGCGCTGTTTTCGCTCTTGAAAAATAGCGGTTATTCGGGTGACTGTGTTATCGAGCTCTACCGCTCGGGCTTCGAGCGAACGGAGCAGCTGACGGATTCTATGCGCAGGCTCGAAAAGCTTGACATTTGACTGTTTTTATGCGATAAATATTATAGACGTTTATCAGGGAGTGATAGCTTTGAAGTGTCCGTTCTGTGGTTTTGAAGAGAGCAAGGTCATCGACTCGCGTCCCACCGACGAGGGCGAGAGAATCCGCCGCCGCCGCGAGTGTATGAGCTGCGGCAAGCGCTTCACAACTTATGAGATAATCGAAACCGTGCCGATAGTCGTTGTCAAAAAGGACAAATCGCGTGAGGTCTTTGACAGAAACAAGCTTTTCAACAGTATGCTCAAGGCGTGTGAAAAGCGCCCTGTCTATATGGAACAGCTCGAAAAGGCTGTCAGCGAGATAGAGGCCGTGCTTCAAAATTCGCTCGACCGCGAGGTGACAACCGTCTATATAGGCGAGCTTGCGATGGAGAAGCTCAAGAGTATTGACGAAGTAGCCTATGTCCGTTTCGCCTCCGTCTACAGGCAGTTCAAGGATATCAACACCTTTATGGACGAGCTCGCAAAGCTGTTGAAAGAAAAATAAAATAAAATCAAATCAAATCAAATCAGGGATCGCTCCGGCGGTCCTTGAATTTTTATATGCTTATCAAAATTACCGTCCCGCCGGGGAAGATAAAAGCTTTTTGCAATTGGGATTTCTCGAGCATTTTAATTATGACTCCCATACAGGAGTCGGCTCGGCGAAACGCCGAGACAGGGATTGTAACACGGAGTTGTCTGATTTTTCCCTGTTTATATAAATTTTTTCAATATCATTTTGCAGAGCACGGCGACTCGACGCCCCAATGCCGCCGTAGGCGGCACAAGAGGCAAGCCTCAGGCAGAGAGCGTATTACACGACACGGGCGAAATGAATAGCTTTTCAGTGACGCTAAAGCGTCAAAGGAATACCGCAAGCTGCTGCAAAAAAAGCAGACAGATAATATCCGCCCCTACGGTATACTTCTTGCAGCTACTCTGCAAATTCCAGTTTGTGTAATTCTTTGACTTACGATAAAACTACGCAAAACAACCGCAACAGTTCATCCTGCTGCGGCTGTTTTCTATGCCTTGTGTTATTTTCTTAATAGGTTATCTCCGCTGTCTGCGAAGCGTTGCCCGCCGCATCGTATGCGGTTATACCGTATACCGTGCCGCTCTGCGCGTTTTTGATGACCGCCGCGGTGTCCTCGTTGTATTCGCATCTCGCTAAGAACTTGCCGTCGGCGCATATCCTGTAATAGGCTACGCCGAAATTATCCGTCGAGGCCTGCCAGCTGAGTACGGTGTTTCCGTCACCGTCAACGGAGAATGTGAGCGCAGTAGGCGCAGTAGGTGCTTCGCTCTCGAGCACGTGTCCGTTTTTCAAGTAGTCAACATAGGTGTTGTGGAACATCGGATTGACATACACGGGGCTGTAATAGTGGTTGTACGAGAACGTTATGATATTCTCGGCGTATCGAGAGGCTATGTCCATCTGCTTAACGAGCCTGTCGAGCGTCGCAGTCACATCCTGCGTGTTCTCGGTTGCGAGCGGAGTTGTTATGCCTGTGGTGTTGCTCTTTGCTACGGCGCTTGTGAAATTCTCTACGTTTGCCCAAAGGTGTATCTTCTTTCCGCTTAACTTCACGGCGTCGGAATACATTCTCCAGACGTTGACGAGATTCTCTTCAATCGTCCAGCCCGCGCCTACGGCGTCCTGCGGACAGAATATGTCCTGCTCGCGGAAGTTCACCGACCTTATGAACGAAGCCCAGAAGATTTTCGCGCTCTCTATGCCGGGGTTCGCCCCGTACTGCGAGAAAAACGGGCTTAAGAGCAGGGGAGCGTTCGCATCTGTGCGCTCGATAGCGTCGATTATCACATTGACGCCTTTTGCAATGAAAGCGGACGAGAGCTTTACAAGCGGTCCGTTGCTCATCTCGGGCGTGAAGTACCAGCCGCCGAACGCGTCGGGATACTTTGAAATATACCTGCCGTAGATTTCTTCGATCATGTCGGCGGAGACGTCGCAGAGCTCGCCGTAGTCCTTGCCGAAGCCGGACTTTGTCCACCATTCGTCATAGAGACCCAGGCCGACCATGACCTTTATTCCCGAGCCCGCGCAGTTTCTCAGCGCCGCTTCAACAACATCGGAGGCGCCGAAGGCTGCGTCCTTAAACGTGTCAAGCTCGGAGTTGTAGTAGACGGTCCATGTGCCGTCGGAGGCCTTGTGCACCACATCCTGAATGATGAGGTATTTTATCCCGGCCTCCTTCATTGCGCCGATTTCCTCCTGCCAGCGCCCGTCGTCCCAGGATGAGCTCATCCAGGACTGAAGAAACGTGCCGTTGAATTCGGCCTCGCATTTCTTCTCGGGCATCGGGCAGATAATGAGAGCGATGCAGGTGATTATCCTGATTACCGTTCTGAATATTCTTGCCATATTTACCTCCTGTATTGTATTTCGGGGGCTTTTTTATATTTCGTATACTCCCGAGTCAAGCAGAGCGTACTCTCTGCCTCCCACTCTGAAATATTTATATACGGGCTCGCTGAAGGTGCGGTAGTCGTTTATGGCATAGGTGCTGTTGTTTATCTGCACGGTGCGGATCTTATGCGAATCACGGTTGCAGACGAAAATGCTTCCTCCGAGGAGCGTTATGCTTGTCGGATATGAGAACGCGCTTTGAGCGCCCCCGCCTATTCTGAGCAGCACGCGGGCTTCGTCTATCGAATAGTTGATTATCGCGTTTCGCTCCGGCACAACGCACCAGAGGGATTTTTCGTATGCGACGGGATTGCATACAGGCGCGCCCTGATATGTAAATTCATAGCGCCTGACGCATGAGCCCTCGGGCGAAAAAAGCGAGAACGTTCCGGCTCTGTCGAGAGTCACGGAGCAATTGTTGAAAAATCTTGTCGGCTGGGCAAAAATGAATTCGCCCCTCTGACCGAGCTCGTCCGCTATGCGCGAACCGTTTCGGCCGAACTTGAACGAGACATATTCGCCCCTTGTTATTGGTGCGGCTATGCCTGTCTCGCAGTCGTACGAATAAAACGATATTTTGCACGCTCCGCTTTCAAGAATCTTTTTTTCTGCATATATAAAGCCCCCGTCGATAGGGGCGATGTCGGCAATGTCGGCATTAAGTATGCGCTGCAACAGCTTTTCCTCCGTTTCCGACGGCCTCTGCTCCGCAAAAAATGCGGCTTGCGGCCGCTGATACATTATATAAATAAAAAGGCATTAATCAAAAAAGAAGCCCCGCCGAGCCGGATACGGCAATAGTAACCTGCATCCAAAGCAGGTGGGTGCCGCCCGACGGTTTCGCGCTCCCTTCTTCCGGCAAAGCCGGGAGGTCTGCAGTCTGCCGCCGGAGACTAAGCTCCCTTGTAAAACGTGTTGGGTTAATATGAACCGTATTTATCGCACAGGGCAGGGTGACTTTATTTTATTATTCGTCCTCGTCGATGCGCTCGTCGTCAAAGAAAAGATCGCTCAAGCGCTCCTCAAAGGCCTGATAAACTTCCTCAAATTCGTCGTCGTCCTCGATCATCGTCAGATATGTTTCGCCGTCCTCCTCTATAACCTTGAGGGGGAGAACCTCATCCTCGCCTTCGAGAATCTCCTCGGTGTCGTCGTATATGGGCAGCAGGGCAACATAGTGCCCGCGATCCGTTTCTATGCGGTCAAGCTCCTCGAAGATATGCTCCTTACCCTCCTCGTCAACAACGCTGACGATATCGGGATTATAATCTTTTGCCATAATAATAACCTTTCGTACGTCTCCGCTCCAAAGATGAACACGAGCCGATAAATTTTATTTTTTTCATGTATTTATTTTACCCGCATTGAGTCAAATAGTCAATAGAAAAAGGAAAGTAGCAGGCAAAATGATGTAAAACTTTTTGGTATTTTCGCCTTTGACGCTCTGTATCGGGACGCAAAGGCAGCTTTTTTTGCTTTACACAGCCAACTCAATATAAAATATTAAAAATGTTTATAAAATATGTTGACATTATCCAAAACATCGGCTATAATATAGACGTAGAGAGGGAGAAAAGCTCCTGGCGCTGAGTCGGCGCCGTACCTGAGAGGTACACTCAAAAAAAGATAGGAGGCGAGTCCGATGTACAGCGAAACAGAAACCCGGTACTCCGACCGCCCGTCACAGCTTATCTGAAAGCTCAGCAGAGCAGAATATCAGCAATTTTTCTGCACTCAGAGCTTTTCGTCCGGCGTACGAGAACGCCAAAAAAGTGATGGGTGTATCGAGCGGCAACGGCCGCAGCATTTCAGACGAAAACGATAAAAACCGTAACGATGTCCGAATTGCGCCGCATCAACGGTAATCCGGCGCAGCAGAAAACCAAAAATCTTTACGCTTACCGTTTTATATAGATCGGAAATAAAAAATTAATGTCAGAAAGAAAACCGATCGTCTGAATGCATAAAAGTTAATAGATAAAAATTGCAGCACTGTGTCGGCAGTGCTGCTTTTTTGCTTTTGTCTGTATAAAAAAGCAGCTCCGTGCGGAGAGGCGCACCCCGTAAGGAAGTGCGCCTCTGTAAGGAAAATATCACTCCGGGCAAAGCCCGAAATATCTCTTTTGTCCGTAGGCACAGCAGGCATCGGATTTTGTCACCAAAAGCCCCTATGAATCTTTTTGGGGATAGTACAAAAAGAAGGCAGCACAAATTTTGTGCTGCCTTCTTCCTTGCGGAGTCTCTCTTGAGCCGCTCCTTTTTGTTTTAATTACTTTTTCATCTGCGCCAAATCGCGGTAGTTGATGAGCTTTATGCCGAGGCTGTCGATGTGCTGCTTCGTCTTGGGGTCGGCGAAGAGCTTATATTCCCAAACTCTGCGGTGCCAGGAGTTTGTTATGCCCTTGAGCTCGTCACTCTCGAGTGCGGGATGGATATATGTCTCGGTTATGCCCTCGGGGAAGGTCTTGTAGAGCTCATAGATATAGTCGCGGTAGTTTTCGTAGCTGTCGTTCTGCGGACCGCTCCATTCGCCGGGAAGCAGGTAGTCGGGAGTTGCCACGCCGACGCTGCGCGCATATTCGTTGAACTGACCGACAAGGCCGAGAATCTGCTCCTTGTCAATCTTTATGTCGAGCATGGTGTTGTTCATCTGGGCGTCGGTGAAGGTGCCGGGGAAGCGGAACGGAAGCCCGTATTCGCCGGCTATGCCGAGAGCGAGCTGAAGCAGCTCGAAGCGGCCTGCCTCGATGCCGTAGAGCGAACCCATGTGGTTGTCCATATGAGAGGGGGTAAGTCCCATCGCCTTGAGACGCTTTACCTGAGCATGAATTTCCGCGGCGACTTCTTTTATGTCGACATTCTTCTCAACGTCGATGCTCTCGTGATACATGAAGCCGAGCTCGTCACGCAGGCTGTCGGTGTTGCTTGTGCCGACGGGCGCCCAGCGATATGTAGCCCATTCGCTCGTGAAGGTCAGATGCACGCCGATGGCGAACTGCGGATTATTCTTTGCGAACTGGCACGCCTCATATGCCCACGCGCAGGGAGCCATGATAGTCGAAGAGGTGATTGAGCCGGACTTGAGCAGATCCATGACGGCGAGGTTTGCCGACCTGCACATTCCGAAATCGTCTGCGTTAATAATGAGATACTTATCCAATGATAACAACTCCTTTTTATTATAATAGGGCGTGACCGCTGTCAAAAACCCTAATTTTGCAGTATCTTTGTCACAAAAAATTATACACTATATTCTTTCGGATTACAACATTTTTATTTGATATGTCGTAAAAAAGATAGGAGCCGCGCCTTTTTGACACGGCTCCGTATGATGTTGCAAAGCTTACGGGAAGATGCCTCTTATCTTCTTGGTTTTGACAAGTCTGCGCAGCGCTATGATATAAGCGGCGGTTCTCATCGAATATTTGCGCTCATCGGCGAGAGCATAGACCTCGTCGAACGCCTTGAGGAGGATGTCGGCAAGCTTGCCGTTGACCTCGTCAAGCGACCAGGAGAGAGACTGCAGATTCTGCACCCACTCGAAGTAGGAGACGATAACGCCGCCTGCGTTTGCGAGAATGTCGGGGACGATTATCTTGCCCTTGGCGTTGAGAATCTGATCCGCCTCGTAGCTTGTCGGGCCGTTTGCGCCCTCGACGATGTATTTCGCCTTTATCATGTCGGCATTGTCCTCGGTTATCTGACCCTCGAGTGCTGCGGGAACAAGGAAGTCTGCGTCGATGTAAAGCAGATCCTCTTTCTTTATCTCGGTTGCGCCGTCGGCCTTATAGCCCTGGAGCACGCGGCCGTTGCCCGCCGCATATTTGAGCATATCGTGAACATCGAGACCGTCTGCGCAGTAGTATGCCGCGGTGTGGTCGCTTATAGCGACGACCTTTGCGCCGAGGTCGGCTATGAGGTAAGCGGCGGTCGAGCCGACGTTGCCGAAGCCCTGAATTGCAAAGGTGCAGTCCTTTATGTCAAGTCCGAGCTTCTCTGTCAGTGCGCGGCAGCAGAGCATGACGCCGCGTCCGGTAGCCTCGGGTCTGCCCAGAGAGCCGCCTATTTCAAACGCCTTGCCGGTGACGACGCCCGTGATGGGATAGCCGTACTTCATGGAATATGTATCCATTATCCAGCCCATTACTTCGGCGTTGGTGTTGACGTCGGGAGCGGGGATATCCTTGTGAGGGCCGATTATCGGCGCTATCATTGCCGCGTAGCGTCTGGTCATTCTCTCAAGCTCGCCCTTGGACATCTGCGACGGGTCGCAGGTTATGCCGCCCTTTGCGCCGCCGTAGGGGATGTTGGCAACGGCGCACTTTATGGTCATCCAAGCGGAGAGTGCGCGGACTTCGTCCATATCGACGTTGGGATGAAATCTTATGCCGCCCTTGCACGGACCGCGTGTGCTCGAATGCTGAATGCGGTAGCCTGTGAACATTTTCAGGTCGCCGTTATCCATGCGGACGGGGAAGTTGACCTTCAACTCCTGCTCGGGATAACGGAACGACGCATAGTCGTTCTTGTCAATGCCGTCAAGCGCAGCCGCGCTGTCAAGCACGCTCAGAAAGTTTTCATAAGGATTTGCTTTTTTACTCATAAATTTCAGCCCTTTCGTGATGTTTTTGTAGCTTGTGCATAATTTATTGCTCTGCCGTAAGATTAACACAATAAAAAAGATAAATCAATATCTTGGGAAGTATTTCCTAAAATTTGTTTTATTTTGTGCTGAGGTGCCGTTAAAGCAAAAATATTATTGTACCGCAGTACAAAAATCAAAAAATATTTACACCGTTTGTAACAAAAAGTATTTACAAATTTGCGGAAAAGTGGTATAAGTATAATAAGTAGGAAAAGTATAACAAGTATAACTTTAAACCTGAAAGGTGAGTGGATAAAATGAAAATGCCGGAGGGCAAATTTGTCGCTACGGTGAAGGTCGGCGAAAAGGGTCAGATAGTCATCCCAAAGGGTGTGCGCGACATATTCGACATCAATCCGGGAGACACGCTTTTGATGCTCGCCGACAAGAACCAGGGCATAGCGATAGTGCAGAACGATGTCTATATGAATTTTGCCGATGCCGTGTTCGAGGCGCAGCACCGCACGCCCGAGGAGGCGGAGGAATGAACGCGCTCGAAGTCAGCGGACTGAAGAAAAGCTACGGCGATTTTTCCCTTGATGTAAGCTTTGCGCTCGAGCAGGGGAAGATAACGGGTTTTATCGGCAGAAACGGCGCGGGAAAGACTACGACCATAAAATCCCTGCTCGGCTTCGTTCATCCCGATGCGGGCGAGATTCGTTTCTTTTCAATGCCTTTCGCCGAAAACGAGATGAAAATAAAGAGTCGGTTGGGCGTTGTGCTCGGCGGCGTGAATTACTATGCACAAAAGCGTCTTTCCGCAGTGGCGGCAGTCACCTCGCGCTTTTATCCCGAGTGGGACGACTCGCTTTACAGAAAATATATGCGGCTCTTTTCGCTCGATGAGAGCAAGCGTATTTCCGAGCTCTCCGCGGGCATGAAGGTAAAGTTTTCGCTCGCTCTCGCGCTCTCCCATTCGGCGGATTTGCTCATCCTCGACGAGCCGACGAGCGGGCTCGACCCCGTCTCGCGCGATGAGCTGCTCGATATATTCATAAGCCTCTCGCAGGACGAGGGAAAGACTGTTTTTTGCTCGACCCATATCACAAGCGACCTCGACCGCTGCGCCGACAATATAATATATTTAAAGCAGGGACGCATCGCCGAAAACGAGCCGCTTTGCACTCTGCTCCAAAAATACAGCGTAGTGCGATTTTCCGCCGATAATGCGCCGAACGGGGCTGAGCTCATCGGCGTGCGCCGCGAGAAGGACGGCATGAGCGCGCTCGTCAGAAATTCCGAGCTGCCCGCAGGCGTCGAGTCCGCACCTGCCGGGCTTGAGGATATAATGCTGCATATCGAGAGGGAGGACGAGACAAAATGAAAGAACTGCTCAACAAGGAATTGAAGCTCGTTCTTCATCCGACGAATATCCTGTTTATTCCGCTCGCGTTCATGCTCTTTATCCCTAACTACCCTTATCTCGTCATAATGTTCTACACCTGCCTCGGCATATTTTTCATGTGCCAGTTCGGTAGGGAGAATAACGATGTGTTTTTCACCATGATGCTGCCCGTCGAAAAACGAAAAACAGTGCTCGCCCGCATAATTTTTGCGAGCCTGCTCGAGCTGCTCGAAATAGCGGTCTGCGTGCCGACAGCAATCCTGCGCGCTAAAATTATGACCCCCGTCAACGCCGCCGACCTCGATATAAATATCACGCTCTTTGCGTTCTTTTTTATGATATTCGGCGTGTTCAATATCGTCTTTTTTACGGGCTATTATAAAAACGTCAAGCGCATCGGTGTGCCGTTCGCGCTCGGCAGTGTCGCCGTGTTCGTCTTTATCGGTATCGAGATAGTGCTCTGCCATGCGCTGCCGCTCTTTAAAAACAAGCTCGATACTCCCGACCCGCAGTTCTTGGCGGTAAAGCTCGTCACCCTTGCGCTCGGCGTTGTAATTTGGCTCGCGCTGACCTTCGCCGCCTATAAGCGTTCAGCCGCCCTGTTCGAGGAGCAGGATATTTGAAAAATAAATAAACCCGAACTTCCGCAGAATGTTATTTGCACTCTGCGGAAGTTTTGCTTTTGCGATTTTTTGGAAATATACATTTATGTCCGTTTTGTGTCTAAAAGAAAAACTTTTATGAAAAGGATTGACAATAATGCCCGGATGTAATAATATGTCATTGTAAGAAAGAATTTTTCGGACGATTTAACCGGTTTTGTATTGATTTTTAGTAAAAAAGTATTTATCCGGAGGATAATTATGAACAACATGAATGTCCAAAGGTATAAAAACGGAGACAGCCGAGCTCGGCGGATTTTTTCCGTCGGCGTGCAAAAGCACGGCTGAAACGCTTTGCAGAAAAGGAGAAAAATGTCATGAAAAAGATAATTTCGCTGCTGTTTGCGGCGCTGCTCGTTTTGACGGCTTTCGCAGCCTGTTCGCATGAAGAAAAGAAGCCCGACGGCGAGTCCGATTCGTACCCGAGCTATTCAGTAAACGCGGACGATATGAACAAGGAATATAAGCTCGACGATATAGCCGATTTGTCGTTGATATCTTCCGTCGATTCCGCTGCGGCGCATTTTCAGGGCAAGGAAATTCGCAATGTGACAAAGGATCTGAAAAAATCCGACCTTGAAGCGCTCGTTTCGGCGCTTAAAGGCATGACGGCAACAGCCGAGGAGGATAAGTATCCGAGCAAGGAGCTTAAAAAATCCGTGTATGTTCAGTTCAAAAATGATGAAGGTACGGAGCGCAGAGTTATGTCCTGCTTTGTCATCGACGGAGGCTGTTATCTCAGCTTTTCCGAGACATATTTAAAAGGCGAAAGATTTGACAGCCCCGCGGTTATTTTCCGCATAAGCGAGACCGACGCGGAAAAAGTTTTGACGCTCCTGGGCGCGGAGGATATCCCCGGCTGAAAATCACTCCCCCAGATGCGCTGCCGCAAACTCACCCGGAGGTGACCTTATGAAAAGAAAAGTCATTTGTATCGTATCGACCGTCATAGCCTTTATTCTTGCCACGGCATTCAACCTTGCAAATATGATCGGCGGCGCCGGCACGTCCGTTTTCGGCGTTATTTTATCCGTCGTTTTCTGCGTATGTATTTTTGTCCTGCCCGTCGCGGCGAAGAACCGCGCGTTCGCAGCCGTCTCTGCAGGTTTCGCTGTTTTTGCGGCGATTGCTTCAACAGTCGGACTGCTTGTGTTTAAAGATATTCTTCCCGATTCGGCGGGGATAGCGGCCGCTTTGCCGCTGACCGCGTTTTACGGGCTGATGTATTTCCTGCGCGACTACGGCATTTTTTATCCCGCGCTTATAGCCGTCATGCTGATTGACGCGGTGAATCTTATATTGGCGGCGCGACGGTTCTCGGCGGCAAAAGCAGAATAAGGCAAATTCAATATCGGATCAAATGGGCAGACGTATATTCGTCTGCTCTTTTTATATTATTTCATAAAAGCCCGAGTTTCTGCCGAAACACTTGATAAAACCGCAATATATATGCTATACTTAACTATTATTGAAAGGAATGGTAAACCTATGCGTAAAAGATGGCTCGCAGCTTCATATGACAAGGATCTCGCGGCACAGATAGCCGAGGAACACAGCCTCAATCCTATCGCCGCGCTGCTTGCCGTTATACGCGGACTCCGCGACTACGATGAGATAGAGGATTTCTTCGACCCCGAGCCGTTCTTTACGCTTGACCCGTTCGACCTGCCCGATATGGATAAGGCTGTCGAGCGCATAAACCGCGCTATAGACAACTTCGAGTGCATAGCGATATTCGGCGATTTCGACGCCGACGGAGTTACCTCGACCGCTCTGCTCTATACATATCTTGAGTCAAAGGGCGCGAATGTCCTGTGGTATATCCCGGACAGATTGACCGAGGGCTACGGCCTTAGCGTCGGCGCTGTCGAAAGGCTCAAGGATATGGGCACTCAGCTGATAGTTACCGTTGACAACGGAGTCAGCGCCGCCGACGCGACGGAGCGCGCATATGAGCTCGGCATGGAGGTCGTTATAACCGACCACCATAAGGTTCCCGATGTTCTGCCGCGCGCCGAGGCGATAGTCGATCTCCAACGCGCCGATTGCTCAAGCCCGTTTAAGCAGCTTTGCGGAGCGGGCGTTGCGTTTAAGCTCGCGTGCGCCATGGAGCTTGAGGACGATACCGCCGTTATCGAGGATTTTGCCGACCTTGCCGCAATAGGAACAATAAGCGACGTAGTCGAGCTTACGGGCGAAAACCGCACGATAGTCAAGGCGGGACTTCGCAGCATAAACAACCGCTCGCGCGCCGGCATAAACGAGCTGCTCGACGTCGCCGGAGCGGGGGATAAGTATGTCAACGCTACATCTGTGGCGTTTACAGTCTCGCCGCGAATAAATGCGGCGGGCAGAATGGGCTCCGCAAACCGCGCGCTCGAGCTGCTTTTAAGCGACGATACGGAGACCGCAAACGGCTTGGCGCAGGAGATAAACGAAGCCAACAGAACCCGTCAGACGATAGAGAGCGAAATTTTCGCGCAGGTTGAGCAGACGCTGTTCGAACATCCGGAGATTCGCTATGCTCCCGTTATAGTCGTCGACGGCGACGATTGGCACACGGGAGTTATAGGCATTGTCGCCGCAAGGATACAGGAGAAATACTCGAAGCCGTGCATAATAATTTCGCGCAACACCGAGGACGGCACTGCGCGCGGCTCCGGGCGCAGTATAGAGGGCTTCTCGCTCTATGACGCGATAAAAAACTCAAAGCATCTGCTGACCCATTTCGGCGGTCACACTCAGGCGGCGGGACTTTCCTTAATGGCTGAGGATATAGAACAGCTCCGAGCCGAGATAACGGAATACGCGCTTCATACCGAAATGCCGTTTCAGATTCAGAATATAGATTTAAAGCTCAATCCCGCGCATATATCTTTGGATATTCTCGACGCGGTGTCGTCCCTTGAGCCGTTCGGCGCGGGAAATCCCCAGCCGGTTTTCGGGCTCTACTGCATGACGATAGAGGGCTTTACGCCCGTGGGCAACGGCAAGCATATGAGAATAACCGTCGCAAAGGGCGACACTCGGATTTTTGCCATGTATTTCGGCATGACGGAACGCTCGTTCTTTTATAACGTCGGAGATACCGTTGACCTTGCCGTCAATCTCGAGAGGAACGAATATCTCGGGAATGTCCGCATAGGCGTTTATATCAGGAATATGCGCCCGTCCGGCAGCGACGATATGAAGGTGCTCGAGGGCTTGAGGCTCTTTGACCGAGTCATGCACGGCGAGAAGCTGACCCCGGAGCAGGCTAAAGCCGCCCTGCCGGAGAGAAATCTCTGCGGTGCGGTCTATACCCAGATAAAGCGGCGTGGCTCGTGGAGCGCCGAATACGAGATGCTGTGCCTGCGCTCCGGCTTTGACACGGAGAGAATCTGCGCCGTGGCGTGCGCCGTCGAGGTCATGGTGCAAAAGGGCGTTCTCAACCGCTCTCCAGCGGGCAGCATAGTTGTCAACGGACAGAGCCCCAAGGTGAACCTTGAGGACGCGGAGCTTATGAAGCATATAAGAAGCTTTTTATAAATCAGCGGCAGAATGCGAGGGGTGATCGAATGAGATCGTGGGAAGAAAAAATAAACGGAGAGACCGAGGAAAAGAAGATGAACCGTCAGGCGGATTTTACCGACGGCAGCTCATCCTTTGACGACGGCTTTGACAAGCTCTATGAAAAAATAAAGACTATGTACCGCGACGACGAGCTCGAGACGGTGAAACGCGCCTATGAGACGGCGAAGGAGCACCACAAGAATCAGCTGCGTCAGTCCGGAGAGCCTTATATCATCCACCCGATAGCCGTCGCCGGCATATTAGCGGATCTCGGCATGGACAGCCAGTCCGTGGCGGCGGCGCTGCTGCACGATACGGTTGAGGATACCGATGTCACGAAGGCCGACATAGAGCGCGATTTCGGCGATGAGATAGCCCAGCTTGTAGACGGCGTGACGAAGCTTGCAAAGGTGCCTACGGAGACAAAGGCGGAGGCGCAGGCGGAAAATATCCGCAAGATGCTCCTCGCCATGTCCAACGATATCCGTGTTATTATCATCAAGCTTGCGGACAGACTGCATAACATGAGAACGATAGGCTATGTCCGCGAGGAAAAGCGCCGCGAGACAGCCCTTGAAACTCTCGAAATATATGCCCCCATCGCGCACCGTTTAGGTATCAGAGCGATAAAAGAGGAGCTTGAGGACAGGGCTATTATCTGCCTTGATCCGGTTGCCTATAAGGAAATAGACGATTATCTCAACTCGCAGAGCGCGTCGCGCAAGGAGTTTCTCGAGAGCATAATCGAGAAGATAAAGGAGCGCATCGACCCGCTTGTCTCCGGCTGCAAGGTCGAGGGCAGAATAAAGAGCGTCCACGGAATATACCGCAAGATGTATATCGGCGGTAAGACGTTCGATGAAATTTACGATATCTATGCCGTCAGAATAATAGTCGAGTCGGTCATTGACTGCTATAACTGTCTCGGCGTTATCCACGATATGTTCCGCCCGATTCCAAACAGATTCAAGGACTATATCTCGACCCCCAAGCCGAATATGTATCAGTCCCTGCACACAACCGTTATCGGCAAGGAGGGCATACCGTTTGAGGTTCAGATAAGAACGTGGGAAATGCATCAGACGGCTGAATACGGTATCGCCGCGCACTGGAAGTATAAGCTCGGCGGAGGCACCGCGAGCGGCAATTTCGACAAGCGCCTTGCGTGGATTCGCCAGATGCTCGAGAGCCAGAGCGACTCCGAGGATGTCGAGGATATCGTCAGAACGATAAAGAGCGATCTCGTGCCCGAAGAGGTGTTTGTGTTCACCCCCAAGGGCGACGTCATAAACCTGCCCGTGGGCGCAACCGTTATAGATTTTGCTTATGCCATTCACTCGGCTATCGGCAACCGTATGACCGGCGCAAAGGTAGACGGGCGCATAGTGCCTATAGATTATCAGGTCAAGACCGGCGAGATAGTCGAAGTTTTAACGTCGTCCCAGCCCGGCAAGGGGCCGAGCAGGGATTGGCTCAAGATAGTCAAGACGAGCGAAGCGCGAAGCAAAATACGCAATTGGTTCAAGAAGGAGCGCCGCGAGGACAATGTCGCAGAGGGCAAAATCGAAGTCGAACGCGAGTTCAGGCGCAGCTATATCCGCCTGCCGGACGATGAGATGAAGGTGTTCCTCCAGCGCATAGCGGAGCGCCAGCATTTCGATACGGTCGATGACTTCTATGCGGCCATAGGCTACGGCGGTGTGTCGCTTATCCGTATGATGCCGCATATAAAGGACGAGTATAACAAGATAGTCAAGGCGTCCGCCCCGCCGGAGATAGTTCTCACTCAGCCGAAAAAGCGCGTCAAGAGCAGCGAGGGCGTCATAGTCGAGGGAATAGACAACTGCCTTGTCAAGTTCTCCCGCTGCTGCAATCCGCTCCCCGGCGACGATATAATCGGCTTTATCACCCGCGGTCACGGCGTGTCTATTCACACCCGGGCTTGCAGCAATGTCCCGAAGGACCTCGAGAACTGCGGCGATAAGGAAAGATGGATAAACGCATATTGGGACAGCTCCGTAAAGGAGGATTTCCGCGCAACGCTTATGATATCCTGCCTCAACAGAGTCGGTATGCTCGCGGACATCTCCGTTCAGCTCGCCAATATGCACGTTATGATAAATGATATAAATACAAGAAATTTCAAGGATGGCAGAAGCACCTTCTCCATGACCATAACCGTCTCGGGAATCGAGCATCTCAAGAGCGTCGCCGCGAAGCTCGAACGCATTGACGGCGTGCTCAGCGTCGAGAGAGGAGCCACCTGATAACAAGGAGGAATCACCGTGAGAGCTGTTGTTCAGCGCGTCACGTCGTCAAAAGTTTCCGTCGGCGGTAAGACCGTCGGCGAGATAGGAAAGGGTTTTAACGTCCTGCTCGGCGTTGCCGAGGGAGATACCGATGAACAGGCTTCGCTGCTCGCAGGCAAAATAGCGCGCCTGCGCGTGTTCGAGGACGAAAACGGCAAAATGAATCTGAGCGTCAATGACATCGGCGGCGAAATTCTCGCCATATCGCAGTTTACCCTCTGCGCCGACTGCAAAAAGGGCAACAGACCGTCGTTTACTCTCTCCGCCGCGCCCGACGAAGCGAACAGGCTCTATGAGCTGTTCTGCTCGGAGCTCTCGGCGAACGGAGTCGGGAACGTCGAAAAAGGCATATTCGGCGCGGATATGGCGGTCGATATAGCTAACGACGGCCCCGTTACCATCGTGCTCGATACGGACATTTGGAGGAAAGATAAATGATGAAGATACACACCCTGCCCATGGGACCCGTTCAGGCTAACTGCTATGTCGTTATAGACGAACACAGCGGCGAGGCGGCAGTTGTCGACCCCGGCGATTACACGGATGAGCTCAAAGCCGTCCTGCGCGACGAAGTGAAGAATCTCAAGTATATTCTTCTCACCCACGGCCACTATGACCATATCCTCGGAGTCGCCCATATAAAGGACGACTACCCGGATGCGAAAATAACCGTTCACCCCTATGACAGCTCCTGCCTTATGTGCGAGGAGATAAGCCTTGCCACCCATGTCGATCGCGGCATACAGAAGTATGTCGACTATGACCTGCTCGCGGAGGAGGGCTTTGAAGCGAAGATAGGGGATATCACTCTCCATACTATCCACACTCCCGGGCACACTCTCGGCAGCGTGTGCTATATTGAAAGAAAAGAGCGCGTAATGTTTTCGGGCGACACGCTTTTCTGCCGCACCGTCGGCAGAACCGATCTCCCGGGCGGCAGCTGGCAGGCGATGGTAGAGAGCCTCAAGCGCATAGCGGCGCTCGATGGCGAATACACCGTCTATACCGGCCATAACCGCTCCACGGCGCTCTCCGAGGAGCGTGTCAGAAACAGATATTTGAGAAAGATTCCCGTTGGAGAGCTTTGAGGAAACGCTATGACTTTATATATCTGCGGGCATGATTTCCATTATGAAACGGAAAATCTGTGCCGCGTGTTTTTCCCTAACGAAAAGATAACGGTTTCGGATACTCTGCCCGAGAGCGGCAGACCCGAAGTCGAAACATATTTAGAGGGCGCTCCCGGCGAATACACCGTGCGCGTGTGCGTAAATATCGGGGATAAGCCCGAGACCCGATGCGCCGAGGTTCAAAAGACCGATGAGCCGGAGCAAGACGAGTGCGAACGCGCTATGGCACGCGAACTTTTCTCGGCTCTGAGCGCTGTCACCGGCTATATCCCGCCATGGGGTATTCTCACGGGCGTGCGTCCGTCAAAGCTTATGCTCAAGCTCATTGACTCTTTGGGCGAAAATGGCGCATATGAGTATTTCACGAAAAAGCTCCTTGTGAGCGAGCCGAAAACGCGCCTTGCGCAGAGCGTGGCCGAGACGGAACGGGAGATAGCAGCCATCGGAGACGAGCGCTCGTTCAGCCTCTATATTGCAATACCGTTCTGCCCGTCGAGATGCAGCTACTGCTCGTTTGTATCGCACTCGATAACCAATGCGAACGCCGCGAAGCTGCTGCCTGTCTATGTTGACGACCTGTGCAGAGAGCTCGAGATAACGGGAAAGGTTGTCGGCGATATCGGACTCAGGCTCGAGAGCGTCTATATCGGCGGCGGTACGCCCGGCATACTCAGCCCCGAGCAGCTGGAAAAGGTTTGCTCTGCCGCAGAAAACAGCTTCGATTTGTCCTCTGTGCGCGAATATACGGTAGAACTCGGCAGACCCGATACCGTGACGCGGGAAAAGCTCGAGGTGCTGCGCGCCCACTCGGTTGACAGAATAAGCATAAATACCCAGACTCTAAACGACTCCGTGCTTGAGGCGGTGGGCAGAAAACATACCGCGGCGGATTTCTTCGCTGCCTATGCCCTTGCAAAGGAGAGCGGGTTTGAAAATATAAACGTAGATCTTATCGCGGGACTTCCGGGCGATACGCTCGAGAGCTTTAAAAAATCCGTTGACGGCGTGGCGGCGCTCGCCCCCGCCAATATAACCGTCCATGCCCTCGCACTCAAATCCGCGTCCACGCTCAAGGAGCACGGCCATGCGGTCAGCGAAGGGGAGACGGCGGGAAAAATGATAGATTATTCCCACAGAGTCCTCTTTGACAGCGGCTATATCCCTTACTATATGTACCGTCAGAGCCGCTGCGTAGGAAATCTCGAAAATGTCGGCTGGTGCAAGCCCGGCACGGAGTGCAAGTACAACGTCTTTATGATGGAGGAGACGCACACCGTTCTTGCCGCAGGCGCGGGAGCCGTAACAAAGCTCAAAAAGCCCGGCAGCAGCTATATCGAGCGTATTTTTAATTACAAATATCCATATGAATATAATGCCCGATTTGACACTCTGATGGAGCGCAAGGGACGCATATCGGAGTTCTATTCGGAAATAATAAACGCTTCGCAGCTCAATGCGGATAAATAGGGTGATGAATTGAAATCTCTGGTTAAGATAAACTCAATGGTGTCGAACGACCCCGCGTCCCTCGTCGCTCAGGCGGAGCAGCGGTACTCCGATAAGCTCGACGCAGTGACCGGGCGCATATTCGCGGACCGTGAAAAACGCATAGTCATGCTCGCGGGTCCAAGCGCGTCCGGAAAGACGACTACCGCCGGGCTCATAGCCTCGCGGCTTGAGGAGCGCGGCGCAAGAACCTTTACCGTCTCGCTCGACGATTTCTATAACGACCAGCGCGACGCCATTCTCGACGAAAACGGCAATCCCGACTATGAGGCCGTGGACGCTCTCGATGTCGCGCTTATCGACTCATGCCTTGAGGATATCATAAAAAAAGGCACAACGAGACTGCCGCGCTTTGATTTTTCGGTCGGCAGAAGAAGCGGCTTTTCCGAGCCTATAACGCTCGGCAAGGACGACGTGCTGATAGTCGAGGGCATCCACGCCCTGAACCCCGTTATAACCGAACCTCTGCCGGACGAAAATCTGATGAAGCTCTATGTCAGCGTCTCGTCCCGCATAGCCGACGAGGACGGGGATGTGCTCATGTCGAAGCGCGACCTGCGCTTTGTCCGCCGCCTTGTCCGCGATTACTATCACCGAGCAAGCAGCGTCGAGCGGACATACGGCCTTTGGGGGAATGTCCAGCGCGGCGAGGACAAATATATCTTTCCCTACAGCTGCTTTGCCGCCGAAAAGATAGACTCGCTCCACGCCTATGAGCCCTGCGTGTTCCGCGATCTTGCCGTGCCTATGCTCGCTTCTCTCAAAAGCGACAGCGAGTGGTACGACGAGGCTCAGATGATGATAGAGCGCCTCGAGCGCTTTGAGCCCCTGCCCATTGACGTTATCCCCGAAAACTCGCTTCTCAGGGAGTTTATGGATTAAACGGGCTCATCTGGTCAGAGCATAACAATTGTTAATTTTTTCGCTATATTGTTGATTATATCGCTCTCAAACGATATAATTAGGAACGGTTTTTAAGAAAGAAACGAACAGCAAGGAGGTTTACCCTTGGCAGAAAGAAAGAAACAGTCGCTCTTGAACGGCGCGATAATCCTTGTTCTCTCGACCCTTGTGGTCAAGGTGATAGGTCTCTGCTTCAAAATGCCGCTGGGCAGTATGCTCGGACTCGTGGGATACGGATATTTCACCTCGGTCTATGCGATTTATACTCCCATCTATTCTATTTCCATGGCGGGTCTGCCGATAGCGGTGTCCCGCATGGTCGCGGAGGATGTCGCGCTCAACCGCTACCGCGAGGCGCGCATGACGCTGAAAACTGCCCGCAAAATATTCCTGCTCGTCGGCACGGCGGGCACGCTGCTCATGGTTATTATCTCGATTCCCTATGCCGCGTTCATCTCGGATATCAGGAATCTTCCCGCCATGATAGCTGTCGCCCCGTCTATCTTCTTCTGCTGCTATGTCTCGGCATACAGAGGATATTATGAGGGTCTGCGCAACATGATCCCGACCGCCATATCGCAGGTTATCGAGGCTTTGGGCAAGCTCGTTATCGGTCTTGTTTTCGCAAAGCTCATAATGTCCTACGGCGAGAGCGTCTATAACAGCGCAGTTGCCGCGGGCTCTTCTACCGCTACCGTATTCGGCAAGGAGGTCTCGTCTCTTGCCGAGGCATTCAGCGCAACATATCCGTGGGCGGCCGCCGGAGCGATTCTCGGCGTTACCTTGGGCTCTCTCCTGAGCCTTATCTATCTCGGTATCCGCCACAGGGTGCGGGGAGACGGTATAACTCATACCGAGCTCGTCAACTCTCCGAAGCCCCCCGCAAACCACGACATAGCCAAGAGCATGGTATCAATAGCCGTGCCGATTCTTTTAAGCTCGCTTGTCTTAAACGCGACGAATCTTATCGACGCCATGACTATCCAGAACCGCCTGCTCCACGCCATAGAGAGCGGTCAGGATACGATATATAATCTCTACAAGCAGTGTATCGATGCCGATATTGCGAGCGGAACGCTTAATTTGTCGGACAGCAAGGGCTTCATGAGCTACCTCTACGGCGCATATAACACCGCCGTCGATTTCAAGAACCTTGTTCCGATGATAACGGTCTCCCTCGGAGTCAGCGCGCTTCCCGCCCTTGCAGAGGCGTGGACGGTAAAGGACAAAGCTGCTGTCAAGAGCGCCGTCAATACCGTTATAAGAGTATCGATGCTCATAGCTCTGCCCGCCGGAATCGGCATGGGCGTGCTCGCCGAGCCGATACTTACCCTTATCTACGGCCGCGGAAGAATGGCTGCGGATATCCCGATGATAGCGCCCATGGTCGCCGTGTTCGGCTTTACAACGGCGTTTATGTCGATTTCGACTCCGCTTACCAACCTGCTTCAGGCGGTCGGCAGAACCGATATCCCCGTAAAAACGATGCTCGTCTCTGCTGTTGTCAAGATAATCTGCAACTTCGCCCTCGTCGGCATACCGGGCATAAACTTCAACGGCGCGGTCATAGGCACGGTGCTGTTTTATGTCATAAATGTCGTTCTGAATATTATCGCCGTCATAAAGGTGACAAAGGTGCGGATAGATATAATGTCCGACCTGATAAAGCCGCTTATCTCCGCCGTCATGTGCGGACTCGCGGCGTGGGCGGCATACGGTCTGCTCGGCAGCTACGCGCTTAAAAATGTCAGCCACGGCTCCGATATCGCGCTGCTTGCGGCTATAATAATCGCCGTTATGGTCTATGCGATAGCCATTCTCGTGTTCAAGGGAGTTGTGCGCGAGGACATAGAATCTTTACCTGCGGGCGAAAAAATTGCAAAAATACTTGAAAAATACAAGCTTTTGGGTTAAAATATTTCCCGCGGATAAAAACGGACAGGGGATAATATGGTAGACTTTAATAAGAAAGAAAAATATGATATAGACGATCTTCTTGAGATAATGCGTCTGCTTCGCGCTCCGGGCGGCTGTCCGTGGGATGCCGAGCAGACTCATATGAGTATAAAAAAGGATCTTATCGAAGAGACCTACGAGGTCATAGAGGCCATCAACAAAGATGATAAGGAGCTTATGACCGAGGAGCTCGGCGACCTGCTCATGCAGGTGGTGTTCCACTCTCAGATGGAGCAGGAGGCGGGCAACTTCGATTTCGGCGACGTCACCGACGGCATTTGCAAAAAGCTTATCGAGCGCCACCCGCACGTTTTCGGCGAGGTCGAGGTTTCGAGTGTCGGCGATGTGCTCAATAATTGGGACGCAATAAAGCGCCGCTCAAAGGGTCAGAAAAAGGGGAGCGCTCCCATGCTCGGTATACCGAGAGAGCTTCCCGCGCTCATGAGAGCGACAAAGATTCAGCAGAAGGCGGCTGTGGCCGGCTTCGATTGGGACGATGTCTCAGGTGCTCAGCAGAAGGTGCTTGAGGAGGCCGGGGAACTTTCCGAGGCTATAGCTTCCGGCGATAAGGAAAATATTGCCGAGGAATTGGGAGATCTGCTCTTCTCCGTTGTCAACGTCTCGCGCTTTGTAAAGTGCGACGCAGAGGAGGCGCTTACCGCAGCTTCCGATAAGTTCATAGCCCGCTTTGTCCGTGTCGAACAGCTTGCGCGTGAGCGCGGTATAGACATGGAGTCGGCGTCTCTCGAAAAGCTTGACGAGCTTTGGGACGAGGCCAAGGCGGAGAGTACAAAACGGTAATTATGACTGTGTCCAACGGACATTTCATAAAAATAAAAGAAAAAATAAAACAAAAGGAGAAAAATGTAAATGAATAAGACTGAGTTTATCGCTGCTGTTGCGGCAAAAGAGGGACTTGAGAAGAAGACCGCCGAGAAGGCTGTCAACGCTGTTATCGCTTGTGTCGGCGACGCTCTTGCGGCAGGCGACAAGATCCAGATAGCGGGCTTCGGCACCTTCGAGGTCAGAGAGCGCGCAGCTAAGACTGCCCGTAACCCCAGAACCGGCGAGACCATCGACGTTCCCGCTTGCAAGGTTCCCGCTTTCAAGGCAGGCAAGGGCCTTAAGGACAAGGTTGCAAAATAATTTTGCTGGCTTTTCAGGGGCAGAAATGCCCCTGATTTTTTTAATGCTTCGAAAGGATGCGGCCTTTGCCGCGAAAAGTTATGAGACTTGATAAATATCTTAAAGTGTCGCGCCTGATAAAGCGCCGCACCGTCGCAAACGAGGTCTGCGACGCAAAGCACGTCACGGTAAACGGCAAAATTGCCCGCGCCTCTTACGATGTTAAGGTCGGCGATGTCATTGAGATATCCATGGGTCAGAACGTGACCCGTGCGCGTGTTCTCACCGTTGCCGAGACCGTCCGCAAAGAGGACGCCGCCGCGATGTACGAAATTCTGTGAATCGGTCATAATCCGAAGCCTTCCGCCGTATTATTAACGGACGGGAGGTTTTATTTATGACGGAAGAAAACAAAGCTCAGGCTCTGCCACACAATCTTATAATGGAAAACAGAAACCGTTTGACGGTCTCCGGCGTGTCCGATGTGGACAGCTTTGACGAGCAGACGGTCGTGATATTCACAGGGATGGGGGAGCTGACCGTGCGCGGCAGCGACCTGCATATAATTAATCTCAATGTCGACAGCGGCGAGCTAAGCGTCGAGGGAACCGTCGGCTCGCTGACATATTCGGACGACCGACCCGAAAAAGGCGGCTTCTTCAGCCGCGTGTTCCGCTGATGGAGTATATCCAAGGGCTCGACGGTCAGATATCCGTCTTTTTGCATTCGCTGGGCATAGGCTTTTTGCTCGGCGTATTCTATGACGCGGTCTGCTTAGTCCGTGCCGTTTTGCCGGGCGGGCGCAGGACGGTATTCGTGACCGATATAATCTATTCAATCGTCTGTGCGTTCGCTTCGTTCTGCTTCGTTCTCGTGCTCAACGACGGGCGCACTCTGCTGTATATTCTTACGGCTCAGCTGCTCGGCTGGATTGCCGAACGCCTGAGTCTCGGCACGGCGGCAAAGCATTTGGGCCTTCTTGTCTCATCAGCCTTGCTGCGGGTAAGGTCGGCCTTGATAAAACGATTTTGCGCTTTAAAAGAAAAAATACCGAAGAAAATATCGCCCGATAAAGAAAAAGACAGAATAATGTCAAATAAAAATGAAAAAAATATGAATTACCCCTTGAAAAAGGGGCGCGATATGTTGTATACTTTGAATAGGCAAATATGCCCCGAAGCAAGAAAACCGAAGGTCAAAGGGAAACGGAAGAATGTCGGAAAAAAAGCGCAGGCTAAAGAAAAGGCATAGTACCATACTGATGATTGCGTTCGCAGTCGCAGTGTGTTATTTCCTTATAACCTTTATAGTCATGCAGTCCGACATTAAATCTCAGGAGAAGTACATTGCTCAGCTCAACAGCCAGCTCTCGAACAAGAAGGCCGAGAACGAGGAGCTTGAAAAGCTTGTCAAGAGTTCGGATCTCGATGATTATGTCGAACAGATAGCCAGACGCGAGCTCGGCTATGTTTTCCCGGATGAAAGGGTATATTACAACGAACAGCAGTCGGCGGACAAGTAAAGAAGGAGAGCAGCGTACTATTATGCAGATCGAGCAGGGAAGTGTTGTTAAGGGTAAGGTGACCGGTCTTACCGATTTTGGTGCATTCGTTGAACTTGATGGCGGAAAAACGGGTATGATCCATATTTCCGAGGTTTCAACATCTTATGTCAAGGATATCAAGGAGCATTTGCAGCTCAACCAAGAAGTTACGGCGAAGGTCATTTCCATAAGTCCCGAAGGCAAGATAGCCCTTTCGATAAAGAAGCTTAATTCGGACGGCGGCGATGACCGTCCCCAGCGCAGACCGCGTCCCTCGGGCGACAGACAGGGTCAGCAGGGCAAACCGCGCCAGCAGTCCTCCGGTCAGCGCAGAGCTCCCCAGCAGGGCAGACCCGTTGAAGCCGTCAATCAGGAGCCGTCAGGCAACCAGTCCTTCGAGGATATGATGGCGAAGTTCAAGCAGGTCAGCGACGAAAAAATGACAGATCTTAAGAAATCTTCCGATTCAAAGCGCAGCGGAGGTTATTCGAGGCGCGGCGGCGGCAGGCAGTAAAAGCACCAAGGCGGGCGTTCAGCCCGCTTTTTTGATTTAAGAAAAAGGAGCGATCTTGTGATTATCAAAAATGCCGTTATACATACGGTGACGAGCGGTACTGTTGAAAACGGATATATCGAGTTCGATGAAAAAATAATCTCTCTGGGCGACATGAAGGACTGCCCGCAGGGCGAGGCGTATGACGCAAAGGGTGCGGCACTCTATCCCGGATTTATAGATGCCCATACCCATATCGGCATCAGCGAGGATTCCCTGACCTTTGAGGGCGAGGACTGCAACGAGATGACCGACCCGGTCACGCCGAACCTCAGAGCGCTCGATGCCGTCAACGCGCTCGACAGATGCTTTGAAGAGGCGAGAGAAGCGGGCATTACCTGCGTTCTGACCTGCCCCGGCAGCGCAAATCCGATAGCCGGACAGATAGCGGCGATAAAGACCTACGGTGTCTGCGTGGACGATATGATTGTCAAGGCTCCCGCCGCGATGAAGTTCGCCCTCGGAGAGAATCCCAAGACCGTATATAACGAGAAGAAGATGGCGCCGAGCACAAGAATGGCTACCGCCGCGATAATCAGAGAACAGCTTACAAAGACGCGCGAATACATAAATAAAGATAAGGAAAGCCGCAATTTTGACGCAAAGCTTGACGCTCTCGCTCCGCTGTTTGAGGAGCATATGCAGATGCATATTCACGCCCACCGCGCCGACGATATCTTCACCGCCGTGCGTATCGCCGAGGAGTTCGGCCTTGATTACTGCGTGGTTCACTGCACCCAGGGTCATCTTATCGCAGACAGACTCGCTAAAGCAGGAGTCAAGGCGTTCAGCGGCCCTCTTATCAGCGACCGCTGCAAGCCCGAGCTCAAGGACTCCACTCCTGCGACCCCGGGCGTGATGAGCAAGGCGGGCGTAAAGACCGCGATAGTCACAGACCACCCAGTTATCCCGATTCAGTATCTGCCGCTGTGCGCGGGTCTTGCCGTGCGCGAGGGCATGGAGCATGACGAGGCTTTGAGGGCAATAACCATAAATCCCGCCGAGATGTGCGGAATAGCCGACCGCGTCGGCTCGCTCGAAGTCGGCAAGGATGCGGATATGTGCCTGTTTGATTCCGACCCGCTGACCCTCTTTGCAAAGCCGCTTCTCGTTATCGGCAACGGAGAGGTTCTTATGGAGGATAAACGCGATGCGTGAGATAGATGTCGCCCTCATAACCGAGGCTGTAAGCGGCGCGTGCATAAAAGCCAATAAATTTTTGCCGGACGACCTTGCCGAGCTTATAAAAAACAGCGCCGAAAATGAAACGGACAGCGTGCCAAAGGATATAATGTGCCGCCTGTGCGATAATCTCTGCGCCGCAAAGGAACTTGATATCCCCATATGTCAGGATACCGGTATGGCGGTTATATTTGCAAAAGTCGGTCAGGATGTCCGTTTTGTCGGCGGCAGTTTTTCGTCTGCCGTCAACGCAGGAGTCGCCAGGGGCTACACCGAGGGCTATCTCAGAAAGTCTGTGGTTGCCGACCCGCTGAGGCGCGTAAATACCGGCGACAATACCCCCGCGGTTCTGCATATAGAGCTTGTCGAGGGCGATAAGGTTGAGCTTACCGTCGCGCCCAAGGGCTTTGGCAGCGAAAATATGAGCGCGCTGAAAATGTTCACCCCCTCCGCATCGCGCGAGGATATTATAGACTATGTTGTCGATGTCGTTCGCCGTGCGGGGAGCAACCCCTGCCCGCCGATGGTTATAGGAGTCGGCATAGGCGGAGATTTCGAGCAGTGCGCGCTGCTCGCCAAAAAGGCGCTCTGCCGCCCTGTCAGCGAGCCTAACGCCGATGAATACTATGCATCTGTGGAGTCTGACATACTCGAAAAAGCGAACGCTCTCGGGATAGGTCCGCAGGGCTTCGGCGGAAAGACCACGGCTCTCAGCGCCGCCGTCGAATTTGCGCCCACGCATATAGCCGGACTTCCCGTAGCCGTCAATATCGGCTGTCACGTGACCCGCCATGTGACCGTTATTGTCTGATATCTTGCTTTATTGAAGAATATTGTAAATTTTTTAGAAAAGCGGCTCTTTGCTCTTTATTTTTTTAGTCATATGTGCTACAATATGTCCAGAGACAAAAGTCTCTAATAATTCTAAGGGGCTGACATTATGAAAATAGTTATTACTGGACGCAAGTGTTCGCCGAGAGAATCATTCAAAGAGAGAGCGGAGAAAAAGCTTGCCAAGGTAGAGCGTTTCTTCGGCGATGAGGCGGAGGCCAAAATTACTGCCACCGTCGAAAAGTCGGGTCAGACAGTTGAAATAACCGTTATCAACAACGGTATGATATTCCGTGCGCAGGAGCGGGCGGAAAATATGAACGATGCGCTTGACAAATGCGTCGATTCGCTCGTTCGCCAGATTCGTAAGAACAAAACAAAGCTTGAAAAGCGTCTGCGTTCCGCTTCATTCGATGCGCTTAACGACGGCGCGGATGTTGCCGACGAGAAGGAATACGATCTCGTCAGAACAAAGAGCGTTGCCGTAAAACCGCAGACGGTCGATGAGGCTATTCTTCAGATGAATATGCTCGGCCATGAGTTCTATATGTTTACAAATGAGGCAACAGGCCTTGTCAGCGTAGTTTATTGCCGTACCGACGGCGGCTACGGAATGCTTGAGCCAAGCGCCGAATGATTTGAAATTTGCTTTTCTACAAGGGGCGCGCCCTGGTGCGTCCCTTGTTCTATGTAAAGCCGAAAGGTAGTTTTGATGGATATAAATTTCGCAGTACCCTGTCTGCTGGGTCTTGAGGCGCCGATAGCCGAAGAGCTCAGAAATATGGAGGCGGCGGATGTCCGCGCCGAAAACGGCCGCGTGCTTTTTAGCGGCGACGAAAATATTCTTGCCCGCGCAAATATCTGCTCGCGCTTTTCCGAGCGTGTGCTCGTGCTTTTAGGCTCATTCGAGGCACATAGCTTCGAGGAGCTGTTTCAGGGCACGCGAGCACTCCCGTGGGAGCAGTGGGTAGGCGCAGACGATGCGTTCCCCGTCAAGGGCTATTCTATCGACTCCGACCTTTTCAGCGTGCGCGACTGCCAGGCGATAATCAAAAAGGCCGTCGTCGAACGCCTTAAACAGAAATATTCCGTTGAATGGTTTGAAGAGAGCGGACCTGTCTATCAGATTCAGTTCTCGATTATGAAAAATAAAGTTTCTCTTATGCTCGACACCTCGGGCGCGGGACTCCATAAGAGGGGATACCGTCAAAACGCAAACGACGCTCCGATAAAGGAGACTCTGGCGGCGTCGCTGTGCTGGTTCTCGCGTCTGCGCCCGTATCATTCGCTCTATGACCCCATGTGCGGCTCGGGCACGATACTTATCGAGGGCGCGATGATGGCGCGCAATATCGCCCCCGGAGTCAACCGAAACTTCGCCGCCGAGCGCTGGAGCAATATTCCGCGCGATGTGTGGTATACCGAGCGCGAGCGTGCGCGCGACCTTGAGCGCGAGGCTCATGATTTCTTTGCTTACGGCTCCGATATCAGCCGTGAGGCTGCGGCTCTGACCGCCGCAAATGCCGAAGCTGCCGGCGTTGACGACCTCGTCAGCGTGCGCTGCTGTGAACTGAAAAACTTCGTTCCGCAGACCGAACGCGGAACTCTGATATGCAACCCGCCCTACGGCGAGCGTATGCTCGATATCGAGCAGGCAAACGCGCTTTACCGCGATATGGGCCGCGTGTTTGAGCGCCGCCACGGCTGGTCCTACAGCATCATAACTCCGTGCGATACCTTTGAGCAGGAGTTTGGGCGCAAGGCTGACAAACGCAGAAAATTATATAACGGCATGATTAAATGTCAGTTATTTATGTATTTTAGATAAGGCGAAAGAGGTAAACAGGAGGTATTATTTGTGAAACATATTTTCCTTATCAATCCGGCAGCAGGTAAAAAGGGTAATTCCGAGAGTATTATCCGCCCGCAGATAGAGGACTATTGCGGCAAAAACGGTCTCGACTATGAGATCTATGTCACAAAATGTCAAGGAGATGCACAGAACTATTGCGCCGAGCGCGCGAAGTCCGGCGAGGCGCTCCGCTTCTATGCTTGCGGCGGCGACGGAACACTCTACGAAGTGGTCAACGGCGTTTTCGGAAACCCCAACTGCGAAGTAGCGGTCATCCCCATGGGCTCGGGCAACGATTTTATTCGTCTGTTCGGCACAAAGGAGCAGTTCTGCAATGTTGAGGCTCAGGTCACGGGTATTCCCGTCGAGCTCGACGTTGTCAAGTGCGGCGACAAGATAGCTATCAACCAGTGCTCAATGGGCATGGACGCCGAGGTCTGTGCGAAGCAGTCTTCGTTCAAGAAGCTTCCGCTCGTCAACGGCGAAATGGCTTACTTCCTCGCGGCAATTGAGGCGCTGTTCAAGAAACTCGGTCATAATTTTACTATAAAAATCGATGACAACGAGCCCTTCGAAGACAACGTTCTGTTCTGCGTCGCGGGAAATTCCCGCTGGTACGGCGGCGGATTTATGGCCGCTCCGCTTGCATGGCCCGATGACGGCAAGCTTGACTTTGTTATCGTCCGTCTGGACAGAGGCCGCCTGCGCCTGGCTCCGCTGCTCCAGAAGTACAAGAAGGGTCAGCATCTCGGACTGCCGATGACCAAGTATATCAACGGCAGCCGCCTTGAAATACATAGCGACGTTCCTGCAGCGGTCAATATCGACGGCGAGTGCGAGTATGTCAACGATGCTGTGTTTGAGATCGTTCCCAAGGGAATCAAGTTTGTTGTGCCTCAGTTCTCCGAGTTCCATAAGAACAGAGCCGAGCGCGAAGCGGCAAGAAAATAAAAAAAGTAAAAAGCACTGCCTGACGAAAGCCGGGCAGTGCTTTGAAATATGTTTATTCGGTAACCTTGTCCGTGCGCAGCCTGTATCTGCGGTCTCTGAGCAGCTTTTGGAGGCAGTGCGGGCAGGCGGGACGCTCGGGGAAGAACAGTCCGCCGGGATGAACATTCAAGTCGCCGTGGAAGTCCGAACCGGATGTGACGCGCAAATGGCTGTACTTTTTCGCCCACGCTTCGGCAATTTCGTTGTTTGATTCGTGGCCGGGATGGGCGTTATATATCTCGATTCCGTCGAGCAGCTCGTCGTCGGTGACGGTCATGCCCACTCTGAACGGGTGCGCCTGAAAAACAATTAGGTTGTTCTCGTCCGCTATCGGTCTGAAGTCCTCGAGACACGGTATTTTGTCGAGGTCGGGGTGCGAGTAAACGAAGTCCTCGTTGAAGCCGTAGACGAGATAATCGTTGTCGTTTTCGAGGAATCTCAGCTCCATGCCTAAAAGAACCGTGAAGTCCTCGGTCTCGAGCGCCTTTGCGGCTCTGTAGCCCTCAAAGAAATGATCCGCTTTCTTTTCCCACGGCTCGGACGCTATCTTTTCCATCGTTCCCGTGTGCATATGGTCGGTTATGACTATTCCGTCGTAGCCGAGTCCCTTGAAAGTGCTTACTACCTGCTCGGCAGGTACCTCGCCGCAGCGGCTTGTCTGCGAGGTGTGTGCGTGCATTTCAAAAAGATATTCTCTCATCTGTCCCACTCTTTCTTTTTTTATCGTGAGTATTATACTCCTATATCAAAGCTTTAGCAATTATTTTTTGAAGTTTGGAGAAGTTATGAAAAATTATTCGCTTATTATCTGGGATTTTAACGGTACACTGCTTGATGACGTCGGCGCGGCGCTCGGCTCGGTCAACGATATGCTTGCCCGCCGCGGAAAAAATCCGATATCTCTCGATGAGTACCGTGAATATATAGACGTGCCTATCCGTCATTTCTATGAGCAGGTGCTCGACCTCGAAAACGAGGACTACGAGGCTATCCTCGTCGAGTTCCAGCAGGGCTACGAAGCCCATGTCAAAAGCTCCGGATTGACCCGCTTTGTGCCGGAGGCGCTTGAAGAGGCGCGCCGCCTCGGCATTCCGCAGGTCGTGCTCTCATCGAGCGAGCAAAGCCAGCTTGAACGGCTCTTAAAAAAATACGGCATAGACGGCTATTTTGACTCCGTCCTCGGTGCAGACAACCTCCTTGCCGGGAGCAAGGTCGAGCGCGCGGAAAAGTTCATTGAAACGCACGGGGTCGATGCGTCAAAGGCCGTTGTTATCGGCGACCTTCTGCACGACTGCGATGTTGCAAAGGCGATAGGCTCTCAGTGCCTGCTCATAACGAGCGGACACCATGACCGCGAGCGTCTCGAGCAGGCGTGCGTGCGCGTGGAAGATACGCTCGAAAGCTTTGTGAAAGAATAATACATAAATCGACGGCAAATAAAACCTCCGAAACCGGACTGCGGCTTCGGAGGTTTTTGCGTTGAACTTTCAACTTTTCGGCTGTCTCACGCTCTTTATTTCTCGTCTCTCCAGCTTTTGACTTCACTCAAGAGCCACTGCGCCCATTCGTCAATGCCTTCGCCCGTCTTGGCGCAGACCATAAACACCTTGGCGTTCGGGTTGCGGCGCTTTATATACTCCTTACACTTTTCAACGTCAAAGTCGAAATAGGGGAGAACATCGATTTTGTTGATGAGCACGACATCGCAAATCGAGAACATCAGCGGGTACTTGAGCGGCTTGTCGTCGCCCTCGGGCACGGAGAGTATCATAGCATTTTTGACTGCGCCCGTGTCGAACTCCGCCGGACAGACGAGGTTGCCGACATTTTCGAGAATCGCAAGCTCAACATCGCCTGTCTCGAGTCCGTCGAGCCCCTGCCGTGTCATTTCCGCGTCGAGGTGGCACATTCCGCCGGTGTGCAGCTGAATCGCCTTGACTCCCGTCTCGGCTATTCTCTTTGCGTCAACGTCGCTGTCAATATCGGCCTCCATAACGCCTATCTTGACCTTGTCCTTCAGCGCGGCAATAGTCGCCTTGAGAGTTGTCGTCTTGCCGGCTCCGGGCGAGGACATGAGGTTGAGCAGAAATACGCCCTTCTCCTTGAGCTCGCGGCGCAGCTTGTCCGCCTGCTCGTCGTTGTTTTTGAAAACACTCTGCTTGATTTCGAGAATTCTCACTTCGTCCATATTTTTCACCTGTTTTCAGTTTAGTTTACTATATTTTAGTCTCTTGCGGCGGCGGTGTCAACAAATCCGCGCCGCAGTTTACATATCATTCATATAAGCGCATATAAGCGGCCCCGCTCTGTCGAACGGGGTAATTGTTATTTGTTGAGTATTGATATTGCGTCGCTTATGGTCTTTTCGTGAGCCTCCATGCCGTATTTGTCGACCTCTTTTTTGTTCTTCTCGCCGTGGGTCAGGCAGCCCGCGCCGCCTATGCAGCCGCCGGTGCACGCCATGCCCTCTATGAAGTTTGCGTCGAGCATACCCTTGCTCTTCCTGAGCAGAGCCGCGCGGCACGCCTCGATTCCGTCGCAGGAGCAGGACTTGAGGTCGAAGTCCTCTATGCCGTGTTCCTTGAGACCCTGCGCCACCGCGTCGGCAAGACCGCCGCAGCGGGCGAAGATTCTGCCGAAATAGGAGGCATTGTCGAGCACATCCTCGGAGAGCGTCATTATGTCTATGTCCTTGCTGTCAAACAGCGCCTGGAGCTCCTCGAAGGTCATCGCAGCGTCAACATAGGGCTTGACCTCGTCCTTTTGAACTTCGGCCTTTTTAGCTGTGCAGGGACCTATGAACACTACCTTGCAGGGCGCCTCGTGCTCCTTGATATACTTGGAGATTGTCGCCATGGGGGAGAGATTGTGGGAGATAAACGGCTTCAAATCGGGGAACGACTTCTCAATGTAATTTACGAATGCGGGACAGCATGAGCTTGTCAGAAAGCCCTTTTCGGCGAGCTCCTCGGACTCGGCGTAGGCGACCATGTCCGCGCCCAAAGCGGCCTCGATAACCGTGTGGAAGCCGAGCTCCTTGAGTCCCTTTATGACCTGACCGAGCTTCGCATATGTGAACTGACTCGAAATCGAGGGCGCGACAACCGCAAATACTTTGTATTTCGTGTTGTTCTCGCTCTTTTTGATTATGTCGATAACGTCGATCATATATGACTTGTCCGTTATCGCGCCGAACGGGCACTGATAGACGCACGCGCCGCAGGATATGCACTTGTCGTAGTTTATCGCAGCCGCCTTGTTCTCGTTCATGCTTATGGCCTTGATTTTGCACGCCATCTCGCAGGGGCGCTTGCGGTTTATTATCGCGGTGTAGGGGCAGACCTTGGAGCACGCGCCGCACTCCTTGCACTTTGTCTTGTCTATGTGCGCCACATGATCGCGGTCAAAGGAGAGCGCGCCGAAGCGGCAGACGTCCTCGCAGCGGTGCGCAAGGCAGCCGCGGCAGGCGTTGGTGACCTCGTAGCCGCCCATAGGGCACTCGTCGCAGGCGATGTCGATAACCTCAATGGTGTTCGGCGTGCTGCCGATAGCTATCTTGACTCGCTCGTTGAGTATCGCTCTTTCCTTGTAAACGCAGCAGCGCATGGTCGGCGTGTTGCCGGGAACGATGGTCTTAGGTATCTCGAAAAGATTCTCGAGCAGGGTGCCGTTCCATGCAAGCCTTGCAACCTCGCGCAGGACTTTATATTTAAGGTACTGTACCTTAGTGTCGAATTTTCTCATTGATATCCCCCTTAGAAATAGCTGACCTTGACCCTCTTGCCCATCTCCTTGAGACAGGCACAGAGCTCCTTGACAAGGTTCATCTTTATATTGAAGTTTATGGGCAGATCGGGATTCTGATGAGCCGGGTTGACGGCTCTGCCGACATAGAAGTTGATGTCGGTAGCCTCCTCGAACAGCATTCGGCATATGAGAGAAGCGCCGTCGCGCTTGAAGCCCCATTCCTCATACAGCTCGTTTTTGCCCAGAGCGTCTTTGGCATATTCGATGACCTTGTTTATCGTTATGACGCCCTCTGTCACCAAATCGACTCCCTCGATCTCCGCTATGGGCGGAACGTCGCTCTGCTCAAAATTGAGGCTCGCCTTGAGCGGTTTGCCGAGATATTTTGCGGCGATTGAGGAGGTAGTGCCGCCGCAGATGATGTGCTTGCCCTCCTTAGAGAAGAACAGCGACATCATGCGGTCGCAGTCGTCGGGATTGCGCGGCGGGCCGAAGAGCAGATTCATCGGCTCGCGCTTGCGTATTTTGACTACGCACGCCGTCGCGTCGTCTCCGGGATGACTGCCGTAGAGCTTGTTGCATTCGTCAATGAGCATGGTGGAGAGCGTTTTCGCCGTGTAGCCGACAGGCACGAGAGAGGACATGAAGTCCGCGATATCGTCGCGCTTCCAGCCGAAGTTGAAAGCCGTTCCGATTCCCGCGTGCGGGCAGCCGTCGCTCATCGCAACGAAAACATCACCCTCCTGCAGCTTTATCTGCGACTTGAAAATGCTCTTTCCGCCGATGCTGAGCTCCGTCTCCGTATATTTGAACGGTTCGCAGTCGCGTATCATTATAACGTGCGGATTGTCGTACTGTATTATCTCGGCAGTCTCGTTGTTTATGAGATGTATGATGGTGAAGGTCGAATAGGCGACTCCGCGCACCGAGCATATCGGCAGCGTTGCGGCTATGGTTGACACGCACTCCTCGAGCGGCAGACCCTCGGCCATCATGGTCGATATTATTTTTGAGGTGAGGGTGGAGAGAATGCTGGCTTTTACGCCGCTTCCGAGTCCGTCCGCGAGCACGATGACAGTTGAATTTTCGTCTTGTTCAATTATGTCAACGTGGTCGCCGCAGAGCTGTTCGCCCTCGTGGTTTATACTCTTCCAGCCTATCTCGGCGCAGAGGTTATTCATTGCTGATCGACTCCTTGAGCTTGGATAGCGCTATCTTGGTTTCCGCCGCAGTCTCGCCGAGCAGGGACGCAATCTCCTGAACGATGCGCATCTGCTTGTCAACGACCTTGTCGGCTATTTCGACTGTCTGGCGGCTGATGTTTTCTTTCTGCTCGCGCACCGTCTCCTCCTGCGTAACGTCGCGCATTATGCAGATGAGCAGGCGGTATTCCTTATCGTATATTATAGTTTCCTCAACATACTTGTCGTATTCGGCGAGGTACATGGGCTTGTCGTGTATATTTCTGCCCGTTTGAAGAACGGTGAGGAAATCCTGCGGGTCGAGCACGCGCACAACGCCGTCTCCGAGAATATCGGAGGGTGAGCGAAGATTCATGATTTTGAGCGCAGCTTTATTTATCTGCTGAACCTCAAGCTTTTCGTTGAGGAGAATAAGTCCGTTCGGAGTGTTGCGCACGATGTTGTCCGAAAAGCTCTCGGCCTTGTCCTTGAGATAGGGCAGGCACATGGATATCTCGGCCTTGCCGTGATATATCGCGATAGCCTTTTCGCGGCAGGTGTTGTAGCCGCAGGAGCCGCAGTTGAGCTCGTCCGAGGGCTTTGTCTTGCCCATGCGGTGAAGAATCTCGGTTATTTCGGCCTCCGACGGGGGCTGAAGCTTGCGCTCAATGACGGTGAAGTTCTTCTGAAGCGCGTAGCTGTCGGGCTGCTCGACCTCAAAGTCTTTTTTGCCCGCGAACCGAGCTACCGCCATGTAGTCCTTGACGGGCGCGCGGTGGAATTTCTCCATTACCGGGCCGCCTATGCAGCTGCCGGAGCAGGCGGACATCTCGACAAAGCAGTTATGTATCTTGCCGTCCTCAATATCCTTGAGCGCGGCTATGCAGTTCTCAACGCCGTCTATCGCCATGTAGGTGTATTTCGGATTATCCTGTGCCATGGTCTTGAGTATGCCGCCGGTCGTCGGGAAAAAGCGCGCGCGGCTGTGCTCGTCGGAGTCCGTCTCGCGGTTAAGCTCAACGCCCGCCGATTTAAACCAGCTTGTCAGCTCGTCAAAAGTCAGAACCGCGTCAACTATGCCCTCGTAGTATTGCGCCTCATCCTTTTTGGCAACGCAGGGGCCGACAAAAACGGTCTTTGCGTTCGGATATCTGCGCTTTATGTCCTTGCAGTGAGCCTGCATGGGGGAGAGCACATTTGCGAGATACGGCAGTTCCGCCGGAAAATATTTTTGAATGAGCAGGTTGACGGAGTGGCAGCAGGAGGAGATTATGATATCTCTCGTGTCGCTGTCTACCATGTGCTCATATTCTGTCTTGACTATTGTTGCGCCGACGGCGGTCTCCTCGGCGTCGAAAAAGCCGAGCTTTTTTATCGCGTCGCGCATAGCGTTTATGCCCACGCCCTCATAGTTCGCTATAAAGGACGGGGCGAGGCTGACGATGACCGGGTCGCTGCCCTGAAGCAGGACTTTTACCTTCTCGGTCTCGTCAACTATCTGCTTTGCATCCTGCGGGCACACGACAAAGCACTGTCCGCAGAGGATACATTCGTTGCCGATAATATATGCCTGATTGCCCGAGAAGCGAATAGACTTCACCGGGCAATGGCGTATGCATTTATAACAGTTTTTGCAGTTGGATTTTTTAAGAGTCAGGCAGTCCATGCCGTCACACCCTCTCTTCCCTTATCCGTTTTAGTACCTTCTCCTCGAAGAAGCTGTTGAACCCCTCGGGCGTTATTCCGGTATATACATCGTCGTCAACCGATATGGTCACGCCCTCTCGGTTGCACCTGCCGGTGCAGAAGCTGCCGGCAAGTGTAACATCGTTTTCGAGGTCATATTTTTTCAGAGCGTCCTCAAACAGCCCGACTAACTTTTCCGAGCCCTTGAGGTGGCAGGCGGAGCCTACGCAAATCTGGATAATCATATGCTTCAAACCTTTGCAAGAACGTTTTCGTTGAAGAAATCCCTGACCGTGTCGGGCTTCACGGAGAAGAAGCCGTCGTCTACCGTGACGCACACACCCTGCTGGCATTTGCCCATGCAGAAGGTGCCGGAGAGCTCAACCTTGTCGTTAAGGTCGTTCTCTTTGATAAGATACTGGAGCTGTTCGACAACCTGGCGCGAGCCCTTTATGTGGCAGGAGGAGCCGATGCAAACGGTTATTTTCATTTGTTTCACCTCTTTCACGAGTAGTCAACAACATCGATCCACGAGTGAAGGAATTCGCGCTCAGCAGCGTTGCCCTTTACCGTCTGTGATGCGGCGACGATGGGCATCCATTTCTGGACATACTGTATTGCGGTATCGCTCTTCTCGCAGAAAAGATTCAGATACTTCTTCGCCGCGTCGATATCCCCGTTGAGCCAGAAGAGGAGATAGGTGCGTGCGGCGTCGGCGGAGGCGTTGCCCTGGGTAGCGTGCGACCAGTCTATGATATAGGGCGTGCCGTCGTCGGTGATTATAACGTTCGAGGGGTTGAAGTCGCCGTGGCAGACCTTGTTGTGCTTGGGCATAGACTCAAGGCGGGTGTGCAGGTCATATCTGACCGTTGCGGAAAGGTCTGTCTGGCAGATTTTCCTGTTCATCTTATCCTTGAGCTTGTTAAGCAGGGGACAGGTCTTTGACTGTATCTCAAGCTGGATATCCACGAAGAGGTTGAGATATTCGTCCTTCTTCTCGGGATTCTCCTGCATCAGCTGTGCGAGCGTCTTGCCCTTGATATAGTCGGACACTATCGTCCATTTGCCGTCGATGACCGTAACCTCGAGGACCTTGGGAATGTTGAGCCCCGTCTCCTCGATACGCGCCTGGTTGAGCGCCTCGTTGAGCACGTCTGCCTTGGAATAACCCTCGTTAAAAACCTTGAGGCAGCGATCGCCGTCGCGGTAAACCGTCTTGTTGTTTCTTACTGCTATAATTCTGTCAAGATTCATTGTGAACCCTCCTTATGCCTTGTTCTTGCCGTTTTCCGCTCTGCGGTAGGCCTGCTTGAAGTTGTGAGCGCTGTCGTCCTCGGCGATGTCCGCTTCGGTCGGCATGGGCTTCTCTTCAAAATGCTTCTTGCCGTAGTATGCGTTGAGGTACATCTGTTTTATCTCGCTCATGAGCGGGTATCTCGGGTTGGCGCCGGTGCACTGATCGTCGAATGCGTTCTCGGTCATCTCGTCGAGAGTTTCGAGGAAGTATTTCTCGTCAATGCCGTAGTCCTTTATGCTCTTCTTTATTCCGACGCGCTCCTTGAGCTCGTTTATGGCCTTTATAAGTCTCTCAAGCTTCTCCTTGTCGTTCTTGCCGCCGAGTCCGAGGCTGTCGGCAACCTCTGCGTAGCGGGCAAGGGTGTGCGGGTGATCGTACTGCGGGAAGGTGCCCATCTTTGCGGGAGCCTCGGCAGCGTTGAAGCGGAGAACCTCTTCGATCATCAGCGCGTTGGCAACGCCGTGGGGGAGGTGGTGATAAGCGCCGAGCTTATGCGCCATGGAGTGGCAGACACCGAGGAATGCGTTTGCGAATGCCATACCGGCCATCGTTGCGGCGTTAGCCATCTTCTCGCGGGCTTCGATATCGGTCTGACCGTTCTCATATGCTCTGGGCAGGTAGTCGAATATGACCTTGAGCGCCTGCTTTGCGAGTCCGTCGGTGTAGTCGGTCGCCATAACGGAGGCATAGGCCTCGAGCGCGTGGGTGACTGCGTCGATACCGGAGGCGGCGGTCAGTCCCTTGGGGGCGCTCATGTGGAAGTCGGTGTCAACTATTGCCATGTTGGGCATGAGCTGATAGTCTGCGAGGGGATACTTAATGCCCGTTGTCTCGTCGGTGATAACGGCGAAGGGAGTTACCTCGCTGCCGGTACCTGCCGAGGTCGGGATAGCGATGAAATACGCCTTTTCGCCCATCTTCGGGAAGGTGTAGACGCGCTTGCGGATATCCATGAAACGCATTGCCATATCCATGAAGTCCGCCTCGGGATGCTCGTAGAGAACCCACATGATTTTTGCCGCGTCCATCGCGGAGCCGCCGCCCAGGGCGATTATCGTGTCGGGCTCGAAGGCTCTCATCTGCTCAACGCCCTTTTCGGCGCACTGGAGCGTCGGGTCGGGAGCAACGTCGCCGAAGGTCGCGTGTACTATGCCCATCTCGTCGAGCTTATCGGTTATCGGCTTGGTGTAGCCGTTTTTGTAAAGGAAGTTGTCGGTGACTATGAACGCTCTCTTCTTGCCCATGATGTTCTTGAGCTCATCGAGAGCGACGGGCAGGCAGCCCTTCTTGATATAGACCTTCTCAGGTGCTCTGAACCAAAGCATATTTTCTCTCCTCTCAGCCACGGTCTTGATGTTGATAAGATGCTTGACGCCGACGTTCTCGCTGACGCTGTTGCCGCCCCATGAGCCGCAACCGAGGGTGAGGGAGGGAGCGAGCTTGAAGTTGTAGAGATCGCCGATGCCGCCCTGTGAGGAGGGGGTGTTGACGAGAATACGGCAGGTTTTCATGCGTGCCGCGAACTCGTCGAGCTTATCGTGCTCGGTTATTTCGTTGAGATATATCGAGGATGTGTGACCGTAGCCGCCGTCGGCAATGAGGCGCTCGGCCTTGCCGAATGCGTCCTGAATGTCCGCCGCCTTGTACATGGCAAGCACGGGGGAGAGCTTCTCGTGGGCGAACTCCTCGGAGAGCTCAACGCTCTCGACTTCGCCGATGAGTATCTTCGTGCCCTCGGGAACGGTCACTCCTGCGAGCTCCGCGATTTTGACCGCCGGCTGACCGACGATTTTTGCGTTGAGCGCACCGTTTATGATAATTGTCTTTCTGACCTTCTCCGTCTCGTCGGGATCGAGAAAGTAGCAGCCGCGGGCTGCAAACTCGGTTTTTACCGCGTCATAGACGTTCTGATGAACTATAACGGACTGCTCGGAGGCGCAGATCATGCCGTTATCGAAGGTCTTGGAGTGGATTATCGAATTGACCGCGAGGACGATATCCGCCGTCTCGTCGATGATGGCGGGCGTGTTGCCTGCGCCGACGCCGACTGCGGGCTTGCCGGAGGAATATGCCGCCTTGACCATTCCGGGGCCGCCGGTGGCAAGGATTATATCCGCCTCTTTCATAACGAGGTTCGTCATCTCAAGGCTCGGGATGTCTATCCATTCTATAATACCCTCGGGAGCGCCGGCCTTAACTGCCGCGTCGAGGATAACCTTTGCCGCGGCCGCGGTCGACTGCTTGGCGCGGGGATGGGGACTGATGATGATAGCGTTTCTCGTTTTGAGGGCAAGCAGGCACTTGAATATGGCGGTGGAGGTCGGGTTGGTCGTGGGGATGACCGCAGCGATAACGCCGACGGGCTCGGCTATTTTCTTTAAGCCGAAAGCCTTGTCCTCTTCGATTATACCACAGGTTTTTGTATTTTTGTAGGCATTATAAATATATTCTGCAGCGTAGTTGTTCTTTATGACTTTGTCCTCAACTACGCCCATGCCGGTCTCCTCAACCGCCATTTTTGCAAGCGGTATTCTCGCCTTGTTTGCGGCGGAAGCGGCGGCAAGGAAGATTTTATCTACCTGCTCCTGGGTGTAAGTCGAAAACTTCTTCTCCGCTTCCTTGAGCGAAGCGAGAGCTGATTCGAGTGTTTCAACGCTGTCGATGATTTTTCTTTCGTTGTTCATGATTTTATCCCCCTAAACGGTTTTACTGTTTTATCTGTGCTTTCAGGTGTGCGAGCGAGAGCGCCATGTTTTCGTATTGAACGGCTACGCCCTCCGGCGCCGTGAGTCTGCATGGAGCGAAGCTCATAACGGCTTTTATTCCGCTTTGGCAGAGCTTGTCGCAGACCTCCTGCGCCGCCTCTGCCGGAACCGCGATAACTCCGATGCTGACATTGTTTTTCTTGCAGAAATCCGCAAGACCGTCAAGCGGCAATATCGGCTTTTCGCTTTCGCCGTTCGGCGGAACCTCCGTGTCAAACGCCGCGAGAATGTCAAGCCCGTAGTCGGAAAATCCGCCGTAGTCGAGCAGCGCTCTGCCGAGCTTTCCCGCGCCGACTATGACCGCCTTTCCGTTGCGGCTGTCTATGAGGCCGCCGAGGCATTTCTTGAGGTCGGATACGGTGTATCCTATCCTCGGCTTCCCCGAGCCGCATATCGCTCCGAGATCCTTGCGAACCTGAACCTCGCCGAAGCCCAGCTCCTTTGCTATTACGGTTGCCGAAACGGTTTCGGTGTCCTGCGGCAGGCTCTCGAGAAATCTGAGATAAACAGGGATGCGCCCCAGAGCGGCTCTGGACACGTCCGTAGTTTTCATGCTGCACCTCCCGAATAGTAGTAATATGACTTCTGACCGATACTATTCTATCGCATAACGGAGCAAAAGGGAATTACGACTTTTGTATATCGATATTATTAATATCGATATACCTTTACCTTTATTCGGCATAGTTTACAGATAGTAGGGAATATTCTGTTTTTTTATGGTGTTTTTATTTTAAAACGAACTCTTTTTTGACGTTTCCGTCGAGATCCTTCCAGATAAATTTTTTGTTTTCGAGCGTCATGTAGCCGTGATGGCTGTTCTCTTTCGGTATTGAGATCGAGCCGGGGTTCATATAAATATAATTTTCATGCTCTGTGCACTCCGGAATATGGGTGTGTCCATGCAGAAGCACGTCTCCGCGTTTAAGCGGCGGGAGGTTGTTTTCGTTATATATATGTCCGTGCGTCGCGTATATTAAGCTGTCTCCGAGGTCTATTATCGCGTAGTCGGCAAGGACGGGGAACTTCAGCACCATCTGGTCAACCTCCGCCTCACAGTTGCCGCGCACGCAGAGTATATCATCCTTCATGGCATTGAGCATTTCAATGACCTCTTTGGGCGCGTAGCCCTCCGGCAGGTCATTGCGCGGGCCGTGATAGAGCACGTCGCCGAGCAGAAGCAGGCGGTCGGCATTCTCTTTTTTATATCTTTCAAGCATTCTGCGGCAGTAGTATGCGCTGCCGTGAATGTCGGAAGCGATGAACCATTTCATAGCGCAGTCTCCTTTATTCGAAAATTTTTCTCTTGGCCTTGATGAGCTGTTCGATGAACATATTGTCGAGCTTTGTCAGCTCATAGTCCTTGCGGTGAACCAGAACGTCTTTATATTTGCGCGTGTTCTCCGGGCAGACGCGCTGAATGAGCCCGTATCTGTCGAGCAGCTCCTGCGGAATGGGGGAGACCCACATGAAAGTGTCGGGATTGCGCGAGAGCAGCTCGAATTGGCTCGCCCTCTCGAATACGAATATTCGCCTCTGGGAATTGTCGGGCAGCTCCTCTTTCTTGACCTCAGACAGCGGCAGCGAGGGCACATACGGGTCGGCGTGCGCTATCTCGATGAGATTTTTGAGGTCGTCGAAGGTGATATTTTCTTTATCTGCGAGCGGGCTTTTTCCGTTCATGAGCAGGACATATTGAAATTCCGTTATAAGCTCGTAGGTCAGTCCCTTTTCGTCGAAGGTGGATTTGTAATACTTGTCGTAATTCTCGGCGTAGCGGATTATGGCGAGCTTGTATTCGTCCTGAAGAATGTTCTTCATCGAGCGCATGGAGTTTGTTTCTTTATAGAACACCTCGACCGGAGTATCCCTGTCGAGAAGCTTTGAAAATTCGGCAAAAGCGTCGGTCACGTAGCTCGCTCTCGGCACGGATATCGAGAATTTCTTCTTCTCGGTCGAGCCGTTGCTGAACACCGTTTCTATAGCGTCGACCTGTCGAAGTATCGAGCGTGCGTAGCGCACAAAAACCTCGCCGTCGGGCGTCAGCACCATACCCTTGGCGCTTCGGTCGAATATTGTTACGCCGAGGCTCGCCTCAAGCTCCTTTATCGCCCTGCTGAGGTTCGGCTGGCTGACATAGAGCTTCTCGGAGGCCTTGTTTATAGACCCCGTCTCGGCTACCTCGACTGCATATTTCAAATGAACAAGATTCATGCTGCGTCCTCCTGTGAGTTATGCCGTGCGTTCGGCGGCGAAAGCACTTATATATGTAAATATAATACCACATACACTCCGTAAAATCTACAAAATTATAAGACTCGGCGCAAGAAAACGGCGGCAATTTTAAAAACAAAAAAATCCGCAGAGCGAGCCTGCGGATAAAGTCTTTGCCTTTTATACTGTTGCTTCTTCTTTTTCTTCTTTGTATGAAAACATCGGGTTTTCGGGCGAGAATATGCTCACTGCGCGGTTAAGGACCTTTAAATCGACCTGTGTTGTCGAGCCGCCGCATTCTCCGTCGAGAGTCCATTCTTCGGGCTTTTCGAAAGTGAATTTTACTTCGGAAGCCTTTATGAATATAAGCGAATCCCCGTCGAAATCGCGCTTCATTATTCTGTGCAGCATACCGAACGCCGCGAGCGGGCTTGAAAGCTTGCGCACAAGCAGAAGCTCGAACTTACCGTCGTCAAGCTTTATATCGTTCTTGTCGAACTTGAAAAGTCCCGCGACGGACGTCGAGTTTGAAAACGAGCCGAAATAGAAATCGTCCTCCAACACATTTCCGTCATATTCGATTTTTATATGCCTTGGCTTTACATCCGCAAGGGCGGGAATGAGATGCAGGAAAAAGCCGTTTATCATATATGCGTTGTATCCGAGAAGATTTTTCATCTTCTGCGGGGTGCTGTAGGATATCTTTGTGCCGGGGCCGAAGCAGGCTACATATGAGAACTGATGCCCGTTGCAGTCGCCGACGTCGTAGCCGTTTGTGTGTCCCGAGGCGATAAGCTCGGCGGCCTCTTTGAGCTTTGTCGGTATACCGAGCGTCGCGGCGAGGTCGTTGGTCGAGCCCATAGGCAGATAGCCTATCGGAACAGACACCCCCGCGCTCATCAGCCCGTTTATAGTTTCGTTGAGCGTGCCGTCTCCGCCGCAGCAGATAACAAGGTCATGCTCCCGGGCGAAATCGCGTGCTATGTTTATGGCGTCGCCCTGACAGGTGGTGTATTTGATGGTGAAGTCAAATACGCCGTCGGGAAAAGCGTCCACTATCTCGCTGAGATTTGCTCTTGTCCTGTTCTTTCCCGCGCAGGGATTGACAATAAGAAGTGCTTTTTTTCTTCTTCTTTCCGTCGTGCTGTTCATTTCTTGCAAGGCCTCCCAATGACCCCTTATTCCAAACACGACAATCCTACCACCCGAATTTAAACAAACTGTGAACAATCACCGGGCGGCGAAAAATATTTCTAAAAAATTCCCGCGCATACTTTCCGAAGGCAGAGCGGGTGGTATAATAGTTAGAAAAATGCGGAGGCTTGCGATGATAAGAAATGTGCTTTTTGACTTGGACGATACGCTGTTTGACTTTCACAAGGCGGAGAAAATAGCGCTCACAAAGACGCTTGTGCATTTCGGCGTCGATCCCACGGAGGAGACGCTGGCGCTTTACAGCTCGATAAATGCGGCGCACTGGAAGCGCCTTGAGCTCGGAGAGCTTTCGCGCGAGGAGGTCAAGGTCGGGCGTTACCGCGAGCTGTTTGAAACGATAGGCGTTGAGCGCGATCCCGAGGAGGCCACCGCATACTATGAAAATATGCTCGGGGTAGGGCATTATTTTATCCCCGGCGCGCCCGAGCTGCTCGAAGAGCTGCACGGAAAATACAGGCTCTATATCGTCTCAAACGGTATGGCAAAGGTGCAGGAGCGCAGGATAAGCAGCTCCGGAATCGCAAAATATATGGACGGCATATTTATATCCCAGCTTCTCGGAGTCAATAAGCCGGACAGGGAATTTTTTGATATCTGCTTTGCGAAGATACCGGACTTCTCCCGCGCCGAGACGGTAATAGTCGGCGACAGCCTCAGCTCCGATATAAAGGGCGGAATAAACGCCGATATAGCGACTGTTTGGTTCAATCCCAAGGGGCTCCCGAATGACAGCGGCATAAAACCCGACTTTACCGTAAAGACTCTTTCGGAGATACCCGCGGTTCTCCGTCAGATAAGCGCGAAAATGTGAGACACGGCAAAACATAATATAAGCCCTGCGACGGTCGGCAGAAGTGCGGCGATAAGAGCCCACTTCATGCTGCCCGTCTCTTTTTTTACGGTTATGAGCGTCGTGGAGCACGGCCAGTGAAAGAGCATGAATATTATTACGCATATCGCCGTGCCGATATCCCAGCCGTTCGCCGTCAGCAGCGAGTGCAGAGCCGCGCCGTCCGTCTGCGAAATGCTGCTGTCAGCGAGATAGCCCATGAGCATTATAGGCACAACGGTCTCGTTGGCGGGGAAGCCGAGAATAAATGCCGTAAGAATAACCCCGTCCATACCGAAAAGCCGCGCTATGGGGTCGAGAAAATCGGAGCAGTAAGAGAAAATACTCGTGCCGTTTAGCTTTATGTTCGCGGTTATCCATATTATAAGCCCCGCAGGAGCCGCGACCGCCGCGGCGCGTCCGAGCACAAACAGCGTGCGGTCAAAAATCGAACGCACAATGACTTTGCCTATCTGCGGGCGGCGATACGGCGGCAGCTCGAGTGTAAAGGACGACGGCACGCCGCGGAGAATTGTTTTCGAGAGCAGAGAGCAGGCGGCAAACGTCATGAGGACGGACAGAACTATCAGCAGCGTCAGCAGAGCAGCGCCCGCAAACGAGTTAAACGGAGCGGGCAGAGCGCCTGCGACAAACAGGGAGATCAGCGATATCAGCGTCGGAAATCTGCCGTTGCAGGGCACAAAACCGTTCGTTGCCACCGCCATGAGACGCTCGCGGGGAGAGTCGATTATGCGGCAGCCCGTCACCCCGGCGGCGTTGCAGCCGAAGCCCATGCACATAGTCAGAGCCTGCTTTCCGCAAGCTCCGGATTTTTTGAATCTGTGGTCGAGATTAAAGGCTACTCTCGGCAGATATCCGGAGTCCTCGAGCAGGGTAAAAAGCGGAAAGAATATCGCCATCGGCGGGAGCATGACCGCTACTACCCATGACAGCACGCGGTACACTCCGTCAATAAGTGCGCCCGTCAGAGCCTCGGGTGCGTTTAAAGAGCGCAGCAGCTGCCGCAGCCTTACGCCGAGCGCATCAAACGCCGAAAACAGCAGCTCGGACGGGTAGTTCGCTCCGTATATCGTTATCCAAAGCACTAAGGCGAGAAGCAGAAGCATGGCAAATATCCCGGCGCGCCCCGTAAATATTCGGTCAAGCTTTCTGTCCGCCGCCGAGTGCTGTCTGTCTGCCGTCACGCATTTTTTGTAGATTTCCTCCGCCCTCATAACGGCGGCAACAGCCGCTTTGTCGCGTATCATCTCCTGCGTCAGACCGTATCTGTCGATTACTTCGTCGGCTGATTTCGCCGCCTCCTGCGTTTTTTCGGGAGCTTCGCTTTCCCCCGAGAGTATACGCAGAGCGTCGCGGCGCGGATGGCTCGATATCCCGTCAAGGGCGGGTGTGAGTATTTGCAGTGCCTCCTCGATTCCGCTCCCGTAATGCACGGGCTCAAGCGGCGCGGGATTTTTCGATTTCAACGAGTCCACAGCGTCAATCAGCTCGTCGAGCCCCTTGCCGCTTCTTGCGCTCGTGCCGACCACGGGTACTCCGAGCTCCCGAGCCAGAGCGGGTATATCTACACATATTTTCTTTCGCCTTGCCTCGTCCATAAGATTTATGCAGACGACGGTGCGCGGCGTTATCTCGATTATCTGCAAAACGAGATTTAGGTTTCTCTCCAGACAGGTGGCATCGCACACTGTGATGCAGGCGTCGGCTTTTCCGCTCAGGATAAAGTCCCGCGCCACTTCCTCTTCAACCGAGTGCGTGAAGAGCGAATATGTGCCGGGGAGGTCTACCGTGATATAATTTTTTCCGTTGCGCGTGAATGTGCCGCAGGCGGTAGCTACCGTCTTTCCCGTCCAGTTTCCCGTGTGCTGATTCATGCCGGTCAGGGCGTTGAACACCGTGCTTTTTCCGACGTTCGGATTTCCCGCGAGCGCTATTACAATGTCATCCGTGTTCTTTTTAGGGGCAGAGCCGTCTAAGCTTATGCCGTGCATTCCCGTTGAAGTGCGCGTCAGTCCCAATTGTACCGCCTCCGTGCGTCATATTTTGCTGACCGCTATTTTTGCGGCGTCTTCGCTTCGCAGGGCTATTACCGCGCCGCGTATCAGATATGCCGCCGGGTCGCCGGAGATCGCTTTGCCGAGGCATTCCACGCGCGTGCCGTCGATAAGGCCTATGTCCTGCATTCTGCGCCTGTCTTTTGCGCCGAATCCGAGCTTGCTTACATATGCCTTTTCGCCGACTGCCAGTGTATTTAAAGAGATAAGACTCATAATTTGATTCACCTTTTAATATAAGTTTATACAGGGCAAAAGTTTCCCTATACCATAATATTTACATCTTCAAAAAGGGTGAACGTGTGTGGACGGCGGCGAAAAATTCTTTACCTTCAACGGAGGCGAATACAGGGGAGAGAGCGGGCTCACGGCGTCGCAGGAGGACTATCTCGAGATGATCTGCCGAAACTGCCCGCCGTCCGGCACGGTTCGCCTCGGTGTGCTCGCGCGAAAAATAAATGTCGGCGAGTCGTCCGCATCTAAAATGGTGCACAAGCTCAGCGGAGCGGGGCTCGTTAATTTTGAAAAGTACGGCACTATATACTTGACCCCAAGGGGCAGAGAGACGGGGGAGTACCTTGTCTTCCGTCATGATGTCATCGAGAGCCTGCTCAGACTGATAAACGGGAGCGGCTCGGAGCTTCATCAAACGGAGCTTATAGAGCACTTTCTCGACAGAAGGACGGTCGAGAATATATTTCGCTTTCTTGAGATACACCGATAAAGCTTTATCGATACTTTTACGCTTATTTTTTTTGTACTTGAGTGCGTTTTTTGACATATATTGCTAAAATATAAAATAAATCGCGCAGTTATGTGCTATTATACACTCTGTAATAATGCAAATGGAGGGAAAACACTCATGGCAGAAAAAAAGACAGTGTTTCTCACCGGCGCATCCGGCCACATGGGCTGGGCAGGCTTCAAAGAGCTCTATAAAAAGAAGAACGAGCTTAACATAGTCCTGCTTCTGCGCGACAGTGAGAAGAACAGAAAGAAGTTCGCAAATTACCTTAACGACCCCAGCGTTAAAATTGTTTGGGGCGACCTGAAGAAATATGACGACGTCCTCAAGTGCGTTGAGGGTTCCGATTATATCCTTCATGTCGGCGGAATGGTTTCGCCTTCGGCAGACTATTATCCGACAAGAACCATCCAGACCAACACCGGTGCAGCCAGAAATATAGTTGACGCCGTTAAGGCTCAGCCTAACAAGGACGATATCAAGGTTGTTTATATCGGCACCGTTGCTCAGACGGGCGACAGAAACGCTCCTATCCATTGGGCAAGAACCGGTGACCCGATTAAAATCAGCATCTACGATCACTATGCGATAAGCAAGACCATCGCCGAGAGCATTTTCGCCGAGTCCGGTCTTAAGCATTGGGTATCTCTTCGTCAGTCCGGTATCCTTTATCCTGACATTCTCAAGAACATCGATCCCATCATGTTCCATGTTCCGATAAACGGCGTGCTTGAGTGGGCAACCGTTGAGGATTCCGGCCGCCTTCTTGCAAACCTCTGCAATCCCGATATCCCCGAGGATTTCTGGAGAAAGTTCTATAACATAGGCAGCGGTAAGGAGTACAGACTCACTAACTTCGAGTTCGAGGAGCTGCTCCTCGGCACTCTCGGCATCGGCTCCACCAAGAAGCTCTTTGATGCCAACTGGTTCATCCTTCGCAACTTCCACGGACAGTGGTATGCCGACTCGGATAAGCTTGAGGAGTACCTGCACTTCAGAGCCAACATCCCCGTAAAGGCTTACTTCAAGCAGATGATGACTCAGGTTGCACCTTACTACAAGCTCGCTTTCCTTGCAAAGCCCTTCGCAGGCATTCTCAAGAAGACCTTCATGAAGAAGCTCGCAAACACCGAGATCTACGGCACCATGTGGTGGATCTCCAACAACGTTGAAGACAGAATCACCGCTTACTACGGCTCCAAGAAGAATTGGGAAGCCATCGGCAATTGGGACACCTTTAAGATTGAGCGTCCCACCGAGGAAGTTACCCTTCTTGACCACGGTTATGATGAGAGCAAGCCCGACAGCGAGCTTGACCTCGAGGATATGAAGAAGGCAGCTGCTTTCCGCGGCGGCGAGTGCCTCTCGACCGAGATGACCAAGGGAGACCTGTTCACTCCTCTGAAGTGGAAGTGCGCTCACGGCCACGAGTTTGAGATGACCCCGAACCTTGTTCTCAAGGGCGGTCACTGGTGCCCGAAGGAGCTTCCCTCCGACAGCGAAGGCAAGAAGTTCCACTGGGCATACGATGCCGAGGCAAAGGTCAACCCGTTCTTTGCTCAGGTTTGGTATCCTCTCCATGACAAGGACGAGAACAACGAGTACGACGAGCGTATATTCAAGGGCTTCAGCGGCTTCGAGAATATCTGATTGCTTTAAAAACATAATTTTTGGGAGCTGCTCAGAAATGGGCAGCTCTTTTTTTGCGTGATTTTGAAAGAAAAGTGAAAAGCAGGCATTGACAAATACCCCATGGGGGTATATAATCGAGCTAAAGACAGAAACTGGAGATGATAAGATGGAAAACGGGAATAAATGCTGCGAATGCTGTCGGCATAAGTCGACGCCGCGGAGCGACGAGACGGTGAAGGCGCTGCAGAACAGGCTCAGCCGAATAATCGGTCAGCTCGGCGGGATAAAAAATATGCTCGATGATAACCGATATTGCGGCGATATTCTTATTCAACTTGCCGCCGCTCAGAATGCACTGAGAAATGTCGGCTATATTATACTTGAAGAGCATATGAAAACCTGTGTCGCCGAGGGTATAAAAAACGGCGACGATGAGGTCATAGCTGAGGCTGTGGAACTCATTAAAAAGCTCAAATAAGCGGAGTGAGACAGATGGAAAAATTCGATGTTACCGGCATGACCTGCGCCGCGTGCAGTGCTCATGTCGAGCGTGCGGTGCGCGGGGTAGAGGGTGTAAAAGAGGTGGCGGTCAGCCTGCTGACAAATTCAATGACCGTCGATTTTTCTTCGCCCGCCACTGCCGAAAAAATATGCGCTGCCGTGTCTGCGGCGGGCTACGGCGCAGCGCCGCAGAATATCGGCGGCAAAAAAGAGAATAAAAAATCGGCGCTCGAAAGCGGTGAGCCGAAGAAAATACTTTATAGACTCATAGCCTCGGTCGTGCTGCTTCTCCCGCTGATGTATGTCTCGATGGGACATCTGATGTGGGGCTGGCCGCTGCCTGAAATTTTCGCCTCGGACCCGCTTGCGATAGGACTTTATCAGCTTCTTTTGACAACTGCCGTGGCGGTCATAAATCAGCGCTTTTTTATCAGCGGAACCAAGAGCCTTCTTCACGGCGCGCCGAATATGGATACGCTCGTCTCCCTCGGGAGCGCGGCGGCATATATATACAGCACCGCAGTGCTCTTCGAGATGTGTCGCGCGGCGGTAAACGGCGATATTCAGACCGCCATGCATCACCTCCACGGGCTCTATTATGAGTCTGCGGCGATGATATTGACGCTCATAACCGTCGGCAAGTACCTCGAAGCCGTCAGCAAGGGACGCACGACGGACGCGATAAAGAGCCTTATGGATCTCGCACCGAAAACAGCGTGTGTAATCAGAGACGACAAAGAGACTGTCATACCTGCGGAAGAGGTTATCAAGGGCGATGTTTTCGTTGTCAGACCCGGCGAGAGCATACCCGTTGACGGCAGAGTTATAAGCGGCGAGAGCGCCGTGGACGAATCCGCACTCACGGGCGAAAGCATACCCGTAGATAAGGCGCAGGGGAGCGCGGTCAGCGCGGCGACGCTCAATCAAAACGGATTTCTTACCTGCGAAGCGACCCGCGTAGGCGAGGATACGACGCTCAGTCAGATAATAGAGACGGTCGAGAATGCTGCGGCAACAAAAGCCCCGATAGCAAAAATAGCCGACAAGGTGTCGGGCGTGTTCGTGCCCGCTGTTATGGCAATCGCGCTCGTTGCGGGCGCGGCATGGCTCATTTCCGGGCGTCCGTTCAGCTTCGCGCTTGCGCGGGCGATAAGCGTGCTTGTTATCAGCTGTCCGTGCGCTCTCGGACTTGCGACTCCCGTTGCGATAATGGTCGGCAGCGGTGTGGGCGCAAAGCACGGCGTGCTGTTCAAAACCGCCTCCGCGCTTGAGCAGACCGGGAAAACGCAGATAGTCGTGCTCGACAAGACAGGAACGCTGACTAAAGGCAAGCCGCAGGTCACGGATATTCTGCCCGCGTCGGGTTACGACGCCGACTCGCTGCTAAGACTTGCGGCCTCTCTCGAAAGCAAGAGCGAGCATCCCCTTGCTGCGGCGATAACGCGCAGGGCAGGGGAGAGCAATGTGGAGACGGACGAGGCACAGGGCTTTACAGCTCTGCCCGGTCACGGAGTCAGAGCGGAGATAAACGGGAAAACGGCGATAGGCGGCAACGCGGCTCTGATAAAATCAAAAGGGATGCTCGACGCCGATATGAAAGCCTTGGGCGAGCGGCTCGCGGACGAGGGCAAAACGCCGCTGTACTTTGCCTTTGACGGTAGGATAACCGGTATAATCGCGGTCGCCGACGTTGTGAAGGAGGACAGCGGACAGGCGATATCCGAGCTTAAAGATATGGGTATAAGAACCGTTATGCTGACGGGCGACAACAGGCGCACCGCGCTCTCGGTGGCCAAGCAAACAGGTATAGACGAGGTGGTGTCCGACGTGCTTCCGGGCGACAAGGCGGAGGTAGTCGAAAAGCTCCGAAAATACGGCAAGGTTGCCATGGTCGGCGACGGTATAAACGATGCCCCGGCGCTGACGCAGGCCGATATAGGTATCGCTATCGGCGCGGGAGCCGACGTTGCGCTCGACGCGGCGGATGTTGTGCTGATGAAATCGAGCGTAGGCGATGTTGCGGCGGCGATACGCCTTTCGCGCCAAACTCTCAGAAATATTCACGAAAACCTTTTCTGGGCGTTCTTCTATAATTGTATCGGGATCCCGATTGCCGCAGGCGCGCTGATTCCCGCATTCAATATCGCGCTCAACCCAATGCTCGGCGCGGCGGCTATGAGCCTTTCGAGCTTCTGTGTTGTCACCAATGCATTAAGACTTAACTTCTTTAAGCCCGACCGCCCGTTCAAAGGCAAATCAAAGCAGCCGGCAGAGCTCCCGAAGCTCATGCCGACAGAAGAAAATATAAAAAACACGGAGGAAACAGCTATGAAAAAGACAGTCTATATTAACGGTATGATGTGCAGTCACTGCACGTCTCATGTTCAGAAGGCACTCGAAGCGCTTGACGGAGTTGAGAGCGTTGAAGTCAGCCTTGAGGATAAAAAAGCGGTGCTCACGCTCAATAAAAATGTTGATGACGCGGTTATAAAGAATGCCGTCAGAGAAGCAGGGTATGAGCCACAGTAAACAAAAAAATAAAAAACGGCAAGCTTCGGCTTGCCGTTTTGCTACGATAATTTTATAAAAATCTATTGGAATCCGCTGATGAACGAGCTGAATATGAAGCACACGCCACATGAGACGCGGCACACCTTTATTTCGCTTATGGTAGCCGCTAACGCGAATCAAACCATACTCAAGAAGATAGTCGGTCACAAGTCCATAATGAACCTAACTGAAAAGGTATATACTCATGTCGAGATACAGACGCTGCTCAGAGAGGTGAATCTGATTTAATTTGTTAGTTGTGTGTTAGTTGTGTGTTAGTTGTAGAGAGCAAAACAGGCGATTTCAGAGCACCTAAAAACGAGTAAAAGCCTTGAAAACATTGAGTTTCAAGGCTTTTACTGTTATGGCTGGGATGGCTGGATTCGAACCAGCGAATGACGGAGTCAAAGTCCGTTGCCTTGCCGCTTGGCTACACCCCAAAATAAGTGCAATATATAAAAAACGCAAAACATTTCTGCTTTGCGTTGGTCTGCTGGGGTGGATAATCGGATTCGAACCGATGACCTCCAGGGCCACAACCTGGCACTCTAACCAACTGAGCTATACCCACCATTTATTCTGCTGCGGGCACATCGAAAGACATACCCGCAGGCTTGGCGCGCTTGAAGGGACTCGAACCCCTGACCCACTGCTTAGAAGGCAGTTGCTCTATCCACCTGAGCTACAAGCGCGTATTGGAGCGGGTGATGGGAATCGAACCCACGTAACCAGCTTGGAAGGCTGGAATTCTACCATTGAACTACACCCGCAGTTATCGCCGCTCTGTGACGACGGCAATTATTTTAACAAATAACTTTAGATATGTCAAGTATTATAGCGAGATTTATTTAAAAAATCACTCGTATTTTATTAGTGGATTTATCTTTGCAAGTGTGATAAAATATTCCTATACTGTTTTTGAGGATTGACGGCTTAAATGGATGACAGGCTATTCACAAACAAAGATTTGCGGGCGATGATAATTCCGCTTTTTGTCGAGCAGTTTTTGCTGCTGCTCGTCGGTATAGCGGATACGTTTGTCGTCAGCTTTGTCGGCGACTCCGCGGTTTCGGGCGTGTCGCTCGTCAATTCCTTTAACACCGTTATAATTTTCCTCTTTTCCGCCCTTGCGTCCGGCGGCGCAGTTATAATCAGCCAGTATATCGGCAGCAGGGATAATGTGCAGGCGGGCAAGGCGGCAAGTCAGTTATTGATGTTTTCGACCGTCAGCTCCGTCTGTGTGTCTGCGCTCATACTGATTTTTACCTGCCCTCTCCTCAATCTGCTTTTCGGCAGGGTGGAGGACGATGTTATGGCGGCGTGCGTCGAGTATATGTGCGTAACCGCGTGCTCTTTCCCGGCGCTCGCGGTCTATAATGCGGGCGCGGCCATGTGCCGCAGCGTCGGCAGAGCGGATGTGTCAATGTACATATCCGCCTTTGCAAATGCCGTCAATATAATCGGAAATATAATAGGCGTGTTTGCGCTCAAGGCGGGCGTCGCGGGTGTCGCTTATCCGTCGCTGGCAGCGCGGATTATTTCCGCCGTCGCCATTACCCTCTATTGCTTCATGCACAAGAAAACGCCTGTCAGATATACTTTCTCTGGCATATTCGCATGGCACGGCTCACTGCTCAAAAAGGTGCTCGGTATAGCCGTTCCCAACGGCGTTGAAAACGGCGTGCATCAGCTCGTTAAGGTCGCTTTGAGCAGCATGGTCGCGCAGTTCGGAACATATCAGATAGCCGCAACGGGCGTGTCGCAGAGTATATGGTCGCTCGCGGCGCTTATGGGCATGGCTATGGCACCCGTCTATACTACCGTTATAGGCCGGTGTATGGGGGCGGGAGATACAGATGCCGCCAATCACTATTTCAAAAAGCTCAACAAGCTGACCTTTATCCTGTCTTTGGCGTGGAACGCGGCAGTGTTTGCGATGACGCCGCTGTTTTTGAAGTTCTTTGCGATATCCGACGAGGCGAAGCATCTCGCGCTCATTATGGTGCTCATAAATAACGCCATAAACGCATTCGCATACACCTTTGCAGGACCTCTCGGCAACGGACTCAGGGCGGCGGGCGATGTCAAATTCACCATGACAGTCTCCGTTGTGCTGACTATTGCCGCGCGGCTGTTTTTCTCCGCACTGTTCGGACTGTGGCTCAACATGGGCGCTGTCGGCGTGGCGATAGGCACGAGTATGGATTTGCTCTTCCGCGGGGCGATATTCTTCGTGCGCTATAAAAAACAGAAATGGACAGAGTTTAAGCTTATATAAAAAAGAAGGCATCCGCGTGAATACACACGCAGATGCCTTTTTTAACTTTCGGTTTATCAGTCTTCGACAGTGACTGTTCCGTCCTCGTCAACGGTGATAGTCATGCCGTCCTTGACATAGTTTAAAAATTCCTCGCCGAGGCAGTCGACCGTGGGCATTGGGCTGTCCGTCCAAACTGCGGAGAGAATAGCTCCGGCAGCCGCGAGCGAGTCTATATGCTCCGAGAAGAGCAGGCAGGCGGGAGTTCTGCCCATGACCTTTGCGCAGTAGAGAACCATTCCGCCGGTCGTCGAGCCGATAGTCTGGGGCAGGCAGAGAGCCGTGCCGACCATAGGTTTGCCGAAGAGATCGGGATTGTTCTGATCGCCGCACTTAGCGGTCTTGTCGCCGAACTGGAGGCTCTTCTGGAAGGAAGCAAGGGTGTTAAAGCCGTTGTGTGAAACGAGAGCTTTTGCCGTGCATTTGCCTGCGGCAACGGGGCGTCCTTTGAACTGTTTCATGTTACTTTGCCTCCTTTGTGATAATATCGAGAATCTCGGCGCTTGTGTAATAGCGCGAGGTCGTATATGTCCTGAGCTTGTTGGAGTTTGTGATGACGGGCATCTTGCCTGCAAGCGGGTTGTTCATATACATCAGCGGGCATATGTAGCTGAGAACTACGCCGGTAGCCTTGAGCTTCGCGGCGTTGGGTGTTGCGTTGAACTTCTCGACAACAGCCGGAGCGGCGGTGAATACGGTCGGTATCGAGATCTTGCTTCTGCCGTTCTTCTTGAGCGCCTCGGAGACGTTCTCCGTCCACTCGACGAGCTGATCGTAGGAGAGATGAGGGCAGCCGACAAAGCAGAGCTTCGGAGTTGCGTTCTTATCCTTCCACATGACGGGATAGTTGTTCTTAACTCTGTCAAGCTCGGCGTCGTCAATGACATAGACCTTTGCGCCCTCGGCGATAAGGCTCTCGCCCTGCTCGACCGCTTCGGGAGTGAGACCGTCGATGTGATAGAGACCGACAGCACCGTTGGAGGCGGTAGCCGCACCGAAATCCTTGAGGTACGCCTTTGCATCGCCGTCAAGCTCCGTGCCTATCCACTTGTCAAGACCCTTGACATAGGGGACATCCTCCATGACCTTCATGCCGATAGCCGAGCCGAGAATCTGAGCCTCGGGCTTCTTCGTTGTCTTAACTTCGACTATCCATGTGGCCTTTCTGCCCTCGTCGGTGACAAGTCCGAAATAGGGGACGCGGCCGATGATGGAGCCGAAAAGCTCGATTATGCCGGAGTTTCTGTTGCAGCGCGCGCCGAGAACGGAGTTTGCGTAGACAACGGCGGAGGATTCTGCCCATGAGAGCACATCGCCCTTGTTGGGAATGTTGCCGACCTCATCCATGTAGCAGGTGCAGGTGTAGGACTTGCTGTCGACAAGACCGAGCTTTGCAAGCTGCGCGTCGTAGCTGTCCTGCATATTGTACATGAACTTTTTGAAAACGATGTTCTTCAGGAAGCTTGAGGGCACATTGGGGTCGAGGGGCTTTGGATCAACGGAGAACTTCTGGCTCGAAACGGCGCCGCCCGCGATAAGCTGATCCATAAGATCATAGACGGGCTGCATAACTCCGAGACCGAAGCTTGTGACAAGGTGTCCCATCTTGCTTGTGACAGGCACCATTTTTGTGGCGCCGAAAGCGTCACCGTACATGACAAGGGTCTTCATGACCTTCGCCATGGTTTCGCCTTTCCCGCCGTTGAGGATGTCCTCCTCTTCGGGAGTAAGGTGCATTTTGTAATTCATGTATATCCACCTTTCAATAAAAATTTCACAGTAAGCAATCTGACAAATAAATAGTATCACAAATCGCAAATAAAATGATTTGCAATTTAGAAAAATAAACAATTAATAAATAAAAAAATATCGAAAATTTGTGCCCGATATGTCCGTGCACGCGTCAAACGGATATTTCTTGCAAAATCTTATGCTTTGTGATATTATTTTAGCCCGCAGCAACCGAAGGAGGGGAAATATATGATAGGACTAAAACGCGGAGACGTAAGCCTTTATGACCATGAAAATGAGTGGGATACGGAGGGCGAGCGCACGGTAAACGAGCTTTTCGAAATTCTCGGCGGCGACGCCCGCGACATTCAGCATATCGGCAGCACATCTGTAAAGAGCATAAAGGCGAAGCCGATAATCGATATCGCAGTTGCCGCAGACAGCTTCGAACGTATTTTATCGCACGAAAACGAGCTGCTGCAATCAGGCTATCATTATCGCCCCGATAAGACTACGGACGGCGAGCAGCTGCTTTTCGCCCGCGGCAGTTACTATGAGGGCGGCGATATGCAGACGCACTTTATTCACGTTGTGAAATACAACAGTATGCAGTGGCAAAACTACATAAATTTCCGCGACTTTCTGAATGCTTTCCCGGAGATAGCAAAGCAGTATGAGAGCGTGAAAACGGGTCTTGTCGAAAAGCTCGGGAGCGTCGGGAGCAGGAACGGTTATGTCGAGGGAAAGGCGGAGTTCATAAGCCGCATTCTCCGCAAGGCAACGGCGTGGTCTTTTCTCGGAAAGACCGTTACAATGGAGACCGACCGCCCGATTGGGTATGTGCACAGAAAATCCGGCTATGAGCTTGTCTATCCGCTCAATTACGGTTACATTCCGGGTGTTCTCGGCGGCGACGGCGAGGAACTCGATGTTTATCTCATCGGCGTCAACAAGCCTGTGGGGCGCTTTACGGGCAGAATAATCGGCATTGCCCACCGCGAAAATGATATTGAAGATAAGCTGATAATGGCTCCGCCGGACAAGAAATTCACCCGCGACGAGGTCGAACGGGCGGTGCATTTTCAGGAGCAGTATTATAACACGCAAATAGAACTGATTGAGTAATAAAAAACCGCAATGACCAAAAAATCATTGCGGTTCGCTTTATAATATTTCGCTGTTTTCGAGCAGGTATGCCGCACCTATAGCGCCTGCGTCGTTGCCGAGCACGGCGGGGCGGATAAGCTTCGCGTCGGATTCGGGCAGAGCGTTCAGAAAATCCTCGAGCCAGTATTGCTTGAGCTCGATGAGTCCGCCGCCTATAACAATGCAGTCGGGATCAAAGATAGATTTTACCGTGTCCGCGACCGTGCAGAAGTCTGAAATAAAAAGCTTTACGGCCTCGCGGCAATTTTTGTCACCGTCCGCAGCCTTTTTGAAAACCTCGTTGCAGTTGAAGCATTGGCAGTCAAGCTCGCTCGCCGTTCGCATAAGTCCGGTTGCCGAGACATACTGCTCGGCGCAGCCGATTTTACCGCAGGTGCATTCGCGCCCGCTGATGTGCAGCGGGATATGTCCTATCCGCGCCGCGTGGAAGTTTGAGCCCGTGAGCAGCTTTCCGTTTATCGACGCCGCGCCGCCGAGCCCCGTGCCGAGGGTCAGCATAACGGCGTTTTTGCAGTCCTTTGCCGCGCCGAAATATGACTCGCCGATAAATGCCGCCACCGCGTCGTTTACAACGAAAGAACGGCGGTTAAAAGCGCTTTCAACATCTTTTTTTATCTCAAATCCCGTGAATCCGGGCAGATTGTCGGTCGCGTAGAGCACTTTGCCCTCATAGGGGTCTATATCTCCCGCGGAGCCGATGCCTATGCCCGCATCGGTGCCGATAAGCGGGAGCAGGGATTTTATAACTTCGAATATACAATCCTTTATGCTGTCGCGCCCGCGTGAGGTGTCCGTCGAGCGCTTGGCTCTCGCCGTAACCGCGCCGTTTTCTATGACGGCGCCCTTAATAGATGTTCCGCCGATGTCGATGCCTATGTGTTTCATATTATTCACCGAAAGCCCTCATAAAGTGTTTGGTAATGTCCATGGGTCGGGTTATCGCACTGCCGATAACAACGGTGTAAACGCCCGTGTCAAGCACGGCCTTGAGCTGACCGACTTCCCATATTCCGCCCTCGGCGATAATGTGTGCGCGCAGGGTGGAGGTCATCTTTCTGAGCAATTCGCAGTCGGGGATAGCAATACCCTTGGTGTATTCCGTGTAGCCGCGCAGGGTAGTGCCGATATAGTCGAAGCCCAGCTCATCGGCACGCTTTGCCTCCTCGTAGTTCGAGCAGTCCGCCATTATCTCGACCTGCGGCGCATTCTCTCTTATGTATTTTATGAGATCCTCGAGCTTTTCGCCGTTCGGTCGCGTGCGGTTTGTCGCGTCGAGCGCAATAACGCTGCACTTTGTGGTCAGCAGGGCTTTGACCTCTTTAAGCGTCGGTGTTATATAAATCTCGGAGTCCGGGTATACCGCCTTTATTATGCCTATTACGGGCACGTCGACCTGTGCGGTTATCTCGTTTATGTCGTCGACATAGTTGGCTCTTATGCCCGACGCGCCGCCGAGTACGGCAGCCCGGGCGAAATGTCCCATCATGTGCAGCCCGTAGAGCGGTTCGCCCTTGACCGCCTGACATGATACAATAAGACCGTGTTCTTTTAAGTTTGCCATAGTTATCACTCTCCGCTGATATTTTCGCCTTTTGCGAAGAAAAAGTCAAGGGGACAGATGACTTATCCGCAAAAAACGAACCCTCCCTCGGGAGGGTTCGCGTCGGTTAATTACCACTTGTTTTCGACATATTCGCAGAATGCGTACATATCCTTGACCTCGAGCTTTGTGCCGTCGTCAAGTACGGCTGTGCCGTTCCACATACCGTGAACCTGATGCGAGTGCATACGAAGGAGATTGAGTGCGTTCGTATCGGCATGGTGGTCGTAGAACGGAGTCATCACGAAATCGAATCTGCCGTCCTCGGAGACGAGATGCCACGGCTCCATATATTTGTCGGGCTTCGGGAAGGTCTCTACATCTACGGCGCCGAACTTGTGAGCCTTGCCGTCATAGAATATGCAGGTCTCGGTTGCGTTGCTCTCGTCGCCTATGCCCCAGGTTATCTCAAAGCCGAAAATGTGCTTTTTGCCGTTTTCGTCGGTCAGATATGTAGAGCCGTTTCCCCAATACCAGACGAGCTTGTAGGGGGTGTTGACGCGGCCCCAATCGAGGCAGCAGAACGTGTCGTCCTTAGAGAATTTATAGACCTTGTCGCCCCACTTATAGGTGCCGCTGCAGGGCATGCAATTCTGCTTTGTGGTCATGAAATAGCTTTTCGGGTGATCCTTGAAGGGGAGGACGGTCGTGATATTCTCGAGCCCGTCCGGGATATCCATCTCAAAATGACACTCGACATTGCCGGACTTGAAATATATGGTGCGCTTATGCTCCTCGGTCAGAACATCAAAGGTGGCCTTGCCTATGCCCTTTATCTCCAATTTGACGTGGTTCGGAACGTCGCCCTTGGGCGGGAGAACATATTTGTCCTTTCCGCCGAGGAAGAGTGCCGTGGGGGCGGTGATGGTGCCCGCCGCAAGCTTCTTATTTTTCTTCGGGTTTCTCAAATCGACCAGCGCCGCCGAAGCGTAGCCGCCGATAGAAATATTGGCAAAGCTTATCTGAATCATATATCTTCCGTCGGATATCTGATAGAAGTCCCATTCCTTGCGGCGCATGGTGGGCGTCGATTTCGTGCGGTCATAGTCAAAAACCATGTGCCGCGCCCAGCCGGGCGAAAGCAGTGTTCCGTCGTCGGCAAGAAGCTTTGTCGGATTCGTGTACTCCTTCTGTACGCTCTTGAACTCTCCCTTGAGCCAGCTCGGATAAGTCCTGGGTATCTCGCTCATTTAAAAATCCTCCTAATTTAGTTGCAGCAGCCCTCAGCCGTGCTTATTTTTTCAGTTTATTATAGCATATATACTAAAAATATACAATGATTTTTTAATTTATTATTGAAAAAACACAGCGAAAGATCAGTCAAAAATAATAAGAGAGATTTAGTTTATACAGTACCGAAGAATATAAAAGCCAAAAGAGCACAGCAAAGGAAAAAACTTTGTTGTGCTCTTTTGATTTGCTGTTTCTCGGCTTATCTAAGCTTAAGATTAATAGTTTCCGTAAATAAAGGGACTTCCGCCGGTATATGCCAAACAGAGTATTATTCCGCAGAAAACAAAGAAAATAACTAAACCTTGAAAAGTTGTTAAATCAACTATTGGATAGTAGCCTTCAACCATACTTGTATTTGTTCTTTTATTCGGCGTTTGAGATGGATTTTTATTTGTTTTAATAAAAGCAATTATGCTGGCTAAAAGGAGCAGGACAGCGGCAATTATCAACCACATATATGGTTGCTCCAATCCTCTTTCAAAGCTGAATATTCTTTTGATAATTATGAAAGCTTTTGACAGTGATTCTGCGCGGAAGAATATCCAACAAAAGGTTGTAAATAAGAAAGTGAGACAGATTGATATAATATTTGCGATTCTTGAATGCTTTTTTGAGTCGCTGTATGTAAGAGTCATCCATACCTTATGAACCGCCAATGCTATACCGTGCAACAACCCCCAAACTATATATGTAAAATTTGCACCGTGCCATATTCCGCCGATTACCATTGTTAAAATCAGGTTTAGATATGTTCTGACTTTTCCCTTTCTGTTTCCTCCGAGTGAAATATAAATATAATCCTGAAGCCATGAAGAAAGGGTAATATGCCAACGTTTCCACAGTTCTGTGACATTATGAGCCAAATAAGGAAGATTGAAATTCCTCGGCAAATCGATACCTAATATTTTTGAGACACCGATTGCCATATCGGAGTAACCGGAAAAGTCAAAGTATATCTGTAACGAGTATGCCACTGCCGCAAAAAACACTGTCAGACTTCCGAAGGCCATCGGCGTGTCATAGACCTGATTGACAAAAACTGAAAGTCTGTCAGCCAAAACTATTTTTTTGAATAATCCAAACATAAACATTTGGATGCCGGGGGCAAAAGTATTCCAACCGACTTTCCTTCTCTGCTCAATTTGATTAAAAAAGTCACCGCTGCGCTGAATAGGTCCGGATGTGATTTTTGGAAAAAATGCCAAATATAAAGCAACAAGACCTAAGTTTTTCTGCTCAATTCTGTTTCTGGATACATCAACAATGTAGCTGATTGCGCTGAAGGTGTAAAATGAAATACCCAGGGGGAGAATAATGTTTAATATCGTATAATCGGATCCGAATATCTTGGCAAACGATTCTATAAAGAAGTTGGTATATTTAAAAAATACAAGCGTTAATACTGCTATAATAATTCCGTACTTTTCGGTGCTCTTTCTTTTTGCACAATACCACGTCGATAAAGTGAGCCCGGCTAAAACTAACGCAAACCTCCAATCGGCATAAGCGACAAAAATATAACTGGCAATAAGCAGGACGGCATTGGTGATTTTTATCGCTTTTCTGTCGTCTTTGAATATTTTATTAATAGATATAAGAAGAATAAATATTACGGCGACAAGTCCGAAGAATATAAAACTGATCATCTGCATAATTCTCCGGCCTCCTCAAGTTTGATTATTTCATCGTATAGCTTGTCTGCTATTGCTGCATGACCGTATTTATTAATGTGTCCGTCAGCGAGCAACCCTGTACAGAAGCCGTGAGGAACATGATTATCGTTGTAGTACATTTCTTCAAATCTGTCTGTCATATCGATAAACGAAATTTCATACTCGCAGGCAAATGACTTAAATGTATCCAGATATTTGTTACTGTCAAAAAAGACAGTTCCGTCGTCCATAAGCTTTTCCGCAGGATGATAAAAGATAATAATCTGCGTACCGTATTTATCTTCCATTTCTTTTAAATATGAAAACAGTTCTTTATAAGCGGCACTGTCGATTTTCTCTTCGGGAGCCGGAACTTCTTTATTTTTTTCAATATTATTTGTCTTTGCTGCAAAAGGAGCGGAATCGGGCATGAATAAATTAAGAAGTCCACTTTTGATTTGATGGTAAAGTGTCCTGAAGAAAGGAACTCTTTGCAAGATCCCTATTATACCTGTGTTATGGCTGGGAGTGTAGTAAACAGATGATTCAATTACTTCATCAACATTGCTTTGAGAAATATTTACCGTGCTGGTTTCTATAATAACAAGCTTTGGAGCCTTATCATATAATTCTAAGTTTGCGGGAAGATACTGACATACCTTGAAAAAATCATGTCCCGATACTCCCATGTTGTATAGAGAATATTTACCGTTTAGTTTTTTAGACAAAAGATATGCGGTGTTTTTATCCTGCATAACATTGACAGCTTCCATATGAGAGGAGCCGAGAACGATAATGTCCGGATTGTCGACTACGGATTTATTATTAAAACCGTTAGCATCGTTTTTGCCAAAAGCGATACCCTCTGTAGCCTTGACCCATATGGAATTTGGGGGACAAACATAGTCGGTGTTTCTTTTTGGATTTTCTTTGTGTATGGGCTTTATATCATAGAAACATAACAAACCGCAAACAATTGCCACAGAGACAATTCCGGCCGATATTATTTTCAATAGCTCTTTTATAAATTTCATAGCATTCTCCCTTGTATTCAAATCTGTTTCAAAACAAATTCTTTTATTCCTGCGTCCAAACTGTTGAACAACCACATCTTTCAATTTTATCCGCAATATCCGGTTACAGCATCTTTGTAATTATAATTTAGCCCTATGCGGATTCTTGAGTATAAATGTCGTAGCATTCCGGACTTCGGTTATTTCGACAAGTTTATAGCGTATTACGGTTTATATAATATACTATTAATTGAATTTTTACAATAGATTTAATACTTTTCATATTTATGAATTTAGTTCGGCTCAACGATTGGTATGACTAAAATGCTTTAAAGTCTAATGCATAAATCGCAAAAAGACAGCTTGACAGAAGCATATCGAGGCAATAGAAAATATCGGCATAGCCGGTAAACATACCGATTTATGCCGATATTTTTAAAAATTATAAATCTCTTGTTCACGCAGCCAAACGGAGAGCCTTCGGTTGTAATTTTAACTTAACCCATCTTTTCGAGAGCCGCCATATATTTCGGGTTCGTCGGGATGAACATATAGTTGAGGAAGAGCACCTCATCTATAGCGTTTGTCTTGACGAAGCTCGCAAGATTGACGTCCATCTGTCTCGGGTCTACGACATAGATGGTCTTGTAGTTGTTGCAAAGCCACGGCACAAATGCATTTGCGTAGCTCTCTTTTATAACTACGATGCTGCGGTCGCCCGGCGCGTCGGTGGTTATCTTCGTTACTCCGTGATCGCCGCCGAGGAAGGCAAGATACTTGTTCGAGGATTTAATTTCCGTGTTTATGACCTTGACCTTGTAGTTGCTGCCGAGTGTCGGGTCAGTGTCGGAAGCAATGGCCTCGGTGTGGGTCTTTGGAATGAAATATTCGACATAGTCGGGATGCTTTTCAACCGCCGAGCTCTGCGTCGCCCTGTAAAGCGTGCCGAGGAAGGGGGAGAGTTTGCCGGTCTCGAGGGTGTTGATGTCAACGGGAGTGAATCCCGCGGTCTTTGCGAACGCCCTGTATGCATAATATGCGCCGCGAGCCGTCCAGTGGTGATCGCTCCTGAAATACAGATATTCGTTCGTGTGAGCGGCTATCTCCGGATAGGCATCGACGGGAGTTATGCCCTTGAGCTCGCCGTAGATATAGTTGATGCCCTGATACTGCGAATGTGATTTGCCGGAGTTGTACTTCTTGGGAGCGTAGAACTCTATCGAAGTCGGAGCCATGAGGCTGTATACCTTGACATCGGGCATCTGAGACTTGAGCTTATTGAGCGTCTTGGCATAGACATCCATCTTCTTGTAGACATTTGTGTACTGCTCCATGAGGCGGTTGTCGAGGAGGACTATATAATTGTTCGTGTAGACGGTCTCTTTGTCGCCCTCGTTAACTTTAAAAGCGTTTTCCGGTTGGGTGGTTTCGGTGTTTGCCTCGGTCTGAGAGGGGGCGGCGGTGGTCTGCTCGGAGGTGGCGGTGTTGCTCTCCGCCTCATGCGAGAGGGCCTCGCCGTCGCCTACGCCGCCTTTGTTCTGCAAAATGGTGGCGCCGTCGCCGATTTTAAGGAATGAGTAGAAAGCTTTTATCTTGTTGCTTATTTTGACAAGTCCGTTTCTGCCGGGGAACTGGTCGTTGTAGTATTCCTCAAACTTTGAGGCAAAGTCGCCCGAAAAATATGAGCTGATTGATATAGCGGGCTTTTGCGCGAGATTTCTGTTTTCCATCGCCGAAGACTTTTCGTCCTTGTCGAAGAAGCTGTAGAAGCCGACAGAAGCAAAGACTGCCAGAACAACGCTGAAAGAGACGACGGTAAGGATTTTTTGAAGCTTTTTCATTTTATCTTAACGCCTCCTCAGAATCTGAAATACAGGAACGGATTATATGTCGAGCCTGCAAGCGATGCTACGCAGAGTATGAGCATAGCGACATTGAAAACGGTGCCGAATATCGGCGCTGTTACCGGGGCGCGCTGCTTAAGCTTCGCTACGCCCGCCTTGACGAGCTTTGCTACAGGCGCACAGGCGATAGCGGCGATTATGATGAACGGGATGTTGTTGATTATCATTGCGTTCATAACAGGATCGGTGAGCGAGTTGCCCGAAGCGCCGAACGCTACGGAGAACGCCGACTTCATCGCCGAGAAATCCTCGAAGTAGAAGATCATCCAGCCGATGAGCACAACGAACATCGAATACATCCAGCGAATGACTTTCGGTATCTTGTCAAAGAACTTTTTGAGCACGAACTTTTCAAGGCAGAGGAATACGAAATAGTAGAGTCCCCATATCACGAAGTTCCAGCTCGCGCCGTGCCAGAGTCCCGTAAGACCCCAGACGATGAAGAGGTTGAGTATCTGACGCGGCAGGCTGACTCTGTTTCCTCCGAGCGGAATATAGACATAATCCCTGAAAAAGGAGCTGAGCGTTATGTGCCATCTGCGCCAAAAGTCGGTTATCGAAGTTGCTATATAAGGATGCTTGAAGTTTTCGGGATAATCGAAGCCGAACATACGCCCGAGTCCGATAGCCATATCGGAATATCCCGAGAAGTCGAAGTATATCTGGAATGCATAGAACAGAACGCCTATCCATACGCTGAGCACCGCCGCGTTGTCGACATCCTTGAGCAGCGATTCCGCAAGGGAGCCCGCGTAGTTCGCTATGAGCACCTTCTTGCCGAGGCCGGCCATGAATCTCGTCATGCCGTTTGCAAAGCCGTCTATTGTGATTGTTCTGTGGTCTATCTGCGTGTCGATATCCGAATATCTGACAATCGGTCCCGCTATGAGCTGCGGGAAGAGCGAGACGAACATCAGGAAGTTGATAAACGACTTCTGCGCCTTGACTTCGCCCTTGTAGACGTCGAGAGAGTAGGACATCGTCTGGAATGTGTAGAACGAAATGCCTATCGGCAGAGAGAAGGTCGGAACATGGAGCGAGAGGCGGAATATGCCGTTGAGTGTTGAAACAAAGAATCCGCTGTATTTAAAAGCCGCGAGCAATCCGAGATTGATAATGACCGAAAGCGCTACAAACAGCTTTGTTATCTTTTTGCCTCGGTATTTTTCGATTCCGAGCGACACCGAATAGTCGAGCACGGAGCTGAATATCAGCAGGCACACCCAAACGGGTTCACCCCACGAATAAAATATAAGCGATGCAATGACAAGAATAATATTTTTTGCCTTGTCGTTCTTCATAATAAAATAGAAGAACAGAGTCACGGGAAAGAAAATAAAAAGAAACACGAGACTCGAAAAGACCACTTGACTTCCCCCTTTTTGTGCATATAGTATGTGCATACGGTAACTTATAATATACCTAATTATTATACACATTTTAAGCGGTTTTGCAATTACAAAAGAGTTACAAATAAAGAGCGTCGAGTCTGCGCCGGACAGAAAAAAGAGACACAGCGAAAACCGTGTCTCTTTGGCGCCGACTGTGCGGCAATTTTTAGAGAATATTGATTATTTGCGGGATAAGCTCCTTGAGGATTTTAATTATAATCTTCGCAATAACCGGAGCGATAACGCTTGTTATCTTTATTATATATCTGGCAACCTCAATTGCTATCTGTATTACGACATACCACTTGCCGAGATAGCGCTGAAGCATATCGGTGTCCATGCCCTTGTAGTTGGGGTCGACGGGGGAGTAGGATGTGTCGGTTTTGACTATCTTGCACTCGTCTATCAGCTCTTCGCTGTCGACGCCGTAGGTCTTGAGAGTGAAAGAGTTCTTCGTAAACTCGACGGTCGAATAGCTCGGCTCTTCGGAGACATATTTAAAATCAAGCCACTCGTAATCGTAATCCTCGATACGGTTCTTGCCGGAAGCGGAGCTCGCGGTAAAGTATACGGTGCCGACGGGATCGACAACTGCGCCGTCCGCATTGTATTTCTGATCCTTGACGGGCTTTGTGTCCTTCATGAAGAAGGAGCGTCCGTAAAGATGCTCGTGACCGGTCAGGCAGACGTCTATCTCAAATCTGTCGATAAGCGCGCTGTATATAGCCGCAAGCAGCTTGTTGTCGTCATCTGCGGCGTGGTGTCCCGTTCCGTAGATATCGTGATGCATAACGGCTACGCGCCATGTGGCATCGGGATTCTTGGCGATAGCGTCAAGGGTGAACTGATACTGGTCATAAACATTGAAAATCTGGGTGTTATAGACGATGAAAAGCACATCGCCGTAACGGAACCAGTAGTTCTCGTCAACGTTTGCGGGTGTCGTGCCGCGGTATTCGTTGGGGTTGTTGACATAGAGAGGATATGTCTTGCCTCTGCGGTCGTGGTTGCCGACGGTTGTCGCAAGGGGATAAGATCTGAGCGCCGCGGGGGAGAGTGTACCCGCCCACTCGTTTGCTCTGTCTCCGTGCTGGGTCTGGTCGCCCGCGGAGAGTATAAAGCTGATGTCGCTGTTCTTGTCGAGTGCGGTGCCGAGAGTTTTCTGCCACACATAGGCTTCCTCACGTCCGTCTTCAACGTCGCTGCTGACCTGGATATCGCTGATATAGAGGAGCTTAAATTTCTCGGTGGAGAGAGTTCTGTACATAACGGGACTGCTGAACTTTCCGTTGCTGCCGTAGATATAGTAGTAAACGGTGTTCGGCTCAAGTCCGGTTGCCGTCACTTTGTAGATGCTCTGACCGGTATAGCTGTCGGTCGAGGCCTTGCCTACGAACTCTTTAAACGAGGTCATGTCGGCACTCTTGCCGATTCGAACAACGCCGTTTTTTGCCGTATCATCCGAGTGCCAGCAGAAATTGAGCTGCGTTGCGTCTGCACCCGGGGTGAGCGCGATGAGCGTGTTGTCGTTTCTTACGGTTTCCCAGTAGCTGTCCCATTCCTGCTTCGAGAGCGCATAGCTGCCGTCTGCCGAGGTGCCGATAGCGAGGCAGGAGGCGAGCATGAGCAGCGCAAGCAGAACGGATAGTGTGCGTTTTGCTGTTTTCATTGAAATTCTCCTTCTTGAATTTTTGAGCGATAATATTATAGCATATTTATGTTGATTTTGGTAGATTTTTTTTGATGTTTTTCTACTTTTTTTATAAAAACTATGGAAATATCCGGAAACTGATGTTATAATCTATCGTGGATTTTAAGAATGAAGAGGAATATAAATGAGAGTTATTGTTTTGAAATCAGCGGCACAGGTCGGCGAAAAGGTCGGCAAAATTTTCTGCGATGCGGTCAACGCAAAGCACAATTCGGTTCTCGGGCTTGCAACCGGAGCATCTCCGATTCCTACATATGAATATATGATTGAGCAGTATCGCGGCGGTAAGGTGAGCTTTAAAGACGTTAAAACCTTTAATCTTGACGAATACTGCGATTTGCCGAAGGCGCACCCGAACAGCTTCTATTCTTTTATGGAAGAGAATCTTTTTTCAAAGGTCGATATAGCACCCGAAAATATAAATTTTCTTGACGGAAACACAGAACCCGTTGCGGAGAGTGCACGGTATGCCCGGGCGATAAAGGCTGCGGGCGGGATAGACATTCAGCTGCTCGGAATCGGCAGAAACGGGCACATCGGCTTCAACGAGCCCGCAGATGAGTTCACGGACGAGGCTTTTAAGGTCAGGCTTACCGACAGCACTATAGCCGCCAACTCAAAGTATTTCACCGATATCGCCATGCCGCATTACGCCATAACCATGGGTATCGGGTCTATAATGAGAGCGAGAAAAATCATTCTTATTGCAACAGGCGGCAGCAAGTCCGAAGCGATAAAGGCAACTGTGGAGGGAGAAGTAACTCCGCATTGCCCGGCATCGATACTTCAAAAGCATGACGATGTGACCCTGTTCCTTGATGAGGCCGCCGCAAGCTTGCTGACAAAATAATAAGCAGTAATAAAAGAGACCTTCGATACACAAAAGTGCATCGGAGGTCTTGTTACTTATTTCTTGCCGGACTTTTTGAACATCAGAAGCGATATTGATACCATTGTCGCCACTATTACCGTTATTCCGACTGCGGTCACACCTTGCTTTACTCTCGCAGCATTTCGCGTGCTTCCGCCGTTCGGGAGAGTGTAGGTCTCGATTTCGCCGTCATAATTTATTACGCTGTCGCTGGCTAATTCCCTTGCCGAAGCAAACTGCTCGGAATTGGAAGTGCCCGCGTTTGTTGTTTTGGATTTTGTTTTTGTTGTTTTAGCTTTAGATTTTGAGCTTGTTTTTGACCTTGAGCTTTTCTTCTTTTTCTTTGTTGTGCTTTCTTTTTCCGCCGATGATTTGTCGGAGCTTGATTTTCTGCCGGTTTTTGTGCTGCCTGCGCGGCTTTCGGGTTTCGTACTGTTAGACTTTTCACTTTGCTCGGTGATCGTCTCCGGAGGTGCTGTATAGGTGTCTATCTCAAACATTTTTGACGGTATACCGCTGTCGTCGGTGACTCTGACGAAAATTTCGGGGTCGGCGCCGAACGAATATTTTCTGTCTATAAGCGCCTCGCAGGTCATTCCGTCTCCCTCAAACTTTGCGCGCGATTTAACGCTGAACAGCTGCTCGTCATATTCGGCTTTGCCTGTAATATCGATTTTTATCGGGTCGTTGCCGTCGATATATATTTCATAAACTATCGGGCTCTCATCAGTCAGCTCGGCGTAAGAGATATCTCCGCTCATCGCGACATAAAGAGAACCGCTTTCGGTCTTTGTGTAATATGTGACGAGCGTGCAAATGCCGTTTCCGCCGTTTTTGTTTTCGCACTGCATCTGAACATTAGCGCTGTGTACCTCGTCGTGCGACACGATACCGTCCAAAGATATCGCAAGCGCCTGCATTGACAATACAAAAATAAACGTTATTGCAGCCGCTGCCGTGCAAAAACGCTTTACGAATCTCGTTATTATCTCCAAAACCTAATCACCGCTTATGCGTAAAATATATTATGGAGAAATTATCACAATTTTGTCGTAAAAGCAATAGAAAAAGCCGATTTTTGTAAAATCAGCACAAAAATGTTTGTGAATATTGCACAAGAGAAATAGCGCCGAAGCCGTGCACAAATAAAAAAGCTGCGCCCGAGCTCAAAAGAGCCGGACACAGCCAAGTACCTTGAGTGTTAAATTTTCATCTTTTTCATAGCAACCGAAAGCGCCTTGCAAAGCGCTGTTCCGAGAACGGCGCAGGTGGCCGCCTCGATAAGTCCGTTGATTCCGACAAACGCTGCGGCAAAGGCAAAAACATTTGTCGCGCCGAAGGTCTCCTTGAGCTGAAGGATTATCGGAGCGTCGCTGAACAGAAGAAGCAAAGTAGAAGTGAACAGCACCGTATTGAGTATAGGACCCGATATGCTCGCTACAAGATACTGCACAAAGCTTGTTTTATCCTTCGAAGCAACAGCCTTGAAGATAAGCGCGGTCAGCCAGCCCATAAGAATTCTGGGCACAATGCAGACGATTGCGGTGCGCAGGGGACTGACGCTGAAAAGCGCAACGCCGAACGTGCTCATTCCGAAGCACTGGATAAAGCTTGTTATTCCGAATACCGCGCCTAAAAATGCTCCGCCGGCCGGGCCGAGAAGAACGGCGCCGATAACTATCGGTACGGGGATGAACGTTATCTCGATGGCTCCGGACTTGAGATAACCGAGCGGCGTGAACGCCATGACGATTATCAGCGCGGTGAGCAGTGCCGTGAGCACGAGACGCACGAGTTTTTGCCGCGATGCGGCAGACGATGTTTTTGACATGATTTTTTCCTCCTTGCTGTTGCTCCTTTAAGGATGCAGCGCAAATTTTTGAGTCTATATCAAAAGCATTGCTTTTAATATGCGGTTTTATTATTTTCTGTTTTTTTCGTATATTATACGAAGTCCCTTGAGAATAAGCTCGGGGTCATAGATCATCTGATGGTTGCAGCTTTTGATTATCTCGCCCGAAAGGCCGCCCGTTGCAACAAAGGATTTGACTTTTTTGCCGAGCTCCCGTTCCATTCTGTCGCAGAGTCCGTCGAGCATGGCGGCGGTGCCGAAAACGACACCCGACTGCATACAGTCTATCGAATTTGTCCCTATGGCCTTTTTGGGTGTGGAAAGGCTTATTGCCGGGAGCTGAGAAGTTCTTGCGGAGAGCGCCTCGAGCGAAATGCCGACCCCGGGAGCTATGGCGCAGCCGCAGAAGGCTCCGTTTTCGTCTATGACATTGATTTTTGTGGCGGTTCCGAGGTCAATGACAAAGCATGGCAGCTCATAGAGATTGGCTGCCGCCACCGAAGCGGCAACGAGGTCGGCGCCCGCCTGCGACGGGTCGTCCGCCAGAATGTTAATGCCTGTTTTAACTCCGGGGCCGAGCACGACGGGGTCATTCCCGGTTATGCGCTTTGCCGCATGGGCGACAGCGCCGGTGAGCTCCGGAACAACGGAGCTTATAGCGCAGCCGCTGAATTGGTCGAAAGCATAGCCGTGGAGGTCAAAAATGCTCTTGAGCTCAATGGCGTACTGATCCTCCGTGCGCGAGCGGTCTGTGGCTAGTCTCGCAACAAACTTCAGCTCTTCGCCGCTGTATGCGCCGATAGTTAAATTGGTGTTGCCTATGTCAACAGTCAGGAGCAATGCGATCACCTCTCGGAAAGCGTTTGAACTTCTTTAATTATACACTATAAAGTTAAAAAAAGCAAACTTATAATAAATTTCACTGTTTATTTTCCCGCTGCATTATGGTATAATTATTCAAAGAAAGGAATGAGAACCGTTATGCTGTGTACGCTGTGCCCGAGGCGCTGCGGTGTTGACCGCGATGTCAAGCAGGGATATTGTCTGAGTCCGAGTACCGTAAGGCTCGCGCGGGCGGCGCTGCATTTTTGGGAGGAGCCGTGTATCAGCGGCACAAACGGCTCGGGCACCGTGTTCTTCTGCGGCTGCAATCTCAGGTGCGTGTATTGCCAAAACAGCGAGATAAGCGGCGGAGAAGCTGGCATTCCGATGAGCGACGACGAGGTCATGCAAACCTTTGACAGGCTCATTGAAAAGGGTGCACACAATCTGAATCTTGTCACCCCGACTCATTATGCCGATTCCGTGGCGCGGATACTCGAAAAATACCGTTCGCCCGTGCCGGTTGTATATAACTGCGGGGGCTATGAATCGTTAGATACGCTCAAAATGCTTGAGGGGCTTGTCGATATATATCTGCCTGATTTCAAATACGCCGACTCCGCTCTTGCGTCGGAATATTCCAACGCGCCCGATTATTTTGAGCGCGCGGGCGAGGCGATAAAAGAGATGAACCGCCAGGTCGGAGTGCTGAAGCTCAACGATGACGGCATAGCCGAACGGGGACTAATTGTGCGCCACCTCGTGCTTCCGGGGGCTGTTTCAAATACTAAGAAAGTACTTCGCTGGATAAAGGAAACCCTGCCCGAGGGAACGGTGGTCAGCCTGATGAGTCAGTATACGCCCTGCGCCAAGGCTGCCGAGCATCCGCCTCTTGACAGGCGCATTTCAAAATACGAATACGAGATAGCGCTCAATACGATGATCGAGCTCGGCTTTGACAACGGCTATGTGCAGAGCCGCCGCTCGGCACAAAAAGATTTTATTCCGGATTTTCAGTCCCTTGAGGGGCTTATATAAATTTAATTTGTTGACCGAAGGGAAGGTTTAATATGACAGGTTTTATCGGAGCGGGCAATATGGCAAACGCCATTATAAAAGGGATGGTATCGTCCGGTGCCCAAGAGGGCAAGGATATAGCGGTCTACGATATTCACCCCGAAAAGCGCGAAAAGGCCGCAGCGGATTACGGAGTCAATGCGATGTCGAGCCTTGAGGAGCTTGTGAGCGAATGCAGCGAGATAGTTGTTGCAATAAAGCCCTACGGTTTTGAAAAGCTGCTCGGCGGACTTGATTCTCTGCTGAAAGAACGCGACCCGCTTATAATTTCCATAGCTGCCGGCAAGACCATTGATACTATTTCATCATATCTCAGCTATGAACCCGCACTTGTGCGCGTCATGCCGAATATAAACGCCACGATAGGCGCATCCATGAGCGCATACTGCGCGAACGGACGAGTCAGCGCGGAACAGAAAGCATTTGTTGCAAAACTGTGCTCGTCTATCGGCGAAGCGGTCGAGCTCGACGAAAAATTCTTCTCTGCGTTCGGCGTTATCGGAGGCGCAGCGCCCGCGTTCGCCTATATGTTTATCGACGAGCTTGCGCGCGGCGGAGTGAAAATCGGCATGAACAAGCAGGTTGCTCTGAAGGTTGCGGCTCAGACCGTGCTCGGCAGCGCAAAGATGATAGCGGAGAGCGGGGAGCACCCCTATGCGCTTGTAGATAAAGTCTGCTCGCCCGGCGGAACAACTGTCGAGGGCGTTGCGGCGCTCAACGAAAACGGCTTCGCAAATGCCGTTATGCAGGCTGTGACGGCGGCATACGAAAAGGATTTGAAGCTCTCCGGCAAATAAGATGCGGAGAGGATGAATATATCAATAATTGTACGGAGGTATAAACAATGTCATTACCGGTAGCACTTCAACTTTACAGCGTCAGGGATGAGCTTGAAGCGGATTTTGAGGGCACGATAGCGAAAGTCAAGGAATTCGGCTATGACGGAGTCGAATTTGCGGGACTTTACGGCAGGAGTGCGGAGCAGGTCAGAAAGATACTTGCCGATGCGGGACTTACTCCAGTTTCGGCTCATGTTCCGCTCGATGAGCTGCTCGGAGACACGCAGACGGTAGTTGCAACCTATAAGGAAATAGGCTGCAAATATATCGCCGTGCCCTATCTTCCGGAGGACAGACGACCCGGAACAGAGGGCTTTGACCGCACGATAGAGGACATAAAGAAAATTGCCGATGTCTGCAACGCGCAGGGGGTTCGGCTGCTCTATCATAACCACGATTTCGAGTTCAAAAAGCTTGACGGCAAATATGCGCTCGACATTCTCTATTCGGAGATTTCCGCCGACAGACTCGAGACGGAGATTGACACCTGCTGGGTCGGAGTCGCAGGAGAGGATCCCGCCGCATATGTTCTCAAATACAGCGGCAGAGCGCCCGTTGTTCATCTCAAGGATTATCATATGCAGGGCAAGGAGAAGCCTAAAAAGCTCTATGAGCTTATCGGCATAGAGGATGACGGCGAGAGCGCGTCGGAAGAGGCTTTCGGCTTCAGACCCGTCGGCTACGGCGTTCAGAATATGCCCGCTATACTCGACGCGTCCGTAAAGGCAGGCGCTGAGTGGGTGGTCGTCGAGCAGGACAGACCCGCACCCGGAGACACGCCGATTAATTCAGTAAAGCTCAGCCGCGAGTATCTCAAAACGCTCGGCTGGTAAATAAAATAAAAAAGAAGGAAGGTACGGAATATGAGCATAAATAAGTGCTGGTATAAGGAAATGGCCGTATATCAGATATGGCCGAGAAGCTTCTGCGACGGAAACGGCGACGGCATCGGCGATATCAAGGGAATTATGTCAAAGCTCGATTACATAAAGAGCCTCGGCGTTGACGCCATTTGGTTCTCTCCGCTCTATAAGTCCCCCCAGGAGGATATGGGCTACGACATAGCCGATTACAGGGACATTGCCGAGGAGTACGGCACTCTTGATGAGTTCAAAGAGCTGCTTGAGGCCATTCACGCAAGGGGCATGAAGGTCATAATGGATCTTGTCATAAACCACACCTCGAATCAGCATCGGTGGTTTATTGAGAGCATGAAGAGCAAGGATAATCCATATCACGATTATTATTTCTGGCGCGATGGCAAAAAGGGCGGCAAGAAGCCTCCGAACAACTGGCTTTCGACCTTCTCGGGTCCCGCGTGGAAGTATAACGAGAATCTCAATCAGTATTATCTGCATCTCTTTGCCGAGGGTCAGCCCGACCTCAATATGGATAACCCCAAGGTGCGCGAGGAGATAAAGGATATCATGCGCTTCTGGCTCGATATGGGCGTTGACGGATTCCGCGAGGACGTTATCACCTTCATATCCAAGGCCGAGGGTCTGCCCAACGGCTTCCCGCTGCCTGTCGCCACGGGCATTGAGCATTACAAGAGCGGGCCGCATCTTCAGGAATATCTCGGTGAGTTCAGAAAGGTGCTCGATGAATATGACTGCATGACGGTCGGCGAAGCGCCCATGATGACCCCGAAAACCGCCATGAGGTTCATCGCGGAGGACAAGAATCAGAAGCTCAATATGATGTTCCACTTCCAGCATATGGAAGCCGACTGCATGTTCTACAGCTGGATAAGAGCGCCGTTCAGCCTCAGAAAGCTCAAGAATGTATATAACAACTGGCAGACAAAGCTCTACGGTAAGGCATGGAATACACTCTATATCGAGAACCATGACCAACCGCGAATCATAAACAGATACGGCAACCCGAAATTCAGAGTCGAGAGCGGAAAGATGCTCGCAACGATGTATATCTGCCAGAGCGGCACGCCGTTTATCTATCAGGGTCAGGAAATAGGTATGCTTAATATCGGTCTGCCCGAGATTGAAATGTATGAGGATGTCTCCACGCAGAACGCCTATCACACCATGCGTCACATGGGCTTCAGCCACAATACGGTCATGAAGATTGCAAAATATGCGTCGCGTGACAATGCGAGAACACCCGTACAGTGGAGCGCGGAAAAGAACGCCGGCTTCACCACCGCCGACAAGCCGTGGTTCTATATAAACGAGAACTACAAGGAAATAAATGTCGAGGCGGCGGAGAAGGACGAAAACTCCATTCTGCATTATTACAGAAAGCTGCTCAAGCTCCGCAAGGAGAATCCCATTATAATCTACGGTGATTTCAAGCTGCACAATAAGCTCAGCAGAAAGCTTTTCGTCTATGAGCGCAGCTATGAGGGACAGAGAATGCTGGTTATAAACTCGTTCTCCGAAAAGCGCGTGAACTTCAAAGCTCCCGCAGACTTCGACATCACAAAGGCCGAGCTGTTAATCTCAAACTACGATTGCAAGAGTAAGTCAAACAATATTGAGCTTCGCCCCTATGAGTCGAGAGTCTATCTCATAAAATAAAGCAAAAAATCCGCTGCCTGAAAAAGACAGCGGATTTTCTTATACTGCTCAGTTTTCTTTTGTTCTCACGCGCAGGGGAATGCCCATTTTGTCGGCGATTTTTTGACATTCTTCTATCTCTTCCGGGGTTATAACATCAACTACCGAGAACTTGACCGTCGGGATATACTTTTTGCATTCCTCGGCAAATCTCAGAATCTCTTCGAAAGAGCGGGCGCCGTATTTCGGTCTTGATATCTCGTTGTAACGCTCCGCATTGGGTGCGTTGAGGCTTATCGAAACAGTGTCGGTGAACTCGGCGAGTGCCGGCACGGTATCTTTTTCGTTGACGAGGTTTCCCAAGCCGTTAGTGTTGATGCGAACTTTTATGTCGGGGTACTTGCGCTTTATGAGCTTTCCCGCCATGACGAGATTGTCAAACGCGCACAGCGGCTCGCCGTAGCCGCAGAACGTGACCTCGGGGAAGCCCGAGAAGTCAAAGCTTTCAATTGCCGCGGTGATTTCTTCCGCCGTGGGGTCGGACTTGTGCCAAAGGGTGTTCGCCGAGCCGAGTCCGTCCGCGTTTGAACGTATGCAGAATGTGCAGCTGCACGGACAGCGGTTGGTTAAGTTGAGATAAACTTTGTTTCTGTAGGTGTAAATTATATCAGCCAAGATTGCTGCCTCCTCATTTGAGAATCTTTTTCTTGAAGCCTGCGGCGTCAAGCGCAAGACCGAAGATGATATATATTGCGGCGTTTGCGGCAATCTGAATAATATTCGGGATAACCGCCGCGAAAGCTCCCCATGCGCCGAAGAGGATCTTATCGGCGAGATAGTAGCCGACGCAAGTGACTACGAGCGCGGGAATGAGGGCGATAAGATTGCGCGAGTTTATTATCTTGTCCTTTTTCGAAGTGAACGGCAGGACGATAACGGACTTTATTATAACCGTTGCAATGACCCATATGGGCGCAGTCAGGGCGTCCGCAAGTCCGGCGCCGACAGCCGCCGCAACTATTGCGTAGGGCAGGGGCAGGAGAGAGGCCGCAAGGAAAATGAAAGAATCGCCGAGGTGTATATATCCGTTACCGGCGGGAATGCGAAGAACATACGCGGTAAAAACGGTTATCATAGCCGCAAAAAGTGCCGCCATAACGACATAAATGAGCTGCTTGCTGGTTTTTTTCTTTTCCATAGGTTTAATCCTCCGGGTTTGATATTATCATTGATACTAACACCGATGAGTGCTTTTAATTTTGTTAAAAAGAAATACAACGACAAAAAATCATGAATTTGCCGGAAAGGCGAATTTTTGTTTAAATACGGCTTGCAAAGCAAAAAAATTAGCGCATATCTTTCAATGCGTAGTTTGTGGATTTTTTGTGAATTGTTGCCCGCGGGTGTTGAAAAGCTTGTATAATATATGCTATAATATCACGATGAAAAATAGGCTTTAAGCGGAGAGGAGAATGGCGTTGAAAAGACGGCTGATTGCGTCGGTAATTATGCTTTGCCTGCTTGCTGCGGCATTTACGGGCTGCAGCGGCGCGAAAATGAAATCGCCTATGGGTCTTATGCGCCCTCCGCTTTCCGCAGGCGTTGACAGTGAGCTTAAAAGCGCGTTTCTTGCCGCCGCCACGGGAAAAGGAAAGGCCGCTTCTTCTTCGGATATCTCTTTGATATCTCCGCTTTCGGGCGATTACCGCTCCGCTTTTGTGCTCCATGATATCGACAATGACGGGGTTGATGAGGCTCTGGTATTTTATAAGCTCGAAAACGAGCCGTCAAAGGAGCATATGAACGTGCTTGACAACGTAAACGGCAAATGGGTCTCCGTGGGCGACTTTTCGGGCACGGGCACCGGTGTCAACTTTGTCAGATTCGTTCAGATGACGGAGACGGGATATCCCGCTATACTCGTTTCGCAGAGCCTTTACGAAAACGATTCGAGCAAAATACTTTCCGTCTATGTCTGCACGGGGACGGAGGAGAAGCTCACTGTAAAAAATGTCTGTACCGAAGTGTACTCCATTATGGAAAATATTGATGTCGATTCCGACGGTCAGCTCGATATATTCCTCATTCAGCAGGATTTGACAAACAACAATTCACCGCGCTCTACGGCAAAGGTCTTCAAGATGAACGCCTCCGGTACGCTCGATGAATTCGGAACGGCAAGGCTTGACGGCGGAATCAGCAAGTATTGCTCGATACAGACGGACAAGGTCAGCGCTTCGTCGCCGCTGAGAATCTATGTTGACGCAATAAAGGGCGATGCTCAGGCTATAACCGAGGTGCTTTATTGGAGCACTTCAAGCAAGTCGCTTGTGACGCCGATGTTCAGCCTTGACACGCAGTCAAATATGTTTACCGCGCGCTCCGAGCTGCTCGCTTCGCAGGACTATGACGGAGACGGAATAATCGAAATACCGAGCCAGCGCCCGCTGATGGGCAGCAGAAAATACGAATCGCCGAAGAATCTTTATGCGCAAATGAATGTCACAAGCTGGATCGAGGTTCACTCGTCAAAGGACTTTCAATTTACCGAAACGCTCGTCAATGCCGCCGATTCGTATATACTCGATTTTAAGCCCCTCGAAAACATCATGGGTGAGTTTACCGTGTATTCCTACATCAATACGCGCACATGGGTTTTCAAGGAATACAGCGCAAGATATGAAACCGCGGGCGAGGACCTTTTCGCCATAATCTGCACAACCAAAGACAGCGCCAATAAAAACGGAGTAAACCCCGAGAATTATCTTATAGAGAACGACGACGGGACGGTCATTTATTTTGAAGCCCGCGAAAAGGGCGCAAAGGCAGGTATAACCGTAAAATCGATAAAACCGTGCATCAAAGTATTCAAGGATAAGGAGCTGGTGTCGAAATGAAAAGAGTTCTCGTAGCCGAGGACGAGGCTTCGATAAGAGAGTTTGTGATAATAAATCTCAAGCGAAACGGCTATGATGTCGTTGAAGCATCCGACGGTGCGCAGGCCATTGAAAAATACAAGGCCTGCAACGGCGATATAGATGTTGCTATCCTTGATATAATGATGCCGTATGTTGACGGACTTGAGGTGTGCAAGCAGCTGCGCGCGATGAACGCGAATCTCGGCATAATAATGCTGACCGCCAAAACTCAGGAGATGGACAAGGTTTCCGGTCTGCTAATAGGCGCAGACGACTATGTTACAAAGCCGTTTTCAACCTCAGAGCTGATGGCTCGCGTCGATGTGCTTTACCGCCGCGTGGAGATGAGCGCGGGGCTTGCCGATAATTCCCATGCGAATGTGATAACCTCCGGCGAGTTCGAGCTCAATATGCGCAACAGAACGCTGACGAAAAACGGTGTTCCGATAGAGCTGACGCAGGTGGAATTTCAGATAATGGAATATTTCTTCACGAACCAGGACGCGGCGCTTTCGAGAACCGATATTCTTGAAAAAGTTTGGGGCAGCGACTATTTCGGCGAGGAAAAGATAGTCGATGTCAATATACGCAGGCTGCGTATGAAGGTCGAGGATGATCCGTCCGCGCCCAAGCATCTGCTAACGATGTGGGGCGTCGGATATAAGTGGATAGCCTAAGTTTATTCAATAAAAAACGGGAGGGGCAGGCAAGGTGAAAAAGATCGGCGGCATAACCAAGCGGTGGCTGAAGGATATATTCAGCGTTATTCTTGTGCTCGTGCTCTCCGTCTCCGTCGCGGCCTGTCTCTTTATAAAAGCTTACTACTACACCTCGATAAAAAACGTGCTCGAAACGAACTCGGGCGAGCTCATAACCACATTCTTCAATATTTACGGCGCAAACAGCGAGGACGGCTTTGCCGTAGCCGGCAGAGAGTTTATCGAAAACTGCGGTATGCTCGACCTTATGGAGATATGGATAGTCGACAACTCCGGAAACGTCCTTGTCTCATCGAGCGGATTTGAGGTGTCGGCTCAGCCGAATATGCCGGACTTTATCGAGGCGATGAACTCGCCCTCCGGAAAGGCTACGTGGATAGGAACGTTCGGCTCCGGCGAAAAAGTAATGGCAATGACCGAATCCGTTTTGAACACAGACGGCACTGCGGCGGGCGCCATAAGATATATTGTCTCGCTCGAGGACGTTGATTCGCAAATAGGCTTTTCCTGCCTTATAATCGGGCTCATAGCGGCTGTTATAATTGTTGTTTCGACTGTACTCGGCCTTGCTTTTACCCGTTCCATAGTGCGGCCGCTGCGAAATATCGGCAATGTTGCGGGCGAGGTTGCGGACGGAGATTTGAGCGTCCGAATCGAAAATTATAAATATGACGACGAGATGGGCGAGCTCTGCGGAAAGATAAACAATATGATCGAGGAGCTCAACGCAGCAGACAGACTCAAAAACGACTTCATCTCGACCATATCCCATGAGCTTCGCACACCGCTTACCTCCATAAAGGGTTGGGGCGAGACGCTAATGCAGGTCGGCGATACCGACCCCGCGCTGACCAAACGCGGAATGACGGTCATAATCGGCGAGGCGTCGCGCCTGTCCGGCATGGTCGAAGAGCTGCTTGACTTCTCGAAGATACAGAGCAACCGCATGAATCTTCAGCTCAAAAAGATAGATGTTCTCGCCGAGCTCGACGAGACGGTGTTCACCTTCAGAGAGCGCGCGATAAAAGAGGGCATAGAGATAATTTACAATGCGCCCGAGCTTCCCGCGCCGATGGAGGCGGATGAGGACAGGATACGCCAGGTGTTCATCAACGTCTTTGATAACGCCATAAAATACAACTATCACGGCGGCAGAGTGGTGGTGCTCGCCCAGATAACCAGTCCCACAGTGCTCGAAATATCCATAAGCGATACGGGCAGAGGTATATCGGCAGAAAATCTGCCGAGGGTAAAAGAGAAGTTCTACAAGACGGACAATACCGTTGCGGGCTCCGGCATAGGTCTTGCTGTAGCGGATGAAATAGTCAAGCTCCACGGCGGAACCCTCAATATTGACAGTATTCTCAATGAGGGAACAACCGTAACCATAACGCTGCCCATAGAGGCGGTGTCATATACAGACGAAAAGGAAGTACAAGATGAAGAAGAAAAAAACTCAAACTAAATACGGCTCTGTCGGCGGTCAGGCGCTGATGGAGGGCATAATGATGAACGGCCCCGAGGGCAAGGCGATGGCGCTCAGGTTGCCCGACGGCAGCATTTCGGTTGAAAAAAAGACTTTTACTTCGATAAAAGATAAAAATAAATTTTTCGGCATTCCGATGGTACGCGGCATAGTTAATTTTGTCGAGGCGCTCATCTTCGGCTACAAATGCCTCATGGAGTCCGCGGAAAAAACGGGAATGGACGTCGAGGAAGAGGAAAATATGTCAAAGCTCGACCGATGGATAAGCGATCATTTCGGCGAAAAGATGATGAAGGTCATCGGCGCAATATCCATGGTGCTCGGCTTTGCGCTCGCGTTCGCACTGTTTGTGTGGATGCCGTCTTTCCTGTTTGATGCCATAAATAAGCTGACCGGAGAGCGTATCACGATGCTCCGAACCATATTCGAAGGTCTGCTCAGAATAATAATTTTTGTCATATATATGTTCGCAGTCTCTAAAATGAAGGAGATAAAGCGCGTCTATATGTATCACGGAGCAGAGCATAAGTCGATATTCTGCTACGAGAGCGGCGAGGAGATGACGGTGGAAAACGTCAGAAAGCAGAGTCGCTTCCATCCGCGCTGCGGCACAAGCTTCATTTTCGTTATGATAATACTCAGCATTCTCGTCTCGTCCGTAGTTGCGCTGGCTTTCCCGAGCCTTACGCAAATCCGCCCCGTATGGATTTGCGTCAAGCTTCTCATAATGCCGATAGTCATGGGACTCGGCTATGAGTTTATCAGGTATGCCGGCAAGCACGACAATCTTTTTGTGAAGATACTTTCGGCTCCCGGCCTTTGGATGCAGCGCATAACCACGGCCGAGCCCGACGACAGCATGATAGAGGTAGGAATAGCGGCAATAAACGCGGTTATCCCTCATAATGATGAAGAAAAAGAGAATATTGACAAGGTTGAAGAGACCGAAAACATATCTGAAGAACCCGACGAAGAGGAGGGCTGATTGAGCCTGCGTTTGCCAACATTCTGAAAGGGGATATAAGCAATGACAGCTGAACAGGTGCTCAGAAAAGCCGCGGAAAAGCTCAGAGCGGCGCAGATAGAAAACGCTTCTTTTGACGCCTCATGTCTTGTCGAAAGCATCACGGGGCTTTCTCGCGCGAAGATAATGCTCTGCGATGACGATATTTCCGACGGGCAGGCCGAGCTTATTGAGCGCGCTGTTTTGCGCCGAATATCCGGCGAGCCGCTCCAGTATATCCTCGGCGAATGGGATTTTTTCGGCAGGACGTTTGAGGTCGGCGAGGGTGTGCTTGTGCCGAGACCCGAGACGGAATTGATTGTCGAGCTGGCGCTTGAGAAGCTCGGCAATGCAAGATATCCGGTGGTGTTCGACCTCTGCGCCGGAAGCGGCTGTATAGGGCTTACTATAGCGGCCGAGCGGCCGGACGCGCACGTTGTGCTTTTTGAAAAGTATGACAAAGCCTTTCACTATCTCAAGCGCAACATAGAAAAGTTAGGGCTTACAAATGTGCAGGCCGTTCAGTACGATATTACTATGGGCTATGACAAAAAGCTGCACGAAACACCCGACCTCATAGTTTCAAACCCGCCGTATCTCAGAACGGACGAGCTTGAAGGAGTTCCTGCGGAGGTCATGCATGAACCCGTTACCGCACTCGACGGCGGCGCGGACGGCACGGATTTTTACCGTATAATTGCTTCGCGCTGGCTGCCGTATGTGAACGGGCACGGCGGAATAATCTTTGAATGTGACCCGTCGCAGACGCTTAAAATTGCGGATATGCTCATGCCGTATGCGATGCGGGTGAAAATAGTAACAGATATATTCGGGCTTCAGCGTGCGGTATATGCCGATACATTCTGAAGCGGAAAGGATTTTTAAACAATGCTCTTATCTCTTTTGAGAAACGGATTTTCAATAGATATACTCATAGGGCTGTGCGCGAGCGCGTTTGTTGTGTTTTGCACAATGCCCATACATGAGTATGCCCACGCGCTTGTCGCAACAAAGCTCGGCGACGATACGCCGAGACTCAGCGGGCGGCTTACGCTCAACCCCTTGGCGCATATCGATATAATGGGCGCCGTGATGATATTGCTTGTCGGCTTCGGCTATGCAAAGGCCGTGCCCGTGAATCCGCGCAACTTCAAGAACCCGAAAGCGGGCATGGCGCTGACTGCCGCCGCAGGCCCGGCTTCAAATCTGATAATGTCCGTTATCTTTATTTTGCTGTCGAACATCTCGTTTGTTATTTATTGCAAGACAAACGATTCCATCGTCGCAAGGGTAGCGTTTCTGTTCTTCTTCTACGCCGCGATGATAAATATCAGCCTTGCGGTTTTCAACCTTATTCCGATTCCGCCGCTTGACGGCTCGCGTATAGTCGGGCTGCTTATACCCAATAAAATCTACTATCAGATAATGAAGTATGAGCGCTATATCATAATCGTGGTATTCGTTCTGCTCGCTCTCGGCTGGCTCTCGACTCCGCTGTCTTGGCTTACCGATAAAGTGCTCTACGGTATATCCTGGCTTATTTCAAAGCCGTTCGGCGAATACGGCGATATGTTCATGCAGATAGTTTCATCCGCAACGTGAGGTTTTTATGGAGACTCTTTCTTATAAAATTGAATCTTTTGAGGGTCCTATGGATCTCCTTTTGCACCTGATAAGCAAGCATAAGGTCAGGATAGAAGATGTGCCTATAATGGATCTTATCAACCAGTATCTTGACTATATGAAGAAGCTCAAGGAAGAAAATCTCGAAGTTGCGAGTGAATTCCTTGAAATGGCTGCGCGTTTGGTGTATATTAAGACTGTGTCTCTGCTTCCCGTCCATGAGGAGGCAGACAGGCTTGCGGAGGAGCTTCGCGGAGAGCTTACGGAATACCGCGACTGCCAGCTTATGGCGGGCAAGCTTGCGGAGCAGGCGAACGGCTTTAATTTCTTTTCGCGCGAGCCGCAGGAGCTTGAGGCCGATATGACATATACGAGACTCCATGAGCCGTCCGAGTTATACAAGGCCTATATGGCGGCAGTCGGCAAGGGCAAGCGCAAGCTTCCTCCGCCGGTTGAGGCGTTTTCGGGAATAATAGCGAGAAAGATAGTTTCCGTCTCGTCGAGATTTTCATACATACTCAGAAAGCTCGGCAAAAACAGAAAGCAGAAATTCATATCCTTCTTCGAGCGTTCGACTTCGCGCTCGGAGATGGTTGCGACCTTTATGGCGATGCTCGCGCTCGTCAAGTCCAAAAAGGTTGAGATAAACGGTGACGGCAACGATGCCGAGGTCACCTTGATAACAAACAGACGATGAAGCTTTGAGGGGAGAATCAGCTTGACATTCAATCAAATGCGCGCCGCTGCCGAGGCGATACTCTTTGCGGCGGG
>DPOR01000013.1:258117-553926 GCA_003538135.1 Oscillospiraceae bacterium
GGCGATACTCTTTGCGGCGGGCGAGCCGTTGGAAACGGCTAAAATAGCTCAGGCTCTCGATATAGAGATAGAGGATGCCGAAACCGTTTTGCGCTCCTGCGCCGAACAGCTCGATGAGCGCGAAAGCGGTGTGTGCCTTTTAAAGCTCGGCGAAAGATATCAGCTTTGCACAAGGCAGGAATATGCCGAGAACATAAGAAGCGTGCTCGATATGAAGCGCAATGTCCCGCTTTCGGCGGCGGCGTTCGAGGTGCTCGCGGTAGTGGCGTATAATCAGCCCGTCACCAAGGCATATATCGAGCAGGTTCGCGGAGTGGATTGCTCCGGAGTTATATCGACGCTCTGTCAAAAGGGTCTGGTCGAAGAAAAAGGCAGGCTCGATCTTCCCGGCAGGCCGCTGCTTTACGGCACGACCTCCGAATTTTTAAAGTGCTTCTGCATTGAATCACTCTCCGAGCTGCCGGAGCTTCCCGAGCGAGAGGAAAAGGAGCAGGAGCCCGAAAAGGAAGAGACAAAGACCTTTGAGGTTCCTGCCGAAGAACCCGCACAGCCTGCTCAGGCGGAGCCCGAGGACGGCGAGGACTTCGATTTCGATGAATTTGATGTCGATGCCGACGAGCTCGAAAATATGTATGAATGATGCGGAGGTGTTAGCTTGACAGCTCTCTACATAATATTGGGCATTATTGCTCTCATAGTTATCCTGTGCTCTGTAAAGGTCAAAATTACCGCCGAATACGGCGAAGCGTTTTCGCTTGATGTGAAGTGGCTTTTTGTAAAGGCGCATATCTTCCCGCAGACGGAGGAGCAAAAGGCAAAGAAGGCAGCCAAAAAGGCGAAAAAGGAAGAGAAGAAGAAAAAGAAAAAGCCCAAGAAAGAGAAGCCGAAGAAAGAGGAGAAGCCCTCCGAGCCGAAGTCGAATATCTTCAAGGACTTCTATGAAAATCAGGGCTTTGCCGCAACGGTTGAGCTCATTCAGACTGCGGCCTCTCAGCTCGGCGGATTTTTGGGCAGCGTATACAGAGCCTTTGTCATAGAGAACTTAAGGCTGCTTTTGATAGTCAGCTCCGGCGATGACGCGGCTCGAAACGCAATAAAATACGGCAAGGTTTGTTCGGCCGTTTATCCCTCAATGGGCTTTATCTGCTCAAATATGAAGGTAAAAAAGCAAGATGTAAAGGTTATTTCCGACTTCATCTCGCAGGAGAACAGGGCGGAGTTTGAGCTCGCGCTCTCCGTCAGACCCATAAAGCTTACGAACGCGGTAGTTGTTCTTGCGTTCAGGCTTTTGTTCAAGGTGCTTTTGAAGCTGCTCAAGGGCAGTAAAAAGAAAAATAAATCTGTTTGAAATCCCAATGAAAGGCGGACTTTAAAATGAAAGAACAGTCAGCATCCGGAATTCTCGGAACTTCAATCGAAAAGATAAAGGATCTTGTTGATGTCAGCACGATTATCGGCGATCCTATGGATTTGGGCGACGGCATAAAGGTCATTCCCGTCTCCAAGGTTTCCTACGGCTTTGCTTCGGGCGGCTCGGACTTCCCGTCGAAGTCGAACGCCGAGCTTTTCGGCGGCGGCGGCGGAGCAGGCATCACCATTACTCCCATCGCCTTTATCGTTGTCAACAACGGCGAGGTCAGCATCAAACATATCTCTACCGAAGAGGGCTCTATTGAGAGAACCATCGGCATGATTCCCGATGTTGTCAACGGTGTTACCGATGTTGTCAACAAGTTTGTTGACGGCAAGGGCAAGAAGACCGAGGAGAACCTCGAAGGATTATATTGATTTTTTTCCTGCACACCGCATATTCATTATCATTAACGGATGATGAATGGCGGTGTGTTTGGTGAATTTAAGACCGGTTGCTTTTGTGACTGCTGTTTTTACGGTGGTCTGTTTTGTAATGTCCGGGGCTGCTGTGTATGCTCAGCCGGATGTTTCAGCGTCTTGCGCGGCGCTCATGGTTGCCGAAACGGGGGAGCTTATTTACGGCAGGAACGAGCATGACAGACGCCCTATGGCGAGCACAACAAAGATAATGACCTCGCTCCTTGCAATAGAGGCGCTGACCCCGCAGAGGGAAATAAAAGTCAGTGCGGATATGCTGAATGTCGAGGGCACTTCAATGGGGCTGTTGCCCGGAGATACCGTAACCCTCGAGGGACTTGTCTACGGGATGCTTTTGCAGTCCGGCAACGATGCTGCGAATGTTACGGCGGCAACGCTCGGCGGAAGCGTTGAAAATTTTGTCTCGATGATGAATAAGCGCGCCGCGGAAATAGGAATGCGCGACACGCATTTTGAAACCCCGTCGGGTCTCGACTCAAAGGAGCACTATTCAACGGCCTATGATATGGCGCTGCTCGGCTGTACCGCCATTAAAAATCCCCGATTTGCCGCCGTCTGCTCGCAGAAGAGCGCGGCTGTTTGCTACGGCAATCCGCCGTACCGCCGCACGCTTACAAACCATAACCGCCTGCTTCGCATATATGACGATGCGATAGGGATAAAGACCGGCTTTACAAAAAAGAGCGGACGCTGTCTCGTATCCGCGGCGCGGCGCGACGGAGTTACGCTCGTCGCAGTGACACTAAACGCGCCGGACGATTGGAGCGACCATTCAAGGCTGCTCGAATACGGCTTTTCCCTCGTTGAATGCCGAGAGGCGGACACAGATTTATCTGCTCTTTCGCTGAAAATCGCGGGCGGAGAAAGTGAAAGCGTGCCGCTAAAGCTCTCACGACCGCTTCAGTATATCTCACACAAGGATAAAACAGTGCGAACGGAGCGGAAAATCAGCCTGAAAAGGTTTGAATATGCTCCTGTGGAAGAAAATACGGTTGTAGGCTCGGCGGAGCTCATTGTAGACGGCAAGGTTGCCGACAGAGCGGAAATTCTGACGGCGGGTTCTGTTCAGGTGAGGAAATCCGCACCTGAATCACCGAAAAAAGAAAAAAGCCATATAAAACGGCTTATAAAAAGACTGAGAGACCTTCTCGGGAATTGGATGTGAATAATTTGTCGGATGACAGAATAAGACTTCAAAAATATATGTCCGAATGCGGCGTTGCGTCGCGCAGAAAATCGGAGGAGCTTATCGCCAAAGGCGCGGTTAAGGTAAACGGCGCGGTTGCGAAAATTGGCGATACGGTTGACCCTAAGCGCGATATAATAACTCTCAACGGCAAAAAAATCGAGAATAAAACAGTTGCAAAATATATTATGCTCCACAAGCCCCGCGGATTTGTAACGACCATGAGCGATGAGCTTGGGCGCAGATGCGTGGCGTCGCTTGTCGAGGATGTCGGCGAGCGAGTATACCCGATAGGCAGGCTTGACAGAAATTCGGAGGGCTTGCTTTTGCTGACGAACGACGGAGAGTTCGCAAATGCCGTAATGCACCCGTCGAAGCACGTCGCCAAAGTTTACAGAGTTACGGTAAGACCGGATATATCCGACGAGCAGATAGCCGCCATGAGCGACGGAATGATGCTGGACGGCAGAATGACCGCTCCTGCGCAGGTGACCGTGCTCGAGAAGCGAGACGGCAGAGCCGTTATAGAAATTGTACTTTTCGAGGGCAGGAACAGGCAGATAAGAAGAATGTGCGAAGAGCTCGGCATTGAGGTCGCGCGCCTCAAGAGAACCGCGATAGCCGGTATTAAGCTCGGAATGCTGCCGCAGGGCAAGTGGCGCGAACTGACCCCGCAGGAGGTGTCACACATACTTTCGGCTGCCGGCGCGAGGACGAACAAAAAGGAGAAAAGAAGATAAAATGCTTGAATTCAAGCCTTTTGATATAGATTCAAAAACTTACGGTTACCGCGCCGAGGAAAACGGCGAAAAAATCGGCGAATGTATATTCTCGCTCGGCGGAACCTATGCGGAGATTTTGAGCATAAAGACCCGCGACTCGGACAGGCTCGTTGCGGAGGGACTTGTACGCAGTGCGTTGAATTTTGCCGCCAACCGCAGCGCTTATATGGCGCGCGCCGATATCGGCAAAGTCGAAAAGGAGCCGTTCATAACCCTCGGCTTTGAAGAAAAAAACGGCTTTTACGAGTCCGATATCCCGTCCGCACTGACGGGAAGCTGCGGACATTGCTCCAAATGACCCCTTTAATGCACTTCTTGTATTGACAAACGTATACCTAAACTGATAAAATAAAATGATTTAAAAGACCGACGAAAAGGAGTTCTTCCGATGATAAAAAGCATGACCGGATACGGACGGGCGACAGGCTCGTTCGACGGAATGGATATAACTCTTGAGCTCAAGAGCGTAAATCACAGATACTTTGAATTTTCATCGCGCGTACCCAGAAATTTCGGTTTCCTTGACGAGAAGCTGAAGAGCTTTTTCCAGGGAAAAATATCAAGAGGCAAGGTCGAATGTTACGTTCAGATAGATACGGCCGGCGAAGAATCGGCTGTCGTCAAGCTCAATGCCGCGCTCGCAAAGGGATATCTGGCGGCTTTCAATGAGCTCTCGGAGACCTGCGGAATAGAGAACGACATAAAAGTGTCCGACCTCGCAAGAGTAAACGATATATTCACCGTCTCGAAAGAGCCGGAGGATGAGGAAAAGATATGCGCCGATGTGTTGAATGTCGCAGCCGAAGCGCTCGAAAGATTTATCGATATGCGCTCTGTCGAGGGCGGTAAGCTCAAGGATGACGTCACTTCGCGCCTTGATTTTATAATCGACAAGGTCGCGTTTATTGAGGAACGCTCTCCGCAGACCGTGAAGGAATATAACGAGAAGCTTCTTTCGAGAATGCGCGAGGTTCTCGGCGATGTCCATGTCGATGAGCAGCGGCTGCTCACCGAAGCGGCGATATATGCCGATAAGGTTGCGGTGGCGGAGGAGACGGTTCGTCTTCGCAGTCATATCGATCAGTTTAAAAAGCTCTTTGAGGAAGACGGCGGCGCCATCGGCAGAAAGATGGACTTCCTCGTCCAGGAGATAAACCGAGAGATAAACACTATCGGCTCAAAGGCTCAGGATATCGAAATAGCGCGCTGCGTTGTCGACGTCAAGGCCGAGATCGAGAAAATCAGAGAGCAGATACAGAATATAGAGTAATTGCGGAGGTAATGTAATGAAGCTGATAAATATTGGCTTTGGCAATATGGTCAACGCTAACCGTCTTGTGGCTATTGTCAGCCCCGAGTCCGCGCCTATCAAGAGGATAATTCAGGACTGCAAGGAGAGGGGAACGCTCATTGACGCGACCCACGGCAGACGCACACGCGCCGTTATAATTACAGACAGCGACCATGTTATACTTACTTATCTGCAGAGCGAGACAGTAGCAAACCGCCTCAACAATGACGGCGATGAGCTTGATATTGAGGAGGAAGAAAGCGATGAATAATAACAGTAACGGTCTTTTGGTCATTCTCTCGGGTCCCTCGGGCTCCGGCAAGGATACCATTTTGACCGAGCTTACAAAGCGCGACATGAATATCAAGGTGTCCACTTCCATGACAACGCGCAAAAAGCGCGAGTGGGAGGTTGACGGAATACACTATTATTTCGTTGACAAAGACTATTTCATGCGCAAGATAGAAGAGGGGCAGGTTCTCGAATATGCCCAGTACGGCATAAACTATTACGGAACCCCCAAGGCTCCTGTGGACGAGCTCTTGGCTCAGGGCAGAACGGTATTCCTCAAAATCGAGGTTCAGGGCGCGGAGAAAATCCGCAAGCTCTATCCCGAAGCCGTCAGCATCTTCCTCATGCCCCCGTCAATGGCAGCCCTCGAAGAGAGGCTTCGCTGCCGCGAGAGCGAGGACGAGGAGGATATCCAGCGCCGTCTCACGATTGCGGTCGACGAGATAAAGCGCGCGGTCGAATATGATTACATAGTCATCAACGACATAGTTTCATATGCCGTGAGTGATATATGCACTATTCTTGATGCGGAGAAGCAGAAAACTTTCCGCTGCAAAAACATTATAAGCGAGGTAATCAACAATGTTTAATCCCGATCTCAAAGGTGTTCTTAAAAATCATCTGAGCCGTTATTCTCTCGTTACGGCAACCGCGAAGAGAGCACGCGCTATCTCCGAGGACGCCGAGGAGAAGAATATAATTCTCACAGAGAAGCCGGTTTCCATCGCTATCGACGAGATTCTCAGCGGCAAGTATATCATCATCGAGCCGGAAGAAATCCGCAACATCTGACGCTTTTTCACGGGGTGTGACTCAAATGTACGCGCAGGTCGCCGTCGAGAACGTCAACTGTACGTTCGATAAGGACTATGATTACAGCATACCGCAGCAGCTCGAGGGCAAGGCTCTCGTCGGCTGCCGCGTTGCCGTGCCTTTTGGCAGGGGCAACAAAGCGCGCATAGGAATTATTACACGGCTGACCGATTCGACGCAGGGAAAAAGAATAAAGCCTATATCAGCGGTGCTCGATGAAGCGCCGCTTCTTAGTAATGAGATGCTGTCGCTTGCACGGTGGATATCGGAGCAGACCTTCTGCACCTACTACGAAGCGGTCAAGGCTATGCTCCCGGCGGGCATAAATCATCGGATAATACGCTCATTCTGCGCCATTCCCGATGTCGACGAAAGCGCCGTAGATTCTCTTGATGCCGACGAGAGGCAGGTCTATGAATATCTGCTGACGCGCTCGGGATATGTAAAGCCGGAAAACTTTCTGAAAACGCTCGGATTTGATATATCCTCGGATATACCCGAACGGCTTTTCAGGGCGGGATTTTTGGCTGCAAACGACGATGCCGTGCGTAATGTCGGAGATAACAATATCCGTATGGTGCGCCTGTGCGAGGGTGCGGACGATATTCAGATGACGAAGAAGCAGAGCGAGGTTGTCAATGTCCTGAAAGACACGGGCTCTGTGAGCGTCAGGGAACTGTGCTATTTCACGGGCTATACTCCGTCGGTTATTTCCGCACTTGAAAAGAAAGGCGCCGTCGAATGCTTTGAGCGCGAGGAGCTGCGCAGTTTTGTCAGCAGATACGCCGTAAAAAGTGCATATGACAGCGGCGAGCTGCATCTTACCGACGAACAGCAGAGAGCTTATGAAGGTCTTGTTGAAGATTACAGGAGCGGCAGGGGTAAAACCGCGCTTCTCTACGGAGTTACCGGAAGCGGCAAGACATCTGTTTATTTGAAGCTCATAGACGCGGTTTTAGCGGACGGCAGAACTGTTATAGTTATGGTGCCCGAAATATCGCTGACACCCCAGACTTTGTCGGTATTCCATTCGAGATACGGGGACGAAGTTGCGGTTTTTCACAGCGCACTATCCGCCGGAGAACGAGCGGACGAGTGGAAGCGCGTCAAAAAAGGCGACGCAAAAATAGTTATCGGCACCCGCTCGGCAGTTTTTGCTCCGCTTGAAAATATAGGACTTATAATAATTGACGAGGAGCAGGAGCATACATATAAATCCGAACAGACCCCGCGCTATAACGCTAAAAGCGTGGCGAGATACCGCGCCGCATGGCACAAGGGGCTGACCTTGCTTGCGTCCGCTACACCGAGCGTTGAATCTTTTGCCTCGGCAAAGAGCGGCAAATATTCCTTCTATGAGCTGAAAAACAGGTTCGGCAAAGCTGTTTTGCCAAAGGTCGTTACCGTCGATATGCGAAAGGAGCAGCAGACGGGAAACCGCGAATTGAGCCGTGAACTCATTGATGAACTGAACAAAAACCGCGAGGACGGCAAGCAGTCGATAGTGCTGATAAACCGCCGCGGATATAATACATTTGTCTCGTGCACCGCGTGCGGCGAGGTGGTTACCTGCCCGAATTGCAGTATTTCAATGACATATCATTCGGCAAACGGCAGGCTGATGTGCCACTACTGCGGATATTCCATGAGCTTTACCCAGGAATGCCCGTCCTGCCGCAAACCCGCGCTCAGATATGCCGGGTTCGGAACGCAGAGAATAGAGGACGAGCTTGAAAAGGCCGTGCCCGGAGCGCGCATTATGCGTATGGATACCGATACCGCCTCGTCGAGATTTGCCCATGAAGAATGCCTGAATGCTTTTGCAAGAGGCGATTATGATATATTGGTCGGCACTCAGATGGTCGCCAAGGGACTTGATTTCGAGAATGTTACTCTTGCTGCCGTCGTTTCGGTCGATCAGCAGCTTTATAACGATGATTTCAGAAGCCTTGAGCGAACTTTTTCGCTGCTGACTCAGGTGGTCGGCCGTTCGGGACGCGGAGAACACCCTGGAAAGGCCGTTATCCAGACCTTGACCCCGGAAAACGAGATAATAAGACTCGCGGCAAAGCAGGATTACGATGCGTTCTATAACACGGAAATACGAATGCGAAAGCTGATGATATATCCGCCTTTTTGCGATATATGCGTCGTCGGATTTTCGGGTGAGGACGAGGTCAAGACCCGTGTCGCATCGCAGCGCACGCTCGATAAAATAAAAGAGCTGACGGCAGGGGAATATAAGGACGAGAAACTTATAGTTTTAGGCCCTCTGCCCGCGCGAGTTCCGCGCGTCAACAAAAAATACAGATACAGACTGATAATAAAATGCAGAAACACAAAGGGATTCCGCAGTATGATATCGGAAATACTCAGGGACTTTTACGGAGACAGTCGGTTCTCCGATGTGTCCGTATATGCCGATATGAACCCGGAAGTAACCGTTTGACCGAAGGAGGACAATAAAAATGGCGATGAGGAACATAGTTAAGCTCGGAGATCCGACGCTTAAAAAGCACAGCAGAACGGTTGAGAAGTTTGACGACCGTTTGGCTCAGCTCATTGACGATATGAAGGAGACAATGTACGCAAACGACGGCTGCGGTCTTGCGGCGGTGCAGGTGGGTATTCTCAAGAGGGTAGTTGTCCTTGATGTCGGCGAAGGCCCCATAGAGCTTGTGAATCCCGAGATAATTTTCCGTGACGGCGAGCAGCGTGAGGCCGAGGGCTGCCTCTCGATTCCCGGGGAATACGGCACGACTGTCCGCCCGGCGGTCGTAAAAGTCAAGGCACAGGACAGAAACGGCAAATGGCAGGTTTTAAAGGGTGAGGGCTTAAAGGCGAGATGCTTCTGCCATGAGATAGATCATCTCGACGGAATACTGTTCACTCAGAGACTTGCAGACCCCATGGAGAATAAGGAGATTTTATGAGAATAGTATTTATGGGCACTCCGGATTTTTCCGTTCCGTGCCTTCAGGCGCTTATAGACGACGGGCACGATGTCTGCGCCGTGTTCACTCAGCCCGACAAGCCCAAGGGACGCCACGGCATTTTAACTCAGCCGCCCGTAAAGGAGCTGGCGCTTAAATATAATATCCCGGTTTATCAGCCGAAAACGTTGAGAACTGATGAGGCAAAAGAGCTTTTTAAGTCGCTTGATGCGGAGCTTGCCATAGTCGTCGCCTACGGAAAGATACTTCCCGATGAATTGCTTCATACGCCCAAGTACGGCTGCATCAATATGCACGCCTCGCTTCTTCCGAAGCTGCGCGGTGCGGCGCCGATTCAGTGGGCTGTGATTACGGGAGAAAAGCGCACCGGCGTTACCTCCATGCAGATGGACGCGGGAATCGATACGGGGGATATGCTTCTCTCAAAGAGCGTTGATATAGGCGAAAACGAGACTGCCGAAGAGCTCCATGACAGACTGTCCGTTCTCGGAGCCGAGGTTATGCGCGAGACTATATCGGCGCTTCAGGCGGGCGAGCTTCATCCTGTCAAGCAGGATGACAAGCAGAGCACGCACGCTCCTATTCTTACCAAGGAGCTTTCAAAAATAGATTGGAATGATACCGCGCAGCATATACATGATAAGATAAGAGGACTTTATTCCTGGCCGGGCGCAACGTGCGAATTCAAGGGGAAGGTCATAAAGATACATTCGTCGCGTCTTGCGGGCGAATGCAGCGGCAAGCCCGGCGAAGTGTCAGAGAGTGATAAACGCCTTGTTGTATGTTGCGGAGACGGTAACGCCGTGGAGATACTTGTTCTCCAAGCGCCCGGAAAGCGGGCGATGCCCGCCGTGGATTTCCTGCGCGGCAACCCGATTGAAAAAGGCGCATTTTTTGAATAACCGCAGGAGGTTTTGATATGGGCTGGATGTATTACTACGATTACTATTTTCTCATCCTTGTCGTCCCGGCGATGCTTATCGCGCTGTGGGCTCAGATAAAGGTGAAAACCACTTTCGCCTCGCAGTCAAAACGCCTGAGCTCGCGCGGACTTACCGGCGCGCAGGCGGCGATGCAGGTGCTCAGATATTACGGAATAAACAACGTGCATATAGAACGAGTCTCCGGCGACCTTACTGACCATTATGACCCGAGGACGAATGTAATAAGGCTGTCGGATAAGGTTTATAACAGCACTTCGATAGCGGCGATAGGAGTTGCCTGCCACGAGGCGGGGCACGCGGCGCAGCACGCCGAGGGCTATGCGCCGATAAAAATCAGAAATGCGATTATTCCCGTCTGTAATATAGGCTCGACTCTCGGACTTCCGCTTGCGATACTTGGGTATATCCTCAGCTTTGAGCCGCTTATCACAATCGGTCTGCTGCTCTATGCACTCATTGCCGTATTCCAGCTTGTAACCCTTCCCGTTGAGTTCAACGCGAGCCACAGGGCATTGAAGGTTATCAATGAGACGGGTGTGTTGGATGACGATGAGCGTGCGGGAGCAAGGAAAGTGCTCTCCGCGGCGGCGATGACATATGTCGCGTCGCTTCTTGTGTCGCTTGCAAATCTGCTTAGATTTGTTATACGCTTCAGCGGAAGAAATCGAAGAAATTGAACGGAGTGTATCGTTAGATGAGTAAGAGCGCACGCCAGAGCGCGTTTGAAATACTTTATAAAGTCGAGCGCAGCGGGGCGTATTCGAACCTCGCCCTCGACGCGGAGCTTTCGTCGCAGCAGGGGACGGCCGACGGCGACTCGGCTTTGCTGACCGCACTCGTATACGGTGTGCTCGAAAGGCTGATAACACTCGATTACAATATCTCGCTCTATTTGCGTCAGCCGCTGAAAAAGCTCAAGCCGGAGGTGCTCATCGCACTGCGCCTCGGCGCTTATCAGCTTCTGTTCATGGACAGGATACCGGAGAGCGCGGCTGTCAACGAGAGCGTGAAGCTCGCAAAAAATAACCGTGCGCAGTTCGCGGCAGGGCTCGTAAATGCGGTGCTCAGGAAAGTGGCTCAAAACGGATTGCGGCTCCCCGACGAGTCGGACGGGCTGAAATTTATGAGCGTCAAATATTCTGTTCCGGAGCCGACCGTCAAGCTTTTTGCCGACGCTTATTCCGACAAAACCGCCTGCGAGATATTCGAGGCCATGTCCGAGCGCGCGAAGATATTCGTCCGCGTGAACACGCAAAAATGCAAAACGGACGAGCTTGCGGAAGCGTTGGCTCGTCAGGGTATAGAGAGCAAAAGGGTAAGCCTTGTTCCCAATGCCCTCGAGCTTTTGAACGGCGGTGCGGTCGAGCACCTTGACGCATATAAAAAAGGTCTTTTTCATGTTCAGGATATCTCCTCACAACTCTGCTGCATGGCGCTTGACCCTCAGCCCGGAGATACCGTATATGATATGTGTGCGGCGCCCGGAGGTAAAAGCTTTACACTTTCCGAGCTGACCGAATGTAAAGGCAAAATACTTGCCATGGATGTCTATCCGTCAAGGCTCGCTCTTATAGAAGACGGAGCCGAGCGACTCGGACTTCAAAACATTTCGGTTATACCCAACGATGCCTCCAAAGTCAACCCGGCCTTGAAAAAAGCGGACAGAGTGCTGTGCGACGCACCCTGTTCGGGGCTCGGAATACTCCGCCGAAAGCCCGAGATACGCTATAAAACCCTTGAAGATATTGACAAACTGCCGATTTTGCAGTATGATATCCTGTGTTCTTCTGCTGAATATGTCAGGGTCGGCGGCCGTTTGGTTTATTCCACCTGTTCGCTGAATCCTGCGGAGAATGCCGCAGTTTGCGACAAGTTTCTCAGTGAACATAAAGATTTCGAGGCTATACGGATATTCCCGGATATTAAGAGGGCAGACGGCAATGAAAATTACCTGACCATGATGCCTCAGATACATGGGACGGACGGCTTCTTTATAGCCGCGTTTACCAGAACGGAGTGAGCTATTGAATACGATTGATGTAAAGTCAATGAACTTTACAGAGCTTTCGGCGACTCTTTCCGAGATGGGGCTTCCGTCATACAGAGCGAAGCAGATATACTCTTGGATACATCAAAAATGTGCCCTCGACTATGATGAGATGACAAATCTTCCGCTGTCTCTGCGCGAGCGGCTGAAAGAGGAGCTTCCGCTCAAGAAGTGTACAATAGAGCGCAAGCAGGTGTCTGCCGAGGACGGAACGGTAAAATACCTTTTCGGCTTCGGAGGTAACGAATACGCCGAGAGCGTTCTGATGAAATATAAATACGGATACACTATCTGCGTCTCGACTCAGATAGGCTGTAAGATGGGCTGCTCGTTCTGCGCCTCCACCTTGGGAGGATATGTCAGAAGTCTGCTCCCGTCGGAAATACTCGGCCAGATATACACCGCTCAACGCGATGAAAATATCCGCATCTCGCATATAGTTCTCATGGGAATGGGCGAGCCGCTCGATAATTTTGACAATGTCATGCGCTTTTTGGAGCTTGTGACCTGTGAGAACGGGCTCAATATAAGTATGAGAAACATATCGCTTTCTACCTGCGGAATAGTTCCGGGTATATATAAATTGCTCGATAAAAGGCTTCAGCTAACGCTTTCGATATCGCTTCACGCGCCTTATGACGAGCTCAGATCCAAGATAATGCCGATAAACCGCCGTTATTCGCTCGACGAGCTTATGCCCGCGTGCCGTGAATATGCGAAGGTCACTTCGAGAAGAATATCGTTTGAATATGCAATGCTCGGCGGCGTCAACGACAGCGACGAATGTGCCTTGAAGCTTGCGGCGCTTTTGAAGGGTATGCTGTGCCATGTCAATCTCATACCCGTCAACGAGGTCGCGGAAAGCCCTTACAAACCTTCAACGCCCGAACGCATTGAACGCTTTATAAGCATACTCGAAAAGAAGTCAATAAACGTTACGGTAAGGCGGAAGCTCGGCTCGGACATAGACGCTTCGTGCGGTCAGCTTCGGCTTCGTAAAATAAAAGAGCAATAAGCTCAATTCGGAATTCTCACAGTTTCCGGGGGAAAATATGAAAATCGTTGCAAAGACAGACCAGGGAAAAATCAGAAAAGACAATCAGGACTCATTTGCTGCGGGAGAGCTTCCCGGCGGTGTTGTTTGGGCTGTTGTCTGCGACGGCATGGGAGGCGCGGCAGGCGGAAGCGTTGCCAGCCAGACTGCCGTCAAGATGATAAGCGAAAAAATCGCATCCGGTTATCAGTACGGCATGAGCGACAAGTCAATAAAGAATCTGCTGACCTCGGTCGTCGAAAGCGCAAATTCTTCGATTTATGAGATGTCATGCTCCGTTGAAAGTCTTAACGGCATGGGGACTACTGTAGTTGTCTCCGTGATAAGAGATAAGGAGCTCTATCTTGTCCACGCCGGAGACAGCAGAGCTTACCGCGTCACTAAAGACAGCATAACTCAGCTCACAAGGGATCATTCCGTTGTTCAGGATATGGTGGAGCACGGGGAACTTACCGAGGAGCAGGCAAAAGCTCATCCCAGGAAGAATATAATCACAAGAGCGCTCGGCGTAAGCGCGGAAATAGAGACTGATTACTATCAGGATACTCTTGATGAGGGAGACGTTATTATCATTTGCACTGACGGTCTGACTAATTATGTTGAGACCGATGATATATATAATGCCACCAGAGACAATCATTATTACGAGTTTGCGGACAGACTGATAAATCTCGCCAACGAAAACGGCGGCGGGGACAATATCACTGTCGTAGCATTGACGTTTTAGGTTTCTGTATCCCAACAGGAGTGTGAGATTTAATGGATAATTATGTCGGAAAGAGGCTCGACGGAAGGTATGAGCTTCAAGAGGTCATCGGTGTAGGCGGAATGGCGGTTGTCTATAAGGCCTACGATAACATCGACGACAGAATCGTTGCCGTCAAGATTCTCAAGGATGAGTTCCTTGCAAGCGAGGAGTTCCGCCGCAGATTCAAGAACGAGTCAAAGGCGATAGCGGTGCTCTCTCATCCAAACATAGTCAAGGTTTATGACGTCAGCTACGGCGACAAGCTCCAGTATATCGTCATGGAGTATGTCGAGGGTATTACTCTCAAGGAGTATATCGAGCAGCAGGGCGTTATATCGTGGAAGGAGACTGTGCATTTTACAACGCAGATTCTCCGTGCGCTTCAGCACGCCCACGACAAGGGCATAGTTCATCGCGACATTAAGCCGCAGAACATAATGCTTCTCGAAAACGGAACCATCAAGGTTACGGATTTCGGCATCGCCAGGTTCAGCAGAAGCGAAACAAGAACGATGACCGATACCGCTATCGGCTCCGTTCATTATATCAGCCCCGAGCAGGCTCGCGGAGATATAACCGACGACAAGTCGGATATCTATTCCGTCGGCGTTGTGATGTATGAGATGCTTACGGGTCAGCTGCCCTTCCAGTCGGATAACTCCGTCTCCGTTGCTATTATGCAGCTCCAGACAGACCCCGTTAAGCCGCGCGAGATAAACAGCTCTATCCCTGAGGGACTCGAGCAGATAACCATGCGCGCTATGCAGAAGAACCCCAAGGACAGATACCAGTCCGCCGCCGAGATGATTCTCGACCTTGAGGAGTTCAAGCGCAATCCCTCAATAAGATTCGATTACAGCTATTTTGTTGATAACGAGCCGACTAAGTTTGTCGACAAGACCGCACCGGTTACCGTACCGATAGCTAATGCCGGCGACACACGCATTATCGACAACCCGAATCCGCAGCCCGGAAACGACGAGGGCGACGAAAAAACGGCGGAGAAAAACAAGATAGTCCCGATACTTTCCGGTATCGTTATCGGCTTTGTTGCGGTTCTTGCGATAGTTCTCGTCTGCCTGTATTCGTTCACCGATGTGTTCAACAGGAAACTCACCGTTCCCAAGCTCGTCAACAAGAACTATGCCGAGGAGATTCTCGGCAACGACGAATACAAGAACTTTGTTATCAAAGTAAACGAGGTTCAGAACAGCTTCTATGAGCCCGGTCAGGTCTATGCACAGGATCCGGCGGCAGGCACAAAGGTTGATAAGTCCAACAATGTTATCACCGTTACCGTTGCGGTCAGCGAAGAAAAGGCATCAGTTCCAAATGTCCTGAAATACCAGCTCAACGATGCGATAACAAAGCTTAAAAACGCAGGCTTTGAAGTCTATTCCGTTCCACAGCAGAGCACCGAAAAGGCCGGCACGGTTCTGAGTACCTCACCCGAATACGGACGCCAGGTCTCAAAGGGCTCTACGATAACTATCTATTATGCGAGCGAGCAGGAGCTCGTCGAGGTTCCCAAGCTCATAGATGAGAATACCGAGAACGCGAAAGCCATACTCGAATCGCTCAACCTCGAGCTCGATGAGAAAATAGACGAAAAAGACAGCGACAAGCCCAAGGGAACAATTATCGAGCAGAGCTATGCCGAGGGCGAAAAGGTGCCCGAGGGAACGAAGATAAGAGTTACCGTCAGCACGGGCGTTGCGGCTTCCTCCGAGGCTCATATAATCATAACGCTTCCCAAGTATTCGAGCGGTACCTCGAAGTCCATAAAGGCTGCAAACAACAATAACGTGTTTATGGATCAGAGCGTTATTCTCGACGGCAGCGAATATACCATAACGGTCACGGGCTCCGGCAGCAGCAACCATATCAAGGTTTATATTGACTCCGAGATATACTATGAGTGCAATGTTGACTTCACAAAGACTCCTGCCGAGATATCGAACGTCAGAAGATATGACGTGTCCGAAGGCTCAACCGTTCCCAATGTTGTCGGAAACAACGAAGCGACAGCCATAAGCATTTTGAAGAGCCACGGCTTCACCTCTATTAATGTGAATTACACGACAGTTCTCGATTCGTCAAAGAACGGAAAGGTGATCTCCCAGTCTCCGAAGAACGGCTCGAGATCATATCCTTTGAGCACTACTATAACTTTGACCGTCGGCAAGTTTGTCGGCTAAGGGCTTAACTATGGCTGATGTCAAAAAAGGAATAATATTAAAAGGAATCGGTGGTCTTTACTTTGTAGAGACCGCCGATGCGGTATTTGAGTGCAAAGCCCGCGGAATCTTCCGAAAGAGCGGACAAAAGCCTCTTGTCGGCGATGAAGTCGATATACTTATCGGAGAAGACGGCGCAAACAACACTATTGAAAAGATATATCCGCGCCAAAGCGAGCTTATGCGCCCGCCGGTCGCAAATCTTGACAGGCTGTTTATCCTGTCATCTGTGCGCGACCCGAATCCGAGTACGCTTATAATCGACAAGATGACCGCGATTGCCTGTTGGAAAAACATAGAGCCGGTCATAGTTATCACTAAGGACGATCTCGGCGACACCTCGGAGCTGCGCGATATATATGAAAAGGCGGGGATACCTTTCTTTTCGGTGTCGAGCAGGGACGGCAGGGGAGCCGATGAAGTGAAAGCCATGCTGAGCGGCCATATAAGCGCTTTTGCGGGCAATACCGGCGTAGGTAAGTCCTCGCTCCTCAATCTGATAGCCCCAGAGCTTTCGCTCAAAACGGGCGAAATAAGCGATAAGCTCGGCAGAGGCCGCCACACGACAAGGGCAGTCGAGCTGTATAAGCTCTGCGGCGGATATGTCGCGGATACGCCGGGCTTCTCGTCGCTGACCGGCGAAAACAGCGAAATAATACCCGTAGACGAGCTCCCGTTTTGCTTCCCCGAATTTGAAAAGCATTTGGGAAAATGCAAGTTCACTTCATGCAGGCACATAAACGACAAGGGCTGCGAGATAGCTGCCGCGGTTGAAGCGGGCGAAATCAGCGAATCGCGCCACAACAGCTATATTGCTCTCTACAACGAAGCAAAAGACATAAAGGAATGGGAAAAGAAATAAAGTAACGCAATTGCCGCGCGCTGTATATAATGGACTGAAGGCGAGACTGTTATATGTAAGGGCGGCGGTGAGCGTGAGAAGATGCGGATGCGGCAGAAACGGGTCTGCGTGCGTGATAATAATTTCATTTGTGGCGGGAATAATTGCCGCGAAGTTCTTTCCGTATTCACTACTTATAATTCTTGCGGTTATCCTGCTTTTGCTTATCTGCACCGCCTCACGAAGCTTTTGGTGACGGAGGGTGAGAATGAGATGAAAGTAGTAGTAGTCAGAAGCCCAAAGCTTTTTTCCGGAATACTCAGACTCATTTTCGGAATAAAACGGCAGGAACAAACAACATAAAAAAGCTCCGGACGGTTCTTAAAGGCAGTCCGGAGCTTTTTCGCTATTATGTTACGATGTTACGGCTGAACGGTTATGGGCTTATCCTCGCTCTCGTGCTCGATAGAGACGAAGTTATTGCGCGGCGCATATGCCCAGCGCATCTCGAAAGCTTTCACGCCGTCGAGCGGTATGTAGAGCTGATCGCGTCTGCCCCTGTATACCTTTGCAGGGAGCTTAAATTCTCCGCGGTCGGTTTGCGCCGTGTCGCTGTCAAGGGTAAATTCCGCGCTGTGCCCGTAGACCTCGAGATAGACCTTTCCGGGAGTTTTTCTAACTTCGCCGCCGATGAATCCGACGAGAACGGAGAGGGGAGCGAACCATATTCCGTCTTTTAATTCGCACGGAGTTGTGCATTGGCAGAGCCCGAGATCCATGCCCTTGAATTTCATTCGGGTGGTGTTATATATCGGGGCGAGCGCAGGCGGGTCGATTGAGTCGGTTCCTTTATCTATCACGCAGCGGTCGGCTATGCGCCCGTCATTCAGATGCGCCGTCAGTGTTATCTTCGCCCCGTCAACCTCGACGACAACGACCATCGAGACCGGCTCTTCCTGAGAATAGAAGGCGCTGTGCCACACCTTGGGGACGGCGCGCGTTCCGGGCGGGTTCATATCCGAGTTGCCGAGCATATAGTGTACGGTGCCCTGCGACGGTCTGTCGAAAATTTCCTCGTTTCTGACGGGGAAGCTTCTCGAAAAATTGTGCTCGTGACCCGAAAACAGGATGTCAAGCTTCTCCATTCCCTCGCGCATGGCGGGATATGCATCGTAATTCTGGCAGTCGGAGCCGGAATAGCATATCGGGAAATGATACGAGCCTATTTTCCACTGCTTTTTGGTGGAGTCAAGGTCTTTTATCAGCCATTCGTTGACTTCTTCGGGCCCGTTTATTCCTATTACCGCGAAGTGTACGTTGCCGTAGTCAAAGGTGTAGTTTTCGGTTTTCCAGTTTTCAGGGCCGTTATCGGGATAGGAGCCCTTGAATTGCTTGCCGAAAAATTCGGCAGGCTCGGCATAATATCTGCCTATGGCGTTTTTATAATCTTTAAAGCCGCGGTTGTCATGGTTGCCGAGCGTCATCATAAATGGAATGTGCTCCGATATTCCTACAAGTCCGCTGAACGCGCCGTTCCACTGAACCTCATGCTGACCGCAGTCCGTATTGTCTCCGCCGGTCAGGATAAAGCGGGTGTCGGGGTTCTTTTCGAGCATCTCCTTGACGAAGCTGTTGAAATGGGAGTAGTCGGGGCAATCGAAAGGCTCGCCCTTCTGCTGATCGGAGACGCAGAGAAATTTGAATTTAGTGAGATTTTCGGGTGCGGTCGAGAAAAAGAATTCCTTGCTTCTGTGTTCTCCGTCTCCACAGGTGTAGAAATATTTCGTGTCCGGCTTCAGCCCCGTAAGGTCTGCCCAGAACATATTGCTTATGTCGATATCGCTCTTGAAAACATCCGTTGCCGCATCGACGCGCATAGCTTCACTGCTGCCGTCCTCGCGGCAGAGAACATACCCCTCCTTGATATCCGTGCAGGTTCGCCATGTGACGGTCATGGAGGTTGCGGCATCGCCCTTGATGCTGAGCATTATGTGATCCGGCTGTTCCGCAGAGCCTCTCACAGGTTTTACCGATTGACTCATTTTAATCCCTCATTTTAAAATATAATATGACGCTGCAGTGCTTTGCAGCGTCTTTTTTGATTTTTACGGTTTGCCTTAGTTGAAAGGCGTGCTTATCCTGTTATATCTGAAATTCGTGACCTCGCCGCGCTGACTGCATCTGTAAATACTCATAACGAGTCCTATTGCAATATATATGCAGAGGTTTGATGAGCCGCCGGAGCTGAAGAAGGGAAGTGTTATACCGATGCAGGGGAGGAGCTTTAAGCACATTCCGATATTCATGATAGCCTGAGAGCCTATCATAACGGCTGTACCGTAGCAGATGAGTGAGCCCATATTAGTATTGGCTTTTTTTCCGACCAGCACTATACTGACGATTATCAGCGCAATGAGCGCAAGTGCCGCAAACGCGCCGACAAACCCGAGCTCTTCGCCGATAACGGAGAATATCATATCACTGTCGTTGACGGGAACGGAGTGCGATTGGGTATATGCGCCCTTGAGGAAACCGCGCCCCAAGAATCGGCCGCTGCCTATGGCATTGACGCTCTGCTGCTGCTGGAAGATATATTTCTTGTACAGTGCGGTATCGAGCTTGTTCGGGGCATATACGGCGAGAATACGGCCTTTTTGGAAGTCGCTGAAGAACGCGAACCAAAGGATGGGCACGGCCGCGACTATCATTGCGCCGGCAGCGGCAAAATATCTTGCCGCAAGACCCGATGCGAACATCATGCCGATAAATATTGAGACGAATACGAGCGCGGAGCCGAGATCGCCCGTCAGAATGACCAGCAGCGCCGGAACTCCGCCGTGAACGCAGAGAAGAAGAGCGTTTTTGAGCTTGTTTATATCCTCGCCGACATAGTCGAGGTGGACGGCGAAGGTTATTATAAACGCTATCTTGAAAAGCTCGGACGGCTGGAAATTGATTACCTTGAAGTCGAACCAGGTTCTTGCGTCCGGTCTGTCCTCCGTTCCGCTGCCGAACGGGAACAGCAGAAGCATCATCAGCAGACACACTCCGCCTATTATCATCCAAAAGCGGAGAACTATTTCGTAGTCAATGAAAGATATGACGATACACATCGCCGCGCCGACAAGCACGGCAAGCAGCATGACAAGTGCGGTACGGCTGATAATGCCGCCGTCCTCAAGGCTGCTGTAGGTGGCGCTGTAAACCATAAGAATGCCGAACAGCGAAGTCAGCAGACAGAGCAGCAGAAGCGGCTTGTCCGTAGTTTTAAATCCTCTTTTGATTGACTGAAGTATGTTCATTGGAGGCTCCTTTAAAATTATACTGATATTATAAAGCGAATTTTAATCAAATTCAAGTAAAATACTTTTATATCTTCGATTTGTGTGCTATAATTATTTGAATTTAAAGCAAGGCAGCGATATTTTTCAGATGAAGACGGTTTTTCATTCTTATTCTTCAAAACAGACCGAGAAATTCGGAGCGGAGCTCGGCAGAAGTCTCAAGGCAGGCGATGTTGTGGCACTGTTCGGAGACTTGGGCGCGGGGAAAACGGCTCTTACAAGAGGGCTCGCCCGCGGCATGGGCTTTGACGGCGAAGTCAGCAGCCCGACATTTGCGCTTGTACATGAGTATCCCGCCGACATACCGCTCTATCATTTCGATATGTACAGAATAAACACATGGGATGATTTGTATTCCACCGGATTTTTCGATTATCTCGATATGTGCGGGGTGCTCGTGATAGAGTGGAGCGAAAATATCGAAAACTGCCTGCCGGAAAATTCGATAAGAGTTTCGATATCCAAGAATGATAACGAAAATGAACGCATAATTACTTTGGAGAGGGGGGGCAGACAGTGAAGATACTCGCGCTTGATTCGTCCGCAAAAACCGCAAGCGCCGCGATAACGGACGGAGAGCAGCTGATAAGCGAAGCATTTGTCAACGCCGGACTTACTCACAGCGAGACGCTTCTTCCCATGGTCGAATCTGTCCTCGGTCTTGCGCGTCTCACCATGGCCGATATCGACGGCTGCGTCATAACCGACGGCCCCGGTTCGTTTACGGGGATAAGAATAGGCATAGCTGCCGTGAAGGGGCTTGCAATGCCCAATGAGACGAAGTGCTGCGGCGTTTCTACTCTCAAGGCGACGGCTTATAATCTGCGCTATGATAACTGCATTGCCTGCTGCGCGATGGACGCGAGATGTTCGCAGGTCTATTCAGCAATATTCCGCTGTTTTGACGGAAAAGTCGAAAGATTGACCGAGGACGACGCGATTCCCGCATCAAAACTTCCGGAAATACTTGAAAAATATGCAAATGAGCGTATAATTTGTGTCGGAGACGGAGCGCATATAGCTTATCAGGCTGTTAAAGACAGTTTTAAGAGCGTTAGCCTCGCGCAGGACAGCAGACGCTTCCAGCGCGCTTACGGCGCCGCCTGCGCCGCCGTGTGCGAGAATATGGACTTTCTTCCTCCGGCTCAGCTTTTGCCCGTATATCTGAGACCTTCGCAGGCGGAGCGCGAGCTCAGTCTCAAAAAGGCTCACGAGAAATAAATCAAAAGGAGAAATTACCATGATAGCTCTTGCTGCTGACCACGCAGGATATCCTCTTAAGGAGGAGATCAAAAAACATCTTTTGGAGAGAGGCTTCGATGTCAAAGACTTCGGAACTGACAGCGACAAGTCCGTTGACTACGCCGTTTTTGCAAAAATAGCGGGCGAGGCGGTCGCTTCGGGCGAGTGCCGCCTCGGTATTTTCTGCTGCGGCACAGGCGTAGGTATCTCGATGGCCGCCAACAAGGTCAGGGGCATCAGAGCCGCAAACTGCGCAGATACTTTTTCCGCACGCATGACAAGACTCCATAACGACGCAAATGTCCTTTGCCTTGGCAGCAGAGTTATAGGCGCAGGTCTTGCGCTTGATATGGTCGATCTCTTTGTTGACACGCCTTTCAGCGGCGAGGAGAGACACCAGAGAAGAATAGATCAGGTCATGGCGATAGAGGACGAAAAGTTCTCGAAATAAAGCAGTCAAAATTTTTAAATTTTATAATATCCGAAGGAGTTCAAAACATGGCAAACATAACAATAACAAATCATCCGCTTATCCAGCATAAGCTGTCCATCCTCAGAGACAAGCACACTGCTTCCAAAGAGTTCCGTACTCTCGTAGGCGAGATAGCGATGCTCATGTGCTATGAGGCAACAAGAGATCTTCCGCTCAAGGATGTTGAAATTGAGACTCCCGTTTCCGGAATGACCACTAAGGCTCTTGCGGGCAAGAAGCTCGCCTTTGTTCCGATTCTCAGAGCCGGACTCGGCATGGTTGACGGCGTTCTGACTCTCGTTCCCTCCGCCAGAGTCGGTCACATCGGCCTTTACCGCGATCCCGAAACTCTGCAGCCTGTTGAGTATTACTGCAAGCTGCCCAGCGATATCGGCGAGCGCGATGTTATTGTTCTCGATCCCATGCTTGCTACCGGCGGCTCGGCTATAGACGCCATTTCTCAGATAAAGAAGAGAAACCCCAGATCGATAAAGTTCATGTGCATTATTGCGGCTCCCGAGGGACTTGACGCTCTGAGCAAGGCTCATCCCGACGTTGATATCTTTGCCGCCGCAAAGGACGAGAAGCTCAACGATCACGGCTATATCGTTCCCGGTCTCGGCGACGCGGGCGACAGAATCTTTGGCACAAAATAATTGCACTTGAAATACCCGTGCCGTTATGCTATAATTATTACAGAAAATTGTGGAGGTGTATATCATGAAACACATCAAGACCATCAACGCTTCGAATCTCAAGGAGAGCGCTGCTAAGGGCGGCTGCGGCGAGTGCCAGGCTTCCTGCCAGTCAGCTTGCAAGACTTCCTGCACCGTCGCTAACCAGAAGTGCGAGAAGTAATCTGATTTGAACGTAAATTAGGGGCAGGCTTTGCGCCTGTCCCTAAAATTCTGTCTAAAACATTTTGCTGCGAAAAACCGCGGCTAAAAGGAGCGAAAGCGGGGAGACCCGGCATATATGATACATAAATATTTTCTCAACGGCTATTATATAGTCATTGATACGAACAGCGGAGCCGTTCATATTGTGGATGAGCTCGCATACAGAATCCTCGATTTCTTTACGGAAAAGCTTACAGGCGAGTGTCCCGACGAAGTTATCGTTACTCTTGAAAACGAAGGCTTTGACAGGCAGGATATCATCGATACCTATGCCGAGCTCAAGGCTCTGTGCGACGATGATGCGCTTTTCTCCGAGGACACCTACAGACCCTTTGCGGATATGCTCACCGAAGCGCCGATAAAGTCGATGTGCCTAAATATAGCGCACGACTGCAATCTCCGCTGCGAGTATTGCTTTGCCGCGCAGGGCGATTTCGGTCACGGCAGAAAGCTCATGCCTTTTGAAGTCGGCAAGGCGGCTATAGATTTCCTTATCAAGCACTCCGCCAACAGGCATAACTTAGAGCTTGACTTCTTCGGCGGCGAGCCGCTGATGAATTTTGACGTTGTGAAGCAGGTAGTCGAGTATGCAAGGTCTGTTGAGAAGGAGCATAATAAGAACTTCCGCTTCACCATAACCACGAACGGTGTTCTGCTCGATGACGACAGCATTGATTTTATAAACCGTGAGATGTCAAACGTCGTTCTTTCGCTTGACGGCAGAAAAGAAGTAAACGACCGCCTGCGCCCGACAGTCAACAAGAAGGGCAGCTACGACATAATCGTTCCAAAGTACCAAAAGCTCGTCGAGGCGAGAGGGGATAAGGAATACTATGTCCGCGGCACGTTTACAAAATATAACCTCGATTTCGCCGATGATGTTATGCATCTCAACGAGCTCGGCTTCGACCAGATTTCCGTTGAGCCGGTCGTGACCGACCCGGAGCTTCCGTATGCTCTGACGGAAAAAGATCTTCCGGCAATCGCAGAGGAATATGAGAAGCTTTCTAAGCTGCTTATTGAGAGAAAGAAGAACGGAACAGGCTTCAACTTCTTCCACTTTATGATAGACCTCGACCAGGGTCCGTGCGCAATAAAGAGACTGCGCGGATGCAGCTGCGGCAACGAATATGTGGCTGTAACTCCGGAAGGCGATATCTATCCGTGCCATCAGTTTGTCGGAATGGACGAGTGGAAGATGGGCAGCGTGCTCGATGACTCCGTGAATATCGAAATGAAAAAGATGTTCTCAAAAGCAAATATATATTCCAAAGAAGAGTGTGCGGATTGCTGGGCGAAGTTCTACTGCAGCGGCGGCTGCAACGCAAACAATATGCAGTACAATAACACTATCTTCAAACCGCACAAGCTCTCGTGCGCTCTTGAGCAGAAGAGACTGGAATGTGCGATAATGATAAAGGCCGCTCTTGCGGACGAATAAAAAATACAGCTCGGGATAAACAGTCCCGGGCTGTATCGGTTTTATGCGTGAAAAATCCCCCGGAAAAGTCCCGGGGGATGATTTCTGTAGCGTTATTAGCTCCTCGTCTTTGTGCTGTTGCTCATTGCGAGCCTCTGCTTGAAGGTCTTGAGGAAGTCCTTGACTGCCTTATCGATCTTCTTGTCCTTCTTGTTGAGCTTGTACTCGTCGGAGCCTTCAAGCTCGTCAAGCTGCTTCTCAAAGTCCTCGCTGGCCTTTGCGGAGCGAATGGCGCTCTTCCAAGCGTAGTCACTGCCCGAATAGTACATGATGTGGTAGCCGTACTCGGACTCGACAATGCCGGTGTCGCCGACCTTTCTGCTGCTGTCGGTAGCCCAGTTGCGGAAGGACTCAACGTAGTTGGCGCTTGAAGTGATGCCGCTTATAAGTCCGCCGTCAGCGGCGCTTCCGGTATCCTTGGACTTCTCTTTTGCGAGAGCAGCGAAGGAATCTTCGGTCTTAGCTCCGCTCTGCCACTCCTTGTAGATCTTGTCGGCGGAAGCCTTTGCGGCCTTCTTCTGCTCGTCGGTTGCCTCGGAGGACGAGCTTGCATTGTCGGTGAACGAGATGAGAATATGTCTTACATTCGAGGCCATGGGAGCGTAGCTGCCCTTGTTGATATAGAGGATAACATATGAGCTCACGTTGCCGTCGCTACCGACTTCAAAGAGCTTGACATCTCCTGCTTTTCTCGCGCTGTCAAACGCCCACTTTGCGGCGTCCTCGGAGACATAGGAGGTGATGGTTGACTTTGCGGCCTCGTTGAGGGCGGTTGCGGACTCCGCGTCATAGTTTTCGGTGGAGCTGTTCTTTTTCTTTGCCTGCTCAAGGAAAGCCTTTTCGCTGGTGCAGGCGCTGAGAGCCTTTTCGGCTTCCTTCTTGACCTTCGCCGCGGTGGCCTTCTGGCGGGCGGCAAGCTGCTCCGAGGTCTCGCCGTCCTTTGCGGTGAGAGTCTCTACTGAGAACGAAAGGGTTCTTGCGTCAACTGCATTGTATGCGCTGTGATCCTTGTCATAGACAGCCTTTATGTCGGCGGCGCTGTAAGAATCGGTGAGCTTCTTTGAGGTGTCGCTCTGGTATCTGGAAACGATATTCTGCATCTCGAGCTGCTTGCGCAGGAACTTCTCGTTTATACCCTTGCCGTAGCTCGCCTTGAGGTAGGCGTTGAGAGAGTATTTGTTCTCTGCGGCGGTGTTTCTGAGCTCCTCGACCTGATCGTCAATTGACTTCTGCTCGTCGTCTGTGAGCTTGTAGCCTGCCTTGACAGCCTCGGCATAGAGGATCTTGTAGGTCTGGAGGGCGGAGATGGTCTCATTCTTGAGATAATCGGAAAGAAGCATTTCTTTTCCGTCGGCATCGGTGCCGTAGTTCTGCTCATCCGGCGACTTTGTCGGGTCAATGCCGATGTTCATGCCGTACCTTGCGTACTGCTGAGCGTATGAGTAGATATTGTTGAGATACTGGCTGTAGTAATATGTAAACTCAACTTCCGAAACGCGGATATCGTCGCCCAAAGAGAACACGGTTGTATTCTTCTTGATAGCGGCCGTATCGTCGAGAACCTTCCAAACGATTCCGCCTGCAACTACGACGGCAAGAACGATAGCTACTACCATTTTGACTATCTTTGCCGCTGCCTTGCTCTTCTCGCTCTTCTTCTGACTCTTTTTCGCAGACTGAGCGAGGCGGGCCTTTCTGTCGTCACGGTATGACTCGGCAGAAGTCCGCTGGGTGTCTTTGTTTGCCATTCTTTTTCATCCTTTTCTTTGTTAAGGTTGATTTGACCTAACGGTCGATAACATTCTTATTCTATACTATTTTATTAACTTTTACAAGTCGAATCTGCAAGTTTTATAATTAATTCACAATCGCTCAGAGCTCGCCGTTGAGGAATGCGCCCTTAAACCACACGTTGTCTACTTCAAATTCTTTGCCGTTTAGATAATCGAGCGACTGTGCGTCAGAGGAGAAATCAAATTTCAGCTTGTATGAATAAAGGAACTGTTTTTTGTATCCGCTCTCCTTGTTCATTGAGTTGCGCCCGTATTTTCCGTCGCCGAGAAGAGGATGACCTATCGAGGCGAAGTGCGCTCTTATCTGATGCGTGCGCCCCGTCAGCAGCTCGACCTCAACTAAGCTCATACCTTTGTTTTCGGCGAGCACGCGGTACTTTGTCTTTATCTCCTTTGCGCCCTCCGTTTTGCGGGACGAGACCTTGACGAGATTCTTCTTTTCATCTTTTGTCAGCCAGCCGTGCAAAGTCCCGTCTTTTTCCTTGAGAATGCCGTGAACAACGCAGAGATAGAATTTTTTTATCTCTCTGTCTTTGAGCTTCTGATTCATTATTCTCAGAGCCTCCGCGTTCTTTGCGGCCATCACTATTCCGCCGGTGTTGCGGTCTATTCTGTTTATGAGCGCGGGCGAAAAAGAGTTTTCGTCGGACGGATTATATTCGCCCTTTTCGTAGAGATAGCGCTTTATCCTGGTCAGAAGAGTGTCGTTGTATTCGCGTTCGTCCGGGTGGGAGAGCAGACCGACCTTCTTGTCGAGCAGCATTATATTCTCATCCTCGTAGAGAACGGTGAGATTTGTTGATGCGTGCATGAAATCGTATCTGTCAAACCGCTGCTCGAAAAATTCGTCGTTTATGTACATATCCACGCGGTCGCCCTCTTTCAGGCGCGTGGATATCTCGCACCGCTTTCCGTTGAGCTTTATGCGCTTGAGCCTGATATATTTGTACATAAGCGAGTCCGGAAGATTCGGGACGGTCTTTTTTATGAATTTGTCAACGCGCTGCCCGGCGTCGTTTTTTCCTATATCAAAGCTTTTCAATGCCGTTCCTCCCGCCGTATAAGTTGAAAATTTTTATTTTACTCACAGCCGCCTTTGAGCTTTTGCCTATATAAGTGATATCATTGCGCCTTCTCATATGTGCCTCCGATTCAAATAGCATATGATGATTATAGCCTATTTCGGGCTTTATTAACAGCCTTGAAAGAAAAAATTTTCATTAACTCGGATTTTGTAAATATACATAAGTTTTTATACTATTAAGCTTGTACAAATTCGCTTTTCGTTGTATAATAGATTAATTAAAATAACTAAGATTTTTCGGAGGATAACCGATTTGCCGATTTCAAAAGACAGAGGAAATATTATTGTTCCGCAGGAGGAGCTTGACAGACAGATGGAGTTCTGCGGACTTGTGCATACAGTGCTTGAAACACGGCTCGGCGGGCGCAAACCGCTCGCCTACGTTCATACATTCGGCTGCCAGGGCAATGTAGCCGACAGCGAGAGACTCAAGGGCCTGCTCGAAAAAATGGGCTTCGGCTTTACGGACGAGGCGGAAAGCGCGGATATATCGCTGTTTAACACCTGCGCCGTGCGCGAGCACGCCGAGGACAGGCTCTTCGGAAACGTCGGCGCACTCAAGAAAATAAAAGAGAAGAATCCCGACTTCAAAATAATCCTCTGCGGCTGTATGATGCAGCAGGAGAGGATAGCCGAAAAAATTCGCAGGAGCTATCCGTTTGTCGATATAGTTTTCGGAACTCACGCCGCGCATAAATTTCCGGAGCTGCTTTACCGCTCGCTCTCTACCGGTAAGCGCGTGTTCGATATCGAAAATTCCGACGGCGTTATAGCGGAGGATTTGCCTCTGCACAGAGACAGCACTTTCAAGGCGTGGCTGCCTATAATGTACGGGTGCAACAATTTCTGCACCTATTGCATAGTGCCATATGTCCGCGGACGAGAGCGAAGCCGCAGCAGTGACGTTATTATAAGCGAAGCGCGCGAGCTTGTCAAAAGCGGCTATAAAGAGATAACCCTGCTCGGTCAGAATGTCAATTCCTACGGCAACGACCGCGAGGGGGAGCTGAATTTCGCCGCACTTTTGCGCGAGATAAACAGTATCGACGGCGATTTTATTATACGCTTCATGACCTCTCACCCGAAGGACTGCACGCATGAGCTGCTCGATACCATGGCGCAGTGCGAAAAGGTCGCAAAGCATCTGCATCTTCCGGTGCAGTGCGGAAACGACAGGGTGCTCAAGGAGATGAACAGGGGATATACGGCTGAAAAATATCTTTCTCTGCTCGAATATGCCCGCAGCGTCATGCCCGAGCTCTCGGTGACAAGCGATATAATAGTCGGTTTCCCGGGTGAAACATATGAGGAATTTCTCGACACGGTGAAGCTTATCGAAAAGGCGCAGTATACCTCGCTCTATACTTTCATTTTCTCGCCCCGCGAGGGAACCCGCGCGGCAAAAATGGACGACCCCGTTTCCCGCGAAGAAAAGGGCAAGTGGTTTTCGGAGCTTTGCGCCGCGCAGGAGAAAATCGCGTCTGTCCGCACCTCCGAAATGCTCGGCAGAGAATACAGAGTCCTCTGCGAGTCGAAGGCTAAAAAAGACGGATATATATCCGGCAGGACGCAGGGCAATATAATAATCGAGTTCCCTGCCGATGAGTCGGTCATAGGCTCGTTCAGAACCGTCAGAGTGACCGAAGCTCTGATATGGATGCTCAAGGGCGAGCTTGCCGACTGAAAACGCTATATCTCCGCATTGCGGATAAGGATATAAGATAAATTTCAAGGAGTACAATTATGGACATCATCAAACTTACAAGAGAACTCGGCGCAGCTATCCAGCAGGATGAAAGATATGCGAAGTTCCAGGCTGCTCAGAAGGCAAACGAGGAGGACAAGGAGCTCAACGAACTTATGGGCAAGATTCAGCTTGTTCATATGTCCTATCAGCACGAGGCGAGCAAGGAAGATGCCAACGAGCAGAAGCTTGCGGCATATGAGACCGAGTTCAACGATCTCTACAAGAAGGTTATGGATAACGAGCATATGCGCGACTATGAGGTCGCAAGAGCCGAGATAGATGAAATGATGCATTATATCACGGGCATTCTCGCTCTGTGCATCCAGGGTGAAGACCCCGCTACCTGCGAGCCCGAAGAGGAGCATCACTGCGGCGGAGACTGCTCCGGCTGCTCGGGCTGCTGATTATTGCAATACCGCTCCGCAGGTTAACCCCTGCGGAGCCGAAAGCTTTTTATTTTGCGGTATAACCGCTGAGAGGACGGTATCGGAATGGCAGAGCTTTCTCCGATGATGAAACAGTATTTTGAGACAAAAAAGAAATATCCCGACACGATACTGATGTTCAGACTCGGTGATTTTTACGAGATGTTCTTTGACGATGCGGTAACAGTGTCGCGTGAGTTGGAGCTTGTGCTGACAGGCAGAGCCTGCGGTCAGGAGGAGCGCGCCCCGATGTGCGGCGTGCCGTTTCACAGCGCGGACAGCTACATGGCGCGCCTCGTCGCAAAGGGCTACAAAGTCGCCATATGCGAGCAGATGGAGGATCCCGCTCTCGCAAAGGGACTTGTCAAGCGCGAAGTCGTCAGGGTTCTGACTCCCGGTACGGTTATCGAAAACAGTATGCTCAACGAGGGCAGGAACAATTTCCTCGCAAGCGTATATTTTGCGGGCGAGTCCGCCGGCGTCTGCTTTGTGGACGTATCAACGGGCTCCGTCAATCTGACCGAGCTTGCATCTCCCGCCGTTCCCGATAAAATAATCAACGAGATAGGCAGATTCATGCCGAGCGAAATCGTGTTCAACTCCGCTTCTTCGTCTCTTACGAAGGTGTTTTCATTCATTTCAAACAAGACCGAAGCTCTTGCACAGGAGCTCGGCGACAGCTATTTTGACCCTCGGCAAAGCACCGAGACAATACTCGCTCATTTCAAAAAAGACAGCCTGTCGGAGCTTGAGCTCCATGAGGGCAGCGCGGCTGTTCCGGCGCTCGGAGCGGCGCTTAAATATCTCACTGAGGTTCAGCGCAACGACCTCGAAAATATTTCTTCGATATCATTTTATTCGGAACTCAATTTCATGCGCCTCGATGTCTCCGCTCTGCGCAATCTCGAAATAGTCGAGACTTTAAGAAACCGCGAAAAGCGCGGCTCCCTGCTCTGGGTGCTCGATAAGACGCGCACCCCAATGGGCAAGCGAATGATACGCGCATGGCTTGAGCGCCCGCTTATCGGCATGGCGCGCATAACAAAGCGCCATAACGCTGTGGCAGAGCTTGTCTCTCAGCCGATGGTGAGGCAGGAGCTCGGCGAAAGTATGTCGGGCATACATGACCTCGAGCGTCTCATAACAAGAATATCGTTCGGTACAGCCGGAGCTAAGGATTTGCGTGCGCTGGCGCTCGCCGCGTCGTGCCTGCCGGAGCTTAAAGAAAAAGTTTCCGTGCTCTCCTCGTCGCTTATGCGCGAATGTGCCGAAAATATAGATGCGCTTTCCGATATCTACGAGCTCATCGACGCCGCGATAGTCGAGGAGCCGCCGTTCTCCGTCCGTGAGGGCGGTATGATAAAGGATGGCTTCCATCCGGAGCTCGACTCCCTGCGCGATATAGTATTAAACGGCAAGGATTATATTGCCGCCATACAGCAGCAGGAGCAGGAAAAGACCGGAATAGCAAAACTTAAAATAGGCTATAACAGGGTATTCGGCTACTACATAGAGGTTCCCAACTCATATAAAGAGCTTGTACCCGACGAATATATAAGAAAACAGACCCTTGCAAACTGCGAGAGATTCATAACTCAGGAGCTCAAGGATCTTGAAGCAAAGGTTCTCGGCGCGCAGGACAGAATCGTCAAGCTCGAATACGAGATTTTTGACGATATCAGAAAGCGCACCGGTGCAGAGCTCGCCCGCGTTCAGCGCACGGCGGCGGCAGTGGCGCAGCTCGACGTCCTCTGTTCGTTTGCCCAGGCGGCGCTTGAAAACAACTATGTCTGTCCGCAGATGTCCGCAGAGCCGATTGTGAAAATAAAAGAGGGACGTCATCCCGTTGTCGAAAAGATGCTCAACGGCGAGCCGTTTGTGCCGAACGATACCGTTCTCGACTGCGGAGACGACCGCTGTGCGATAATAACGGGTCCCAATATGGCGGGTAAGTCCACATATATGCGCCAGGTAGCTCTAATCTGCGTCATGGCGCAGGCAGGAAGCTTTGTTCCCGCCGCAAGCGCGGAGCTCGGTATAGTTGACAGCGTGTTTACTCGAATAGGTGCGTCCGACGATCTTTCCGCCGGTCAATCGACGTTTATGGTCGAAATGAGCGAAGTCGCGTCCATACTGAATAACGCAACCTCGAGAAGCCTCATAATTTTTGATGAAATAGGCAGAGGCACTTCGACCTTTGACGGCATGAGCATTGCGCGCGCCGTGCTCGAATATGCCGCCGACAAAAAGCGCATCGGCGCAAAGACCCTGTTTGCCACGCACTATCATGAGCTTACGGAGCTTGAGGGGCAGATAGACGGCGTGAAGAACTACAATATAGCCGTCAAAAAGCGCGGCGACGACATAACCTTCCTGCGCCGTATAGTTCGCGGCGGAGCGGACGGAAGCTACGGAATTGAAGTCGCAAAGCTCGCAGGAGTTCCGAAGCCCGTTGTAGACAGAGCGAAAAAGGTTCTCAAGGAGATTGAAGAGAGCGGACTTGTGCTTGTGCGCGAGCGTGAGCCGAGCACCGCGGCCGAGCCGGAGGCCGGGCAGATATCGTTCGGTCAGAACAGCTCAAACGAGATAGTCGAAAAGCTGAAGGTGCTCGATGTCAACACCTTAACGCCGATAGAGGCGATGGGCGTGCTGTACGAGTTGACAAAGAGTGCAAAGGAAATATAACGGGAGGAAGCCATGTCGAAGATTAAAGTCCTGCCAAAAGAAATAGCGGAGCTCATAGCTGCGGGCGAAGTGGTCGAGAGACCCGCGTCCGTTATAAAGGAGCTTATGGAGAACGCGATCGACGCGGGCTCTTCTTCGGTCACGGTTGAAATAAAAAACGGCGGAATAACTTATATCCGTGTAACCGATAACGGCTGCGGAATAAGCCGCGAAGATATACGCAACGCGTTCATAAGTCACGCCACAAGCAAGATAAGCACGCGCGACGATTTGTATGCGATCGGTACTCTCGGATTCAGAGGCGAGGCGCTCGCCTCCATAGCCGCCGTTTCAAATGTCGAGGTGCTCACAAGAACCACTGAAGAGGAGACGGGAACGCGCTACTGCATAAGCGCCGGAGAGGAGACACTGGTCGATGATGCCGGCTGCCCGCTCGGGACGACGATAGTAGTCAGAGATCTTTTCTTCAACACTCCCGCAAGAATGAAGTTTCTCAAAAAGGATGTCTCCGAGGCCAATGCAGTCGCCGGTATAGTTGACAAGATTGCGCTTTCGAACCCCGATGTTTCGATAAGATTTATAAGAGAGGGCAAGAGCGCCCTGTTCACCTCCGGAAGCGGCGACCTCAAAACCGCAGCCTATGAGATTTTCGGCAAGGACTTTGCGGACGGACTTATTGAAGCGGATTACAGCTTCGAGTCCGTGAAGATAAGCGGGCTTGTTTCGAAGCCGACAAAATCGCGTCCGAACCGCAATATGCAGTTCTTTTTTGTCAACGGCAGACTTGTGAAGTCCGGCACGGCTTCGGCGGCTCTGAGTGAGGCATATAAAAATTCGATAATGGTCGGCAAGTTCCCGTACTGCGTGCTCAATATAACCACCGCACCGGGTCTTGTCGATGTAAACGTCCATCCCGCGAAAATCGAAGTGCGCTTTGCAAACGAGCGCACGGTATTCAGTGCGGTATATTATGCCGCCAAAAATGCGCTTGAGCATAGGGACGAAGCGCCGAAGGTGACTATTCCGAGAACGGCGCAGACGGAGCTCTTCGAGCCTGTGCGCCCGAAAACCGAGCAGATGAGATTGCCGGAAAAGCAGCCCGATTTCTGGAACAGGATGTCATCCTCCGAATACCGCTCGGCGCAGCAGCCGGAAAGACCGACATATCAGCAGTCCGCTGCGCGCGAGGATATAATTACAGTTGCAAGCCCGGATAAAAAGCCCGAAACCGCAGACTCCGAGCCCTCTACCATTCAGCATTTTCTTGACGCTCAAAGGGCAAAGAAAGAAGAGACCGCCGCCATTGAAGCGGATATACGGCCGGAGCTTTCGGAAAAAGCCGCAACGCTTCCCGACGAAAAGCCGGAAGAAACGGCTCGGGCTCTTGATACGGCTGTTGACGAGAAGCCCGCGGAGCTGCCCGTAACCGTTATCGGAGAGGCGTTCAAAACATACATTATTGTTCAACAAGGGGAGAGCATCTTTCTTGTTGACAAGCACGCGGCGCACGAAAGAATGCTGTTTAACGAGCTTGTCAAAAACGACAGCAAGCGTTCAACGCAGATGCTTTTGACCCCAATAACCGTGACACTCAGCAAAGAGGAATATTCTTCGGTGCTCGATAACCTTGATATGCTTATGCAGGCGGGGTTTGCGGTCGAGGATTTCGGATATTCCGTCGTGATAGTCCGCGAGTGTCCCATGGAGATATCGGCGGATGAGGTCGCCGATGTTGTCGCGGAGCTTGCGGGATATCTTGTTGAAAACAGACAGAAGCTCATATCCGAAAAGAAGGAGTGGCTTTTCAGTCTCATGGCGTGCAAGGCTGCGATAAAGGGCGGAATGTACACCACGGAATACGAACGCGAGCTTTTTATAAAGCGTCTTTTCGCAAGCCCGGAGATAAGATACTGCCCGCACGGCAGACCGGTCATGATCGAGATAACCAGGCGTGAATTGGAGAAGAATTTTGGACGGGTGTAAGAAGATTAAAATAGCTGCGGTAGTAGGTCCCACGGCGTCCGGCAAAACGAAGCTGGCGGTCGATATATGCCGCGCACTTTCCGGCGAGGCCGTTTCCTGCGATTCAATGCAGATATATAAATATATGGATATTGCGACTGCCAAGCCGACTGAGGAGGAGATGGGCGGTATACCGCATCATATGCTCAGCTTCCTTGAGCCGGGCGAGAAGTACAGTGTCGCAGCCTACTGCGAGCAGGCGGGCAGGTGTATAGAAGAAATATCCGGCAGGGGAAAGCTTCCCGTTTTGGTCGGCGGAACAGGACTTTACTATTCATCCCTTGTCGACAATATAACCTTTGCCGAGGAGGACGACGGTATATATATCCGCAGCGAGCTTGAACGCCGTGCGGAAAGAGATGGCATGGAAGCGCTTCATAAGGAGCTTTCGGGCATTGACCCGGATACCGCGGCGCAGCTGCATCTCAATAACCGAGGGCGTATCATAAGAGCCCTTGAGGTCTATTATAAAACCGGGGTCACAATGAGCGAACAGCAGCGCAGGTCGCGCCTTGCGGAGCCGAAATATGACTGCACGGCTATATGCCTCGATGTGCGCGACAGGCAGTTTTTGTATGACCGTATCGACAGCAGAGTTGATATGATGATAGACAGCGGACTTATCGACGAGGCGAGACGCTTTCTTTCGGGCGAGCTCGGAAAGACGGCGGGTCAGGCGATAGGCTATAAAGAATTGCAGCCGTATTTTTCCGGAGAGATATCCTTAGGCGCTGCAATAGACAATCTCAAGCGCTCCACGCGCCGATACGCCAAAAGACAGCTGACATGGTTTAAGCGCGACGGGCGTATAGAGCATTTGTACATCGACGAAATGCCGTATGACGAGCTGCTGAAAAGAGCCGTTGAAATAATAGAGAGGGGGACTGCGGAATGAAAAAGGTAAAGGTAAACAAAAACGGCGTAAAAAAGATAATCGCGGCCGTTGCCGTGCTTTTGGCCGTTGCCGTGCTGTGCTATGAGATAAGCAATTTCAATTCTTCAAACGTGAAAACCCAGCCCGCTGCCGCCACGACATACCGCAACAGCATAACGGTGAAGATGTTTGCCGTGCGTGACGAGTCCCTGATAAACGGTTCGTCCTCACTCACTTATGTCCCGCTTTTGCAGGACGGCGAGCGCGTGGCGGGCGGTCAGGCTATTGCGGCACAGTTCGTAAAGGCCGATTCGGCTTCTGCATATGTTGACCTCGAGAGTCGTAAAAGCGAGCTTGCGAGGTACGAGAGCCTTAACAGCCAGCAGAATTTGAACGAGCTTGACATATCGAAGATAAATCTCCAGGCCGATTCGTATTTCTATGAGATGCTCGACGGTGTGCGTTCGGGCAAAACCTCCGGGCTTGAGAGCAGTGCGGAAAAATTCAGCGACAAGATGACCGCAAAGCAGATACTGATAAACGGAAATATCGATTTTTCAAAGAAGATAGCGTCGTTAAAGTCCGAAATAGCCTCTCTTACCGCAAAGGTCGGAAGTGTCGACTACCTCAAGGCAGACGATACGGGATATTATGTCTCGTCCGCCGACGGATATGAAAATACGCTCAGTTTTTCAAATATTAAAAATCTCAGCAGCGACAAGATAAAGGCGGCGCTGTCCGCCTCTCCCGCCGCAGTGCCCGCCAACACAAAGGGCAAGCTGATACACGGATATACCTGGTACTTTGTCGGGATAGTCAATAAGTCCGACGCCACAAGATTAAACGACGGAGACAGCATAACGCTCAGATGCGACAATATGTCGCGCGACAGCATAAATGCCTCTGTGTATTACAGAGGCCCGATAAACACCGACGAGACGGTTCTTATACTTTCTTCGAAAATAATGGATTCCGACATAGCGAGACTCCGAACGGAGGATGTCGAAATAGTGATAAACGAGACCGACGGAATAAGAGTAAACAAATCTGCTGTCAGAGTTATTGACGGAGTTCAGGGTGTATACGTGCTCACCGGCAATATCGTCCGATTCAAAAAGCTTGACATTATATATACGGGCGAGGACTATGTGATTTCCAAGATGATAAAAGAGGACGTATACGATGAAAATAAAGTGCCGTATCTGAAAATCTACGATGCGGTCATACTTGAGGGAAAGGATCTTAAAGATGGAAAACTTATCGGTTACTGATGCGCGTTTGAGACTCCTTGAGGATAATCTGAAAAGAGTTCGCGACGAGATAGCGGAGACCGCCGTCAAAAACGGCAGAGACCCGCAGGAAGTGAAGCTTATGGCGGTGACAAAGACAGTTTCCGTAGAGCTTATAAATCACGCGATAGCCTGCGGAGTCGACCTTATAGGAGAGAACAAGGTTCAGGAGGTGCTGTTAAAGCGCCCCGAGCTCAATCTTGAGCACTGCAAGCTTCATCTCATCGGTCATCTGCAGAGCAATAAGATAAAGAAAATAGTTGGACAGGTTGATATGATACAGAGCGTCGATTCATTTGAGACCGCCCGTCAGATAAGCCGCCGTTCGGAGGAGCAGGGGATAAAAACCGATATACTTCTCGAAGTCAATATAGGCGAGGACGAGAAAAAATTCGGCTATTCCGCCGATGAGGTCGCCGACCGGCTCGCCGAAATAGCCGAGCTTGAGCATATCAGGGTGCGCGGAATGATGACAGTTGCTCCGAATTTCAAAGATTCTGCAAAAAATCAGTGTGTTTTTGATAATATGCACAAACTGTTTATTGACATTGGTGCCAAAAAAATGGATAATATATATATGGACATATTGTCTATGGGTATGTCCGGCGATTTTAAAGAAGCAATAGCGGCGGGTTCGACGCTTGTGCGTGTGGGCTCGGCGATATTCGGAGACAGGCAATATTAAGTTATTTTATAAATACGGGAGGAAAATATTATGAGTATCTTTGATAAGGTGAAAAATTTTATCGACAATTCCGATGAGGACACTATCGATGAAAATATCGAAAACGTCTATGACGATTCTGCCGATGACACATACGCATCCGACAGCACCGATTCCGCGAAGTCTTTCGGGGATTTCGGCGCAGCCTCAAGACCGTCTGCTGCGTCTTCGATGCCCAATATAGTCGATCTGCGCTCTTCCAGCCGCACTCCGGTCGTACTTAAGAAGCTTGACAGATATCTTGATGTTCAGAGCGTAGCCGATGTTCTCAACGAGAAGAGAATAGTTATCCTTAATCTTGAAACCTGCCCCGCAGACGATTCGAGACGTATTATCGACTTCCTTTCAGGTGTCGCATATGCAAATTCCGGCGATATCAAGAAGGTTGCCGGCAAGGCTTATATCATTACTCCCGACAGCGTACCGCTTTCAGGTGACGTGCTCGAGGATATCGAGAGCATGAGCGAAGGATATTTCGATTGATGTTTATTTCCCAGTTAAGAGGTGTAGATAATGCTTAAACCCGAACAGCTCAAATCTCATCGTTTTATTTCCGCCGGACGCGGGACTTATGAGGCAGAAGATGTTGATTCGTTCTTACGCGAGGTATCCGCATCTTATGAAAAGATGTTTAAGGAAAACGGGGAACTCGTTAAAAAAATGAGCCTTCTTGCAGAGAGAGTTTCTCAGTATAAGAAGGATGAGGATAATATCAGGCGTGCTTTGCTTACCGCAGAGCGTATGGCGGACAAAATTCAGCGCGAAGCTCAGCAGAGCGCGCAGGAGCAGCTCGATTCCGCCGAAAAGAGAGCGCAGGAACTTGTTTCCTCGGCGCAGAACAGAGCCGATGTCCTTGAAACAGCGGCTTCGGTAAAGGCGTCGCAGCTTACAGAAGAGTCAAACCGCAACGCAACCGAGCGCATAACCTCCGCAGAGCGCACCGCCTCCGCCATGATAAGCAATGCGGAAGCAAAGGCTAACGAGATAATCGAGAGCGCAAAGAAAAATGCACAGCTTGAGCTTGACAGAATAAATGCCGCTATACGCGTAAATTCGGCGGCGCTCGAGAAGCTTGAAAACGAAGTTGCGGCATTTCGCAATTCCGTGCTCGACGCTTACCGTAAGCATATAGATATCATATCTTCGCTTCCCGAGCAGCAGGATGTGCCTGTTATCCCGACTGTAAATACGGACGAGTATATTTCGGACAGCCCCATATCCGTCGAGGATGAGACAAACAACGTCGATATCGTTGAAGAAGTCGAAGAAGCAGAAGTGACAGAAGAGCCCGAAGAGACCGAAACCGCGGAAAACGACGGCGATTCGGTTGAAGACGCCGAACCTCAGGACGCTGTTGCAGCGTTTGAGGACGAGCCCGAATTCAGCGAAGAAAATGCGGCTCCCGATGAAATTGTAGCCAACGATATACTCATGCAGTCGCAAGATTCGGAGAGCGATACATACGATCCCATGGCCGCGGCGGAGGAGACTGTCTCCGATTCCGACGAGACGGAGGACGGCGGCGATTCCGCAAACGGCTTTGTGATAAACTTCGGCGTTATAGAGCATCATATCACGCCCGACGAGTTTGAGGATGACGACGACGCGGAGGACGACACCGACGAAGTTCTTGCCAATGTCGATAATTTTTTAGACGGCGACGATGATGACGGTAATGACGACGGTAATGACGACGATGATGATGACGATCATCCCCGCCATTCTCGCTTCAGAGGTTTCTTTAAAAAATAAGTTTTTGAGGTTTTTATGATCCAAGCAATAACCCTTCTGGTGATTGCCGCGCTTGTGGCTATCGACCAGATTATAAAAGTTGCTGTTGTCAACCGCTTTGCGGCGGGCGGCAGCATGGATATTCTTTTCGGCCTTATCCGCATCCGCTATGTCGAGAACACCGGTGCGGCGTTCAGCTCCATGCAGAATCAGACGGTTTTTCTGACGATTTTTACGGCGGTTGTTATAGTCATGTTTATTTTCCTGCTCATGACGAAGAAAATTAAGCCCGGTTTTATTTACTGGTGTGTGGCGGTTATTATAGCCGGCGGTGCGGGTAACTTTGTTGACCGCATTGCAAGGGGATTTGTTGTCGACTATATCGAGCCCACCTTTGTCAATTTTGCGGTTTTCAATTTTGCCGATTGCTGTGTTACCGTCGGCGCCGCTCTGCTTATAGTGAAAACGGTATATGACTTGATAAAAGAAAACAAGAAATATCTGTCGGACGACGACAAGAAAGCCGAAGACGGCGGAGATGAGAAAAATGTCTGAGCCCTTGCCCGGAGGTTATTCGCTGAGCTTTTCGGTCGATTCCGAAACGGCGGATCAGCGTATTGACCGCACGGTAGCGGATGCTTTCCCGGAGCTCTCGCGTTCCCGTATTCAGCATATGGCGGAAAACGGCTGTATAACGGTCAACGGAAAGACTGTCGGCAAGAGCTTCAAGCCGAAGGTCGACGATGAGGTGGCTGTCTATATCGAACCCGCTCAGGACGATACGGCGCAGCCGGAAAATATTCCGCTCGATATACGGTATGAGGACGACTGTATGCTCGTTGTCAACAAGCCCAAGGGCATGGTGGTTCACCCCGCACCGGGAAACAGGAGCGGAACGCTTGTCAACGCGCTGCTGTATCACTGCGGCAGCAGCCTTTCGGGAATCAACGGAGTTTTGCGCCCCGGCATAGTTCACAGGATAGATAAGGATACAAGCGGATTGCTGCTGGTTGCGAAAAACGATATGGCGCACGCCTCGCTTGCGCATCAGATTAAAGAACACAGCCTGACCCGCGAATATGCGGCGGTGGTTTACGGCAAGCTGCGCGAGCCCGAGGGGATAATAGACGCTCCGATAGGCAGAAATCCCAATGACAGAAAGAAAATGACCGTTACGGATAAAAATTCCCGACCTGCGGTCACGCATTATTACACAGTAGAAGAATATGAAAAATTTACTTTTGTCCGCCTGCGGCTCGAAACAGGCCGAACTCACCAGATAAGAGTTCATATGGCGTATATCGGTCATCCGGTGGCGGGCGATGCGGTATACGGCCCGCAGAAGAATGTGATAACAGAGCTCGGCGGCCAGTGCCTGCACGCAAGGCTTTTGGGCTTTGACCATCCGGTAACGGGGGAGAGGATAGAACTTTCCTCCGAGTTGCCCGAATATTTTGAAAAATTTTTAAGAAAAATCAGAAAGTGATAAATATGAAGACAGACTTTTCCGATTGGCTGATAATTTCCGATGTTGACGGCACTCTGAACACCAAGCTCAGAACATTGCCGGAGCGGAATCTGAAGGCTATTACGCATTTTGTCAAAGACCTCGGCGGTCATTTTACTCTTGCCTCGGGAAGAAATATATCTTCGCTCAGAAAGCATTATGAGCGCCTGCCGATAAAATCCACGCCTGCGGTTATCTTAAACGGTGCCGGAATTTACGATTATGAGCATGAGAGGATGCTTTCATTTCATGCTATAGACGAGCGCGGCATAGACATAGTAAAGCGCGTGAACGAAAACTTTCCGCATATACAGATAGAAATTTGCACGGACAAAGAGATATTTATTCTCAATCCCGGCGTTTTCAGCGGTGCGATGTCGCTTGCGGATCGCATACCGCATCAGAATTTCAAAAAGTTTGATGATGTCCCGAAGAAGAATTGGGGCAAGGTTATATTTATGGGACTTCCGCCCGTGGTCTCGCGTATGGTGAAGTATCTTAACTCCACAGACAGCGACGGTGTCACGTATATGTCGTCCTCGGTAGCGAGCTACGAGATGTTGCTCGAGGGGACCAACAAAGGCACATCGGCGCTTGAAATAGCCGATATGCTCGGTGTTCCGCATGAGCACACCGGAGCAATAGGCGACTATTTTAACGACTTTGATATGATAAAGAGTGTCGGTGTTCCGGCGGTCTGCGGTCAAGCGCCGCAGGAGATGAAGGATGCAGCAACATTTGTTGCGTGTCACTGTAATAAGGGCGCCGTTGCCGATTTTCTCGAATATATTGAAAAAGATTGCCAATAAATACATTATTACAGGAGGTGGCTGTTGTGGACACAATTGTCAGCAAACAGTTGAAGATCAAAGCTTGTAAGGTGAGAATGGGTGCAATTGAAGGCGTTTATAATGCAAAGTCCGGTCATCCGGGCGGCTCGCTTTCAATCGCCGATATCCTGACTTACCTCTACTTCCATCGGCTCAACATCGATCCGAAGAATCCGCAGTGGGAAGACAGGGACAGGCTCGTCATGTCGAAAGGTCATGCCGCGCCCGCCTATTATTCCGTGCTTGCGCACAGAGGATATTTCCCCGTCGAGGAGCTCAAAACACTCAGAAAGAGCGATTCGAGACTTCAGGGTCACCCGAACATGAGAACCGTTCCCGGCGTCGATGCCAGCACCGGTTCGCTCGGTCAGGGAATCTCCGTAGCCGTCGGCATGGCTCTCGGTGCAAAGCTTTCGGGCAAGAGCTTCAGAGTTTATACCATTCTCGGCGACGGCGAGATTCAGGAGGGTCAGGTCTGGGAGGCGGCAATGTATGCCTGCGCTAAGGGTCTCGACAATCTTGTTGCGGTTGTTGATAACAACAATCTTCAGATAGACGGAACGATCGCAGAGGTCAATTCGCCTTATCCGATAGCCGAGAAATTCAAGGCTTTCGGCTGGAATGTTCTTGAGATATATGCGGACAGCTTCGATGAGATGGACGCAGCTTTCAATGCGGCTATAGAGTTCAAGGGTAAGCCCACCGCAATAATCGCCAAGAGTGTCAAGGGCAAGGGCGTTTCCTTCATGGAAAATCAGTGCTCATGGCACGGTAAGGCTCCCAACGAGGAGCAGTACAAAGAGGCTATGGAGGAGCTCAACGCTACTCTCACAAGCCTCGAAGCCAACTAATTTCAGTGAAAGGAATGTCGTGCTATGGCAGAAATTATAAAAGCGGCAACGCGTGACGGTTACGGCAAGGCGCTCGTAGAGCTCGGAGCCATAAATGATAAGCTCGTCGTTCTTGATGCAGACCTTGCAGAGGCGACTAAGACAGCAATGTTCAAAAAGGCATATCCGGACAGATTCTTTGATACCGGCATTGCCGAGTGCAACATGATAGGTGTTGCCGGCGGACTTTCGACCATCGGATACACTGTATTTGCCAGCTCGTTTGCAATGTTCGCCGCAGGCCGTGCTTTTGAGCAAATAAGAAACACTGTGGGCTATCCCCATCTTAACGTCAAAATCGGTGCAACCCATGCGGGTATATCCGTCGGTGAGGACGGCGCGAGCCATCAGTGCTGCGAGGATATAGCTCTCATGCGTACCATCCCCGGTATGGTTATAATCAATCCCGCCGATGATGTTGAGGCGAGAGCGGCTGTTTTTGCCGCTGCGGAGTATGACGGCCCCGTCTACCTTCGCTTCGGTCGTCTTGCAGTGCCGAGATTCAACGATCCCGACAACTACAAGTTTGAAATCGGCAAGTCGGTTCAGCTCGCAGACGGTAAGGATGTGACCATAATCGCCACGGGTCTTATGGTCAACGAGGCTCTTATGGCAAGAGATATGCTTGAAAATGAAGGCATATCCGCAAGAGTTATCAATATGCACACCATAAAGCCGATTGACAGGCAGGCAATTATCGACGCCGCAAGAGACACCGGCGCAATTGTTACCGCAGAGGAGCATTCCGTTATCGGCGGACTCGGCGGAGCCGTCAGCGAGGTTATTTGCGAAACAGTTCCCGTGCCGGTCGTAAAGCTCGGCGTAGAGGATGTTTTCGGACGCTCCGGTCCGGCAGTCGAGCTTCTCCACATCTACGGTCTTGATGCGGAAAACATAGTTAAAAAGACCAAGCAGGCGCTTGAACTCAAGGCAGCCCGCTGAAAACAGACCGAAAGGTTTTCAAATGGCTAAAATCAGATTCAAAAAAAGCACAGTCGCAGTCGCTGCCGTGAGCATTTTTGTGTTCGCGGCGGCAGCTACGGCTGCGTTGATTTTTCTGCTGTCCGGCAAAAATAATGTCCCCAAGGCCGACAGTCAGGCAATAGTGTATAAAGCGACGGATGGCGGAACATATCTTTTCGCTTACGGTCAAAAACATAAGCTGACAATATCCGACGACTCGTCGGTGCTGCTCACTTCGGACGGCGAGTATCTTATCTATACCACCGCCTCGGCGAAGGTCAGTCAAAAATATGACCTCTATATGTGCAGTATAAAAAGCGCGTCAAAAGCTAAAAAAGAAGCAAAGCTTCTGGATTACGGCGTTGAAAAGAGCTTTAAGTACAATGACGGAATACTGTATTATTCCAAGCAGAACCCGGATAATCTCGCCGTTATGACTACTGCATACGATTTGAAAAAGAACAAAAAATCAGATGTTGATTTTGCTATAAAAGAGCTGTTTCTGCCGAGCTCCGGTGATGTGCTGTATTATATCAAACAGCTTTCGAATTCGCAGTCTCTGTATATTTATTCGGCTTCCGAGGGTAGTAAAGAGCTCGTTAAAAATGCCGCAAACATTCATTTTTACGATGACGGTAAAAACTGCGAGCTGCTGTTTGAAACGGGCTCGTATAAGGAGGGGGAGTCCGAGCTTTTCTCCGTCTCTCCGGGTAAAAATCCCGTTCAGACAGCAACAACCGTAAGCTCCGTTCTTTACGATCTGTATTCTCCCGGCGGCAACCTTTATTATTTCGTCAAGAAAGAATCGGCTGCCGGCTGGAGGGATATTATTGACGACGACATGGCGAAGGACGACGAGCTTATAAAGGCGCCGAACCGCAATGATTACACCTTTATCTTCGGCTTCAGCATACAGTATCAGCTCGATATGACCAAATATAACCGCAAGGTCTCACGCGATAAGATCCGTCAGGCTCTCGATGAGCAGATAAAGGACGATACCTTCAGGCAGGGCTACAATCTCTATGCCCGAACTGCCGACGGCTCAAAGAAAATCGCGGAAAACGTTGTGCCGACGGAGGTCTTTGCAGTATCGGCTTCCGGCGAGCCCTCCGCAGTATTTTATATGACCGAGATTACCGGCAGCACGGTAAGAATGTCGGACCTTGACGCGCAGTTAGCCTCATCCTCGGTCGAATCGGTCACGGAAACCGCCGTAGCCGCAGTCAAGGCCTGCACAAAGAAGACGGGCTTCCTCTTTGCCGACACGCATTCCTCTTCACCTGTCAAGCTCGACGCATACGACGGCAAGAAAGCCGAGTTTATTATTGAGGGGAACAGACTTTTCGTCAAGTCGTTTGACGGCTCCGGCGATACGTTTTCGCTGTTTAAGCATACGCTGTCAAACGGAGTTGTTTCTGCCGCAGAGATGCTCGATACCGGCGTAAAGGCTTGCAGCATAATCGGCTCGGATATGTGGTACCGGCGCAGCGTTTCCGGCTCGTCGCTCTGTGATTTGTATAAGTATTCCGCGGAAAAAGAGAAAATCGACGGGGATGTGGCGTCCTTTGCGAGGATGTCCGACGGAAGCGTTCTCATAGTCAAAAATTTCGTCTCTTCTCCGGACGGAGATATAGCGGATCTGTATTTATACGACGGCAAAAAGACTGCGCCCGTGTCGGAAAAAGCGGAGCTTAAAAACATGAAATATTCCGACAAGGGTATAGCTTTTATACGCAGCGGCGGAGATTTATGTATTTATTCTAAAAATAAGCTTGCCATAATCGACAGTGACGCGTATAATATTATCGCCTATTAAAAGAAATGAGGGATAAAAGCATGGCAAAAGATGTGCTTTTCAAAACGATGACCTTCGGCGGCTTCAACAAAGAAGACGTCCTTGAATATATTCGCGCCCAGCAGACGCAGTTAACGGACACGCAGAAAAAGCTCAAGGAGACCGAGGAGAGCGCCTCATCCGCCATAAAGCGAACAAAGGAGCTTGAAACTCTTCTCTCCGAGCAGCAGACCCGCGTTGAGGAATATTCTGCGCTGAGCGAGGAGTATGCAAAGAAAATATTTGCTCTCGAGGACGAAGTCAATTCCCTCAACGAGAAGCTCAACAGCGTTGAAGTCGGCTGCGAACGCGCCAAGGATGTTGAGGGTCAGATAGGCGCCCTCGTTCTCGATGCGCTGCTCTATTCTGATAAGATAATCCGCAGCGCAAAGGCGTCCGCAAAGGGCATCTCCAATCAGACGAAGCAGACCATTGAAGAGGCCGCAAGCGGAGTTGACGAGATAGGCGAGGATATTTCTCAGATGTCCGATAATTTCGGCGTTGTCGTCGCCTCCCTTGTCTCGAAGATAAATTCGCTTTCGACCAACTTGAGCAGCGTTGCCGATAAGCTCGACTCTCAGGAGGACGAGATAGACGAGCATCAGTTTACCTTCGGCGAGAACGGCGAGGTCAAGCTGCCGAGCCTTACCGATGAGGATTTCGGCGATTCGGACGGCTCCGATATTGAAATATCCGATGAGGAAATAAGCAATCTTGTCAATGTCCTCAATGCGGGCGGCGGGCTTGATTTTAAATTTACCGCACCCGACGAAGACGAAGCCGCAGATATTGAACCTGACGGCGTACATAGTGAAGAAGCCGTAACGGAAGAGCCCGTCAAGTCCGATGAATCCGAGGATATATCGGAGCTTACAAAAAAATTTCTCGGAGAAGACTGATGGCTGAATATAAAATAGATACAAGCGAGCTTCGCAAATACTGTGATGTGCTCCGCGCGGGGGACAGAATACTGCTTTCTGGTACCGTCTATACATCGCGCGACGCGGCACATAAGCGCATATGCGCCCTGCTTGACGGCGGCGAGGAGCTTCCGTTTGATTTAAAAGATGCGGCGATATATTACGCCGGCCCCACGCCGACAAAGCCCGGAGATGTTATCGGCAGCTGCGGCCCCACTACCTCGAGCCGCATGGATGTCTATGCGCCCCGGCTTCTTGATGAGGGGCTCTGTTGCATGATAGGAAAGGGCGGGAGAAGCGAGTCGGTAGTCGAGGCTATAAAACGAAACAACGCCGTGTATCTCTGTGCAATAGGCGGCGCGGGCGCACTCGCTTCAAAGTGCATAACCGAGTGCGAGGAGACAGCCTTTTTTGATTTGGGCTGCGAGAGCGTCAAGCGCCTCAGCTTCAAGGATTTCCCGCTTACAGTCGGAATTGATTCGCACGGCGGAACGATGTTTGAAAAATAAATTCAAAAAAACTATTGACAAACCGATTATTCGGTTATATACTTTGTAAAAACTGAATCTTGCCCATAAAGGCTATGACGGAGAAAGATTCCGGAGAAGTACCGCAGAGAGTCCGTGGTTGGTGAAAACGGATGTATGAACCGGAGAATCGAATCACTCCCGAGCAGAAACCCGAAAGCTTTTGCGAGTAGGCGTTTCCGTAAGACTGCGTTAAGGTCAAGAGCTTATTGGAGCTTGAGGGTGCTATGCACTGAATTTGGGTGGTACCGCGGTTAACAGCCGCCCCAGACATTATGTTTGGGGCGGTTTTTATATTTTATTTTTATTGAGAAGGAGAGTTAAATTATGGAAATTATCATCACGGAGATAGCACAGCGAATCCGCGACCTGCGCGAGATTATGGGCTACAGCGTAGAGGAAATGGCGCAGGCTGTTGACTGCACCCCCGAAGAATATATTGCCGCCGAAAAAGGCGAAGTTGATTTTTCTTTCACGTTTATTTACAAGTGCGCCGAGAAGTTCGACGTCGATATGATAGAGCTTCTTACCGGTGATAATCCGAGACTTTCGTTCTATTCTATAGTCCGCAAGGGTGAGGGGCTCCCCATGAAGCGCCGCACGGGCTTCAGCTACTCGCATCTCGGCTACCGCTTCAAGGATAAGTATTGCGAGCCCTTCCTCGTCACCGCACCTTATTCGGACGAGGATCAGGATAAGCCGATAACGCTCTCAACGCATGAGGGACAGGAGTTTGATTATATTATCAGCGGCAGTCTTAAAGTTGCGTTTGAAGATCATCTTGAGATACTCAACGCAGGCGATGCCGTGCTCTATAACTCCGCTCACGGTCACGGAATGATAGCGACCGGCGGCGAGGACTGCGTTTTTCTTGCGATAATCCTCAAGAAAACAGAGAAGAAATAAAATAATCGTTTAAGCGAAGGGACTCTTGATATATGCTTGATTTAAATAAAAACTTTGTGGATGAGGTATATGACAGCAACGGAAATGTGGTTGATTATACTCTCAAATGCCCCGAAAATTTCAATTTTGCCTATGACGTTGTTGATGCCATAGCTGCCGCAGAGCCGGATAAGCGCGCGCTTCTCTGGTGCAATCCGGCTGGCGAAGAAAGAATATTTACTTACGGCGACCTAAAATATTACAGTGATAAGACCGCCAATATGCTCAGAAGCAAGGGTATAGGAAAAGGCGACATGGTAATGGTTATACTCAAGCGCCATTATCAGTTCTGGTTCACTATTTTAGCCCTGCATAAGCTCGGCGCGGTCATTATCCCCGCAACTTTCATGCTCCAAAAGCATGATATAGTTTACAGAGCGAATGCCGCTACCATAAAAGCGGTTATCTGCACAGGCGACGGAGAGATCGCCGAGCACGTCGATGCGGCTCTGCCTGAGTGCCCCTCGATAAAGACGAGAATAATGGTCAACGGCAAGCGCGACGGCTGGGATGACTTTATGACCGATATGGAAAATGCCGATTCTCATCTCGAGAGAGTTGAAACGAAGTACTATGAGCCGATGATAGTATATTTCTCGTCCGGCACTACAGGAAATCCGAAAATGGCAATGCACGCGCACACATATGCCCTTGCACATCTGACAACCGCCAAATATTGGCACGATGTCAACGCCGACAGCATTCATCTGACAATAGCCGATACCGGCTGGGGCAAGGCTGTTTGGGGCAAGCTTTACGGCGAGATGTTTATGGAGAGCTGCGTTTTTGTCTATGACTATGACAAGTTCCATGCCGCAGAAATACTCTCGATACTCGAAAAGTATAAAATCACTAGCCTCTGCTGCCCGCCCACAATGTTCAGATTTATGCTCCAGGAGGATGTGTCCTCCTATGATTTGAGCGCGCTCAAATACTGCACTATCGCTGGCGAGGCGCTCAACCCCGATGTTTTCAACAAGTGGTACGAGGAGACGGGGATAAAGCTCATGGAGGGCTTCGGTCAGACGGAGACCACCTTGCTTATTGCAAACCGCGTCGGCATGGAGCCGAAGCCCGGCTCTATGGGTAAGCCTATGCCGCACTACGATGTGGATATCGTCGACGAGGACGGCAAGCCCGTGCCGCCCGGTGTCACAGGCGAGATTGTCGTTCATACCGAGCCGAAGGTTCCTTTCGGACTCTTTAAGGGCTATTACCGCGATGAGAAGAAAACCGCCGAGGCATGGCACGACGGTCTTTATCATACGGGTGACACCGCGTGGAAGGATGAGGACGGCTATTATTGGTATGTCGGAAGAACCGACGATGTCATAAAGTCCTCCGGATACCGAATCGGACCGTTTGAGATAGAGAGCGTGCTTACAGAGCATCCGTCGGTTCTCGAATGCGCCGTAACCGGGCTTCCCGACCCGATAAGAGGCAATGTCGTCAAGGCGACAATCGTTCTCAAACCTGGCTTCGATGGCTCGGAGGAGCTTAAAAAAGAGCTTCAGACTTATGTCAAGAAAGAGACCGCGCCCTATAAATATCCGAGAGTTATTGAGTTTGTCGATTCTCTTCCCAAGACCGTCAACGGCAAAATCAGGCGCACGGAGATAAGGGCAAACGACCTGAGAAAATTAAAATGATTTGCCGACTTCCATTCGGCGTATAATTCCGCAGGCGATGCGGTTGCCGAAGGTATCGGTTGAAATGAAGCTGTCGGGGGAGCTGTGAATTATCACGGTTCTCCCTTCTGCTTGCTGCGGGATAAAACGGTCGGTGTAGGTTGCCATATAAGCGTAGCCGTTATTTGAAAAGACGCCGGGAAGAGTGATGGTATCTCCCAAGTGTTTTGCCGTTGCCGCACACCGTTCGGGAGTATCTTCGTGTTTCTCTGGCTCGCAGAATGCATCCTCATGAATATGAACCGCAAACGGTTCGTTTCTTGCGGGCATTCCGCTGATCTCTATCTCAACCATAGTTCCGTCGAGCCACGGATAGAATCTCGCCGTGCCGGACATATCCGGGACGCTGCTGTTTCCGTTTATATCGGCTTGAAAATAGTAGTAATCCGACAGTATATCGGAAGCTTTTTTGAACATTTTGTTTCCTCCTGCAAGTTTTTTGCTCCGAGAAGAAGCGATATATTATATGAAAAATCACCCCTCGGCGTTAATTCCGAGAGGTGATTTGTGCTGTATTCAGAAAATTATATCGCGCAGTTTGAATATCTTGTCCGCAAAGAAAAGATATAATCTTTGAAGCAGACTGTCTTTATATTCTGTATTTGACGGCGCTGCTTTTGTCAGCTCGTAGGAGTCGAAAACTTCGTTAGTGTCGCTCCGCAGAGCTTTTATTGAAATCTTGCCTTGTGTGAAATTCAGCAGGACATATGTGGGCGTGTGCAGCTGAATGCATTTTTCGGCGTACCACGGTGTCGTGTCGGGCTGACCTCCGTAGTTGCAGCCGGAGGCGGTGCTCGCCTCAAGATAGAGCGTGCCGCCGTTCTCCACTCTCTCATTGCCGCGCAAGAGCGCCGAACGGGTATAGATATGGTCGTGACCGCTCAGCACAAGGTCGATATCGTATTTGTCAAATATCTTTGAAAACAGCGGGCGGTAGAAATTATCCTCCTCGTTGCGGCTGTATATGCTGTAATGCATAACGACTACGCGCCAAAGTGCATCGGGATAAAACTCCATAGCCTCTTTTATGAGCTCCTCGTGGTCATAGGTGAGGACATTGTTCGAGTTGAGGACTATAAACAGCGCCTCGCCGCGCTTGAAATAGTAGCCCTTGCCCGCGGGACATTGAAGAAGCTCGCGGTCGAATCTGTTCGGATGATTGCTTCTTATCGAATAGAGCGGATAATAGAAGTCGTGGTTGCCTATAGCTGTGGCTGCGGGCAGCGAGCGCATGAGCTCGGGGTTGAAGAAAAGATTATGCTGCTCCTGTGTTATGGCGGTCTCAACCTGATCGCCCGAAGAGATCATAAAAGATATATCGGGCGCGTATTTCACGGCCGCTTCGAGAGTGTTGTTCCAGCCGAGCGAATCGTGCTTCAATACCTCGTCAAGCTTTCTGTCGCCCGAACGGCCTATCTGCGTATCCGAAACGAAGAGCACGCTGTAATCTTTTTCGTTGCCGGTGTTGAACGAATATGTCTTTGACCACTTGCCTTTTTCGGCTACCCTGTAATAGTAGGTGGTGTCGCTCTTGAGATTTTCGGCGGTAACGTCGTTTTTCCAGCCGTAAAGAGCGGTGTGTGTGCGCTCAACCTTCAGAAACTCACCGTTTTTCATTGAGCTGTCTGTTGCTATCTGAAACATGACCATTCCGCTGTCGGTCGGCGAGAGCCAGGTGAAGTTCATGCTTGAGGGGTCGCTGCCGGGGGAGAGCGAGACCGCCGAAGAGTCGTTTTTTAGCCTGTCCCAGTTTTCGTCCCATTCCTCGGCGGTTGCCGCAAATGAACAGGGGAGAAGAGCCGAGCAGAAAAGGAGTACCGCGAGCAGGACGGAGAGTATGCGCGTTGACCTTTTTTTCATTTGAATCACCTTTCTTATAAAAGTTATGCTCAAATTTCGCCCATAAAAACGGTGTATATATGGGCAAAACAAAGAATTTTTGCAGGATTCGGCTTTTTGACTTGCAAATTCGGGCGGAATATAATAGAATATACAAGATCTTTGTTTACGGAGGAATCAACATGACTTTTGAATCAATGTCTAAAAAGGAGCTCGAAGAACTCCGCTCACGGCTCTTGGAAAAATATAACAGCTTCAAGGCTAAAGACCTAAAGCTCGATATGTCCAGAGGCAAGCCCTGCACGCAGCAGCTCGACCTCTCAATGGATATGCTCAAGATAAACGACGTCAAATCGTCAACGGGACTTGAATGCAGAAACTACGGTATTCTTGACGGAATCCCCGAATGCAAGGCGATTTTCTCCGAGATGCTCGAGGTCGAGGATAAAAACGTTATCGTTATGGGCAACTCCAGCCTCAATGTCATGTTTGATTTTATCGGGCAGTGCATGACTCACGGTGCGGGCGACAAGCCGTGGATGCAGCAGGGGAAGATAAAATTCCTTTGTCCCGTTCCCGGCTACGACAGACACTTTGGTATCTGCGAATATTTCGGTATTGAAATGATAAATGTTCCTCTCACGAAGGACGGCCCCGATATGGAAAAAGTCGAGGAGCTTATAAAAGACAGCAGCGTAAAGGGTATGTTCTGCGTCCCGAAATACTCCAATCCCGACGGAATAACATATTCGGACGAGACAGTCCGCCGTATAGCGGCTCTCAAGCCCGCCGCAAAGGATTTCAGAATAATTTGGGATAACGCCTATATCGTTCATGATCTCAGAGAGACGCCCGACAAGCTTCTAAACATTTTCCCCGAATGCGAGAAAAACTCTACCGAGGATATGCTTATAGAGGTTGTCTCAACTTCGAAGGTTACTTTCAGCGGCGCAGGTATAGCCGCACTTGCCGCTTCGGACAAGAACGTTGCGATGATAAAGGACCGCATGAAGATGCAGACCATCGGCTATGATAAGATAAATCAGCTTCGCCATGCGAAATTCCTGAAGAATATGGACGGAGTCAGAGCACATATGAAAAAGCACGCCGAAATAATCGCGCCGAAGTTTGACGCTGTTCTCAAGGCATTCAATGAGGAGCTCGGCGGCAAAGGCATCGCCGAATGGACTAACCCCAACGGCGGATATTTCATCAGTCTCAATGTTATGAACGGCTGCGCCAGGAGGACGGTTGAGCTTTGCAGGGAGGCCGGCGTTGTGCTCACTCCCGCAGGCGCCACCTATCCCTACGGAAAGGACCCCGACGATTCAAACATTCGTATCGCGCCGACCTTCCCGCCCGTTGAGGAGCTTGAACTTGCGGTTGACCTGCTCTGCACAAGCGTTCAGCTTGCGGCCGCGGAAAAGCTTCTTGCAGAATAAATTCGATAAGAGAGCTGTCTTTATGACGGCTCTTTTTATTTTATGAGATTGCCGTATTCCGGCTCATCTTTCCAGATATACCTGTCCTCCGCTATCTCTATGAGGCGTTCGGTAACAAGTCTGTTCTTTATGTCGTCTCCGTCAATTATATAGACTCCGAGGGCTTTTGCTTTGTTATAAATCGGCATATCCTTGTCTATTGTGTGAGTGCAGGCGAAAACCGCGTGCCCCTCTCCGCCGCTCATACGCATGGCCTGGGGGTATATCTCGTCTATATGCTTCATGTCCGGCGCGCATGTCTTGCAGGATATGAACAGCGGCTCTATGCCGTTTATTGCGATAACGTCTATCTCATTGCTCGCGGGTCTGTATATCGTCGTCCTGTCGTGACGTATGCGGCTGTATTCCCAGTTGTATTTGACGCGCGAGCGCACACTGCTGAATTTTCCGGTGGTAACGGCGCAGAGATGAATAAACAGCTCGAGAAACGCTCCCACATCGGTCAGATAGTGCCGAAAAGCCTTATCGCAGTAGCTGAATATGCACTCGCCGTTCTCGTGATATTTAAGCTCCGTTATCCCGCCGCAGCGCTCAAGGGACATGAGAATTGCGTCGTTTCTTGTAATTTGTTTGCCGTTGACTCCGATGTGCTCGGGAGCGCGGACTTTCAGCGGTACGGTGCCGTTAGGCTCGCAGGCGGGGCTGACCTTCTGCAAGAACTGAACGTGCGGCACCCATGAGCCGATGTTTTCAAGATAGATGTTCCAGATGTCGAGAACCTTTGACCAGAAAGCACCGAAGTCGTCTTTGTGTTCGCTGAAATCCTCGCTTTCCGTAACGCTTCCGCCGCTGACATTGAAAAAATCCTCGCAGTCGAGCAGCCCGAATATATTCGCCCTCATAGCGGGCTCGTATTCGCTTATATTTGCGTATCTTTTTGTCCGTTTGTTGTATGCGATAAGCGGCACTCCGAGTCTCACTGCCGCCATTCCCGCTGCGAGCAGGGCAATATCCTTGCCGCCCGTCACGTCGACCACGCAGTCGGGATTTTCGGCTATTATCTTTGCAAGCGTGCCGTTCACCTCGTCGATGTTCTCCATGTCGGCGCTTATATACTCAATCTCCGGATTTTCGCCGCGGCTTTTGAAAAAGCGCACGTAGTCACGCCGGCTCTCTTCAACTTGCAGGGGGTCTGCGCCGAAAAATATCAGCTTTTCCGGCTTAAACGCAACGGAGGCCAGCACATTCAGAATGGGCGATTCATCAAAAAGTTCAATAAGTGTTTTCATATTATGCTCCGAATAATAAAACAGCTTTTATATATTGATTATAGCATTGTCGGACGGAAATATCAATTATTTGTTTATATTGACTATACTTAATTGACTTTTCGGCGCTTTAAATTTAAAATATACATATATGGAATTTACGGAGGACTTATAATGAGCAAAAAAAAGAAAAAGCCGCTCATGGCGATGATATCTTCGGCGTATTTCAAAATACATACAAAAAATTTCCTGACGTTCAGGCGGGGTGCCGCGGGAAAGCATAATTACGCCTGCCGCAAATATCCGGGCTACGTATCCGTGTTCGGCTGGGAGGGCGACAAGGACGCGCCCATTGCGTTTATCGACGGCTCCTATCTGCTTCGGGACAGGAAAAACACGCTCATAACGTTCGGATTATCCGATGTCGAGGGAAAAATCGAGTGGTTTAACAAGGAGGGCTGGCTTCCGTGCCTCGTCAGCAAATACCGCGCAGGCGGATTTGATTGCACGGTTGAGAGCTTTGCGGATATTTTTGAAAAAGGCGAAAACAAGTTCGAGATTGCCTATTCGAGAATGACGCTTAAAAATATCGGCGGAAAGACTTTGAATATACCTCGTGTTTCAAAGCTGCTTATCCCGCTCGGTGAGCAGCCGGATTGTTTAAAACCCGGCGAGATTGCAGTGCTTGATTATGCCGTCGGCGCAGACCGCTTCGGCGGAAAATATGCCTATCCCGAGGACAGTGAAATAATATCCGCGGGCGGTTTCGATGAGCACTATGAGCGTATGAAGGCCTATTGGACAAAGCGCATGGAACCGCTTGCAAAGATAGACGAGCTGCCGGACGGCAAGCTCACAGACGCTTACAGGGCGGGATATGTCTATACCATGATAGTTAAGGACGGTTACTGTCTGCACGTCGGCGAGAACGGCTACGACAGGGTATTCGACCACGATGTTCTGGGTATAATGGCATCGCTTTTGACAATAGGAGACTTCAAATATTTCGACGAATATTCAAAGACAATATTGAAGTTTGCGCAGTATCCCGATGCGGGGTGGAAATTCAGTTGGCCTTATGCATTATATCTGATGAAAACAGGCGATAAAAAGCTGATTGAAGAACGCTTTGAGCAGATAAAGACAAACACCCGCAAAATATCCTCCGACAGAGATTCAGAGGGAATAATGAAGCGCACCAACGCCATTGACAGCAACGGTCACTGGACTATTGACAACTGGTCGGCGCTGTTCGGGCTGAGTGCATATAAATATATCTGCGACAGATTGGAAAACACGACGGAGAGCGAGTGGGCTCGGGAAGAATACGACAGTCTTCTTTCGTGCGTTGAAAAAAAGCTTGCAGAAACGAGCGAAAAATATAACCTCGACTATATACCGATATCCATGGACGAGTCGAACGAATACGGGCAGCGCAGCGACCCGCATGACGCAAATTGGGGCTCTATGTTCCTCTTCGGCCGTTGGGGCTGGGACGGCTACCTTTTCGGCGCGGAGCAGGGAGACGGCATATCGGAAAAAATCGACAGCACGTATTCGCATATTTTTGAGTGCCGCAAAGATATAACCGATAATCCCTATAACTTCGGCGGATATCCGCACGGATTATTCTGCAGCTCATATAACGCCGGCTACGGAAGCGCGGCACTCAGGGGCGAAAAATACCGCGACAGCGGCATAAAAGCGTATCAGTTTATGATTGACCGCGCTCAAAGCGGTCCGTTCAGCTGGTGGGAGGGCATAGGCTATCCGGAGCCCGACGGCGGCATATGGGCGAGCGGCGGCAGCGGCTTCGGCGGCGGCTCATGCCCGCATATGTGGGGACAGAGCACCGCGACAAAAGTCCTTTGGGATTCTCTCATCGTGCAAAAATCAGACTCAACTCTGCTTATCGGCAGGGGAATTCCGCCCGAGTGGACGGAGAGCGGCAAAAGAACGGTTATCAGAGATTATCCCTTGAACGGCGGAAGTAAAATCGGCTTCTCGCTCGTTTCATCGGGTGATACATTAACCCTTACTCTGACCGGCGACGGCGCGGGCACATGTGAAACCGTGCTTGAGCTTATCGGGCTTCGCGGGAACATAGAGTCGGCAAACTGCGAGTATGACAACGAACGCGGAGCCGTTAATATCCCGAAAGGCGTGACACAGGTGACGGTAAGGAGAAAGGCTGAATGAAAAAGTATATTATCTTGGCGGCCGTATGCTGGTTTGCGGTCATATCTTTAGTCGGCGTAATTCTAACCGTCTATGACAAACGTATTGCGGGCAGCGGAAAGCGCCGCGTTCCGGAAGCCGCGCTTATGGCAGTCGGCTTGCTCGGCGCGGCAGGGCCGATGTACCTGACGATGAAAAAAATCCGCCACAAGACCAAGCATAAAAAATTCATGCTCGGACTTCCGGCGGAGGTTCTGCTGCATATTTTGATTATTGCCGCGGCGGTTTATTTCTCGTTGTCCTGAGCTGTTTCCTCGGCATTTTCCGGCGCTTCCGGTACGACGAGCGAGACTGTTTTCCTGATATCTATGCGGTCATAGTATTGCTTGAATCTAACTGCCACTCTGACTGTTCGGTCACAGTTCGGGCAGTAGTATCTGCTGCGGAAATACTGGTTTGAAAATGCCCACTGCTTAGTTTGCTCGCATTTTCCGGAGCAAATCTCGCATCTGTAGTCGAGAACGCTTTTGTCAATAAGCGGGCTGTGGATATTGCTTATCGGATGAGCCTTGAAAGAGAGACGCGCATAAAATTCGTCGTTGCATTCTCTGATATACGGCTTGAACGCACTTTTTGAATAGACCTTTTTCAGGCATTCCGCGCTGAGAAGACTGTCATCGTAGGCTCTGTGATGCGAAAAAGCGCTCTCATCGACTCCGAGCTCCTGCGCGGCTGCAGAAAGGCCTATTTGCCGCGATTTCGGCGTTCCGAGAACGGATTGAATGTATGCCTGCATATCGGCGTAATAGCTCAAAAACGGGATTGTATCAATGCCGTTTAAGTATTTATAGTTATCTATGAGCACTCGGATATCTCCGTCGCCCCAGGTGAGCAATATGCTTTCCGAGCCCACCCAACGGCGAAAGCTTGAAAAGACTTTTGTGAACGGCTCGCCGCTTCTTACCTCTTCGTTTGTTATGTTTGTCAGCTCTTTGACGCTGCCGCGAAGCTTTTTGCCTATCTGCGGTTTGATGAGACACGAAAATTTGTCTTTAAAATTGAGATTTTCGTCGAGTTTGACCGCGCCTATCTCTATTATCTCGTTGATGAAACCCTTGGTTTTTCGCGCATAGGTGTTGTTCCATTCGAGATCCATGATTATAAAATCCATCAAAACATCCTTTGAATATATGTATTTCAAAATCCGAATTTTTGTTAAAAAACCATACAGTATTATATATTAAAACCGACTGCATTGCAAGTCAAAATAAACCTTTGTCATGTATCAGTTTTTTGCGTCCTTTAGATTGATTTTCATTTCTAAATGGGGTATTATATAAAACGAGTATTCTACTATATACGTGAGCTAAAGGGAAGAGAAATATGCCTATAAAAATAGACAGTAATTTGCCGGCACACAAGCTGCTGGAAAATGAAAATGTTTTTGTCATGACCGAGGAACGGGCTGTGTCGCAGGATATCCGCCCGCTGAAGATACTTATTCTCAACCTCATGCCGACAAAGATAGAGACGGAGACGCAGCTTTTGCGGCTGCTGAGCAACTCTCCGATTCAGGTTGAGGCGGAGCTGCTTCAAACGGCTACGCACGAAGTGAAGAATGTCTCCAAGGAGCATATGTTCAAGTTTTACAAGACCTTTGACGAGATAAAGGACGAACGCTTTGACGGAATGGTTGTCACGGGGGCACCGGTCGAAAATATGGAGTTCGAGCAGGTGGACTATTGGGACGAGCTCTGCCGAATATTTGAATGGAGCAAAACGAATGTATATTCATCGTTCTTTATCTGTTGGGGCGCACAGGCGGCGCTCTATTATAAATACGGGCTCAGGAAATATCGGCTTGACAGAAAAATGTTCGGCGTGTTCGAGCACGTATCGCTTGATACCTTTCATCCGCTTATGCGCGGACTTGACGACAAATTCTGGGTTCCTCATTCGAGGCATACCGAGGTTCGCCGCGGCGATATCGCGCTGATAAAGGATCTTCAGATACTCTCTTATTCCGAAAAAGCGGGAGTGCATCTGCTGTCCGATATGGAGTGCCGAAACTTCTTTTCGACGGGTCATTCGGAATATGACCGCGATACTCTTGCAAAGGAGTATTTCAGAGATGCCGAAAAGGGCTTGGATATAGACCTGCCGGAGAACTATTTTCCGGACAATGATCCCGCAAAAACGCCCGAGGTCAAGTGGCGCGGAGCGGCGAATATAATTTTTTCAAATTGGCTTAATTATTTTGTGTACCAGCGTACACCGTACGATTTGAGTACACTTTGAGAGAAAGGTAAATTAAAATGGGAGATATTTACATATCTGGCAACGGAAAAAGACCTCAGGATACTCAGGATATCCCGATAACACCGCGCAGAGTCGATATAAACGACCTCGGTGCGCAGAACAGAAACGCGCAGCAGCCACAGCGTCGGGGACAGCAGCCCGACCCGCGCCGCGAACAGCGCAGACCTAATCCGGATAAGCAGCCTCAGCGCAGCAGCAACGGCGGTCAGCAGGGCGAAGAGCCGGCACGTAAAAAGCCGAAGAAGAAAAGCCGCGCCGCAAGAGCTCTTTTCATAGTTCTTCTGGTGCTTGTGCTTATCGCTTCGAGTATATTCGGAGTCGTGTATGCCACGGCGAGCAAGATAGACTATAAGCCCGAGACGCATAAGGAGAATGTCTATGTTGATTCCTCGACCCTTATGCACGACAGCAAGGTTACTAATATTCTGCTTATCGGCGTTGACGGTTCAAGCTCCGATACTTCGCTTCGCTCGGATACAATGCTGATGATGTCTATCGACCGCAACAACAAGAAGATAAAGCTGACATCATTTTTGCGCGACACCTGGGCTGTTATTCCTTCGACAAAGGCCTATAACAAGCTTAACGCCGCCTGCGCATACGGCGGAGCGCAGCTCGTTATTGACACTATCGAGTATAACTATAATGTCAAGATAGACCACTATATGCTCGTCGGATTCGATATGTTCCAGACAATAATCGATTCCGTCGGCGGAATAGATGTTGAAGTTACCGAGAAAGAGGCGCAGTTTATGCGCGCCACGGCGAGAGCGACGAGAGAGATACAGTCGGGTGAGAGCGTCCATATGAACGGCGCGCAGGCGCTTGTCTACTGCCGAATAAGAAAGCTTGATTCGGATTTCATGCGCACGCACCGCCAGAGAAAGGTCATAACCGCCTTGATAAAGAAGGCGGAAACCGCAAGTCCGCTGACTCTCAAGAAGCTTGCCGACACGGTGCTTCCGATGGTTCAGACCGATATTTCGCCCATGGAGCTTACAAAGCTTGTTTTCGGCGCGCCGAAATATATCGGATATGATATAAAATCCGAGCGCGTGCCGCATGAAAACACATGGAGCTCTCAGACCAAGAAAGGGCAGTCGGTCATAGTTACCGACTTTGATGCGAATATACAGTTCCTCAAAACGTATCTGTATTCTACCGATCCCGTTGAGGAGGACGAGACCGCAAGCTGATTCGAAAGGAGCATAAAATGGATAAGACTGCACTTTACCCGCTGTCCTACGGCCTCTATGTTATAGGCGTAAAGAACGACTTCTGCGAGTTCGGCGGATGCGTTGTCGACGCGCTGATGCAAATATCAAGCGGAAACACGCCGCAGATAGCCGTCAGCTGCATGAAGAACAACAATACGCCGGCGATGATTAAAAAGTACGGCAAATTTACCGTCAGCGTCCTCGGCAGAGCGGTCGATCCGTTTGTGCTGTCCTGCTTCGGGTTTCAATCGGGCAAAAATTCCGATAAGTGGGCGGCTGTCGAGCATGATTTTGCCGACGGTCTCCCCGTGCTTAAAAAGGCAGTGTCATATCTTGTCTGCACCGTCAGCAAGGTGATAGAAGCGGATACACACATTTTATTCATAGCCGATGTGACGGACTCTTTTAACGGAGAAAAGGACGAGCCTTTACTGTATGCCGATTATCATAAGGAGTACAAAGACAAGGCTCTGTCTGCCTATAAGCTGCATTATTCGGAAGGCTCGAATCAAGAGACCGTGCCCGCGGCCGCGAGCGGCGGAGAAAAGTGGGTGTGCCCCGTTTGCGGATACGTTTATGACGGCGAAATCCCATTTGAAGAGCTCCCCGATGATTGGAAATGTCCGTTATGCGGAGTGGAAAAGAGTCGGTTTACGAAGAAATGATTTCTGTTTTAGAAGGTGAGCAATTTGGAGTATCACAAAAAAGTAACGCTCAAAGACGGCAGAGAATGTATTCTGAGAAACGGCACGGAGGACGACGCCCGTGAAGTTCTTGATATTTTTAATCTGACCCATGCCGAGACGGATTTTCTGCTCTCTTATCCCGATGAGAACAGCTTTGATGTCAAGCAGGAGGGGGAGTTCCTCAGGGCGAAAACCGAGAGCGACAACGAAATAGAAATAGTTGCGGTTATTGACGGCAGAATCGCCGGAACTGCGGGAATCACGGCGGTAGGAAGCCGATACAAAGTAAAGCACCGTGCGGATTTCGGTATAGGCATCGCAAAGGAGTTTTGGGGACTCGGAATAGGGCGTGCGCTGACCGAGGCATGCATAGAATGCGCGGGAAAAGCGGGCTACACCCAGCTTGAGCTTGAGGTTATGGCATCGAATTTTAACGCCGTTGCGCTCTATAAAAATGTCGGATTTACGGAATACGGCAGAAACCCCAGGGGCTTCAATTCGCGGACAGACGGATATCGTGAGCTTATCTATATGAAATTAGAGATGTAAATTAAACGGGCATTGTGCGGCTGCATGATGTCCGCTTTTATGCTTTGTTTTACAGAACACGGCAGCCTTGAGACGTGTCGCTTCAAGGCTGCCGATTTTTAGGCATAAATTATATTTTTCATTCGTATTTTTAGTGATAAAATCCAAAAAAAGTATTGCGCGAAAACGGTTCGTCTGTTATTATCTACTTATATTCTCAGAATAATCGGATTTTTGCAAGAGCTATTTTGAGCTGAAAGGATATGGAGAGGCAATGAAAAAAGCGGGCGTTTGCGGTCATTTCGGAATAGGGCGCAATTTGCTCAACGGCCAAACGGTCAAGACGAAAACTGTGACGGAGGAATTGAAAAACCGACTCGGCGAGACTCAGGTTGCCGTTGCGGACAGCTGCGGCGGATTTAAAGCCATGCCGAGGATGGCGGCAGATGTTTTGAGGCTGTTCAAGGGCTGCGAAAATGTAATAATGATGCCTGCAAACAGAGGTCTGCGTTTTTTTGCGCCGCTGTTTTTGACTTATAACAAATTTTATCGCCGCAGGATACACTATATAGTTATCGGCGGTTGGCTCGATACTTTTCTGGAAAGTCACAAATGGCTTGTCAGACTGCTGAAAAAGTTCGACGCTATATATGTGGAATCGGAAACAATGAAAGCGGCCCTCTGTGAGCGCGGCTTTAATAATGCGGTAGTTATGCACAACTTCAAAAAGCTCAACTCACTGTCGGAGAATGAGCTTGAATATCCCGATGGCGAGCCGTATAAGCTCTGCACATTTTCGCGCGTGATGAAAGAAAAGGGGATAGAGGACGCTATTGACGCCGTAAAGACTGTCAACAGCCGTCTCGGACGGACGGTATACACGCTCGATATTTTCGGGCAGGTCGATAAGGATTACGAAGAGCGCTTCTCAGAGCTTAAAAAAACATTTCCCGATTTCATCCGCTGCGGTGGCGCGATAGCTGCCGACAGGAGCACCGAAACGCTGAAATCCTATTTTGCGCTGCTGTTTCCGACCTATTATCGCGGCGAGGGCTTTGCAGGAACGCTTATAGACGCAATGTCCGCCGGAGTGCCGGTGATAGCGAGTGACTGGAAATATAATTCGGAGTTTGTTGTACCCGGCAGGACGGGAGTTATAATAAAAAACTGCAATTCGGAAAAACTCGCAAAAGTGCTTGCCGATATTGCCGACGATCCGGAAAAATGGAATTCAATGCGGCTTTCGGCATTGAGAGAGGCGGAAAAATACAGTCCCGAAAAAGCTTCGCGGCCGCTCATAGACAGGATAAACGGCAGGGATTGCCTTTGATAAAACGGAAACAAACTTCTTTTAGGAGGGAAACAAATGTCAAACGAACGAAAAGTTCATCTGATAGGTAACGCGCATCTCGATCCCATTTGGCTCTGGCGCTGGCAGGAGGGCTGTGGAGAGGTGCTTCAGACCTTCCGCAGTGCGCTCGACAGGCTCAATGAGTATCCGGATTTCGTATTCACCTGCTCGTCCGCGTCTTATTACAAGTGGGTCGAGGAGATAGCCCCCGATATGTTTGAGGAGATACGGGAGAGAGTAAAGGAGGGGCGTTGGGTGCCCGTAAACGGTTGGTGGGTTCAACCGGACTGCAACATCCCCTCGGCGGAGAGCTTTGCCCGCCAGGCGCTCTATTCGCAGCTCTACTACAACGAAAAATTCGGCAGGATATGCAAAACCGCATATAACGTGGACTCTTTCGGCCACAGCGGAATGCTTCCTCAACTCATAAAAAAAGGCGGCATGAACGCATATGTTATGATGCGTCCCGGACCGCATGAGAACGCCGAGATACCCAATATGTTCACGTGGGAGAGCCTTGACGGCACTCGGATACCGACTTTCAGGATACCCGCCGAGAGCGGATACGGCGCGAACAGTGCCGAAGATATTAACCGAACGCGCGATTTTTCCGAAAAGCTGATGGCCGAGGAAAATCACGGCATGATGATTTTCTACGGCGTAGGCAACCACGGCGGCGGCCCGACAAGACGGTGCATAGAATATCTTGAATCCCGGCTTAAAAAAGACGGATATCACGATATGATATTCTCTTCGCCCGACGCTTTCTTTGAGGCGTACTGCCTTGAAAAGGTCGAGCTCCCGATTTGGAAGGACGATCTTCAGCATCATGCGAGCGGCTGCTATTCCGCAACGAGCCTTGTAAAGCAGCTCAACAGAAGACTTGAAAATTCTCTTTATTTCTCCGAAGCCTTTGCGACCGTCGCTTCAAAGACCGCGGGTATGCGGGACAGAACCGAGGATTTCAAAGAGGCGTGGCGCGATGTCTGCTTCAATCAGTTCCACGATATCCTCTGCGGCTGCTCGATAATGGAGGCATATGACGACGTCAATGCCGCTATGGGTCATGCGCTGACCATATCGGACAGAATACAAAACGAGGCTTTTTTGCGAATTGCGCGCAGAATAGACACTTGGATAGACGGAGTTTCCGACCCCGTATGTGAGGTCAGAGGTCACTCCTGCGGCAAATTCCCGCGTCCCGTAGTCGTGTTCAACCCGCTCTCGTTCCCGATAAAGGTACCTGTCAGAACATATCATCCGTCAAAGCAGGTCAAAGACGACGCGGGCAACGACGTTATATTCAGCAACGTCCGCTCCTCGCGCTCAAACGACAGTCATCTTGATACAGTCTTTATTGCGGATGTTCCCGCTGTGGGATATTCTGTCTATTGGCTCAAGCCCTGCTGGAACGAGAACAGCGACTTGCCGGAGGTGCATATTGATACCGATGTTTCCGCTCATGACTTCTCAATGGAGAACGAGTATCTGAAAGTCAGCTTCAATGAGCACACGGGCTTCATAACCTCGCTCGTTGACAAGAAAAGCGGATACGACTACGCATCTGATGACAAACCTATAGCCGTACCTACGGTAATAAGCGACAGCAAGACGGACACGTGGGCGCACATGGTGTTCAGATTCCACGATATAAAGGGCATTATGAAGCTCGAAAAGATTGAGCTTGTGGAGGACGGCAACGCAAGAGCCGTCATAAGAACCCGACACAGCTTCGGCGGCTCATATCTCGTTCAGGACTTTATTCTTGCAAGCGGGCAGAGAATATTGCGCTCAAAGTGCAAAGCGCTTTGGACAGAGGACTTCACGCTGCTGAAAATGAGCTTTCCCGTTGGCGGCGAGAACAGGATAAACACCTATGAAATTCCCGGCGCATATATCAAGCGCCCGACAAACGGCGAGGAAGAGCCTGCGGGACGCTGGGGCGCGATAAGCTTTGACGACGGCGGCAGAAGAACGCTCGCCTTGTTAAACGACTCAAAGTATTCCTATGACTGCCCGGACAACGACCTGCGTCTTACGGTCATCAGAAACGTTATCTTCGCAGACCACTATTCCGATCGCCCGGCGGCGAACTTTAACTTTACCGACGAGGGAATACAGAGATTTGAATACGGTGTTTTTGTTTGCGACGGCGAGGCGGAGAAAAGCAATATCATGAACGAAGCCGCAATGTTCAACATCCGTCCCGCGGCTGTTCCTGAGAGCTTCCATAAGGGTGTTTTGTCGCAGAGAAAGGGATTTCTCTCTGTTGACAGGGACAATATCATAATGACCGCGTTGAAGTTCTGCGAGGACGGAAGCGGGGATTGTATTGCCCGTTTTTATGAGACTCGCGGCGAGGACACAAGAGCGCACATAGTCTGCGAAATGCTCAACGCCGATTTCAACGTCGACTTCGGTCATAACGAAATAAAAACTTTGCGAATATCAAAGGACGGAGAAGTCAGAGAGACCGATTTTCTTGAGGACGTTGTCGGGCAAGGATAAATATAGAAACATTTCCGGTCTTTCTGTTGCATATTTCTTTAAAGTGCTGTACTTTATATTTTTCTGTGCTATAATTGAGCTGTAATTAAGTAAAGTACTGAATTTGTACGGCTTATTAATTTGAAAATACCTCTGTTCTCATATCTCTTAGCAGTTGGGCTGTTGCCGCGATAAGCGTCAGCAGTCCTTCTGTTATATACGGCTGTAAAAAACAGGCGGAAAGTTCTCCCGCCTGTTTTCGCTTTTCACCATCCTGTCACATATCTGTTGAGTGCGTCTTGAATTCCGCCTGTTACCGAATTCGGATCGTCCGCCGGTTTGTCGCAATCCGCTCTGAATATCATAACACCGCCCGCACCGCTCAGCAGGGCATATGCCGTTTTGTCTCCTGCAAGAGCCGGGGCGCAGAAAGTACCGTCATATATCTGATTTGAGTCGGGAATATTGTAATATTTGCTTTCCCAATAATTCGCGCTCTCGAGCGCGCGCCATGATGCCCAAAAGGCCGCACCGTTTAACGGCCTGCCGTAAACGGCTATGCCGATATTTATTTTGCTGATATCCGCGCCGTTTAACTTAAAGCTGTGCAGTCCCTCCTCGGCCTGTTGGAGAGAACTCTGATATCCGTCCGTGTCGTTTCCGTCATATGCCATGAACTGAATCCGGTCGATACAGTCAAAGGTTTCCTTGGACAGTCCGAGAGCCCCCGCCGAAAGGGCTGCAGAAATTACGGAATTCTCTTTATATGCCTTCAAATCACGGTGAAGCTTCTGAATAAAGCTGTCATATCTTTTCCAGTCGTCCGCGGTTGAGGGATATTCCCAGTCGATATCCACGCCGTCAAAGTCATATTTTTTCACGAGCGCCGTTATCTGATCCGCAACCTTTTCCCAGTATGAGGCCATATATACGTTGACCCCGTTATGCCCGTCGCCCCATGCACCGTCGGCAAGGGCGGTAACTATAAGCTTTACTCGATGACTCTGATTTTGACGATTGGCGATTATCTCCTTGAGCGCGGCTATCTCCTGCGCAAATTTTTCTTCGCCCGCTTCGCCGAAGTTCATTTCTCCGTTTTCATCCCAGTGAACCGCACCAAAGACTATAACGGTGCTGTATACATCGTAGAACTTAGCGTAATTTTTGACATATTCCTTGCCCTTAGCGAGAATCTCTGTCGGAATATCTCCGTCGAGTCTCTGATAAGCCGCCACCTCAAAATTGTCTGCGCGGCGCTGCGGTTCGTTATAAAGCTTGAGCGACCTAATGCTTGCCGGCACCGCGTCGTCGCGGAACTTGTCAATTGAAAGCCTTATGCGGTTTGTTGTAACTGCGTCAAAACTGCAAAGGCGCATATCCTGTATCTTTTCGCTTTGATATACGGTTTTCCATTCGCCGTCAACGAGAGCCTGAAGCCTGAAGTACTGCACCTGATTCCCGATTTCTTCAATCAAAGCGGTGTTTATTGTACTCTCCTGTGCAAGCTCTATTTCAACATAACTGCTTATTGTGTTACCGACGCCTTCGGCAGGGGAGCCGTGCGGGGATTGCGCAGTCCAGCAGCTGTTGCTGTCGTCGAGTATATTCGCAGCGTCAGCCTCTTCGCCCTCCTTGAGGGTCTCAAAAACTACTTTTGCACCCTCTGCCGAATTTTGTGAAGTAAATTTAGGCTGAACAAAGCTGTCTTTCTGTGATGAGGCTTCTCTGACACCTGTAAACATAGTCATTGAAATTATAACAGCGCAGATAAGTACGCTCGATATGACGGCGGCGAGAGCTTTTTTGCCGCTGCCGCAAAAGACGGGAACAAGGCCGAAGCCTGCGGTGAGTGCAAGAAAAATGAGCTTATCGGATATTGCGCCGATTCCTTTTGCAAAAGCAGCAGAGGATATTCCGTGGTCAAGCTCGAAAAGAAGTGCGGCAGTGTAAAAGAACGCAACTGTTCCGAGCACGGCGAATATCGCGTGAATTGCATTTACGGTTTTTATGCCGCTCAAGCTGTCCTTCTTATTCCCGGAAAACGCGCTGATAAGCAGATAGATGATATTCACCGCAATGCACGCGCAGATTATGCCGAAAAGAGTCGGGACAAACTTCTCCCCGAGAGGATAAAGCTCGGCTATCCACCCGTATGTCCAGGTTGCGCTCCTGAGAAAAACGGCGGCGCAGACGCTAAGCACGAAGCTTATATAAGTGAAGGCTCGCGAATTAATTGTGTTTCCGACTTTTTTGAAGAATTTCATATCAAAACCCCTTTATGTCTCCGATCTCCTTTCTTATTCCGATTATACCGATTTCAGTTTAGCATACCGAAAATTTTTAGTCAAGCGACATTTTGACATAAAAAGAACCCGACCGCGCAGCGTTAACCGCACGGTCGGGCTTATAGATTTGTTTACTTGCAGACGAGCTCGCCGTTTTCAACGTCAACGGTGATTGTCGAATCCGCGTCAAGGTCGCCGGAGAGAATCTTTCTCGCAACGAGGGTCTCAAGGCTGCTCTGCAGATATCTGCGAAGCGGTCTGGCGCCGTATACGGGATCGAAACCGCGGTCGATGATAAGCTCCTTGGCGGCGTCGGTAACTTCGAGTCCGAGGCTCTTATCGGCAAGACGCTTTTTAAGGGAATCGAGCATGATGTCGATGATACCTTTGAGGTTATCCTTCGTCAGCGGACGGAAGAATATCGTCTCGTCAAGACGGTTGAGGAACTCGGGACGGAAGCTGCGGCGCAGCTCGTTCATAACGCCCTCGCGCGCCTCCTCGGAGATGTTGCCGTTCTCGTCGATGCCGTCGAGCAGGTACTGGCTGCCGAGGTTCGAGGTCAGAATGATGATAGTGTTCTTAAAGTCCACGGTGCGTCCCTGACTGTCGGTTATACGGCCGTCGTCAAGCACCTGGAGCAGAATATTGAATACATCCGGGTGAGCCTTTTCAATCTCATCGAACAGCACAACAGAGTAGGGCTTGCGGCGCACGGCCTCGGTCAGCTGACCGCCCTCATCGTATCCGACATATCCGGGCGGCGCTCCGATAAGACGCGAGACGGAGTATTTCTCCATGTATTCGGTCATATCGATACGAACCATATTGTGCTCGTCGTCAAACAGGCAGTCCGCAAGAGCCTTTGCAAGCTCGGTCTTGCCTACGCCGGTGGGGCCTAAGAACAGGAAACTGCCTATTGGCTTGTTGGGGTCGGAGATACCTGCACGAGAGCGGAGTATAGCCTCCGTAACCTTCTGCACGGCCTCATCCTGTCCCACAACGCGCTGATGAATAACGTCATCGAGGTGGAGCAGCTTCTCGCGCTCGCCCTCCATGAGCTTTGCAACGGGTATGCCCGTCCATTTTGCGACTATTGTGGCTATTTCTTCCTCGGTCACGGTATCGTGAACGAGCGTATTATCTGTGTGCTGCTCGCTCTTTTTCTCGGCCTCGGCAAGGCGCTTTTCGAGGGAGGGCAGATCGTAATATTTGAGCTTTGCCGCTTTTTCGTATTCGTAGTGAAGCTGAGCCTGCTCAATATCTGCGTTGGTCTGCTCGATTTCCGACTTGAGCTTCTTGACCTCGTCAACGCTCTGCTTTTCGGCCTCCCAGCGGGATTTCATCTCGTTGAACCTGTCCTTGAGCTCGGCAAGCTCTGCGCCGAGCTTCTCCAGACGCTCCTTGGAGAGCTTGTCGGTCTCTTTTTTAAGAGCCATTTCTTCGATTTCAAGCTGCATTATCTTGCGACGTACATCGTCAAGCTCGGAGGGCATGGAGTCTATTTCGGTGCGTATGGAGGCACAGGCCTCGTCGACAAGGTCGATTGCCTTATCGGGCAGAAAACGGTCTGTAATATACCTGTCCGAAAGGGTAGCGGCGGCAACGAGTGCGCTGTCGTGTATACGGACGCCGTGATAGACTTCGTAGCGCTCCTTGAGGCCTCTGAGTATCGATATTGTGTCCTCGACGGTGGGTTCGTTGACCATAACGGGCTGGAAACGACGCTCAAGGGCGGCGTCCTTTTCGATGTATTTGCGATATTCGTCGAGCGTGGTTGCGCCGATGCAGTGCAGCTCACCTCTTGCAAGCATGGGCTTTAAGAGGTTGCCCGCATCCATGCTGCCCTCGGTCTTGCCTGCGCCGACTATCGTATGCAGCTCGTCAATGAAGAGCAGTATCCTGCCTTCGGATTTCTTTATCTCCTCAAGCACGGCCTTGAGTCTCTCCTCGAATTCGCCGCGGTACTTAGCGCCGGCGATAAGGGAACCCATGTCGAGGCTGAAAACAGTCTTATCTTTAAGTCCCTCGGGCACATCGCCACGGACGATTCTCTGCGCGAGACCCTCCGCGATTGCGGTTTTGCCGACGCCGGGCTCACCGATAAGTACGGGGTTGTTCTTGGTCTTTCTCGAAAGGATACGTATAACGTTTCTTATTTCGGTATCACGACCGATAACGGGGTCAAGCTCGTTTTCACGGGCGCGCTTGACAAGGTCGGTGCCGTATTTCGATAGAGCGTCATAGGTGTCCTCGGGGTTGTCACTGGTTATCGGGCTTGTCTTGACTTTTGAGAGCTCCTCGGCAAAAGCGTTCTTCGTTATGCCGTGAGAATTAAATATCTGTCTGATTTCCGGAGTCATATTTGCGAATATGCCGAGCATAAGATGCTCAACCGACACATATTCGTCGTTCATGCTCTTCGCCGTCTTTTCGGCGGTACGGATAACGCGGTCGGTCTCCGAGGAAAGATACATCTCGCCGCCGGAAACCTTGGGGAGAGTTGAAATATAGGAATCAAGCTCGCCGAGAACGGTGTTGCAGTCAACACCCATTTTTTTGAACAGAGAGGGGATAAGCCCGCCGTCCTGGTCGAGCAGCGAATAGAGCAGATGCTCCGGGACGAGAGACTGGTTATCGTTTTCTCTTGCTATGTTCTGTGCGTTCTGTATTGCCTCAACGGTCTTCTGAGTATAGTTTTGAGTGTTCATAAAATCACCTGCTTCATAGGAAAATAAGTTATATTATTATTGACTGCCGCGCGATATACTCGGCGTAGCAGTGCTCGATATCCGCCGGAGAATATCTGCCGGCAAGGAAGCCTTTCATAAGGCTGTCAAACAGTTCGATATATCCGGATATAGCCCGCGCCAGTTCCTCTGTTGAGGAGTTCTTTTTCGGCACGACTATACTGCGGCAGAGCTTGTTGTAGTAGAGAGCATAGTCGATATTCTCCACTCCGTAATGGGGGAGGTACTTCTGCTCGATACTGTGCCACAGACGGAAGAAATCGGTCATATCGGAGATAAGCGCCGCACTCTGAGTGCGGAATATTACCGACAGCTCTCCGATTGAATCCTGTCCGTTTTCATACAGCTCCACTTCGTATTTGACGGTGGGGCGGTATTTATATTCCAAGCTGCTCTTGAGCGACATTGTAAGGTCGTTCGGAGTAAAGAACGGAACAAGCTGCCCATATGAGGCAACCGCTTCTTCGATAGCTTGAAACACATCGTTTATCCGCCTCTGCGGAGTTACCATGCCGAAATATTCGGCAAGTATCTGATTTATCAGATTGGATCTGTTGGTGCCCTTTTGGTGAGCTAACCTGTCCGCTTCACGGACTACCTCATCGCTGAGCATCAAGCTGTACAGTGTTTTCTTCAAGGGTATCAACTCCTTTTGGTTTCTGTTCCTATAATATACCTTTAAACGAAACTTGTCAATATATTTATATAAATATTCACACAAAGTTAATAAAAAACAAGACGAGTTTTAGACTCGGTTTTTGGCTTAATATAACTTTTTGTTGCAACACACGCACGGTTTCTGATATACTTTAATATAACCCTTATGTGGCAAGTGTATAAGTGCTTTACCGACGCTACATAGAAAAACAGAAGCTTGGAGACGATAAAATGATATTATATTTTACCGGAACGGGAAACAGCAGATATATTGCCCGTCATATTGCAGATTCGCTCGGAGACAGCCTGCTCGACATGAACGAGAGAATAAAGGCTTGGGATATCTCTGAAGTAACTGCCGATAAGCGCCTTGTTTTTGTCGTGCCGACCTACGGCTGGCGTATTCCGCATATCGTCGAGAAATGGATAGACGAGACGCAGTTCGGCGGAGATTTTAAAGTGTGGTTCATTATGGACTGCGGCGGCGAGATAGGCGATGCCGATAAATATATCCGCAGGCTCTGCGAGAGAAAGGGTTTTGACTATATGGGCGTCAAGCAGATAGTGATGCCCGAAAACTATGTTGCAATGTTCGACGTACCGAACCCCGAGCAGGCCGCGCGAATAATCGAAAAAGCTCAGCCTGATATCAAAAATGCGTGCGAGACCCTTAAAACGGGCAAAAAGTTCCCTCAGCCGCGAAGAAACGCCTATGACAGGTTCATGAGCGATATAGTGAACCCTGTGTTCTACAAATTATTTGTCAAGGCGGATGCCTTTACGGCAACCGATAAATGTGTCGGCTGCGGGAAATGCGTGAAGCTTTGCCCGCTCAACAATATCGAGCTGAAAGACCAAAGACCCGTATGGGGCAGAAACTGCACCCACTGCATGGCTTGTATATGCCTTTGCCCGACAGAGGCTGTTGAATACGGCAAAAAGAGCGTCGGCAAGCCGAGATATCATCTTGACTGAAAAAAGAGGAAGTATGATTCGCACCATACTTCCTCTTCTTATTTTCGTTTGCCGACAGCTATCATCAGCGCACCTATAGCCGCCGTTGCCGCAGTTCCCGCCCATATGCCGTATTTGAGCTTCTCTTTATCGTCCGCGTCGTTTATGTATCGCATGACCGAAAGCGGAGTTTTTTTGAACAAGTCAAAATATGTTACCGTTCTTGTGCTGTATTCAAACGGCTTGCGCTCGTCAAGCTCAAAGAGCCGCACACCGCGCATTTCGTTTCCGTAGCACCTGAACGAAGCGCAAGCGGTTTGAATTATGTCTATATCATCGACTTTTCCCTCGAAGCAGTTGAGATGATCGTGTCCCGCAACCGCGGCGAGCACGCCGCCCATTTCTTTCAATGCTTCAAATTCGCCGACATTTTCAGAGCATACGTCCGGATATTCGCCGAGTGTGCCGTGGGCTTTTTGGGGGTCAAGCTCGTAAAAATGTCCGTCATGTTCAATGCTTTCAGGCGTTCTTTTGCATTCCCGTATCAGCCTAACGGTCTCCGGAATCGGCACGTGCTGAAACACAAAAGAGGGGAGAACGCCGAAGTCTTTTTGTATCTCTTTGTTTCTGCACAGCATCCAATCGATTTTGTCGCGGCTTACGGTTGTGTAGCGGCTGCCGTCTGCATATTTCCCTGCCGAGTCGAGCATCCACACGGTGAAAGCGCGCTTGCTTCCGTCGGAGGACATTATGGGGATATCATATGTGCCGCAGCCTGCCCCTATATCCGCGCCGCTTCCGATGCACGATGAATAGCTACCGTATATTTCCGACTGCTCGGCTTTTTCTATGCAATTCATGTCGTCGTGGTTACCGTACAGCACGGCGAACGGGATTTTTCTTTTTTCGAGCGGAAGAACTATGTGTCTTATTGCCAGCTCTACACGCGCTCTTGTCGCGTCATGGCCCGAAGCTATCTGCTTAGTGCCTATCACGGCATCGTTTATATGGTTGCCGAGTATGTTGTCACCCGTAAATAAAACCAAGTCAGGCTGCAGAACATCACAGGCTCTGTTTATCATTCGGACAAGGCTCTTGCGAACGAGAGGGAGGTCCTGCGCGTCGCTTATCTGCATTATTTTGAACTTGCCGTCGCTGTTGAATTTCAGCATTTAGCCACCTCTTTTAAAATGCGCCGCCGCAGTTTATACGGCAGCGCATTTGCGTTATTTATTCTGTTTTGTCGCTTTCGTCTGCTTTTGATTCATCCGTTGCTGCGATATCAGACGAACAGGCGCTGTCTGCCTCCGCAGTATCCGAAGACGCTGTGTCGGCTGCAACATTTTCGCTTGCCGCCAAAACGGGCTGAGGCCGATTGTCCTTTCTCTTTTTCAGAAGAACCGCAACGGCAATGAGAATGAGTGTCGTAACAGCCGATATCCCGAGTCCGAGCATCATTCCGCGCGGAGTGTACTTGAATTTTACGCTGTGGCTTCCTGCGCTTACCTTGACTCCGAGCAGCGCGTCGCCGATAGCAACGATATCGTCTTTGGCGACCTCTTTGCCGTCTAAGGTAATCTTCCAGCCTTCGTCGTAGGGGATGGATGTGTAAATTATGCCGTCCTCCGAGGCGTTCAGCGTACCCGTTATCTCGGTGTCGGTGAAGCTGTCGATATTTAAAGCGCCGCTGTTGAGCTTTTCATAACCCTCTTCGAATTTTTCGTCATCGAGCGCGTAGGCGAAGAAATTGAGTGAAGCGCTGTTGACGTCGTCCTTGACGGTCATCTCGACGTTTATCGGAGTTCCGGCCTTGCAAACGCCGAGATCATAGACATATTCGCGACTTGTGTTCTGGGAATACTGCTCATAACCGACGGAAATAAGCACGTCTTCGATTCCCGAGGACTCAACGAACAGATAGACATTTTGGTCTTTCTCGGTCGACATTGTGAACGAAATTGTTCCGGTGGTGTCCGCAGAAGTCTTGTAGTAGTTCATATAGCCGGTATCGAGACCGATTGAAATGGGATCGATGTTATAGAAATAAGAATCTTTGATATCAAGCTTTTTGAATACGTCTTCAATTCTCGTTGAGCGGAAGAAGTAATCGTTCTGAACCTCAAACGGGTTGTCGGAATCATAGCTCCATGAGGTTATATCGCTGTTGACGCAGTAGGCTATCGGGAGCCAATATTTGTTCCTGTATGCGTGGAACTTGCCGGAGGAGCCGACATATTCATATAACTTGTTGTTGAGCGGCGGGTTGTATTCGTTATTGTCAACTATATACTTGAGCGACATCATCGAATTGTAGACCGGAGTCTGCGGATTATAAGTGTAGCTGTTGATATAGTTTCCGAAAAGACCGAACTGCTCCTGGAGATTAGCAAGCTTTTCATATGCCATGGAGGAGAATGTGGATACGCCGTTATAGTTGTACCACGCGGGGTCCATACGCGCTCTGAGCGAGGTGAGCTCCATGCGGTAGGTGTCATTGCCCTCTATTTCGTCGAGCTCTTTTTTAATATCTCTGAAATCCTGATAATCTCCGGCGTATTCTTCCTTTGTTCTGTCCATGCTGTAATTGTCGGTGTCCGCGCTTATCGCCTCGGCGCATACGCAGCAGAGCAGCAGAACGGCCATAGCCGAAGCCTGATACTTCTTCGTTGAGAAGAGATAGAATATGAGCGTATAGAGCACGACAAACAGCAGACTTATAATTACGGTTGTCTCGTCAACGTTTTTCGAGCCGACTTTCTGGATTATAACTATTCCCGACAGCACGGCAACGCCCGCGCCGAGCAGCTCCTTGCCGGAAAATTCTGTAATGTGTCTGAACGCCTTATATGCCAAGGTGAGCAGTATAAATGAATACATGAACGAGAATCTGTAGGGCAGGTCGTTCGGGAAATGGAAAGCGTGCCAGATATAGTTGAGCACATTGAGATTGAAGCTGAAATATATCAGCCCGAGCAGAAGCACATTTGCAATCTTCTCTTTTAAGGGTATGCGCTTGCAGAAAAGGTAGAGCGGGACGAGTATGACCGTCGCTATACCGCAGTAAACATTGGGAAGAACATCGGTGCCGCTGCTTCTTATGGTGGGCGTGACGCTTGCGAGATGGTTTGCGAGGAAATCAAATATATTGAAATATGATTTCACGTTCTCCGGCCAAGTGCCGCTCGTTGCGGAGCAGCTTTGAAGAATGAAATAGACGGGGATGAGTGCAAATGCGACAAGAGCCGCGCCCGCTACGCTCGAAAGTGCAAAGGTTATTCCGTCGGAAAGAAAAGAGTTATATCTTATTTTGTCCTTGAGCTTGCTGTATTCCTTGCCGTCGGGGTCGGTATATACCTCGAGAACTTTTGTAGTGTCGGTGATATTGTAGCGGCCGAAGTAATAGACAAGGAAATAGAGCACTGCGAAGATGCACGCCATAAAGCCCATGTAATAGCTCGTGAGCAGAGTCATCGACAGCGAGAAGATATAGAGAGCGGGCTTGCGTTCGTTGATGATGCGTTCAATTCCGAGAATCATCAGCGGGAAAAGAACCATGGCGTCGAGCCACATCAGGTTCCAGTAATATGCGATGAAGAAACCGCAGAATGAGTAGAGTACACCGAACGCAGCGGTCACGGGGGAGTGCTCGCCGAACGACTTCTTGAGATAGTAGCAGAAGCTCGCGCTTGAGAATGCTGCCTGAAGAAGAATCATTGTTGCTATCGCCTCGGGCATATTCTTATGACCGAAGATAAGCATAACTATCGAGAGCGGGCTGCACAGATAGTTATAGAAGTTGCCCAGGAAGCTGCCTCCGAGACCCGTATTCCACGAGTAGAGGAAGCTCTTCATCTGAGTAACGCGGTCATAAAACTCCGCAAAAAGCGGGCCGTACTGGTGATAGAGATCCATTCTCAGAATGGTGACGTCACCGAACGGTATGAGGCTGTAGCAGATATAAACTATCAGCATTATGACGGCCGAGCAGCCGAAAGCGAGCCAACAGTATTTGTTGTCTTTAAATATTCTGTTTATCACAGAACCTCTTTCGTTTTTAACTTTCATTTGATTACCTGCCTTATTTTCTTATCTTTTTAATTGCCTTCTTTGCCGCCGGAAGAAGCTTCTCAAAGCCGAGATACATGATTTTGTCAACCGGCATATCAAATTCACCGACATATTCGAAAATATGTGGCACAAACTTTATCTTGAATTTTGAAAGATGATCTTCAAAGCTTCCGTCAACTCCGCCGAGATTGAAGTAGTCGCATCCCGCGTCAATCGAATCGCAGACGCCCGCATATATCAGTCCGACCGATGCGCAAAGAGTGGAGAGTACGGAGAGGTCGGAGCCGGCATAAAGATATTCGGCAATTTTGAGCTTTGCCTGCGGGTCGGGCATTATAACAAGGCTTGCGGCAAGGTTTACCGTATTGCCTTTTTCTTCTATAAGAGCCCTTGCCTCATCGAGCTTGCGCGTGTTCTCGGGGATGTTCTGCTTTTTTGCTATCAAGCCCTCGAGATATTCAACATATCTGTCAAGGTGCATTCGCGCATAATATATTACCGCTCTGTCTCCGAACGCGTGGCGTATTTTTTTGAAATATTCCTCGTTTCTGAGCGATATGCCCTGGCGCTTTTCGGTCTGCCCGAGAAGGCGGACAAACTCAGAAAGGTCGTCGTCCGGGTCGGCCTTTATAAATTCAATGCCTTTCGAATTGTGGAATGAACCCATGTAGTAGCGGGTCTTTTTGGGCACTGCCTTCAGAAATCCCGCGCTGTCGATAGGCCCGTTTTCGTTAAACAGCGGAACAGCCATATTGAATCTCGGCTGAAAATACGCATTTATGTCGAGACTGAAGCCCCTGTGTATAAATCCGCACTCCTGCATGACGCTCACAGTCTCGTCAAATGAGTTGCCGAAGTCTGCGGCTTTTTGATTTTCATAATTTTCTCTTATTACGAACGGGTCGATTTTTACTGCGATTGCACCGATTTTCTTTGCGTATTTTTTCAGTTCTGCGGCAAACTCACGCATTGCCTCTCTGTCGCCGAAATCGCCGACAGGACCTCTGGGGGAGTATATGAGCTTCTTGCCCAACGGCAGATGCCTTATCAGCAGCAGGGCGCCGACTGCGGGCACGCCGTACTTATAGAGCATACATATGTCGTGAGCCCAGTTGTCCTTTACCTCCGACCATTCGGGCAGCTGGGTGAAGCAATAGGCGGGGGAGCTGTTGAGGAAAGCTCTGTATTCTCCGGCACTCACACCCGTTTTGAAGTTGTATTCAGCCATTTGCGATTAACTCCTTGATGCTTTTAGTTTTCGGATAAACATACATATTTTACCACAAGTCGCAGAAGTATGCAATAAATGTAGTATATATAAAATAAATTACAAATAATATCGCTGTTGACAAGTTTCGAAGGATGGTTTATAATGGCTGCATATTTTAAAAGCTGTGACGGGAAGAAGTAACCGCTTTATGCCGGCAAAGAGAGTCTCCGGGCGCTGTAAGGGGACGCGGCATGGCGGCGAAATACATCCTTGAGCTGCGCGGCTGAAAGAGAGTAGGCCGAGCCGCAGGCGTGCGTTATACGCAGAGCGCAATGCTCCTGAGGCTCCGCAAGGAGTGAACAGAGGTGGTACCGCGGTAATTCGCCCTCTGCACGGTTCTCCGTGCGGAGGCTTTTTAATTTTATGAACAAAATGAAAGGAAAAATAACTATGGGAATTTATGAAGAGCTCGTTGCGCGCGGACTTATCGCGCAGGTGACGAACGAACCGGAAATCAAAGAGATGGTCAACAATGGCAAGGCCACGTTTTATATCGGCTTTGACTGCACCGCAGACAGCCTTACCGCAGGCCACTTCATGGCGCTCACTCTTATGAAGAGACTCCAGATGGCGGGCAACAAGCCGATAGCGCTTATCGGAGGCGGCACTACAATGATAGGCGACCCCTCGGGTCGAACCGATATGAGAAAGATGCTCACTCGCGAGGACATTGATCATAATGCAGAGTGCTTCAAGCGTCAGATGGAGCGCTTTATTGACTTCGGCGAGGGCAAGGCGCAGATGGTTAATAACGCTGATTGGCTGTTGAACCTCAATTATATCGAGCTTTTGCGCGAGGTCGGCGCGTGCTTCTCCGTCAACAATATGCTCCGCGCCGAGTGCTATAAACAGCGCATGGAAAAGGGACTCAGTTTCTTTGAGTTCAACTATATGATAATGCAGAGCTATGACTTCTACTATCTGTTCAAGAACTACGACTGCAATATGCAGTTCGGCGGCGACGATCAGTGGAGCAATATGCTCGGCGGAACCGAACTTATACGCAAGAAGCTCGGCAAGGATGCCCACGCGATGACCATAACTCTCCTGACCGACTCTCAGGGCAACAAGATGGGCAAGACCGCGGGCAACGCAGTTTGGCTCGACCCCAACAAGACATCTCCCTATGAGTTCTATCAGTATTGGAGAAACGTTGCGGACAGCGATGTTCTCAAGTGCATCCGTATGCTTACCTTCCTGCCTCTCGAGCAGATAGACGAAATGGACAAGTGGGAGGGCAGCCAGCTCAACAAGGCCAAAGAGATTCTCGCATATGAGCTGACAAAGCTCGTCCACGGCGAGGACGAGGCAAACAAGGCTCAGGAGGCCGCAAGGGCGCTGTTCGGCGGCGGAGCGGATTCTGACAATATGCCGTCCACGGAGCTCAACGCAGCCGATTTTGCCGACGGAAAGATAGGCATTATAGATATTCTTGTCAAGGCAGGACTTGCCAAATCGAGAGGCGAGGCGAGAAGACTTATCGAACAGGGCGGCGTCAGCGTAAACGACGAGAAGATAAAGAGCCTTGACTTCGCGCTTACTGCCGATGAAATTGCCGCAAACCCGGCGATAGTCAAAAAGGGAAAGAAAATTTTTCACAAAATTGTTATGGCGTAATTGTTAACATTTGCTATTGCCATATTAAAAAAGAACGATATAATATTGATGAGGATTTTTCCCATTACCATTACTTTGATTGGATGGAACTTTAAATGAAAATTGTTATTGTCGGCGACGGCAAGGTGGGTTACAATATAGCAAAACAGCTCCTTGCGGAGGGTCACGACATCGTGGTTATAGATAATAATCCCGATGTGCTTGAGGACTCTTTGCATAAGCTCGATGTGCTTGTTGTTGACGGAAACGGAGTTACGCTCCAGACGCAGGAGGAGGCGGATGTCGCAAACAGCGATTTGCTCATTGCCGCAACCTCTGCGGATGAAATAAATCTGCTTTGCTGTATCCTTGCGAAGAAGCTCGGCTGCCGCCACACGATTTGCCGCATGAGCAATCCCGACTATGTTCAGTCGATTCAGTATATGCGCGACGACTTCGGCCTTTCCATGACCGTCAATCCCGAGCTTACGGCTGCGCGTGAGATATTCCGTATTCTCCAGTTCCCGAGCTTCCTCAAACGCGATACCTTTGCCAAGGGTCGCGTCGAGATAGTCGAGCTTAAGCTGACGGAGGACTGCGCGTTGGTCGGCAAGAGGCTTGAAAGGCTCTCCGATGTTCTGCGCGGCGTAAAGATACTTGTCTGCGCCGTGGAGAGGGGAGACGAGGTCTGCATCCCCGACGGAAGCTTTGAGCTTCGGGCAAACGACAAGATAACCGTTACCGCCCCGCGCAGCGAGCTTGTCAAGATGCTCAAAGCGCTTAAAATAAGCAATCAGAAGATAAGAGACGTGCTGATAATCGGCGGAAGCAAAATCGCGGTTTATCTTGCGGAAGAGCTTATAAAGAGCGGCGTCAATGTTAAGATAATCGAGCAAAAGCTTGAAAAGTGCCGCGCACTTTCGGAACGTCTGCCGAGCGCCGTAATAATAAACGGCGACGGAACGCTTCAGGATCTGCTCTCCTCCGAGGGAATCGAAGAGACGGATGCCGTTATTTCGCTGACAAATATCGATGAAGAAAATCTCGTCATTTCCATGTATGCCGATTCGTGCGGCGTGCCTAAGTCCATTACAAAAATCAACCGCACCGAATATCTCAGGCTCTTTAAAGACAGGGATATCGGCAGCGTTATATGTCCCAAAATGCTTGCGAGCTATGAGATAATCCGCTACGTCAGAGCTATGGACAACACTACGGGCGGCTCGGTCAAGACTATGTACAGGATAGTTGACGAAAAGGTCGAGGCACTTGAATTTGCCGTAACGGACAGCACGAAGTGCATCGGCGAACCGCTTAAAAAGGTCAACCTCAAGAATAATATCCTTCTTGCCTGCATAAACCGCATGGGAAAAGTTATTATCCCGAGCGGTAACGATTACATCATGGCGGGCGATACTATAATAGTTATCACCACCGCAGAGGGTATGTATAAGGATATAAACGATATCTTTGCCGACGCTTGATTCGGGAGAGCTGAAATGAATTATAAACTTATTGCAAATTACATAGGCAATATTCTGCGTATTGAGGGACTCTTTATGATCCCGGCGCTTTTGGTGTCCCTGTACTACAGGGAGTACAAATGCGTTATTGCTTTCGGAATAAGCATAGCGGCTCTTCTTGTTGTCGGTCAGCTCATGCATATTGTAAAGCCGAAGCAGCGTACTGTTTTTGTGCGCGAGGGCTTTGCTATAGTTTCGCTGTCCTGGATTGCGATATCGCTTTTCGGAGCACTCCCGTTTTTTATAAGCCGAGAGATACCGAACTTTATCGACTGCTTTTTTGAGACCGTTTCAGGCTTTACGACGACAGGCTCAAGCATACTCTCGAATGTAGAAGCGATGTCAAAGGGTCTGCTCTATTGGAGAAGCTTTTCGCATTGGCTCGGCGGAATGGGCGTGCTTGTGTTCCTGGTCGCTGTTATACCCAAGGGCAAAGACAACGACGCGGAGTCGCTCTATATACTTAGGGCGGAGAGCCCGGGTCCCACGTTCGGAAAGTTCGTCTCTAAAATGCGTCAGACTGCGCGTATTCTCTATCTGATTTATATAGTTTTGACCGTCATCGAAATTGTCCTGCTTGTCATAGGCGGAATGCCGTTCTTTGACAGCTTGCTTAATTCGTTTGCAACCGCCGGAACAGGCGGCTTCGGAATAAAGAATGCCAGCATAGGCGCATATGACAGCTATTATCTTCAGGGTGTTATAGGTGTGTTTATGCTGCTGTTCGGCGTGAACTTCAATATTTATTATCTGCTGCTTGCAAGAGACTTCAAGCTCGTTTTCAAAAACGAGGAGCTTCGTTTCTATATCATAACCGTTTTGGTGTCGGTTACGGTGATAGCAATAAATATTCGCTCAATGTTCTCAAGCTGGTTTGACGCTTTTCATCACAGCTTCTTCCAGGTTTCGTCGATTATCACGACAACCGGATTTGCTACCACTGATTTTTCGCTTTGGCCGGAGCTTTCGCGATATATTCTCGTTGTGCTCATGCTCATGGGCGCGTGCGCGGGCTCTACCGGCGGCGGCTTGAAGGTTTCGAGAGTCCTTATATTATTCAAGGCTCTTCGCAACGAGATGCAGCGCGTCGTTCATCCGCGCAGCGTCAAGGTTCTTCGCATAGACGGAAAGGTTCAGAAGGAGTCGCTTGTCAGAAATGTTTCCATGTATCTCGTGGCGTATGTTATCGTTATGATAGTGTCAACGCTTCTGGTTTCTGTTGACGATTTCAGCTTCACAACCAATGTAACCGCCGTTATATCCTGCATGAATAACATCGGACCCGGCATTGATATAGTTGGGCCGGCCGGCAATTTCGGCGGATTCTCATGGTTCAGCAAGCTTGTGCTCAGCGCGGACATGATAATAGGCAGACTGGAAATTTTCCCGGTGCTTACTCTGTTTTCACCCTCGCTTTGGAAACGCTGCAATTAAAAAACAATTCGGATCTGTGCCTTTGCCGCTCGGATCCGAATTTTTTAAAAGTTTACAAATTATACTTTAACTCAGCGGCTCATAAGTGGTAATATATAAGAAAATAGCTTATGGAGAATTGCGATGACAAAGAAAATACTTAATAAAAAGCAAAAGATCGTCATCAGTATCGTTGCTGCGGTGCTTATTATCGCCATCGGCATATCCGTCTATGTTGTGATAAGCGAAAAAAATCGAACCACGGTTGCGCTGGCGGAAGTCACCGTAGGCGATATTACGGAAACGCTCAAGCTTTCCGGCACCGTTAATTCCGAGAATCGGGCATCGCTTGAGATTCTGGACGGAACTTATGTCAAGAGCGTCAACGTCAGAGTCGGAGATGCGGTGAAAAAAGGTGATGTGCTTGCGACGTTTGATACGAGCTCGCTCGGCAATGTTGTGGCGCAGAAGCGCGATAATTATAACGCCGCCATGTCGCAATATAAAAAGTATTCCGCAAATGCAAGCGCCTCATTTTCTCAGCTTGAATCGCTTTCAAAGCAGATAAAGCAAAAGCAGAAAGAGGTAGAGGAGCTGCAGAAAAAGGTCGATGCGGCAAAGCCCAAGGATGACACGCCGGAGACTGTTTCTCTGAAGAAGCAGCTCACCGAGCTTCTCGGAGACAGTAAGCTTGCCGGAGAAATAGTCGACAGAATCTTTTCGTCGGGTACTCAGACCTCGGAGATACTGCAGCATCTCGAGAATATAATTAACGGCGCGAACAATCAGATTTCGTCGATACTCAAGCTCCTTTCGGTTTCCGACGAGGAAAAGCAGCTGATATCGGCGCAGCTTGAATTGGTTGAGCTCAAAGCACGGCAGGGGATACTGAAGCTCCAGTCAGGTGATACTTTAGCTTCTCTCTATCTCTCGGTTGCCGAATCAGCAAAGGAAGACTTAGACAAAACCGTCGAAGCCGTGAATGCGCTGAAAAAGGGCTGGATAGCCGAAACCGACGGAGTTGTCAGAGAGATAAATATCGTCGCCGGAGAGACGTATCACACCCCCAAAGGTAACGCCTCCGTCTCGCTTGATGACATCGACATATCCTCTCTTCTTTCTTCCGTAACCTCCGATACCAAGGATTTTTCCGGAATCATAAGCCAGCTTTTTCCGGGCACTCCGGGCGGTATGGTCATTGAGTATTATCCGCTTTCTGCTACATTCAGCGTCAGCGGCAAGGATATATATAAAATCAAGCTCGATCAGCCTGTCGAGGTGACAGGCGCGACAGGCAAAAAATTCAGTGGTTATGTCAGCTTTATAAGCCCTATAGCTTCGGAGTCAGGCACAATGAGCATAACCTCTATTCTCGGCTCTGCATCGGGCGGCAGCGAGGTTGAGGCCAAGGCCATGATCGAGCAGCCCGACAAGAGCATAATAATCGGACTTTCTGTTGACATGAGCATAGATGTCGAAACTCAGAAGAATGCAACCCTTATTCCCGTCGAATCGATTCAGTATGAGGACGGCAAGTCGTATGTTTATCTCTATGACGCCGATTCGAGAACCGTTAAGAAAACGGAAGTTACCACTGGGCTCTTTGACGGAGAGCGTTATCAGATACTTTCCGGCTGCTCGGCAGGGGATAAGATAGTCAAGATACCGTCCGAAAAAATCGAGGACGGGCAAAAGCTATACGCAAAATAATGGCTTTGACACTTTTTATAAATATAAATGAGCTGACCGACGAGCAGTACAGCCGCGAAATGGATTTTCTCTGTCCTCATAAGTGCGAGCGCGTTTTAAAAATGCGCTTCGAGGATGACAGAAAGCGCTCGCTTGCCGCGAATCTTGCGGCGAGACGTGCGGCGGCCGATTTTCTGGGACTCGAGGAGGACGACATAGCGATAACCTGCGACGGCGACGGAAAACCGCTGTGCGACGGATGTTTTCTTTCACTCAGTCACTCCGGCGACTATGCGGTTTGCGCGGCAAGCAGCTTCCCGATAGGCGTAGATATTGAGAAAAAGCGCGAGATAAATCCGATGCTCGCAAAAAAAATCTGCGTCAGCGACGCCGAACGCGAATACGCCTCCGATAATCAGAAGCTTTTAATGCTCTGGTCTGTCAAAGAGGCCTGCTTTAAGGCGCTGAGCCCGCAGGTCGATACCGTCGGCGATATAGTGCTCGAAATAACCGAAAAAGGCTTTGAATGCGGCGGAATATCTTTCATAGAGACGGGAATTGTGCATAAAGACTACGTTTTTTCGCTTGCGTCAGTCTAAAAATTTCAATAAATACTTGCATAAATAAGAAACAGCAGTTATAATTATTCTATTATCATTTGGAGGTTCATTATGAATTTAGTACAGTTTTTAAATCTTGCCAGCGGTACAGCTGCAAACGGTGCGAATGCCGGTAAGAGCCAGATTTCCCTTATCGTCATGATGGTTCTTCTGTTCGGCGTCATGTATTTTGTCATGATCCGTCCCCAGAAGAAAAAGCAGAAGGAAGAGCAGCAGATGCGCGACAGCATCGAGGTCGGCGATGAGATCACCACCATCGGCGGCATCGTCGGACGCGTTGTCACCGTTAAGGATGATTCTATTATTATCGAGACCGGCGCTGACAGAAATAAGATTAAAATCATGAGATGGGCTATCAGCACCAACAACACCGCCAACGAGAAGCTTGAGGCCGAGAGAGCTGCGGCCAAGGAAGCTCAGGAGGCGGAGAAGGCCGCAAGAATGGAAGAGGCCAAGGCGAAGAGCAAGGCAAGCCGCAAGAAGAGCAAGAAGAACAAGGATACGGATGCCGAGTAATCTGACATAAAATCAGACTTCCCCTCATACCTTTTAACAAACGGTATGAGGGGGATTTTTTATGCCTGCAAAAAGGGGAGAGAGAAAAGAGCCGAACGCAAAAAAAACGCTGCTGATAAGTCTGCTCATAGGAAACTCGCTGGGTGTCGCAATATTCTTTATACTGCTTTCTATAGCCTCGGCGGTGATACTTAAAAAAGGCGTTTCATCGGGAGCTTATACGCCTGTTTCAATAATTTGCTCTGGCGCTGCGGCGCTTATGGCCGGATTCATATCCGTGTGCCCGATAAGAAAGAACGGGCTTTTGTTGGGACTTTGCTCGTCCGTTCTGCCTGTTGCCTGCGTTGTTATATCCGCCGCGGCAGCGGGAGACGGTGTGAGCATAAAAACTGCGATTGCGGCGGCGGTTGCGGTCGCGTGCGCCTGTGTGGGCGGTATAATTTCGGCAAATATGAAAAAGAAAACGCGTTGACCGTGCCGCAAGGCGCGGTTTTGTCTTGTAAAATATAAAAAAGATGGTATAATATATTAAGTATTTACATACGAGGAGGAAAACAAATCATGTCCAAAGAAAAATATTATATCACAACTGCGATCGCTTACACATCGCGTAAGCCTCATATAGGTAATTCTTATGAGATAGTTCTCACCGATGCCATAGCCAGGTATAAGCGAATGCAGGGATATGATGTGTTCTTCCTTACCGGTACAGACGAGCACGGTCAGAAGATAGAGGAATATGCGCAGGCCGCCGGTGTTTCTCCCAAGGAATATGTCGATAAAGTGGCGGGGGAGATACGCAGCATCTGCGATTTGCTCAACACCACCTATGACAAGTTTATCAGAACGACAGACGACTATCACGAAAAGGTAGTTCAGAAGATATTCCGCAAGCTTTATGAGCAGGGCGATATCTATAAGAGCGAGTACGAGGGAATGTACTGCGTACCTTGCGAGAGCTTTTTCACCGAGTCTCAGGTCGTTGACGGCAAGTGCCCGGACTGCGGCAGAGAGCTTGTTCCGACAAAAGAAGAGGCCTATTTCCTGAGAATGTCGAAGTATCAGAAGCAGCTCGAGGATTATATCGATGCTAACCCCGACTTCATTTATCCCGAGAGCCGCAAAAAAGAAATGGTCAACAATTTTATAAAGCCCGGCATTCAGGATCTCTGCGTTTCGCGCTCGTCCTTTAAATGGGGCGTTCCGGTTGACTTTGATGACAAGCACGTTATCTATGTTTGGATAGACGCTCTTTCAAACTATATTACCGCCCTCGGCTACGACCCCGACGGCAGCTCCGAGCTGTTCAATAAGTACTGGCCTGCCGACGCTCATATCATAGGCAAGGATATTCTCCGTTTCCACACGATTTATTGGCCCATCATGCTTATGGCTCTCGGCCTTGAGCTGCCCAAAAAGGTGTTCGGTCATCCGTGGCTGCTTTTCGGAACGGACAAGATGTCAAAATCAAAGGGCAATGTTATATATGCCGACGACCTTGTGAGACATTTCGGCGTCGATGCGATAAGATATTATCTGCTCTCCGAAATGCCCTATGCAGCCGACGGCTCCATAACTTATACCACTATAATCGAGCGCTACAATTCCGAGCTTGCCAACACTCTCGGAAACCTTGTTAACAGAACCGTTGCGATGTCCAACAAGTATTTCGGCGGCGAGATATTACCTCCCGAAGCGCCGGAGGCTGTTGACGATGACCTCAAAAACACCGTTCTCGGCAGTGTGGCGACGGTTGAAAAATGCATGGACGATTTCCATGTCGCCGATGCCCTGGAGGCTATTTTCAGCGCGGCAAGACGCAGCAACAAGTATATCGACGAGACAACGCCGTGGCTGCTTGCAAAGGACGAGGACAAGCGCGCAAGGCTCGGTACAGTGCTCTATAATTTGCTCGAGAGCATAAGAATAATTGCAGTTCAGCTCAAGCCCTTTATGCCCGAAACTTCGGACAAGATACTCGAGCAGCTCAATACCGACATATCGTCCTATGAGAGCATTAAATCCTTCGGTGCGTTAAAAGCAGGCGGTCATGTCGGAACGGCAACTCCGCTCTTCGGCAGAATCGACGCCGAAAAGATGCTTGAGGAGATAGAGAAGGAGACCGCGGTATCCGAGGCGGCGCTTGAGGAAAAGAAAGAAGAAATACCCGGTGTCGCAATGATAGGCATTGACGATTTCGCAAAGGTAGAGCTTAAGGTAGCAAAAATTAAGGACTGCGTGCCCGTAAAGCGCGCAAAGAAATTGCTCGAGTTGACTGTTGACGACGGCAGCGGACTGCGTACCGTTGCTTCGGGAATTGCCAAGTGGTACAAGCCCGAGGATTTGGTCGGACGCAATGTAATTCTTGTCTCCAACTTAAAGCCTGCTAAGCTCTGCGGCATTGAAAGCTGCGGAATGATTCTTGCGGCCGATTGCGAGCAGGATGATGTCAAGGTGATATTTGTTGACGATATCCCGGTCGGAGCAAAGATAAGATGATAGATAATATTTTTGACAGCCACGCCCACTACGACGATGAACAGTTTGACGGCGACAGGGACGAATTGCTTCGGTCCTTGCCGTCGAAGGGCGTTTGCGCTGTTATAAACTGTGCAAGTGACCTCAAAAGCTCCGCAACCTCTGCGGAGCTTTCTGAAAAATATCCGTTTTTCTGGTGCGCCTGCGGAGTTCACCCGCACGAGGCTGAAAAAGAATTAAAAACGGCTGATATTAACGAAATAGAAAAAAGAATAGTTAATTTCACAGAAAAGAAAAAATGTGTTGCAATAGGGGAGATAGGGCTTGATTATCACTACGATTTTTCGCCCAGAGAGCTTCAAAAGGATATATTCGAGCTCCAACTGAAGCTTTCAAAGGAACTGGATCTTCCCGTTATAGTTCACGACAGGGAAGCGCATGAGGATACAATGACCTTGCTCAAAAAATACAGGCCGAAAGGCGTTGTGCATTGCTTTTCCGGCAGCGTTGAAATGGCTCGGGAAGTTTTGAAGCTCGGAATGTATATCGGTCTCGGAGGAGCGGTTACTTTTAAAAATGCGAAGAAGCCTGTTGCGGTTGCCGCCGCAACCGATATCGACAGGATACTGCTTGAAACCGACTGTCCTTATATGGCGCCGGTACCGTTCAGAGGAATGAGATGCTCGTCTGATATGATTGCGTATTCCGCGCAGACGATAGCGAGCGTTAAAAACATGGATGTGCAAGCACTTGTTGATGCCGCAACCGAGAATACAAAGCGGCTGTTCGGGATAGAGTTTTAATTCTATGCGAAAGGAGAGTGCCGAAAGAAACAGCAGAAATTATACAAAATAAATGATACCTAAAAAGAAAAATAGTTATTATCAACAGTTCAAGCGCGTGTGCTTGGGCTGTTTTTTTATGCTACTTTGTGCGCGGAATCGCGGTCAAGGCGCGCGCGTGCGCCTTGGTTGGTGCGCTCGGCTGATATCTTCTGTTCCGCTGTTGCTCCCTCGGCGCAAGCGTAGTATGCTCGGTTTGTACTGCCTGCTCACCTTATCAGCTCCGCCGATAGGCGGTTATTTTAGCCTGCGGGGTGTATCGGTCAATCCGAGTAAATAATCAGCTGATAGGTTGTAAAACTTGCATAATGTTATTAAGTGGTCGATTGGTAGCTTTCTGTGTCCGTTTTCGTATTGGGCATAGTATGATTGTGTTGTTTTTAATATCATAGCTACTTGTGTTTGGTTTAGGTCGTTATCTTCTCTTATGTCTCTGATTCTTTGTGCATAGTCCATAATTATACCTCTCCGTTTTTGTGTAATAAGTAGATTATACAATAGTTCACTATTAAACTATTGACAATAGTTCAGTAGTGGACTATTATTTAGTCAACAACTGAACTATGTTGTTTGAAAACTAATTTGAAAGTAGGTACAAAGATGTTGCAGTCAATTTTGTTTAATCTTGGCAATCTTGTCGGTTTGTATGGCAGAGCCATACTCGAGATATTAAAAATTTAAAGTGAGGTAAATGGAAATGAAAGCAAAAATTTTAGGTATTAAGTCGGTTGATTATGTCAGTAAAAAAACAGGTCAGCCTGTTCAGGGTGCTGAACTGCACTTTGTCCGCGAGCTTAGTAGTCGTGAGGTTGAGAACTCTGTCGGGCAGGCTGTCGGCACTGTGTTCGTCAGTGTAAAGTCTCCGCTTATTGAGCGTATATCTCCCGCTATAATCGGCAAAGAATGTGAGCTTGTCTATGACTTTGACGGTCGTTTCTCTTCTCTTTCTGATATCGTGCTGCCCGCAAAGGCATGATATATAATCCTTTCTGATTTTAAGGCGGGGGAGGTGAAAAAGATGAATGATGAAAGACTTTCAAACTGCTCGGAGCAGAAGCCGAAGAGAGGTTTCAAAACTATCGGCTGTATAGTCTGCGTTCTTGCTATTCTTGCAATGTCGCTTGTCTGTTGTTTTGCTGACGGTGCGGCAACTGGTGCAGGTGGTAGCGCTGAAGCGGTTTCCGCAGTTTCAACCGTCCTTAAAAATGTTACTGATACTGTTAACATTTCTTCTGTTGTTCAGATACTTGGTATCGGTATCGGGGCGTGTATCGGTCTGGTTCTTATGTGGTTCGGCGTTCGACTTGTTATTCGTAAGGTCATGGGCGCAACTCGCAAGGGCAAAGTTTAATTCAGCGGAGCGAGGGGGCGTTTGTCGCCCCCTTGTTTCATTTTAGGGGTGATTTATTTGTATAAAAAAGCTTTTCGGAAAGCGTTGAATCTTGGCGGCGCTTTTGATACTTTGAAATATCGGCGTGAATTTCGGCGCGAACATCCGTTTTATTTTAATCCGTGCGGTACTTTGATTTTTTCGGGTCCGCAGGGGAGTGGTAAAACTCTTAGTGCGGTTGATTATGTAACTCGCATAATGGAAGAATATCCGCACGCTATTCTGTGTACTAACACTGAATTTGCTGATTATCCGTTTAATGCTGTTGTTTCTCCTGAACCGAACGGTGAAATGTCTGTCCGCGATTATTTCAGCCATGAGTTGATAACACATGAATGGATTTGTGACCGTCTTGCTGAAAATTCTTCTTATCGTGTTTGTGTTGAATATTCGGGTCTTGACTGTTTGAAATGGGTAAATAATGGCGAATATGGTGTTATTTTCTTCATTGATGAATTTCATCTTGAATTGAACAGTCTTGAAAGTAAAAACATTGATATCGATGTTATGGTCGAGATTTCGCAACAGAGGAAACAGCGTAAACATATTGTTGGAACAAGTCAAGTTTTTATGCGATTGGCTAAGCCTTTACGCGAACAAATTAAGGATATAGTTGATTGTCATAGCCTTTTGAATCTGTTTCAGTGGAATTATATCATTGACGGTGAGAAGAGTACAGAAAAAGATGGTCAACTTGAACCTGTTATCGTTGGGCGGTCGTTTTTCTTTCATAGTCCTGAAATGTACCGTCGATATGATACCTATGCAAAAATGAAACGATATAACAAAGAATGGCAGGGGCGCTCTCGTGTCCCGAGCTTTGATTTGTTTAAGCGGGAGGGTTAAAAATGCAAGCTGTTTTTGATGTTGTTATTCCTTATATTGTTCTTGCCAGTAAGTTCGGGTTTTTCTTTGGTATGTCTTGGACTGTTATTTGCTTTGTTATTCGCGCCGCAAGCGGTCGCGATTGGTTCGGTAAGTAAAGGGGGGTTATTATGTTTTCTGACGCGCAACAGCGTTATATAGCGTCCCTTGTTGCTTCTATGCGTGCCGAATATCCGTATTATATCGCTTATTCTGATTACAGAAATTCGAGTTCGGATTCTCCACAACTTTATATTGTTTTTTGTAAAGAAAAAATCACTTCAAAGGGGTTGTATAGCTATGTGGTTCCTGCGGGGGTGCGTTATGCAGTTAACACATATAATTATTCGTCTTATAACTCGTCGTCCGCTCGTACTGTTGTTACTGCTTATAGTGGCGGTACTCTTAACATTCCTGTTTATGAGTGGATATATACAAATTCCGAGTTCTCGTCCTATTCCGTTCAACCTGATGTAAATAGTCTGTATGGGGGGGATTACAATGCACAAATTCAAGTTCAAAATTTTGTTGTCATTACTGCTTTGCTTACTTTTTTGTTCGCAAGTATTGTTACCAGTTTCCGCCGAAGGTTCTGATCATAATCTTTTAACTCTTTCTAATTTGTCCGATTCTCGGTTAACGAAAAGCGGTAATGCAACGGTATCGAATGGTGTTGTTACCGTTCCTGCTGGCGGTTCTTATTCTGCGTATATTCGTGTTCATCCTGTTTCGGCAACTCGAAAATATAAATTTACTTATTATTATCAATGTACTTCTGCAATAGGTTCTTCTTTTTCCCTTGCTGGCAGTGTCAAAATCTATTATAAAGATTCTTCAACTGGTTCGGAGCTTAGTGTTCTCGAGCTTGCAAAGCTTACTAATGGTAGTATTCAGCGGAGTAATACTTTGACTATGCCTGATGACTTCGGTGACGCTGGTCGTATTTATTTTGTTTTTAAAAATACCTCTAATTCTTCCGTGTCTATTCGTGTTGATAATTTTATTGTTAACGATATGACTACTGCAGATTTGGATAGTTCGCTTGGCAAATTAGGGGATAGGATTAAAGGATTTTTCGAGGATTTAGCGAACACGATAAAGGGCTTTTTTATTCCGGAAGAGGGCTTTTTTGATACTGTTAAACAGAAGTTTGAAACATTATTATCGGAGCATTTGGGTTTTCTCTATCAAGCGCCAGCAATGATAGTTAAAATAATACAGTTATTTGCTGATTGGCAGCCCTCGGAAACTCCTTATTTGGATTTTCCTGCTGTTGATTTTGATATTGCGGGCACTCATGTTCATTTATGGGACAAAGTGCATTATACCTTTGATTTTTTGCAAAATGCGCCTTTTAGTACGCTTTATGCTTTTTATAAAACATTGGTGTTTTGCATTATTTCTCTTGCTATGGTAAATCTTGCGATAAAGAAGTATCACAACATAATAGGGGGCGGCTCTGATGATAATTGAATCGTTGCTTAATGCCATTTTTTCAGTTTTTGAAAAAGTGTTTGCAGTGATTAATATTCCTGGTATGCCTGACGGCATGGAGAATACTGTTGTTGAGTTTTTGGGGTCGGCTTTGAATTATGCAGGTAGTTTGATTAGTTTGTTTTTGCCTTGGTCGCAGGTGAAAGTGTTTTTTCCTATATTGATAGTTATTTTGTCAAGTGAGGAAATATACAAGCTTGTGATGTGGGTGTTGCGAAAAATTCCTATGTTGGGCATGTCTTAATGCGCGCCGCGCGAACGCGCGCGCGCTGTTGTTCTTCTCTTCCCCCGTATATCTAATAGGGGGGAAGAGGTTTAAAATTTTAAATGTTAGGGTGATATATTTGCGGTATTATCAATCTTTAGCGTTTAATGATTTTGTGTATAGTATAGATAAATTAATTGTAACTGGTAAGTTTAAATATAATTCTTTTGATTCTTTTCAGGCTTCTCTTTCTGCTTTGCTTATTCATGAAACGGTAGTGGAGCGTGCGCCCTTTGAACTTGGCGTTTGTCGTGATAATTATTATACTTCTCGGAAAAAACTGTCTTTTACTCATAATTTTAAATTTGAACTAATGAGTTCTCGGTGGGGTGGGGGAGAAACTGCAAGTTTTTGGCTTGGTACTCATTTTCAGACATATGAAAAAACTGTCGATAATTGGAAACTTGAAATAAACCCGAATAAATGTATGCCTTGTCCGTTTGTGTCTGCATTGTTTAACCTTTTGGTCGATTGTAGTAAAAGCTATGAGGTTACTGAGTTTGATGTAGCGGTTGATTTGCCTGTTTCGCGTGATAGCGTGATTGTGTGTAAGGATAAACGCAAGTATGCTTGTGTGGTTAATAGTTTGAATGATTGTACGGAATATTTAGGCAGTAGGCATTGTGCTGGCTTTTGTAAGGTCTATAATAAACAGATTGAAAGCGGACTTGAATTTGCTTGTACTCGCTTTGAAATGACTTTTGATAGATTTGATACTGTGGCTTTTTTGGATTGTGTTCCTGTTGTTTATATTTTTCGTCAGCAAATGTCGGTTGTTTCTGGTCGGCTTAATGATACTGATAAGTTTATCTTGAAAACTCTTATTGCTGAGCCTCGGCGTATTGGAGAACTTAGTTATCATTATCGGAAAAAAATGTCTGATTTGCTTTCTTGTGCTGTTGATAAGCTTGTTTTAGATAAAAAGACAATTAGTTCTTTGATGTGCTCTTTGTCAAATTTATCTAATTTCTTTTATTATGATGTCGCGAGGTGTGGAAATGTTGAGTGATTCGGAGCGTTTATATATACTTATAGTTCAATATGGTTTGGCTCGCGATGCCGAGTATGAGGGTAAAATAAAACGCTTGCAAGGTCTTATTTGTCGGCGTGATGTTGACTTGCAAGATTTATTGCAGTATATTATACTTGTTTCTGAACGGCGTGCGTTTATGTCTTGCTATGCTGATATACTCGCTTTTGTCCGTCCTTGTGACTTTTAACGAAAGGTGGTGAAGAAGCCTGAAGAGGGCGTATAGTCATATTGACTAAAGCTCCTGCTAAAATTATACAAAATAAATGTTTTGTATAATTCAGGGGAGTTGAAACGGCTTAAAATGCGTTTTTACTGCTTTCTTTCGGGTTTATATGAAGCCTGAGGATTTTGTATGTCTGCCGCGCTTAGTACGCGATTATCTGAATTATCTGTCGAGTGTTAAAGGCAAATCACAGCTGACAGTTTGTGAATACGCCTCTGATCTTCGGCTCTTTTTCGCATACATGCTCAAACAAGAAAATCTTTCACAGTACAAAAACACTCCCATAGATGAAATCGATATTTCAAAGCTGGACATAGATTTTATCTCCCTTGCCCGTATACCCACGGCCTACGGATTCCTCGAATACTGCCGTTCCGAGCGCGGCAATGACACCGCTGCAAGAGCCCGTAAGGTTGTCTCCATCAAACGATTTTACCGCTATCTTAAAGTTCAAGGATATATTGACGAAAATCCCATGCAGGACTTGGAGTCGCCTAAAATAAAGAAATCGTTGCCCAAATATCTGTCCCTTGAACAGGCTGTAAGCTTACTTGAGGCTGTGGACGGAAAAAATAAAGAGCGGGATTACTGCATTTTAGTTCTTTTTATGAATTGCGGGATGCGTCTCTCCGAGCTTGTTTCGATTAATTATTCTGATATAAAACCTGATAATACAATTATAATAACCGGAAAAGGAAATAAACAACGCACGGTTTATTTAAATAACGCCTGCTTGAACGCAATAAAAGATTATATGAAAGTGCGTCCGATAGACGGTGTTAAAGACAAAGATGCACTGTTTCTCAGCAACCGTAAGACGCGGATAAGCCCGAAAACCGTTCAGCATATAGTTGACGAATATCTTGAAAAATCAGGTCTCAGCGGTCAGGGATTTTCTACTCACAAGCTCAGGCATACAGCTGCAACGCTTATGTATCAATACGGCCATGTGGATGTACTCCAGCTAAAAGAAATTCTCGGGCATGAGAATTTATCAACAACCGAGATTTATACTCATGTAGTTGACGAACAGCTTCGCAGTGCCGTTGATTCCAATCCTTTAAACAAAGTAAAAATAACCCCAAAAACGGCAGACGAAACCGACGGCGAAAGCTAAAAGCCTAACAGCTTGCAAAAAAGTCTGCTTGCGGCGGCATCCGTTACAGCTGCTATAACTACCAGAATACATATTATCAAAAAACGCATACAGTAAATTTTTATGCTCCCCTCCCCTCTTTGCGCTTTAGCCGAAGAAAGTGAGAGGAGCATTTCATATGACGAGTTTATTCCGGCGCTGCAAGCGAGCAGCAGTGCAAAAACAGCCGGTATAAGCCCGGGATATATCACCAAAGCGCAATAACCGAGTCCGCGCAGAGCGAAATTCGAGTATAAATACCCCGACAGCATTCCTATACCCACGCCTCTTATTACGGGCAGAACACATATAAGCGGCAGTCCGACCGCGCACAGCCCGAATACAAATACAGCGAGCATAAATGCGGCGTTGACGGCCAGTGAATTTATAAAATTCACTCCGAGTGATTGTGTGCCTTTGGAGCGTATATATACCGAAAACATATCGGAAAAAGCGCCGGAAAGATAGCCGTCCGACTTTTTCACAGAAGCGGCACCAAATATCATTCCTGCCGCAAACAGCAGCATCATGAGCAGCATCCTGCGATTCTTTTTAAGCGAAGTTATAATACCGTTTCCGTATTCCTTTGTCGCCGCGTTTATGTCCATAGCATTTTACCTCCATTATTTTATCTAATAATATGAGGCTTTGTCCCGAAAAATACCAATGTCCCCGCAGAACTCCGCGAGGACATTTTTTGCCTACTATTCCGTTTTCGTTCCGTTCAATTTATTGACAAAATCCGACGGTTTTACGGTCATTTCCGCCCACGCGGGTCTGAATCCGCTTTTTATCGCGTTTCCCGCAGACTTGATGTTTGACCATGCACAGCAGTAAAACGGTACTTTTCCGCACGCTGTGATCTCTAAAGCCAGTCTGCTTGTCAATGCGGCGGCAACGCCCTGTCTGCGATATTCCGGCAGAACATCAACCCCTATCTGCCACATCGTATCACAATCTGCGGAAGCACCCGCAAGCCCTATCAGACGATTGCCGTCATATGCGCCGACGCACAGTACATCTAAGCTTTTCCTGTCGGCGCACAGAGCGTTGTTCCACTGTGACGCATACAAAGCGTTGAAGTCATCGGGATACATCACCCGAAGCTCATATCGGCACGAAAGCTCACGCAGTATATCCATGCGCGGCAGAAAGTACTCCGCCATGAAGCAAATTCGCATACCGTATGATTGAAAGGCATCGTTTAGGATGTGCAAATTCGGCGTTTCAAAGCAGTGTTCGGGTGCGAAGCGGTTTATATATGACTTCACGATATCCTTGTATTTCATGTCAACGGACGCGACAACATTATTTCCGTAGGACACAAGGTTGCATATAAACGGGAGATTTAAATATCTGCGCGCATCAGGGCTTACAGTAGATTCGACAATAATATTTTGGCTCTTTTTGAAGTCCTCGGGCGCACAGCCGAGGTCTGTTGCGGATTGAGCCATGGCAACAGAAATAATTTTGCTGTTATTCATCAGTAAAATCCTGTCTTTGAAATACAAACGCCCCTGATTTTCGGTCAGAGGCGTTAAATATTTTATTTCTTGAAGATATCGTCCTGCTCAATAAGCTCGATTCCCGCGCCCTTGAGTATCTCGGAAGCCTTGTCGTTATCCTCAACTCTGATGATAACATAGGCATTGCCGACAGAGGGCGTGATAAACGCATAGGCATATTCAACGCTTATCTGCTCGTCGGAAAGCACCTTGATAGCGCGCGCAAGTCCGCCGGGCTCATCGGGAATGATTATGCCGAGAACCTGCGTCGCGGAGGCGGTCATACCCTCGCTTCTGAGCGCTTCAACAGCGGCCTTTGGGTCGTTGACTATAAGGCGGAGAATGCCGTAGTCCGAGGTATCCGCAACGGAAAGAGCGCGGATATCAATGCTGTTTTTTGCGAGAACCGCCGTTATATCGGCGAGTCTGCCGGGTCTGTTTTCGACAAAAACCGAAATCTGACTGATTGCCATTTGATTTTCCTCCTTTATATTTTTCTGTTATCAATAACTCTCGAAGCCTTGCCTTCGTAGCGCGGCAGAGAGTGCGGTTCAACAAGACGTACCTTTGCGGAGACGCCGAGGACGGACTGCATGGCACCGCAAATCTCCTTCTCCTTGGCCTCAATCTGTCTGACCGAGTCGGAGAACATATTATCGGACATTTCAATGCATACGGTCATTATGTCAAGATTATTTGCTCTGTCAACTATAATCTGATAATTCGGAGCCATACCGAGTGAAAGAATGACGTGCTCGACCTGAGCCGGGAAAACGTTGACTCCGCGGATAATGAGCATATCGTCGCTCCTGCCCTTGGGTCTGAGCATCTTGACAAGCGTTCTGCCGCAGGCACATTTTTCGTGCGTTATCGCGGAAATATCGCGGGTTCTGTATCTGAGAAGCGGAAGCGCTTCCTTGCCTATGCAGGTGAATACGAGCTCGCCGTATTCGCCGTCGGGCAACGGCTTGAGAGTCACGGGATCGACTATCTCGGGATAGAAATAATCCTCGCATATATGCATTCCGCTCTGCTCGCAGCATTCAAATGCAACGCCGGGACCCGCTATCTCGGAGAGGCCATATATATCATATGCCTTGATTTTGAGCATATTTTCAAGCTGTGTGCGCATATTTTCGCTCCACGGCTCGGCACCGAAAATACCTATTCTAAGCGGCAAATCGGCGGGATCGATATTCATTTCGTTGAGCGTTTCTGCGATAAACAGAGCGTATGACGGAGTACAGCAGAGCACATTTGAGCCAAAATCCTGAAGAATCTGCACCTGACGCTTTGTGTTGCCGGAGGACACGGGAATAGCCGTTGCGCCGAGCTTCTCCGCGCCGTAATGAATACCCATACCGCCCGTGAAAAGTCCGTAGCCGTAGGAGACGTGGATGTAGTCCGAGGGCGTTGTGCCCGCAGCGGTAAGGGCTCTTGCCGCGCACTCCGACCAGCGGTCTATATCGCCTCTCGTGTAGCCGACAACAGTCTGCTTTCCGGTCGTTCCGGACGAGGCGTGAACTCTGACAAGCTCCTCTCTCGGCACGGCAAAAAGTCCGAACGGATAGTGATCTCTGAGATCTTGCTTTATGGTAAAGGGCAGCTTGCCGATATCGTCTATAGAATGTATGTCCTCGGGCTTGAGACCCATTTCGTCAAACTTTGCTTTGTAAAACGGAATGTTCTCATAGCATCTTTTTACGGTTTTTATCAGTCTTGCGCTCTGTATTGCGTGCAGATAATCGCGCGACGCTGTCTCAATTTCAGGGCTGAAATACTTTGCCATCGTATCATATCTCCTTTTGCTGACTGTCTGCCTTTAATGCGTTTCAGCAGCTTTTTTCGTGCTCATAGCCGAGGCGGAACGCCTCAAGGTTCATATCGAGGAACTTTTCGGGCACTGTGTTCCTTATGGCGTTTGTCCAGGTTTCGTAGCTTAATTGCATATGGCTCGCCATGGCGCCTATGAGAACAACATTTACTGCCTTTGCCGAGCCCGCCTTGACGGCGAGCGACAGCGCGTCAAGCTCTATCATAGAAGCTCCCGCCGCTTTTATTGCCTCTGATATGTTCTGAGGATACTCGGCCGCACCGGTTATGACCGGCATGGGGTCAATGCACTGGTCATTTACGACCAGCTTGCCGTCGGGCTTGAGGAAGCTGAGCCATCTTGCGGCCTCGAGCTTTTCAAATGCGAGAATTATATCGGCTTCGCCCTGCTCTATCGTGGGCGAAAAAACCTCGTCGCCGTATTTGACATATGTAACGACGGAGCCGCCGCGCTGGCTCATTCCGTGTATCTCGGAGACCTTGACCTCATATCCGCTGTCTATGAGTGCGCTGCCGAGCAGTCTGCTCGCAAGCAGAGTACCCTGGCCGCCGACGCCGACTATCATAATTGATTTAACTGCCATTTCTCTCGCCCCTTTCTTATTCTATCGCACCGAATTTGCAAAGCTGCTTGCAGACATCGCAGCCGACGCAAAGGGTGAAATCAATGTGAGCCTTGCCCTCTTTCATGCTTATAGCGGGGCAGCCGATCTTCATGCACATCTTGCAGGAGGCGCACTTGTCGGTATTGACCTTGACGGGAGGCTTGGTTTTAACGTATTTGAGGAGCACGCAGGGACGGCGGGATATAACGACCGACGGCTCGTCCGCTTCAAGCTCTTCTTTTATTGCTTTTTCGGTTGCGGCAAGATCGTAAGGATCAACGACGACAACGCGGTTTATGCCGACTGCATGGGCAAGAGCCTCAAGGCTGACGGCAGTTGTCGGGTCGCCTTTTATGGTCAGGCCGGTAGTCGGGTTCTGCTGATGTCCGGTCATGCCGGTGATGCTGTTATCAAGGACGATAACAACGGAATTGCTCTGATTGTATGCGATGTTTATAAGACCGGTGACACCCGAATGAATGAATGTCGAGTCGCCTATAACCGCTACGCGCTTGTGGCTGCCGGATTCGTCAGCCTTGTTCATGCCGTGAAGCGCGGAGACCGATGCGCCCATACATATGCAGGTGTCCATCATGCCGAGAGGCGCCATAGAGCCGAGCGTGTAGCAGCCGATATCGCCGCTGACATTGACCTTGAGCTTCTTGAGGGCATAGAACAGACCTCTGTGCGGGCATCCGGCGCAGAGCACGGGCGGACGCGCGGGAACATCTATATCCGCCTTGAGATAACTGTTTTCTTCGCCGAGAATGACCTTCTTTATCATGCTCTGCGAATACTCGCCCAGGAGTGTAAACTGCTCTTTACCGATAACATTTATTCCGATCTTGCGGCAGTGATCCTCTATGTAGGGGTCGAGCTCTTCTATGACATAGACTTTTTCGCACTCTGCGGCAAAGTCGCGGAGCAGCTTCTCAGGCAGCGGATAGAGGCAGCCGAGCTTGAGATAAGAAGCCTTGTCGCCGAGGGCTTCCTTGGCATACTGATAGGCAATGCCGCCTGTGATAATGCCGATTTTTTTGTCGTTGTATTCTATCTTGTTGACACCGAGGTCAATCGCTTCGCTCTCGCCCCATGCGGTAAGAGCCTTGGTTCTCTCCTCGACTATAACGTGCTTTTTCTTTGCCATAGCGGGCATCATAACGTATTTCTGAGTGTCTTTAACATACTCCTTGAGCCCGTTGTCGACTCTCTCCCCTACCTCAACAAGGCTGCGGGAATGGGAGATTCTTGTTGTGAGTCTGATTATGACCGGAGTGTCGTAGCGCTCGGAAATATCATATGCGAGCTTTGTAAAAGAGAGACATTCCTGAGAATCCGCGGGCTCGAGCATCGGTATTTTGGAGGCCTTTGCATAGTTTCGCGAATCCTGCTCGTTCTGCGACGAATGCATACCCGGGTCGTCCGCAACGACTATGACCATACCGGCATTTACGCCCGTATATGAGAGCGTAAACAGCGGATCGGCGGCGACATTCAGACCGACGTGCTTCATGCCGCAGAAGGAACGCGCTCCGGCTATGGCTGCACCGCCGGCAGTCTCCATGGCGACTTTCTCGTTGGGAGCCCATTCGCAGTATATTTCATCATATTTGGCCGCACTCTCCGTCACTTCGGTGCTCGGAGTACCGGGATAGCTCGATGCCACGCGGCATCCGGCTTCGTAAAGACCTCTTGCGACGGCCTCGTTTCCTAAAAATAACTTTCTCATTATTTGCCTCCGGGTTTATTTCTTCTCGTTTCTCAAATCGACAACTCTGTGTGCCTTGCCTACAAATCTCTCGAGCGTTTTGGGTTCGAGGAGACTGACCTTGCACTGTATGCCGAGGGTAGTCTGGAGATTGTGGATTATCTTTTTCTGAAGGCGTTCAATCTCGCCGTAGCTCTCAAGCAGAGATGCGTCGATGAGCTCAACGCGGACTTCAAGGGTATCGGCAAAGCCCTCACGGCGCACAACGAGCTGATAGTTTGCGCCTATCTGCTCTGTGCCTATGAGCACGCTCTCGATCTGCGACGGGAATACATTTACGCCGCGTATCTTGAGCATATCGTCGCTCCTGCCCTTGACCTTGTCCATTCTGACTCCTGTTCTTCCGCATTTGCAGGGAGAATAGTTGAGCCTTGTAATATCGCGGGTTCTGTATCTGAGAAGAGGAATGCCCTCTTTAGTCAGCGTGGTTACGAGCAGCTCGCCCGTTTCGCCCTCTCCGAGAGGCTCGAGCGTTTCGGGGTTAACTATTTCGGGATAGAAATAATCCTCGCAGAAGTGGAGGCCGTCGCGCTCCTCGCATTCGCCGGATACACCGGGTCCCATGAGCTCGCTCATGCCGTAGTTATCGGTAGCGAAAAGTCCCCAGCCGTTTTCTATCTGAGTTCTCATCTCGGGCGTGCAGCCCTCGGAGCCGAGCAAGCCGAGGCGAAGCTTATAGTCGCTCATAGGATAGTCGAGCTCTTTTGCAACTTCGCACATATAAAGAGCATATGACGGGGTTGCGACAAGGGCGGTGGTGCCGAAATCGCGCATATACATCAGCGCCTTTTCGGTGTTTCCGCTCGAATTGGGAATAACGGTAGCGCCGAGCTTTTCAAGTCCGTAGTGAAGTCCGAGCGCGCCGGTGAACATACCGTAGCCGAACGAAATCTGAACTATATCCTCATCGGTGGCACCCGCCGCCGCGACGATACGCGCAACGCAGTCCGACCAGATGTCAAGATCATGCTTGGTGTAGCCGACAACGGTGGGTTTTCCGGTCGTTCCGGAAGAAGCGTGAATACGCACCATATCCTTCATGGGCCTTGCAAACAGACCGAAGGGATAGTTGTCGCGCAAGTCGGCTTTCGTAGTCGGCGGTATATATTTTATATCGCTGAGACTCTTGATTTTGTCGGCGGTAACGCCCGCCTCATCAAGCTTTTTTGTATAGAACGGTACATTTTTATAGCAATAGTCAACCGTCCATTTCAGTCTTTCGAGCTGCAGTGCTTCCAATTCACTGCGCTTCATTGTTTCGATTTCCTTTTGAAAAAACATCTTGAAATCTCCCTCTTTTATGATTCGACAGGGTACGCGAATTATTATAAATTATACCACTGTTACTCTTTTTCGACAATACCGTTGTAAAATAATTCGGTAATATTCTCATCCTCTTTGCCTGTTATCGCGCTGACGATGAAGCAGAGCGCGAGGGAAAGGAGCATAGCTATGCACGCGAAAAGCGGACCGAAACCCGCGAGAGATGCCGCTGTGACATTTTCGAGTCCGAACGCTGTGAATAACTTGCAGATTGCGGGAATTATCGCAACGCAGAAGCCTCCTATCATCGCCGCCCATGCCCCCTGTCTGTTCATGCGCTTCCAAAACAGCGCAACAACATACGGCGCGAGGAAAGAGCCGGAAATAATTCCCCATGAGTAGCTCATCATGTCGAGTATGGGCGTGTCGGTGTTGGCGACGACATAGGAGCAAATAATGAAAACGACGCAGAGAATTTTCGTGAGCGCGGTAACTTTTTTCTCTTTCATCTCGGGCTTCAGCACGCTCTTTACAAAGTCCATGGAGAAGGTGGAGCTTGCTGTAAGCGTTATGGAGCAAAGGGTTGAAACCGATGCGGCTATGAGCAGCACGAGCACGATTCCGAGCAGAATGTTCGGGAGGTTTGCAACCTTGAGCATATTGGGAACAATGTAGTCCTGAACGGGCTTTTTGAACGAAGCTATTTCGTCGGCAGTAAAGAATCTGTGGCAGAGCGAGCCGATAAAATATCCGCCTCCCGCAACGAGCAGGGCGAAAAATGTGGATATAACTATGCCGCGCTTTGCCTGCTTGTCGTCTTTTATGCCGAAATATTTCTGTATCATCTGCGGCAGTCCCCATGTGCCGAAGCTGGTCATGAGAACGGTTGCGATGAGCGACGCCGCAGCCTTAACTCCGAGCTTGGGAAGCCCCTGCGCCGAGTGAGCGTATTCTCTGAGCCCCTCGATTCCGCCGACTCTGTCGCAGCGGATAACAAAGATTATAAGCAGCGTTATGCCGAACATCATAACAATGCCCTGAACAAAATCCGCGCGCGCCTGAACGAGATATCCTCCGAGCAGCAGCAGAACGGCTGCGAGCACCGCTATAATTATCATGCATATTTTGTCGTCTATCCCGAGCAGAACCTCCGCAACCGAGGCGAGGCCCTTATAGACCGAGGCCGAATACGGAATCATAAAAATAAATATGACCATGCAGGCGAATATTTTCATTGCGCGGCTGTTGTATCTCAGCTCAAAAAACTGAGGCATGGTTTTTATCTTCAGCCTGTTTGAAACATCGCGCGTTCTTCGGGCGAGCACTCGCCACGCGAGCCATGAGCCGAACACCGCGTTGCCTATTCCCGCGGCTATGCCCCAGAGACCGTAGTTGAGTCCCGTACCGCCGGCGTAGCCGACAAACATGACTGCCGAAAAGTATGCGGTGCCGTAAGAAAGCGCCGAAAGCCAAGCTCCGGCGTTTCTTCCGCCGACGGTCAAGTCGGCTATGCTCTTCGATTTGCGTCCCGATACAATTCCGATTATCATCATAACCGCAACATATACCGCGATAGTTATCCAGACTGTGGCGTTTTCCATCCTAAAATTTCCCGCTCCCTGTTGTTTTTGTGCTTTAAAGCTTTTACCTGATAAAGTGCAACGAATATAATACAATAAAAAGCGGCATTTGTCAAGCTGTTTTACGTTATTTTAAAAAGAATTAAATATATCTCTGAAGCCCCCGCTCTTTTTCGGCGGCGTGCAGCATTCCTGCCGTTTCAGACACACCAATACGGTGTCTTCTCCTATTACTTTTATATCTTCCCAGCATATGCGAATATCCTCTCCCCGTCCGAGCAGTCCCAAGCATTTCGGCCTGCCGAACACGATTATTGCCACAACTCTGCCCGAGCAGGTATCGACCTCGACATCCGACACGGGACCGAGTATATCGCCGTCCTTTTGATTTATGACCTGCTTGTTTCTCAGATCCGTTACGCAGCAGTTCAAAAAAATCACCCCCAACGGCATTATATGCCGCCGAGGGTGCGTAGAATCACACGACATTCATCTCTCTTTTCAGGCGCTCTATAATCCTTTTTTCAAGCCTTGAGATATAGCTCTGCGATATGCCGAGCATATCCGCGACTTCCTTTTGGGTATATTCCTTGCCGCCGCCGAGCCCGAACCGCATTCGCATTATAAGCTTGTCGCGGTCGGCGAGAGTGTCCACGGTGCGCAGAAGCAGACTTTTTTCATCCTCCGCCTCTATTCCGCGGTTCACGGTATCGGGCTCGCTGCCGAGAATATCCGACAGCAGCAGTTCGTTTCCGTCCCAGTCCACATTAAGAGGCTCGTCGAGCGAAATTTCGTTTCTGATGTTGTTGGTTTTCCGCAAAAACATAAGAATCTCGTTTTCAATACAGCGAGAGGCATATGTAGCGAGCTTTATATTCTTTGACGGCCTGAATGTGTTGACCGCCTTTATAAGTCCTATTGTGCCTATGGATATCAGATCCTCTATCCCGACCCCGGAGCTTTCGAATTTTCGCGCTATGTAGACAACAAGTCTCAGATTGTGGACTATCAGCGGCTCGCGTGCCGATTCGTCTCCCGCCTCAATTCGTTCGAAGATTTCTCTCTCCTCATCTTTTTTCAGCGGAGCCGGCAGTATATCATAGCCGTTTATGTAGTGTATCTCGCCTCGGTCTTTGCGGTTGAAAAATCGGATTATGAATTTTCTTAATATGACTTTCAGCTTTTTCATTTTCGCACTCTCCCCTTTTCGCTCTGTCAAAAAAATTGTTCCCGATAAGTGCCGAATATTCGCCCGCAGACAGTGAGCCGACGTATATTGCGGCATATGTTTCATTACATACAAAAGTGTCCTTGGAAGTTTTCACGGCTATACAGTCTGCTTTTATCGCCGGAAGCAGCCCGCTCCCGCCTATCGAACGGAAGCTTATAAACCTGACTCCGCAGCAGGCATTTGTATCTTCTTCTTTAAAATTATTGCGAACAAGCTCTTTTATTTCACCCGGCAAGACCGCCTCGACGGCTTTATATTCAAAAACTATCGCAGGATACGAGGAAAACGGCTCTTTCAGCGAGCTGCCGGTATCTATGAGCGCGGCGCACTCGGCTGTTTTATCGCAGATGCTTATTTTGACCGTTGCCGTATGGCTGTCAGGTGCATTTCGGCGCAGAAAATATGAAATGAGACGGATAACCGCGTAGCAGGCGGCAGATGTCAGCAGGAGCGTTACGGCGCTTATATCAAAATAGACAGCTCCGTTTTTATATGTAAGTCCGTCGGGCTTGAAGGCCAGCCATACGGCGAGCGTTATTCCCGCAAAAGCAAAGTTTGCCATAAGAAATCCGCCGCCCGCTCTCAAAAGCTCCTGCGGTGAGCGTATCGGAAACGCGATAAACAGCATTACAGAAAAGCAGCCGACGCGCAGAGCTATCGAGAAAAACGGATTCATATCGGGTAGAAATATTATAAGCGAGTAGGCAGCGCCGACGCACGCGGAAATGAGCATACGCCAGCTTCGCGTCGGGGCTTTCACCAACAGTCCCGCGGCCGAGAGCATCAAAAAGTTGACGAGCAGATTTATCATCAGCAGTATATCGACATATATTACGTTGTTCATCCCGAGCCTCCCTAATCGATATGACTCAATTATAAGCCGCGCAAAAGGTCTTTTTTGTCAAATCAAAGGGTGAGAAAAATAAAAATGCCCCGCGCTTTAAAAGCACAGGGCACAAAAAGTATGTTTATTTAAGATTGTCAACCGCAGCGCGTTCTATCGCAAGACCCGCCTTGTAGCGCTCCATGTATTTCCTGAAGCCCTCGGCGTCGTCCGGGTCGGGAGACACGCTGTCTCCGAGTATGTCGCCGAAAACGTTTGAATCAAGGAAGCTGTCAAGCGCTTCACCGTCGGCTCGGTTCTTCATATAAGACGCAAGTAAGGCTATGCCCCATGCGCCGCCCTCCCCGGCCGTTGACATGACGGCTACGGGCGTCTCGAGCACGGCAGCCATAAGCCTCTGACCCACAACGGGTGTCTTGAACAGTCCTCCGTGGCCGAGAAGTCTGTCAACGCGGACAAACTCTTTTTCCGTCAGTATATTCATGCCGAACTTGAGTGTCGCCATGGAGGAAAAAAGTATCGCACGGGCAAAGTTCGCAAGGTTCATTTTGCTGTCCGGGAGCTTTGTGAAAAGCGGTCTGCCGGCTTCAAATCCGGTAGTGTGCTCGCCGGAATAATAGTTGTAGGAGAGCAGTCCGCCGCAGTCCGCCGCACCCTCAAGAGCGCTGTTATAGAACGTATCATAGAGCTTCGGCACATTGACGCTTCCGCTCATCAGCTCAACAGTCTCTTTGAGAAGACCTATCCATGAATCAAGGTCGGTGGTGCAGTTGTTGCAGTGCACCATGGCAACGGGACTTCCGTCGGGTGTTGTCACCATGTCTATCTCGGGATATACTTTCGAGAGCGGCTTTTCGAGGACGATCATGGCAAAAATCGAAGTGCCTGCGGACACATTTCCGGTTCTCTGAGCAACACTGTTCGTCGCCACCATGCCCGTACCCGCATCGCCCTCGGGCGGACAAAACGGAATGCCGGGTTTGAGCCTTCCGGTAGGATCGAGAAGCTTTGCGCCCTCCTCCGTCAGCTTACCCGCGAAGTCTCCGGCGCAGCACACCCGAGGCATGATATCGCGGAGCTTCCACGGCAGCTTTTTGTCGGCAATCCTCAAATCAAACTTCTCGATCATGGCTTCGTCAAAGTCGAGCGTCTCACTGTTTATCGGGAACATACCCGACGCCTCGCCTATGCCTATGACCTTTTCACCGGTCAGAGTGCGATGTACATAGCCGGAAAGCGTTGTCATAAAGTCGATTTTTGCTATGTGTTCCTCATTGTTAAGTATGGCGCGGTCGAGATGCGCTATGCTCCAGCGCTGAGGAATATTGAAGCCGAAAAGCTCCGAGAGCTCGGCCGCCGAACGCTCGGTAACGGTATTTCGCCAAGTTCTGAAGTCGGCGAGCTGCCTGCCCTCTCTGTCAAATACAAGATATCCGTGCATCATGCCGGAAATGCCCATGGCACCGACAGTAGTCAGCTCAATATCGTATTTGTTTCTTACATCCTCGGCAAGGGTTCTGTAGCATTCGCGCATACCTGTCCAAACATCGTTGAGATGATATGTCCAAATGCCGTTTTCGAGCTTATTCTCCCACGAATAGCCGCCGGACGCGATAACCTCGTTGTTTTCGTCGACGAGGATTCCCTTAATTCTCGTTGAGCCGAGCTCTATACCGAGCGACGTGTCGGCGCAGAGTATCGAGTTCTTTATTCTTTCAATATTCATACAGCACCTTCTTTTCTAATTTTTAAACAACAAAATTTTATCACATTAAACAAAAAAATAAAAGAGAAAAAGTAAAACTAATGCAATTTATATTGAAATAATCGAAGCACTATGTTACAATTATGAAAAATGCAAGGCGGTGGACAGATTGACCTATAAAGCACTGAGCAAATATCGCGGAGTTCTTATGGGCTTTGCCATTCTGTGGGTAATGTATTTTCATATTCCTATAAAATCCGTTACCGAGGTCGGCTGGTTCATTCACAGAATAGGCTTTTACGGAGTTGATATTTTCCTGTTCCTCTCCGGGCTCGGCGTATATTTTTCGCTGCTGAAGCGCCCGAATGTGCTCGGATTTTATAAGGCACGTCTTGCGCGTATTCTACCGGCTTATATTATAGTCGCCTGTGTTTCGTATTGCTTTTTGCGGCTCGATAAAGCGAGCGCGCTTGACTTTTTCTATTACATATCCGGCATAGGCTATTGGACTCGGCATACGCGCTTTGACTGGTATATTCCCACACAACTGGCGTTTTATCTTATAACTCCCCTCTTTCTGTTTTTCTATAAAAAGCTCGGCGGCAAAGGGCAGATAATATACACCGCCGTATGGATGTCGCTCTCCGTCCCGCTGTGCATAATAATGTATTACGGGAATCTTATTTATCTCTGGGGAACGGCAGTCAGGCTTTCGGTTTTCTTTCTGGGCATACACACGGGAAGGCTTGTCGCGGAGGACAAAGAGGTTACAAAGACTTCGCTTATACTCAATATTGCGGCATTTTCGGTCGGAACATTTTCAGCCTATTATCTGAACGGCTGCGTTAAAGAACCCGCGTATATTCAAAACGGTCTAAACTGTTATCCCGCACTGCTCATGATGCCGTCCTTCTGCCTGCTCGTTTCTCTCGGACTTTCGGCACTCGGCAAAAAATATCCTAAGATTGAGAAAGCCATAGTCATTCCGTTTGGTTTTTTGGGGAAGTACAGTCTCGAGCTCTATTTACTCCATCAGCGCTTACAGTATATACTTCTGAAATATTTCGAGCCCGGAGAAAACGCCACGACCAGAGCTATAGTGCAGCTCGCGGCTTTAATCATAACGCTCGTTGCGGCGCCGCTGCTCGGAACGGCAATAAGCTCCGTCAGAAATGCCTTAAAGAAACGCAAATCGGAAAGGAAGACCGTGAAAAATGTTTGATGTTACCGCAATAGGCGAACTGCTTATAGATATGGCGCAGTCCGGTCTGTCCGATATCGGCTCGCCGATATTCGAAGCGAACCCCGGCGGCGCGCCCTGCAATGTGCTGGCGATGCTAAATAAGCTCGGCAGACGCACCGCTTTTATCGGCAAGGTCGGAGACGATATTTTCGGGCAAAGACTGAAAAATATCGTCGAGAGTACCGGCACTGATATAGACGGGCTTGTGCTCGACAAGGATGTGCGCACAACGCTTGCTTTCGTCGAAACGGATGAGCACGGAGACAGAAGCTTCTCCTTTTACCGCGCTCCGGGAGCGGATATGATGCTGCGCGAAGCCGAGGTTGACACGGATATAATAAAACATAGCCGTGTTCTGCATTTCGGAACGCTTTCGATGACTCATGAGGGCGTTGAAAAGGCCACGGTTAAAGCTGTTGAGACTGCCAAGGCAGCCGGAGTGCTGCTGTCTTTTGACCCAAATCTCCGTCCCCCGCTCTGGGACAGCATGGACAGAGCCAGAGACAAGATGAGTTACGGCTGCTCGGTGAGCGATACGGTAAAAATCGAGATAGACGAGCTTCGTTTTTTAACAGGCTGCGATGACGCGAATAAAGCGGTTGAAATATTCGGAAAGCGCTATCCGAACGTGTCGCTTTTGACAGTGACTGCCGGACGCAACGGAAGCCGCGCGTATTACAAAGACGCATACGCAGAAGCGCCGACCTTTCTCAATGTCAAAACCATAGACACGACCGGCGCGGGCGATACGTTCTGCGCCTGCTGCATAGATTGGTTTTTGAATAACCGCGACGGTGCCGCAGACAGCTCGGAGCTTAAAAAAATGCTCGTTTTTGCAAATGCCGCCGCGTCCCTTGTGACCTGCAAAAAGGGAGCACTGCTCTCCATGCCCGAGATAACGGATATAAACAAGCTTATAAGGGAGAACGAAACCGATGAGTGAACTGTACGATTCAATAAGGCTGACGCATTTGGCCGCCGCATTCACAAGCGCTTTGGGCGTTGACGCCCCGGAGGGCGCGGAAAGTCCCTGCGATATTGTGCTCGACAGACTTTTTGCCGAGTTCGGCGAGGGCGGCGCCGACAGGGTATTTATATATAACCCGGACGCTGTCGCTCTGTGGCTGTTTCAAAAATACACCGAGCTTTTCAAGGATGCAATATCGAGAACTCAAATACAACTTCCGATACTCTCCGTAATGCCGAGCGTGACACCTGTCTGCTTTGCGTCGATGTATTCGGGTGTTATGCCGGAGGTTCACGGCATAATGAGATATGAAAAGCCGGTTCTGAAAATCAAAACGGTATTTGACGCGCTCGCCGCTGCGGGCAAACGCTGCGCGATAGTCTCGACCGAGGGAGACAGCATTTCAAAAATCTTCCTCGAGCGTGATATTGACTATTACATATATCCGTCCGTCGAGGAATGCAATGAAAAGGCACTGGAGCTGATAGCTTCGGATGAGCACGACTTTATAACGCTCTATAACGGCGACTATGACGGCACAATGCACCGTAATGCACCGGAAGGTAAACAGTCTATAGAGGCGCTAAAAGCCAATATAGCCGTATTTTCGCAGATATATGACGCGATCAAAGAGAAGTGGAGCGGGCATAGAACTCTGCTCGGCTTCTGCCCCGATCACGGTTGCCATGAGATAGACGGCGGCGCGGGAAGCCACGGGCTTGATATGCAGGAGGATATGAATATAATTCATATGTTCTCGTTTATAAAATAAGAAAGCGGCACCGCGTTTTTTTACACGATGCCGAATTTTTATATTCAGAGGTTGAAGCTTGTGAAGAACTTATACGCTGCATAGCCTGCGGCTAATACCGCAAAACCGATGCCCGCCTTTACAAGTATCGGTTTGACGGCGCGAACGCTTGTCGGCGAGTGCCTGTAAATGAACTCCTTGACAGGAGTTTTTATTTTTGTTCCGCAGAGCTCTTTGAAAGTGGCGGTATAGGTCTTGTATTCTCGCGGAGCGGTCTCGTCAAGCTCAAAAATTCGGACTCCCCTGTTTTCTCCGGGACCGTATACGTTGAATCCCGCGCCCTGGGTATATCCGAGGTCAACGCCCTTTAAGTTCACGACAAAGCTGTTGTTGTGGTCGTGACCGACATATATTCCGAGTACGTCGCCCTTTTCGCTCATCGCCTCAAATTCGCCCGTGTTTACATCCGGAGATGCGGGCGATTCGAGCATGAAACCGCCGTCGGCAACAGTCTCGTCGCTGAGCACAAAGTACTCGTTTTTATGCACGCCGTAAGCCTGAACAGCACCCTTGGTGCCCCTCGGAACTTCCTTTATAACATCGAAAAATTCCGGCACGGGGATGTGCTGAAATACAAGCGAGGGCAGATAGTCGCCGTTTTCGGCCTTCAGCTGTTCGCGGCGCGAAACATACCATTCTATCTGCTTTTTCTCAACGGGAGCATATCCCCCGCCCTCTTTAGCCTTGCCGTGCGAGTCAATCAGATATAGCCCGAACACCGGTTTGTCTCCGACACTCGAATATATCTGTATGTCGGCGGTTCCGACATCGCTGCTGCTTCTGAGATTTCCGCTTAGAAAGTTTTTATACTTCTTGTAAAACTCATACTGCCCGCGATTGTCAACGCCGCTCTCCGCGTCGTGATTGCCGTAGGTCACCATAAACGGGATGTTTCTCTTTGCTACAGGCTCAATCAGGATATCTATGGTCTTTTCGATTATGACGGGGTCTTTTCTGAATTTCCTCGAGTATCCCTTTATCTGATCTCCCGTGAATATAACGAGGTCGGGTTTTTCGCGGTCAAGCGCACTGTTGATGAGACTCAGCGTATCCGGCGACACATCCGGTGTTTCCTGTGTATCCGCTATCTGCATTATTTTAAATTTGTGCTCGGAGTTAAATTTCAGCATTGCGTCGTGCCCCTTTCGTATTCATATTATATGTGAAGATGTGAAGTTCTTGAGATTATATTGCGGTTTGTTTCTCACGCATATTTTGCGCTCTCTGCGTCCCACATATATATTATCATTAAAAACCGTATTTTTCAATTCATTTTATCTTTTTAGGCTCGCAAAAGCTTGGAAAAGATAAAATATCACCGCGATTCGATATTGATGAGTCGCGGTGAATTTTTATTTATATATTCTCTTTGATAGCTTGGTTTACGCGCTCCCTGAGAGCTATGAGATAGCTGCTCCCGTGCGGATATTTAAGGAACGAAAATTCATCATCCCGAACGATTATCTCAAGCGCCTTTTCGCGTCCGACAAGGCTTTCAAGCAGACGCATGGCGGCAAAATCCTGAAGTCCGTCATAGAACACTTTGAGCCTTAAAGAATTGAGCGGCTGACCGTTTTCTCCGGGATAAACCACAAACGCGTCGCCGGACGGAAACGCCTTTCCCGCGTCGGTCACCGTAAACGGGTCTATCTCATGCTTCGAAAACTGCGAGTACCAGAAGTTATATCCCCACTGGAGGAAGCCGACGGCGTTGTATTTATAAAGCAGCGCTCCGAGAATACGGTTGCGTGCGGACGGCATGGCAAAAAATCTGTTCGGAACATCCTTGTTGTGTTGACCGCAGCAGTAATACGTCCAAATTTCATCAACCTTGCCGACGAAATCCTCAACATGATCCTCGGACGGAATGGGATATTTTACCGCACCCTTGTCAAAGAACTCTATATCAGAAAGAGCGTCAATGACTTTAAAGCCGGGGAATATTTCCGCTATAATATCGGCTCGCTTTTTATATGTCTCATACTGCTCGAGCGACGGCTCGTCGGAAACATGGAAGCGGCAGAAATTTCTTATCCCCTTTTTGTCGATAAACGCAGTAAGAGCTGCGGCGAAGCGGCGCAGGAAATCGCAGTATTCGGCGCTGTCCGCATCGGTCTCCCAGCCGAAGATGCGCTTTTCTTCGCCGTCTACTTCGGCGATTATCTTCGGCGCGTGCTCGGCTCCCCATTGGGTGAACAGGTGCGACATCTCAAAATATTTTATGCCGCAGCGTTTGCACATATCTATCCATCTGTCAAGCCTGTCAAAACCGAATTCGTAGCCGTCCTTTGTCTTTTTAACATCGACGAGCTGAACCGTCGGGCGCTCCCCGCCGACCTCGGTGTCAAGCGGAGGAGTAAAGAGCGGAGTGAGAATGAAATTGATGCCGTGAGCTGCGGCATTTTTCACATAGTTCTCGATTATTCTCCAGTGCTCCTCACTGAAAACATCTACTTTATAATAAGTCGCAAGGCAGTCGCAATGGAACCACATTGTACACATCAGCTCCTGCGCGGGAAGCTTTGCGGGTATAACGTCAACGGTTATAACATTCGTAACCGTCTCCTTGCCTTTTGAAACTGTAACAAATAAATCGTGTTTGCCGGCAGACTCGCCCGATGCGTCAAGCTCTATCCATATGCTCCCGTAATGACCTTTTTCAACGAGAAAAGTGCCGTCCTCAACGGGCTCGAGCATATCGGGATAAAGTCCCGGAGCTTTGCGGAGAAAATAGAAATCCGAATCCTCATACGCCGGCATATCGGAATTTATCTCGACGACTTTGTAAATCTTCATGTTTTCGGGCTTCCAGCCGGATACGGATATCCCGCAATGCGTGTCCTCATCGGAAAAATACGCGAGCTGGAACGATGCGCGTTCGTTGCCGAGCATCGACATCTCCGAGAGAGAAGCGCAGGTGGGTTCGGAATCATGAAAAATCTTTTCGAGAGAACTGACTGTTCTTGAAGTTATCATACGTTATTCCTCCGTATCGGTAAGAAGTTTTTTGAGATACTGTCCGGTAAATGAGCTTTCGGTTGCCGCGACCTGCTCGGGCGTACCCTGTGCGATTATTTCGCCGCCCCCGTCTCCGCCCTCGGGACCGAGATCAAGTATCCAGTCCGCGGTCTTTATAACATCTAAATTATGCTCGATGACTATGACGGAATTTCCGTTATCAACGAGTCTGTGCAGCACTTCAATGAGCTTGTGCACGTCGGCCGTGTGCAGACCCGTGGTAGGCTCGTCGAGGATATAGACGGTTTTGCCTGTCGAACGGCGCGAGAGCTCGGTAGAAAGCTTGACGCGCTGAGCCTCGCCGCCCGAGAGCGTTGTCGCGGGCTGACCTATCTTGATATATCCGAGCCCGACGTCATAGAGCGTCTGAAGCTTGCGCTTTATCTTCGGTATGCTCGAGAAAAATTCGAGTCCCTCTTCCACGGTCATCTCGAGTACATCATAAATATTTTTCCCTTTATATTTCACTTCGAGCGTTTCACGGTTATATCTTGCGCCCTTGCAGACGTCGCATGGCACATAGATATCGGCAAGGAAGTGCATCTCGATTTTTACTATTCCGTCACCCTGGCAGGCTTCGCAGCGCCCGCCCTTGACGTTGAAAGAAAATCTGTTTGCCTTATATCCCCTCGCCTTTGCGTCGGCAGTTGAGGCAAAAAGATCGCGGATATCGGTGAAAACGCCCGTATATGTCGCGGGGTTTGAGCGCGGAGTGCGCCCTATAGGAGACTGGTCGATAGCTATAACCTTGTCAAGATTGTCTATTCCGAGAATAGAGGTATGCGCTCCCGCGACCTTTTTTGCGCCGTTAAGCTCCGTTGCAAGCTTCTTATACAGTATTTCGTTGATGAGCGACGACTTGCCGGAGCCCGAAACACCGGTTATGCAAACAAACTCGCCGAGCGGTATTTCGGCATCTATATTTTTCAGATTGTTCTCGCGTGCGCCGATTATCTTGAGACTTTTGCCGTTGCCCTTTCTGCGCTTTGCGGGAACGGGAATTTTCTTGCGGCCGCTAAGATACTGCCCGGTTATCGACTCCTTGCAGTTCATTATATCCTCGGCCGTACCCGTGCAGACTATCTTTCCGCCGTGTATACCCGCTCCCGGGCCGACATCGACGATATAATCCGCCGCGCGCATTGTGTCCTCGTCGTGCTCAACGACTATGAGCGTGTTGCCTATATCTCGGAGCTCACGAAGCGTATTCAGAAGCTTCTCGTTGTCGCGCTGGTGCAGTCCTATGCTCGGCTCGTCGAGAATATATAAAACCCCGACTAAAGACGAGCCTATCTGCGTGGCAAGGCGTATTCTCTGGCTTTCTCCGCCCGAGAGGCTCGCCGATGAGCGGGCAAGGGTGAGATAGCCGAGACCGACGCTGCGCAGGAAGGTCAGTCTGTCCCTTATCTCCTTGACAATAAGCTTTGCTATCATCTGCTCGCGCTCGGTAAGAGTGAGAGAATCAAGAAATTCTATCGCTTTGATAATGGATTTTTTTGCAAATTCGTCAATGTTTATTCCGCCGACGGTGACGCACAGCGATTCTTTTCTGAGTCTTGCGCCGTGGCAATCGGGACATTTTACGGTGGACATACACTGCTCGAGCTCGGCGCGTGTCCAATCGCTCGCCGTCTCTTTATATCTGCGCTCAATATTGTTGCAGATGCCTTCAAAGGCCGTCATATATGAGCCGGTTCCGTATTCGTTTCTGCGGGTAAGCTTCAGCTTTTCGCCCTTTGTGCCGTACATAACGGCGTCAACGCCGTCCGCGGGGATATCCTTGAACGGAGTGTCGAGCGTGAAGCCGTATTTTTGTGCAATGCCCTCCATATACATCTGCGCTATCGTGCCGCCGTCCGCATTGCTCCAGCCGCTCGCTTTTATCGCGCCCTGTCTGAGAGACAAATTCTTGTCCGGCACAATGAGGTCGGGATCGGGCTTCATAAATACGCTGAGTCCGGAGCAGGTCGGGCAGGCTCCGAAGGGGTTATTGAAGGAGAACATACGCGGCTCGAGCTCTTCTATGCTGACCCCGTGCTCCGGGCAGGCATAGTCGAGAGAATAGAGCTTCTCCTCGCCGTCTGCCACATCAACAAGCAGAATGCCGTCCGAAAGATTTGTAGCCGTTTCGATAGAATCGGCAAGTCGGCTTCTTATACTGTCTTTTACAATCAGCCTGTCGACCACGATTTCGATATTGTGTTTTTTATTCTTGTCGAGGTCGATTTTTTCCTCGAGGTAATATATTATTCCGTCAATGCGCACGCGGACATAGCCGTCTTTTTTTGCGTTCTCGAGCTCTTTTACAAACTGACCTTTTTTGCCGCGAGCTATCGGAGCCATTATCTGTATTTTTGTGCCCTCGGGCAGCTCTAAGACGCTGTCAACGATGTCGTCAACGGTCTGCCTCGATATCTCTCTGCCGCAGACCGGGCAATGAGGTATACCTATGCGGGCATAGAGCAGACGCAGATAGTCATATATCTCCGTGACCGTTCCGACGGTCGAGCGCGGGTTCTTTGAGGTTGTTTTCTGATCTATGGATATGGCTGGTGAAAGCCCCTCGATATAGTCTACCTGAGGCTTTTCCATCTGACCGAGGAACTGTCTTGCGTATGACGAGAGGGATTCGACATATCTCCTCTGCCCCTCGGCATATATCGTGTCAAATGCCAAGGATGATTTACCGGAGCCGGAAAGGCCGGTAAATACCACGAGCTTGTCGCGCGGGATTTCGACATCGATATTTTTTAAGTTGTGCTCTCGCGCACCTTTTACAATTATATTTTTTTGCGGCAAAAGAATCGCCTCCGATTACTTTCCTTCTCTTAGTTTGTTTATCTTATCGCGCAGATATGCCGCGTGCTCGAATTCGAGAATTTTCGCCGCCGCCTTCATCTCTGCTGTAAGGCGGACTATCATCTCTTCGCGCTCCTTGCGGCTCATCTTCTTTATCGGCTTTTCGCCCTTGTCCTTCTTGCTGGTTATCTCTATAACGTCGCGCACGCCCTTGATTATGGTCTTGGGCACTATTCCGTGCTCCTCATTATACGCCATCTGTTTTTGACGTCTGCGCTCGGTCTCGACTATTGCGCGCTCCATAGACGGAGTGACGGAATCGGCATACATGATAACCTCGCCGTTTGCGTTTCTCGCCGCGCGCCCTATCGTCTGTATAAGCGATGTTTCGGAGCGCAGGAAGCCCTCCTTGTCGGCGTCGAGGATTATGACAAGCGAGACCTCGGGGATATCCAGACCCTCACGCAGCAGGTTTATGCCGACGAGCACATCAAATTCTCCGAGACGCAGGTCGCGTATTATCTCCATGCGCTCTATCGTGTCAACATCGTGGTGCATATAGCGGACTTTTATGCCGAGATCTTCAAGATAATCCGTCAAATCCTCGGCCATCTTTTTAGTCAGAGTTGTGAGCAGTACACGCTCTTTGCGCTTCACTCGGATATTTATTTCGGATATTATGTCGTCTATCTGACCCTCGGTGGGTCTGACGGAGATTGACGGGTCGACAAGTCCCGTGGGACGGATCAACTGCTCGGCAACTCTCGCGCTCGTCTCGCGCTCAAATTCGCCCGGCGTTGCGCTGACAAATATCTTCTGGCCCAATCTCTCGTAGAACTCGTCAAAAGTCAACGGTCTGTTGTCATATGCGGACGGCAGACGGAAGCCGAATTCGACAAGCGACTCCTTTCTCGAGCGGTCGCCGCCGTACATTCCGCGTACCTGCGGCAGTGTCACATGGGATTCGTCGACAAACAGCAGAAAATCCTTCGGGAAGTAATCGAGCAGCGTAAAGGGCGGAGAGCCCGGTTCACGCCCCGACATGACTCTTGAATAGTTTTCTATTCCCTTGCAAAAGCCCGTCTCGCGCAGCATCTCGATATCATATTCCGTGCGCTGCTTTATGCGCTGAGCCTCGAGCAGCTTTCCCTGACTCTCAAACTGCGCAACGCGCTCGGTCATCTCCTCATATATCTCTTTTATGGAGCGCTCCATCTTTTCCTGCGAGACAACATAGTGCGACGCGGGATATATCGCAACATGGGACAGTACGCCCTTGACCTCGCCTGTCAGGGCGTTTATCTCGGATATGCGGTCAACCTCATCGCCGAAAAACTCAACTCTTATCGCGTTTTCGCTCGACTGCGCCGGGAATATCTCAACCACGTCGCCGCGAACTCTGAACTTGTTTCTGATGAAGTTTATGTCATTGCGCTCATACTGGATTTCAACGAGCTTGTTTATAACCTCATCGCGGCTCTTTTCCATGCCGGGTCTTAAGGAAATAACCATGCTGCGGTAGTCGATAGGATCGCCGAGGCTGTATATACACGAGACGCTTGCGACAATTATGACATCTCGCCGCTCGGACAGCGCCGAGGTAGCGGAGTGGCGGAGCTTGTCTATTTCGTCGTTTATAGCGGAATCCTTTTCGATATAGGTATCCGTGGACGGAATATAGGCTTCCGGCTGATAGTAGTCATAGTACGAGACGAAATATTCTACCGCGTTTTCCGGGAAAAACTCTCTGAACTCGGAACAGAGCTGCGCCGCGAGAGTCTTGTTGTGGGCGAGAACAAGAGTCGGACGGTTGAGATTGGCGATTACATTCGCCATTGTAAAGGTTTTGCCGGATCCCGTTACGCCGAGCAGGGTCTGTTCGGCAAAGCCCCTGTTGACTCCGTCGGTCAGCTCGGCTATCGCCTGCGGCTGATCTCCCGTTGGTTTATATTGAGAATGTAAAATGAATTTATCCATACGGTTGTCCTTTATATAAACAGCGGTGCAAATTTCTTTATCTGCGCCATTGAAAAGATATCCTCATCAGTATATATAAGGTGGTCAAGCAGGTGGACGTTTACACCTTGAAAGAAATCGCCGACCGCCTTTGTGGTGTTCAAATCGTCGCGCGAGGGCACGGGTATTCCGTTTACATGATTGTGAATAAGCACCACGGAACGCGCCTTGTTGCGAAAAGCCGTTTCAAGCACAAAGCGTTTGTCTATATTCGCGGCCGAAAACGTGCCGTGAGCTATCTTGTTAACGGCAAGAATGTTGTCGTCAAAATCAAGAGACAGCATAAAAACCATCTCCTCGCGGGCGCCGAGATATTTTGACATAAGAAGCTCCTTGACCGAGTCGGGGCCGTCATATTTCTTCAGCTTCTTGTCGGAGGCATTCTTCAGATATTTCTTTGTCAGCTGAAAAGTGAGCGTTATAAGCGTTGCGGAGGTCTCACCTATTCCGTCGACCTGCATCAAATCCTCGGCTGAGGCCTCGAGCACGCAGTTGAGCGAACCGAAATGGTCGATAAGCTCATGAGCCAAAGCGTTAGTGTCTTTGCGCGGTATTGAAAAGAACAGGAGCAGCTCGAGCACCTCGTGGTCGGGCATATTTTCTATCCCGTCCTTGAGAAAACGCTCCTTTACTCTTTTTCTGTGATCCTCGTGCATAATAAACGCCTCTTTTTCACTATGAACAAATGTTTATCTTATTAATATTAGCACATTTACGAAAGTTATTCAATTACTTTTTTTAAAGTCGGAGTCTATATAGCGAAAAAAAGATGCCCTCCCGAAGGAGAGCATCTCGATTGCCGAACTTTTATTATTTCTTTGCAAAAACGCGGTCTGCGGGGCAAACCTTAACGTTCTTGAAGACATCCTCGAATCTCTCAAGAGCACCGTCGATAATCTCGTCGGTATCTGCCATCGAGGTATAGAGACGGCTGCCGGCAAGGGTAACAATACCGTTTGCCATATAAGCGGCGCCCATCTCCTCCATCGCGGACTTTCTGCGAAGCATCTCGGGCTTGGTCTTGAGCATGGGAATAGCGGACTTAAGTATGTTCATCGAGCTGAAGTCGTAGCTCATTGCACCGGTGCACTCGAGGTGGACGATGGAACCCTGATTGTAGACAACATAGGGAAGACCGTACTTGTTGATAAGGTCCTTAAGGCCTGCGGCAAGTCTGTCGCCCGCTCTGCCTGCGACCTCGCAAGCGTTGGTTCTTGCAATCTCCTGGATAGCGCAGTAGCCTGCATAGGACGAAAGCGGGTTAGCGGCGAGAGTACCGCCGACATAAGCACGCTTCATCATGGTGCCGACACCTGCGGCCATGCCGCTGACGAACTCCTTCTTACCGCCGACGCCGCCCGCTGACGGATAACCGCCCGCAACGATCTTGCCGAAAATGGTCAGATCGGGCACGACATCGAAGTAGCCCTGAGCACCGCCGAGGCCTACGCGGAAGCCGGTAACAACCTCATCGAAGATGAACAGGCAGCCGTACTTGTCGCAGAGCTTTCTGACTTCCTTGTTGTAGTTGAAGTCAACCGGTCTTGTGCCGCTCTCGGGGCCGACAGGCTCAACGATAACAGCAGCTGTGCCGCCGCGCATCTTATTGAGCTTGAGCATCTTCTCGAGCATATTGAGGTCGTTGGGTCTGACTTCGTCGGTAGTGCCGTAGCAGCTGTGCGGGATACCGTGGGACTCAAGGAAGAATCTGGAGCCCGGAATCTTCAGACCGTAAACCATCTGATCGGACCAGCCGTGATATGCGCCGCCGACCTTGATGATGCGCTTTGCCTTTGTGGCGCAGCGTGCGACACGGATAGCAGCCATAACGGACTCTGTGCCCGAACCGAGCATACGGAACATCTCAACATTGGGCATATGCTTATTGATTTCCTTGGCGAGCAGAAGCTCACCCTCATGGAACAGGCCGGTTACGGGGCCGCACTCGTTAAGAAGCGCGATGACCTTCTCTCTTACGGGAGCATAGTTGCTGCCGAGGATTGTCGGACCGCCTGCCTGCAGGAAATCGTAGTACTTGTTGCCGTCAAGGTCATAGAGGAACGCGCCCTCAGCCTTTGTTACGCAGATCGGGAAGGGATAGTTGAAGGCGAGGTTGTGCTGAACGCCGCCGGGGATGTACTGCTTCGCCTCGGTGGTGATTGCCTTCGACTTTGCGCACTTTGTCTCGAAATAATCGAGAACATCCTTGAGTGCGTCTTCGGTAACGCAATAGATCGGCTTAGAGGTGAGCTCGTGAAGCTCGCTGTAAATGGTCTTTGCGTCTTCCCAGTTGCTGATTCCATATCCGTTGCTCATGATAATTCCTCCTGGTTTTGAAGATATTTTATAAATTTCTGGATAGTTACGCTTGTTTCGTCGGGGTTGGTGAAGCTCTCGTCGTTTATCATCTTCTGAAAAATGAGTCCGAAGAAAGCTCCGAGGATGAGCGCCGAAAGCTCTTTTGACGAAAACTCCTCAAGAGTGTTCGCATAGCTCTTGTCGGTCACTATCTCCTTGCGGAGGAAACGATCGACCTGCGCAAAATTCGACTCGCCCTTAGAGAGAATGCCTCGCATGAGCACTTCGCAGGAAAGATAGGGATAAGGATAGGTGTCGTCGTTGAGCTGCTTCAAAAGCGCGCTGACGGTGAGCTTGCCGTCGCCCTTTTCGGCTGCGTCAAAGACATCGTTTATCTCCTCGTTTGAGATCTCTTTTAAAAGGTCGTCAACGGAAGCAAAGTGCGAAAAGAACGTGGAACGCGAAACATCGGCACTCTCGCTTATCTGCTCGATGGTGACATTGCCTATGCCCTCTTTTTCAAAGAGCACCTTCGCCTGATGCAGAATAGCTTTGTGTGTGTTCTGTTTTTTTCTCGAACGTCTGGAGGGCTCGGCCTCCGCAGGGTTCTTCTGATCTTTTTCTTTGTGTTCTCTTTCTTTCAGCTCTTTTTCTTTCTTATCTTTTTTATCCGACATTGAAAGCTCCTAACCAAAGGCATAACACCTTTTTCTGTATTATAGCACGAAAAAATCGCGTTGTAAACACTTTTTTGTACTTGAGTTCAAAAATATATCAAAGGACAGCTAAACAGGAAATAACCGAAAGATTTATCTGTTCGAGTACATTTTCTCGTAATAATTTCGGTATTCTCCGTTAATTATATCCTCCCACCATTGTTTATTGTCCATGTACCAGTCCACTGTTTTCTTTATGCCCTCGTCAAACGTGGTTTCCGGACTCCAGCCGAGCTCATTGTGAATCTTCGTGGGATCGATGGCATAGCGCAGGTCGTGACCCGCTCTGTCCTTGACATGGGTAATGAGCGTTTCGGGCTTGCCCATGATGCGAAGTATGGTTTTCACAACATCTATATTGCGTTTTTCGTTGTGTCCGCCGACATTGTAGACCTCGCCTACCCTGCCTTTATGGATAATGAGGTCGATAGCGCGGCAGTGATCCTTGACATAGAGCCAGTCGCGGACGTTGAGTCCCTCGCCGTAAACGGGCAGGCTTTCGTTGTTGTACGCTCTGGATATCATCAGCGGAATGAGCTTCTCGGGGAAGTGATACGGGCCGTAGTTATTGGAGCATCTCGAAATCGTCACGGGCAGTCCGTAGGTTCTGTAGTATGCCAAGACGAGAAGATCCGCCGAAGCTTTGGATGCCGAATACGGGCTTGAGGTGTGTATGGGTGTCTCCTCGGTAAAGAAGAGATCGGTTCTCTCGAGCGGCAAGTCTCCGTAGACCTCGTCGGTCGAAACCTGATGATAGCGCTTTACGCCTGTTTTTCTCGCGGCGTCCATAAGAGCCGCAGTGCCCATAATGTTTGTCCTGAGGAACACCTCGGGATTTTCTATTGAGCGGTCAACATGGCTTTCGGCTGCAAAGTTTACAACAATGTCGAATTTTTCGTCCTCGAAAAGTCTGTCAACAAACGGGCGGTCGGCAATATCTCCCCTGACGAACTTGAAATGACTGTTTTTCATCGCCCCGTCAAGAGTTTTGAGATTGCCGGCATAAGTCAGAAGGTCGAGGCAGACTATATCATAATCGGGATGCTCGCGGAGCATATGATAGATAAAGTTGCTGCCGATAAAGCCGGCGCCTCCCGTAACGAGAATCTTCATACTTTTGTCCTCCATATCAAATGATTGTCCGATAAAACGGATATGTATTGCATAAGGCGTGCCTTTCCTCGCCTTACCGAATCCTTAATAAAGTTTAAAGCCTTATCTTCGCTTTCTTCCACTTGCCGCTCTGAACGAATATAATTCCGATGAAGAGCGAGACAATGGGTGCAAAGCCCATGGCGATTCCTATTCCGTTAAAGCCGAGGTCAAACACGCGAACGAGCAGATAAGCGAGCGGGACTCTTATAATTATCGAGCTGGAAATCGCATTGAGAAGAGCGACGTTTGTATATCCCGCGCCTATTGCGAGGCCGTTCATGCAGAATACGGGGGTGACTATCATATATTCTGCCGCCGCAAGTCTCAAAAAGGTTATTCCGGTTTCTACAACATCTGTCTCGCTTGTAAAAAGCGTCAAAAGCTCACGCGGGAATATTTCGACTATAATAAACACGAGCGCCGAAATTCCCAGGGCTATCATAAGACCCGTTGTCATAGTCTTTTTGGCGCGCTTCAACTCGCCCGCTCCGATATTTTGACCCGCCATTGACGATATTGCGCTGCTCATCGCAAGGCCGGGCAATATCGCAAACGAGTTTATCTTGCCGACGATGCCCTGACAGGCGGACGCCGCAGCCGCATTGGGCAGAGAGTTGACGAGTGCGGTAAGGGTCAGGAAAGAGAAAGAGACTATAACCTGCTGAACCGACGACGGAAGTCCTATTTTTATTATGCTCATAGCTTTCTGTCGGTCTATTTTGAAGTCATTTATTTCATAGTCCGAAAAGAAGCCGCTGCGAAACAGGTATATCAGCGAGAGAACAACGCTTATCCCCTGCGAGCCGATAGTTGCTATTGCCGCTCCCGCCGCACCCATTTTAAGAGGTCCTACGAGGACGATATCACCGACAACATTCACCGCGGCGGCAATTGCGACGAAGTAGAGCGGGCGCTTCGAGTCTCCCATACCGCGCAGTATTGCGCTTATGGCGTTATACAGGAACATAAACACCGTGCCGAGCATACAGATAGTAAGATACCTGACTGCTTCCTCGAATGCGTTATCCGGTGTTTTCAGCAGACGCAGTATCGGCTTCGTCAGCAGAACCATAACGACCGTAAGCACTGCGCTGAGAATAATGTAGAGCGTGGTCATTGTGCCTATTGTGCTCTTTTGATCGTCGTATTTTTTCGCGCCGCCGTACTGTGCTATAAGCACCGTTCCGCCGATAGCGAGACCGAGCGCCGCGCCGGTGACGAGAAGATTTATCTGTCCGCCTATCGAGACGCCGGTTATTCCCGACTTACCGCAGAACTGACCGACTATCACCATGTCGGCGACGGAATAAAGCGCCTGCAAAAGATTTGAAAGCAGGAAGGGCACCGAAAATTTGAGCAGTTGTTTAGTGACACTCCCCTGCGTGAGGTCTTTTCTGAATTTTTCCGACAAGATTATTGCTCCTTGACTTTATCAATATTGTTGCGTTTCATGGTCAGCGATATGCGGTTTTTCTTCACATCGACTGCCAAAACCCACACGGTAACTATGTCTCCGACCTTCAGCACCTCGGACGGGTGCTTGATATATTTATCGGTTATCTGCGAAATGTGAACGAGGCCGTCCTGATGCACGCCGATATCGACAAACGCGCCGAAATCAATGACGTTGCGAACGGTGCCTTTCATCTCCATGCCGGGCTTTAAGTCGTTGATATCCATGACATCCGTGCGCAGAAGCGGAGGCGGCAGCTCGTCTCGCGGGTCGCGTCCGGGCTTTTGAAGCTCCTTGACTATATCCTGAAGAGTAGGCAGACCTATTCCCAGCTTTTCCGCGACCTTTTTATCGCCGCCGAGCAGCTCAACGGTCGCCTTGAGAGCGCCGGTATTTCCCTTTGCGGCGTCTTTTACCGTCAGCCCGCACAGCTCAAGCAGCTCTTTTGCGGCGGTATAGCTCTCCGGGTGAACGCCCGTGTTGTCAAGAACGTTTTTGCTCTCGGGAACTCTGACGAATCCGGCGCACTGCTCATAGGCCTTTGCGCCGAGCTTCGGCACTTTCTTGAGCTGGGCGCGTGAGGTGAACGCACCGTTCTCCTCTCTGTATGCAACTATGTTTTTTGCAACGCCGGAATTAATTCCCGCTATATGCGAAAGCAGCGACGGGGACGCGGTGTTTACATCCGCACCGACGGAGTTGACGCAGTATTCAACCGCGCCGTCGAGCGTTTCGCCGAGCTCTTTTTTGGGCATATCGTGCTGATACTGACCGACGCCGAGCGCTTTCGGGTCGATTTTTACAAGCTCCGCGAGCGGATCCTGAAGTCTGCGGGCTATGGAGACCGCGCTTCTGAGCGAAACATCAAACTGCGGGAACTCCTCCGCCGCAAGCTTTGAAGCGGAATATACGGATGCGCCCGCCTCGCTGACCATCATATAGGACACCTTGCGGTCGAGTTCTTTTATAAGGTCGGCCGCAAATATCTCCGTCTCCTTTGACGCTGTGCCGTTGCCTATGGCTATTACCTCAACGCCGTGCTTTTCGATAAGACGCTTTACGGTCTGCTTAGCCTTGAGCTTCTGCTCCTCGGAATGAGTGACGTATATTACGCCCGTGTCAAGCACCTTTCCCGTTTCGTCAACAACTGCCACCTTGCATCCCGTTCTGTAGCCCGGGTCGAGACCGAGCGCACGCTTGCCCTTTACAGGCGGCTGGAGCAGGAGCTCGCGGAGATTGACATAGAATACCTTGAGAGCGGATTCAACAGCGTTGTCGGTCATCATGTTGCGTATTTCGCGCTCTACCGACGGGAATATCAGCCTGTCATAGGCATCTGCGGCGGCGTCACGCACAGTATCGGTGCAGGCGGAGCCGCTGTCGCTTAAAACGCAGGCATTGATTATATTCAGAGCTTTTATGCGGTCAACCTCTATGCCGACCTTCAAAAAGCCCTCGTTTTCTCCCCTGTTGACGGCAAGAACGCGGTGTCCCGCTATTTTGTTTATCGGCTCGTCATATTCGTAATACATCGTATAGACGCTCTCTTTTTCGCTGTCCGCGGCGCGCGATTGGAGCACACCCGCAACAGTAAACAGTGAGCGCAGACGGCGGCGAATATCCGCGTCATCCGATATGTTTTCGGCGATTATATCCATCGCTCCGCCTATCGCGTCCTCGAGCGTCTCGACGCCCTTTTCGGCGTCTATATAGTCCGCCGCAAGCTCTGACGGCGAAGCCGAATCCGCCGCCTGAGCGAAAATCGCATCGGCAAGCGGTTCGAGACCCTTTTCCTTTGCTATTGAGGCGCGCGTTCTGCGCTTGGGTCTGAACGGGCGGTAAATATCCTCGATTTCGGCGAGAGTCGAAGCCTTTTCGAGCGCGGCTTCAATCTCCGGAGTCATCTTCTCCTGCGCTGTTATCAATGCGCCGATTTCCTCTCTGCGCTTGTCCAAATTACGCAGATATTCGAGCTTTTCGGAGAGCTCGCGCAGCACCTGATCGTCAAGCGTGCCGTGAGCTTCCTTTCTGTATCGGGCGATAAACGGTATCGTGTTGCCCTCATCTATAAGATTTACGGTATTTTCGACCTGCCAACGCTGAAGGCCGAACATTTTTGTCAAGCTGCTTATAATGTCCATATGGGGCTTATTACTCCTGTTCAGTATTTTTTATCTGTCTGATATCTTTTCCGCAGAAATAGAGCGATATATAGTTGCCGATTATTCTTGAGGTTATCCTCTGGGTATACTTCTGCTCAAGCCCGTCCGGTGTAAGATTCGTGCTGATTATTACCGGCAGTCTGCTCATAATACGGGTGTTTATTATATTATAAAGCTCCGCAACTGTGAACTGAGTTGAAAACTCCGCGCCGAGGTCGTCGATGATGAGAAGATCGCACTCAAGCAGCGCCTGCTCGCTACCCTCATATTCGCTGTTTCGCCCGCTTGAAAAATGTTCCTTTTCAAGGCGCGACATAAGATTCTGAGCCGAGCCGTATATGACTCCGTAGCCTTTTTTGACGGCCTCCGAGGCTATCGCGAGCGAGAGATGCGTCTTTCCGAGTCCCGTTGCGCCGTAGAGCAAAAGGCTCGGGGAATCCGTTGCGAAATCGGCGGCATAGTCTCTGCAAAAATCAAGGATCTCTTTCATTCTGCTGCGCGGATTTATTCCCGTCGCCGGGTCAACGGTGTCGGGATAATAGTTTATATTAAAGCTCTCAAAGGTCGAGCGTGCGCTCGGCGAAAGCTCGTTGAGCTCGGCGAGTGCGGTGTCGCGCAGAAGCGCCTTGTAGCAGTCGCACATAACTCCGCCGATAAAGCCCGTATCGCGGCACTTTTTGCAGGTGTACTCCGCGTCAAGATAGTCCTCGGGATAGCCGTTTTCTTTGAGTATATCCTTACGGCGCTGCTGAGAGGCGAGATTTTTCTTTGCAAGCTCTTCAATAAATTGCTGAGCATTTTCGCCCATGCCTATGGCGCGTATGACCTCTGCGCCGGCGGAGGCTATTTCGCGGTCTATGGATATCAGCTCAGGTATCTTTGCATATACCTCTGCGCGGCGCATACTCTGCGTGCGTTCGGCTTTATCGCGGCGGCGCTCAAGCTCCGAGGCGGCTCTTGCATATACTTTGCGGCTGTAGCTCATTTGCTGTTCCCCTCTCAATCTTTGTTTTTCTTCTTATATACTATCGGATTTTTCATGGCTTTGCGGTTAAACTCATCTAAATCATATGATGAGGAATGTCCGTTATCGACTCGACCCTTTCTCTGTGAAGAAACGGGTGCGCTGCTCTGCTTGGAGGCGTTGGCCTTTTCGACATCGGACAAAGTCTTTATCCCGTTGGTGTGCCACGATTCAAGTATCTTGCTCATATACGGGAAACTCATCTTTTGGCAGTGCTCCGCCATCTGCTCATACGCCGCAAAAATCATCTCGGGAGAGAAGCCCCATTCGCGGTTCCATGTGAAAATATATTTCGTCTGCGCCTGAGTCGGACGCGAGTTAGAGAGTCCCGCCATTGCGGCAAACGAAGCCCATACACGGTTAGCGGAGTCGAGGCGGCTTATCTGCTCGTCCGCCTTTTCAATAGTGTCTATTTCACGTTCGCCCCAATCTTTTCCTATGGCGGCTATGTAGTGAAAGTTCGGCTTCCTTATCGAAACGGCATATTCGATTATCATCAGAATGACCTCGACCGGTATTCCGTAAGTGTCGTGCATCATCAAAAGCGTACACTGTCCGTCGTAGCCTATAGTTCTGCCGAGCTTGTTCTGTGTCTCGAGAAGCAGGAATTTTATATCCGCCGATTCCTCTGCCCTCTGCGCTATCTCCGCCGCAGTCGGTCTCGACGGCTCAATGTCCGGCAGCTCTTTCTTCGCTTTGGGAGGCTCTGCATTTTTCTCCGACACAACGGGCGCAAATGCCGAATCCGCCGTGCCGTCGGACACGAGTATCCCCGTCTCGACCCAATATTGGAGATAATCCTGCGCGTCGGGGACTGAAAAATTGAGATCCCTGCACAACTTTTCCATATCAAAGCCCTCGCCCGCATGGCGCAGCGTCCAAAGCAGAACCTTGAGTTGCTGCCCGCCGGCAAGCTTAATATGCTTATCGACTATCTGCGACGGCACCATAAACACCGCCGAAAGAGAGTCCGGATTGACCTTATAGTTCATTATATATCCCCGTTCCGTTAAGAGCTACACTCTTCACATAATAAATCAGTTTATATTATACACGCTTCCGAGGCAAAATGAAATATATTATTTCAAAATAAGCCGTTTTTTTGCGCGGCGGTGTAATAATGTCTCATTTATTCAGTTGACATATATAATTTTTAGCCTAAAGATGTTGCTTTTTACTTATAAAAAGTTTATAATACCTATAGTATTTTGTACATATTGTGCAAGAAAGACTTTTAGGTTTTCGGAGGTGATAAGTCATGAGTGCTTTGGGGACGATAGGCAAAATTGTGCGAAGCTCACTGTCTCGCGGCGGCGCAAGGAAGTCAAAGAAAAGTCCTGCGCCCGAGCTTGAAAAAGGCACTTTTGATTATATCCGCGAGCCGAAAAGCGATTGCTTCAGCGTAGGCTTTGCAAAGACGGACGTCATGCCCGACGATATGGATAAAACCGCCTACTATGTTGCGGGATACAGGATGAACAACCCCGCCAAGGGTGTGCTTGACCCGATGACCGCGAGCGCCGTATGGATAGACGATTTGTCCGGCAGAGGCGGAGTCGTTTTTGTGTCGATCGACGATATAGGGCTTACAAATTACGATGTAGGTATAATCAGAGACTTGCTTGCGGATTTCAAAAAAGAGAGCGGCTGCCGCTCGATAAACATAATGAGTATACATAACCACGCGAGCATAGACACCGTGGGCTTGTGGGGTCCCCTCCCGAGAAGCGGACGCAACAAAAAATATATGGAGCTGCTCGCTCAAAAGGTAAAGCAGGTTGTGCTCGATGCCTACAACGACCGCAGAGACGGCGACCTCTATTACGGCAAAAAGGAAGCGGAGGCTATTCAGCGTGACTCCCGACTGCCGGAGGTATATTCGAAAGATGTTCACAGGTTCCGCTTTGTTCCAAAGGACGGAAGCCGCGAGATTTGGATAATTAACTTCGCCTCCCACACCGAGTCGCTGCTCGGCAAAAACTCCTATGTCAGCGCGGATTTCGCAGGATATATCAGAAAAGAGATACTCGAAAAGGCCGGCGCCGAGACAATATATTTTGTCGGCGCTATCGGCGGACTTATCCGCCTCAAAGAACTCGACGAGGACAATATAAAGTCTACTGTGCTTGGCGGACAGTCGATAGCCCGCACGGCAATGGCTGTTGAAAACGAAATAAAGCTTCGCCCCGTGCTGAACCTTATACGTCAGGAATACTATTCGCAGTGTGACAACTATGTTCTTGCGCTTGCTAAAAAAGTCGGCATACTGAAATCAAACGCGGCTAATACCGGCAAAGGTTCTCTCAATCTGTCGATACATACCGAGATGAGCTATTTCGAGCTTGGCGGGCTCAAGCTTCTGTTTCTCCCCTGCGAGCTGTTCCCCGAGCTTGCATACGGCGGATATCTCGACGCAGACTGCTCTGCCGAGGGCAAGTCGCCGGACATCAATCCGGCTCCTCTGCTCCGAATTGCAGAAGATGACAATATGCTGATTTTCTGCCTCGCCAATGACTTTACGGGCTATGTCGTTCCGCCGAACGACTTCTATCTGAACCCCAAGGAGCCGTATATCAACGGCGGGCGCGACAGACTCGACAGAAGGCACTACGAGGAGACGAACTCTCTCGGTCCCGAGACCGCGCCGATAATCGCAAATGTGTTCGCTGACATAATGAACACTGTCAATAAAACCAAGACAGAAGCCGAAAAGGCTATAAAATAAACCAAGGAGTGTTAACAATGAAATGTAAAAAGCTGATAAGCGGCATTGTTGCAATTATACTTGTTGCCGTGCTCGCTTTCGGTTCCACCGCAGCCGCCGCAGGCGCGCAGGTTGACAACGGCGCAGAGCTTGCGCTGGCTTCGCAGAATGTTTCCGAGCTGACCGCCGCTACCGACAGCTCCGCGTCGTCTCGAGCGGATTCGCTCAATGATATCGACGATGCCATCGGTATCATCAAAATTATAATCGGCGCGTTCTCGTCCTCGGATAAGCTGACTTGGGACAGCTTCAAGACCGGCGTCAGCAGAATTTTCTATATGTCTGTTGACAAGCTCATAGACAGCCTCGTAGTCGGTCTCAGCAAGGTGTTCCCGCTGATGAAGAGATCCGATGAAGCGGACTATAAATTTAAGAATTCAAATGTCGGAAGCAAAGCCTTTAATGACAAGGCCGCTCCCAACGCCCGCTGGAATGTCGGCTATTCGAGCGCCTCGCTACTCACAGGCAACGAGCTTGACGGAAATCACTATGTCGGCGGAAGCCTCTCCTACCCCAATCCCAAGCATCCCACCGAAATCCTTGATGATTTGAGAGTAAGAGTTTTTGCCGTAAGCGACGGTACGGATAACGGAATTGTTGTCTACGCAGTCCTCGACGCATACGGACTTGCGGCCAAGGACGTTCGCGAGATCAGAGGCAGAATAGCAGGCTTTATAAAGAACAAGAATATCGTCAGCGTCAATATTTCCACTCTTCATCAGCACAGCGCCATAGATACTCTCGGTCTCAACGGCGACCTCAACAAGGTGCTCTTCGGAAATACCTTCAAGAACGCCGTCGGTATGGATCCGAGCACCCTGCACAACGGACAGAACAAGGAATACATGGAGCACCTCTATAAGACGACCGCGGACTCGATAATTGCGGCAGTCAACAACATGGAGCCCGGAGAAATGTATTTCTCGCAGACCGATGTTCACGAGTATATCCGCGACAAGCGCGATCCTCAGACCTTTGACCCCAATCTCAACCGTCTCTGCTTTGTTCCCGACAACAGAGAGTCAAAGCCCACATGGATAGTCAATGCCGCTATCCACTGCGTCGGACTCGGTGCAGGTACGACCAACATCTCCGGCGACTATCCCTATTTTATAGAGAAGCAGGTCAATGCGGCAGGCGCCAACTATGTTCAGATTCAGGGTGCAGAGCTTGCTATAACCTCGCAGACCGCCCCCGTGGCAGTTGAGGGCAACACAAGATACCAGAACGTCGAAGCATACGGCAATAAGCTCGGCGAGATACTCGTTGCGGCCGACAAGGGCTCAAGGGTCGAGCCTATACTCAACATCGCCCACAGAGATGTCTTTGTCACCGTTGACAATCATGCGCTTGAGTTCATTGCCTCTACCGGTCTTCTCGCAAACGAAGGCGTAAGAGCCAAGGACGGCTCCATGAGGATTCCGACCGAAATAGGCTATATGGAGATGGGAACCGATCTCGCCTTTGCGCTTATCCCCGGTGAGCTTGCACCCGAGATAGCCTTCGGCGGCGGCACCGAGGCAAAGGATTCCTGGACCGGAGAGGGTTGGAAATATCCCTCAATGCAGGACATAGTCGGCGGCAGAAAGCTTATGGTTCTCGGCCTCATGAACGATCAGATAGGCTACATCATAGCGGATAACAATTATCATTCGATACTCACCGAAAACGAGGAGCTTCTTACCGTTTCGAAATACGAGGGTTCAAGAATACTCCTTGAGTTCAAGAGCCTTCATGACAGCGTCAGATAAATAAAAAGCAACAGAGCAGGTCAGAAATGATCTGCTCTGTATTTTTATGAAAACGGCATTTTAAAAGCCGCCAAGACCGAATAAAGACCAAAGTGCGGAGCATCTGTGTACGAAAAAATTTAAAAGCCCCGAAACCGTTGAGTTTCAAGGCTTTTCGCTTGGTGGAGATAAGCGGGATCGAACCGCTGACCTCTTGAATGCCATTCAAGCGCTCTCCCAGCTGAGCTATACCCCCAAATATTAAGTTCGGTCGGAACGTTATTTATTATATCAAAAGACACGGATTTGTCAATAGTTTTTTCAAAAAAACTCCGGCAAATACATATCAAAAAAAAAACGGACTGCGGTGAAATTTTGCCGCAGTCCTGTTTTTGCTTTTATTTATCCTCGTAATCAAGGACTTCTCTTGCGATATATATCGGTCTGTGCTTCGACTCTATATATGTTCTGGCAAGATACTCTCCGACCATACCGATGCAGAAAAGCTGAAGTCCGCCGAGCAGAAGAATAAGCACGACAATGGTGGCATAGCCCGGAATATTGATATCAAACGCCAATTTCTGAATTATGACGACTATCATATATATAATAGATGCGGCGGAGGATATCAGTCCGATATAGGTTGCGATTTTAAGCGGCATTGTTGTAAAAGCGATAATGCCGTCCATAGCGTATTTGAAGAGCTTCCCGAAGCTCCACTTGGAAGTTCCGCTTGCCCTGTCTTCGACAACATATGGCATATAGAAGGTATTGAAACCGACCCACGAGAAGATTCCCTTTGAGAAGCGGTGATATTCGCTCATGCTTAGCACGGCATCGACAACGCAACGTCTTAAAAGTCTGAAATCGCTTGCGCCGCTCTTGAACTCTATTTCGGAGACTTTGTTAATCGTCTTATAGAAAGCATTTTTAAACGCCGAAAGCACCTTGGACTCTTTTCTGTTTTTTTGATAGCAAGCTACGGCATCATAGCTCGGATCGTTATCAAGAATCTCCATCATATCAAGCACAAGCTCGGGGCGCTGCTGCATATCGGCGTCGATAAGGCAGACCATTTCTCCCCTGCTCTCCTTGAGTCCCGCATATATGGCAGACTCCTTGCCGAAGTTACGTGAGAATCCGACTACCTTGACATTCTCGTCTGCAATATCATAGATGTGTCGTAGCTTGTCCATCGTCTGATCGCGGCTGCCGTCGTTGACAAATATAAGCTCGTACTCAAAGCCCTTATCATTAAAGGCTTCGGTTGCGGCATTGTAAAATAATTCAACATTATCCTGCTCATTATAACAGGGAATTACTAAAGATAATTTCATCTTTTTCCTCCGAAACTGCACATATGCTGCTTCTGAATTGTAACACAAAATTTTATTATTTGCAACAATGGCTACTTTATATTTATCCCGATTTTATCTCCGAGCATTTTGATATACTTGTGCAGAGTTTCATAAAAATAACCGTTGACAAAAAGATTCTTTGTCTTAAGTCGGAATGAATCGATTTTAAAGAAAAGACGGTTGACCTTTTCAAACAACTCATATTTTTTAAGTCCGCTTTCGTTCAGACGCTCAACTGTTATTTGGTCATATGTTGACGGATCATCCTTAAGCTCGGCGCGGACAGTGCATTTTTTAAAATCGTTATCAAATATCAGCTTATTCCCATCAAGCTTTACGCCGTCGCCGTCTACTATTCTAAGGCTGTATTCGGCATTGGGATCGGAAAGATACGCGCCCAAAGTCAATGAATTTTCATCGGGGCGGATAAAGTAATTGTAGATATAGTCGTCGGTCTCGGCATTTTTCAGCTTTATCAGAGAAAATCCGGGATCATAATCAGCCTGCTCAAAAGCTTCTATCTCGCAAAGTCCCGCCGATTTTTCGTATCCGGTGACCTTAAAGGTAAAAGATGTTATATTGTGCTTTGGCTCAAACACAACACGAGTCTCGCTGCCGTTTGCATTAAGCTTGGGCACCTTGACGCTGCTTCCGTCGCTGAAAGTAATAATGCCGCCGGTTATATTGGCACTTAAATCAAAGTCATCGTAGAGCGAAATGCACGAAACGGTTTTCGGATGCTTAAATTTTACTGTCACGGTTTTTTCAGCATCATTATTATTGAATTTCGAAACACATTCTGCAAGCTTTGCGTGCGGATCTCTGATTTTTTCTATATTTACAAGCATAAAATTATTTATAAGCTCCGCTTCACCCGATGACACGGAAACATCTGCGTCATTTATGAGATTATCCGTGCGCCGTGTCCAATATACCATATCACCGTTTATTATGCGGTCGGAATACACAAACGCATATTGCGAAAGATGTTCGCCGAGAGCCTTATACTCCGGGCATCTCAGCAGAGAATGGCTTACAGAGCCTTTATATACCGGTATTCTGACTCTATCGCTCCAATTATACTGCGGAACATTGGTTTCGTACGACGGGTCGCGGAGCTTCTCTTTTGTGGGCTTATGGACACTTTTGATGTTAAGCGAGTAAAAATCCGGTTTCGCTTTCCACGTTGAGGTATAGCAGAAATTTTTCAATATTTTCGGATGATAATCGTTTTCGGACTTTAATATACGGTTCATAGCGGTCTCAAACGACATACTTATTCCTCTATGATCTGTATGGTTGTCAAAGTCTGTTGCAATTATATAATCCGGGCGGTATTCGCGGATAACGCTCTCCATATCGCCAATCAGATTCTCGGCTGTATATTCGGCGTGAGTACCGAATTTTTGAAAATGATAATCGCGAAATCCCGCTCCCGCATAGGTGTGATTGAGCCCGGTGGAGTATGAATAGGTCTTTTCACCTGCTTTTTTAACATACATATTCGTTCCGTCGGGATAGCCTAAAAAAGTAACTTTTTCACGCGGAATGCCAAGCTTTTTTAGCGCCCTGCAATCTTCGCCCTGTCGGGTGTGTGCGGCAATTGTTTTGTCGCCGTTGGTCGCAACCACTATGCGCACATCAGCGCCGTTCTTATACAGTTGAGGAAGCACCTGCCCGACAGACAGCAAGTCGTCATCCTCGTGAGGGACGATAACCATAATTTTTTTGTTTTTAAACTGAGAGTCGTAGAAACTGTTATCGACTCGATTGTTCGAATCAAGCTTATTGAGCTCGGTCTCATATATGCAAACCGCAGCAAGAACGGCAAGAGCAAAAATCATAAAAGCTATCAGCAACGCTCTTTTTTTCTTTATTGTCTTATTTTTCACATTTTTTGTCATGCTGTTACCTTGACCTTTTAACAGAGTGTTTACCTATTTTTCGGCTTTTTTATCATCGTAATGCTGTCAACCCCGTAATATTCCGCCACCCAATCATTGAACCATCTGTTGTTTGACTTGTTGGGTAGACTTGTCATATAAGAATAGAGCGACCACATAGACTTTCTCGGACGGGCGACGGGGATTTTTATATCTTTAATTCCCGCAGCTTTCTGGTCATATATTTCCTGCCTGATTTCAGCGTATGCAAGGCTGTCGGATTTCAAGGCGTAATATTCTCCGACATAGAGTGTCCCAAACCCTATCGCGAGCAGCGCGGATATCACAATTGCAGTACGCTTCACGCCCGAAAGCTGCTTATCCATAACCTGCGCGGCAAGAGAGAACGCTGCACAGGCAAACATAACATTTGCGCCGAAGAACGAGCGCGGAGGAGCTTCGGGCGACAGCAGCATGACACCGGCGCCGGCAAATCCCGTTAAAGCGTAAATGCATGGGCGCAGCCAATCTATCTTGAGCTTTTTTATGCGCCAAATCAAAAGCACTATAACAAATACTATCAGCATAACCAAAAGAGCTCGCCATATATTCCATGTTAACTGATCAAACGACCATTTAAAATGCTTAAGAATATTTCGCTCTCTTTTTGTATGGTCAAACCGTACTCTGTTTCCCGGAGCCAAAATAAGTATACCAAAGCCGATAACGGTTCCGATAAATCCGGTAATATGATGCGCTCGCACCGGCATCTTCTTTATCTTGAAGTAGATGAGAAAAAGTATTACGGCACCAATTGCAGCACCGCCCATATTTTCGTTTGTCCAGCCGGCTAAGATTCCGGCTAAAAGCATAAGAACGGAAAAAATCGTCTCTTTTGCGGCGCTGGGATTTTGTGATTTTTCCGTATTGATACGGTAAAACATGAGAAACGTCAGTATCCACACGGTTGTCCACAAATAGTTAAAGGCTGCGCTGTACCACAAAACCGAGGTTGCGGGTCTGTAAAAGCCGAGCCACTCGAAAGCATAGATAAATATAAGCAGAGGTATATTTATCGGGCGCTTATAGTTTGCATGAAAATAAATTAGCAGCCCAAGCAGCACAAAAAACAGAGAATTGAAAATATTAAAGACGGATTTGTCGAAAAAAGTGAAAAGCTGCAAGAGAAAATGCGCCGGTATTCTGCCGTTGCATATCTTATAGTGCGTCACCATGCCCGTGAAGATATCTCCTATCCCCGTCAGACGCTCCGGAGTTCCCTTTACAACATGACCCGTGTATTTAAAAAAATAGAGATAATCGTCGGCGGCATAGCCTATCATACTGTTAAATACAAGTATAAGACCGAACATAAGAGCCGCAACGGCGACCATCGCTGCGGTCTTTATTACTGTCTCACGATTCGCGGTTAATTTTTGATTATTCAACATATTTGCCTCCGACTTTCGGTAATAAACCAACACGGAAATATTATCACAAGATAAAGCACAACACAATTAATTCCCGTTTACAATATAGTTAAAATTTGGTTACATCCGATAACAAAACGGTAACATTCGGAATATCACTTCAAATTTTCGTAAAATAATCTCCGAAAAAGCCAATTTTTTTATTTATTTTAGATAATGTTGATATTATTTACATTTATAAGCCTTTCAATTCAATTAAGCATATGAAAAAATCCCGCCGAAAAAATTCGACGGGATAAGAACAATATGTAATTTTCAGCACTTGATGACGACGTCGTTGGGGAAAAACTCCGGAAGATAGGCCTTGTGAGCCCACTTCATCTCCTCGAAGCATTTGTGTGCCCTTTCCCAGTCGCCGACGAGCGGATGGACAAGCAGCGCGTTGATTGCGGCTGCCTCAGAGCCGGTCGTCGCGGCTTCAACGGTGTACTTTTCATATGCCTTTACAACGCGCATAAGACCGATTATGTGCTTATTTTCAATCTTGTCGATAGCCACAGGCTCCGCGCCGTCCTTGCCGATAACGGCGGCTATTTCGAGGATATCGTCATCGTCCATGAAATCGACGGTGCCGTTATTCTTGATATTTACTATCTGAACGTCGCGCTTGTCATTGGCTATTGAGTCGATAAGAGAAACCGCCGCGAGAGAATACTTGTGACCGCCGCGCTGATCGAGGAGGTCGGGCTTTGTGACAAGCGTCTCGTCGGAATACATCTCGAGCAGCTCCTCCTCTATCTCCATGCAGACGCGGGCGCGGCACTTCTCATCCTCTTTCTGATGCTTGAGCTTCGCGTCTCTGCAATAGTAATACTGGAGATAAGACGAGGGTATTCCGCGCACTGCGTTGAGGCAGTCAAGGGAGAAGCCGTCGTCCTTTATATTGGCCATAACCTTCGTTGAAAAGCCCTGCGCGAGCATATCGTCAATGAGCTCCTTGCCGTCCTTTTTGACGGAGGTTATCCAGCTCAGGTGATTAAGACCGACATATGTTATGTCGCAGTCGTCACCCATAGCCTCTTTTGTGTCGTCTATCATATTTATCGGGACATTGCAAAGACCCATGCACTTGACGTTGGTATGGTTGAGCACAAACTCGGTAATTATGCCGGAGGGATTCGTGAAGTTGATAAGCCAGGCGTCGGGGCAAATCGCCTCAATGCGGTCACAGATATGCTGCATGACCGGAATGGTGCGCAGAGCTTTGAAGAAGCCGCCCATGCCGGTGGTCTCCTGACCGATGAGGTCATACTTGAGCGGTATTGTCTCGTCGAGATAGCGGGCATGAAGCATACCCACTCTTATCTGTGTGACGACAAAATCAGCGCCCTGAAGAGCCTCGTCAAGATTGTCGGTGAGAAGCGTTTCGCATTCAATACCGGCCTTTTTGAGCATTCTCAGGCAAAGGTTGCCGACTATTGTCCTTTTGCGCTCGTCGATATCCATAAAGGATATCTTCTTGAGCTTGAGCGAGGACTGAGCCTTTATGAAGCCGTCCACAAGCTCGGGGCAATATGTGCTGCCCGAACCGATGACTGCTACCGTGATTTCTTTCATATGTATTACTCCCTTTTCATGTAAAATCTTATTTATACTGCCTGAATATCCAGTTTATACAGCCGATAACAGGCTCCTTGTCGAGTTTTATGAACCGAAGCTTTCTTCCGCTCATCTGCTGCGCATAGTCGTGAAGCTTCGCGATATAAATATCGTTGGGAAGCTTTGTGTGCATGGAGCCCGAGAGGACGACCTCTATCTCGTCGCCGTCAAACTCCATTTGATTGGCAAGAGCCGCGATGAACTGCGCTCCGCGCTTTGCCATCTCGTCGGTCTTGGCGAGCGCGGGTGCGTCGCCCATAGCCGCCGCCTTGAAGAACGCGCCGATGAGAGTTTTGATATAGAGCGGAGCCTCCTCCGACTCAAGCTTTGCGACGGATCCTACAAACTCCTCGCGCGAGGCGATATTAAAAGCCTCATAATACAGCTTTGTGATAAGCGTGGGCTCGAGCCCGAGATAGACCTCGTCATATATGAGCCTGAACGCAGTCTGCGCTATCCAGCTGCCGTTGCCCATATCGCCCGTACACTCGCTGAGTCCGCCGATTTGGAGCATATTGCCCCTTGAATCTATCGCGTTGCAGCAGGTGCCCGTTCCGCAGTTATAGCCTATTGCCGCGCCGCTCTCGGAGCCCGCCTGAACGACGATGAAGCCGTCGTTATAAATTGCAAAATTGCGAAGCCCCCTTTCCAAAAGCTTCTCGCACATAATGTCATGCTGATACTTATGATCGATACCGGCAACGCCCATGAGAGAGAAAGCAACATCGTCAAGGGATATCCCCGCTTCACCGACAAGCTCGGTTATGCCGTTCCAGATAACGTCGCTCGCCTCGTCGAACGAGCCCTCAAGGTTCTCATGGTTGCTTCCCGAACCGTAAACTGTTTTGACCGTATTCTTTTCCTCATCGAAAAGAGAGAATGCCGTCTTTGTTCCGCCTCCGTCAACACCGATATAAAAGCTCATTGACCCTTCTCCTCATCACTGAAAAATTCTTCGCAGATCTCCTCCGCGTTATATCTGCTGCGCCTTGTCGGCTCTCTGTCTATCCACATACCGTTTGTGAAATCCGGCACCGCGACGGGCATACTGCCCAAAGCTATCGACTGCTCCGAAAGGCAGGTTATCGCCATCCACGCTGCCGTATCATAAACATCTATCGGAGGCTCAAGGTCATACATGGCGCTCTCGACAAAAGCGGAGAAAACAAGGTAATCCATGCCGCCGTGACCGTGCTTCTCGCTCTCGTCGGCATACTTTTTCCAAAGCGGGTGTTCGTACTTCTCAAGATACTTCTCGAAGGGCTCCCAGCTATGCATCCAGTCGCCTTCCTCGTGCTTTGTTACGCCGTCGATATATATTCCTTTTGCGTCCTCGTTATAGACGGCACGAGTGCCGTGAATATTGTAATTACGGGAGTACGGACGCGGGAGCGTGCAGTTGTGCACGAGCGTTATCGTCTCGCCGTGGGCGCATTTTATCATGGTGGTCACTATATCGCCCTGATTGAATTTGTAATCCGCAAGGTCATAGTCCTCGCCCTGCGTATTTTTGAGCCAGGTGTTGAGCCCGCGCGCATTGCTCGACATCGAAGTGAGCGTTAAGAATCTGTTGCCGCGGTTGATATGCAGTGCTTTGGCTATGGGACCCAGCTGGTGAGTGGGATATAGCTCGCCGTTGCGGTTTTTGAAATTATGTATTCTGCCGTGACGGTTCTCGCGCCCCAAGCCTATCTCATCTCTGAGATCATGCTCATAGCCGCCCTGCATATGCACGATTTCGCCGAAAATACCCTCGCGCATCATACGCAGAAGAGCCATTTCATTGCGATCATAGCAGCAGTTTTCGAGGAGCATACAGAACTTTCCGGTCTCCTCGGAGGTTCTGACGAGCTGCCAGCATTCCTCGATAGATGCCGCTCCGCCTACCTCAACGCCGACGTGCTTACCCGCTCTCATGCAGTCTACCGCTATGCGCGAATGGGTTATCCAGGTTGTCGCGACCATAACGGCCTTGATATCGTCGCGCTTGAGCAGCTCTTTATAGTCGAGATAAACATCCGGCTCCTCGCCAGTTTTCTCTTTGACTATCTCCGCTCCGAGCTTCGCCCTGTCCTCGTACTTATCGCAGACAGCGACGACTTTCACTCCGTCTATTGTGAGAAGCTCGCCGAGATTTCCACGGCCGCGCCCTCCGAGACCGATTATTGCAAAATTCGTCTGTTTTATCTCCATATCCGTTTCCTCCGTGGGGATATTTTTTACAACACACCGGGACATTATGTCGGATGTTATTATAATACTTTATCAACAATACTTCAAGATAATCAGCAAAAATAAACAGCTTTTCAGAAAATATTACTCAGTATCTCTATCACATTTGCCACCGCGCCGTCATTGTTTGAGCGCACAATATAATCAGCGTGCTCGAGTGCTTCCGGCGAGCCGTTTTCGGGAACAAATCCGGCTTTTGCCGCAACAAGCATCTCGATATCGTTATAGCCGTCGCCGACTGCAAAGGTTCTGTCGTGCGGCACGCAGAGAGCGTCTGCGAGACAGAGCAGTCCCGTGCCCTTATCGGAGCCTTTTTTCATAACCTCGATATATCCGCCGTTAGTCGGCAGGAATGCGGGGTCATCAAAATTTTCGCGCATAAAGGTCTGAACCTCCTGCGATATTCCCTCCGCCGCAAACATTGCCTTCGCCCACGGGAATTTGGTTTCGGACGGGTCGTTTACAACCTCATACGGTATACCCTGGCTTGTGAAATGGCGGTGCGAGGTGTCGTCAAGATGTATTGCGTAGGTGCGGTCAAACGGATACATCTCTATCGAAACCTCCGGGAACTTTTCCATTATCGCCCTGACAAACGGGATACCCTGCTCAGCCTCTATCCCGTTTACGAACACGGGTTCGTTCTTTTCGTAGTCATACGCCATAGAGCCGTTTGTAAGCAGCACGGGCGCGTTTATATACGACGGGTCATAGAGATGAAAGCCCTGATATGTTCTGCCGGTGCAGACGGTAAAATACCCGCCCTCAGAGATAAAATACGCTATTGCAGAGCGGACATCGGCCGTTATTATTCCGTCGTCATTCTTGAGCGTGCCGTCAAAATCACTCGCAATGAGCACTTTTTCAAACTTTCCCAAAGCACTTCCTCCGCACAATAAATTTACGCTGAAATGATAACATTTTCAAGCCGTTAAAGTCAATTAAAACGTCCGTCTTTTCGCTTTTCTTTTTTGTGTGAAGTTGAAAAATCCGATAATAGTGATATACTATAGGATAAGAGCAAAACATTCTTTTTTAAAGGAGAAGCATATGATAAAAGATATTCTTTCGCCGCACAGGGTACTGCTCGGCGATCATACCGAATTGCGCGCGCAAAGGAACGCCTCGCGCGGGGTTTCCATGCTCGGCGGAAATCTCGTAGGCAACACGCGCGCCGAGAAGAGCGGCGTCAACGCAAGAGTTTATAAAAACGGAGTTTACGGCTTCGCTTCAAGCGCGGAATACTCGGAGGAGAGCATAAAGAGCGTGCTCAAGGCCGCGAGCGACAACGCCGTATTTCTAAGCTCGAGAGTCGGCAGCGATTCTAAGATATTAACGCCCATTCCCGCCGGGATAAAGACGATGAACGGCGAGATTAACGACTGCGAGCAGAAAATATACATCGAATTTGCAAAAGAGACGGACGAGTATATTGCAAAGAAATACCCCGACCTTGTCAGCCGTTCGGTAAGCATCAGGTCGGATTCCATGGAGAAAAGGCTCTGCGTCAACGACGGCTTTGATTCATATTCGCTCGTGCCCAGAAGCTTTGTCTATGTTTTTCTGACCGCACAGGCAAAGGACGGCACAAATGTCGAGCTGTATAAGGTCTTCGGCGGGCGCGGCTTCTTTACGGAGGTTTTCTCCTCCCCCGACGAGCTTTTCGGCGGAATAGATCTTCTCTATGAAAGCCTGATGAAAAAAGCCGAGGGTGTATACGCCGACGCGGGCTACAGAGATGTTGTTATGCACCCGAACCTTGCGGGCATACTCGCCCATGAGGCAGTGGGTCACACGGTTGAAGCGGATCTTGTGCTCGGCGGCTCCGTTGCGGCGCACTGCATGAACAAGCAGGTCGCAAGCGAGCTTATAACCATGGTGGACTTCGCTCACACCCTGCCCGACGGGTCGTCCGCTCCCCTGCCGATTCTCGTCGACGACGAGGGCACGCCCGCCGAGGATGCGGTTCTCATAAAGGACGGCATATTGAGGGGCTATATGAACAGCCGTGAGAGTGCTGAGCATTTCGGCGTCAAGCCGCAGGGAAACGCGAGGGCGTATGCGTTCTCCGACGAGCCGCTTATCAGAATGAGGAACACCGCTATCCTCCCCGGCAAAGACAAGCTTGAGGATATGATTGCCTCGATAGACGACGGATATTTTCTCACCGAGACAAACAACGGTCAGGCGGACACCACGGGCGAATTCATGTTCGGAGTCTGCATGGGATATGAGATAAAGCACGGCAAGCTCGGCAGAGCCATAAGAGACACCACTATATCCGGCATAGCGTTTGATATGCTCAAGACCGTCGATATGCTCTCCGACGATATGGTTTGGACCTGCTCGGGAATGTGCGGCAAAAAGCAGCCGATGCCCGTGGGCATGGGCGGCCCTGCCGTCAAGTGCAAGGTTAATATCGGCGGACGCTGAGGGAGGAGACTGAGATATGACTGATATATATGAGATAGCCGAATACACGCTCGAAGCACTTAAAAAGTCCGGAGCGGACGCGGCGCAGTGCATTGTATCCAAAAGCAAAAAGGATGAGCTTAATGTGGACGGCGGAAAATTCAGCCTGATGCGCTCCACATTCAACACAAGCATCTCGATGAAAGCGATAAAAGACGGCAAAAAGGGTGTCACGAGCATAAATCAGGCGACCAAAGAAGCCATTGACGAGGCTGCGGCTCAGTGCATTTCCGCCGCTCAGTCCTCCGTTCCCGACGAAGCGGAGCAGATAGCGCCCTTCACAGCGAAAGCGGAATACAAGACCGGAGTTTTTGAGCCGGAGCTTGACAAGCTGTTTGACAGGATAGAAGAATTTATGAGCCAGACAGCGGCGGAATATCCGAAAATCATACTCGAGCAGCTCATATCCGACTATGAGCACAGCGAAAAGCTCTATATGAACACCAACGGAACAAGTCTCAAATACGAGCACGGCGAATACTCGTTCAACACGATGTTCTCCGCGCATGAGGGCGAAAAAGCCTCATCGTTTAACGGCTATTTCTGCGCGCTGGACAGCCTCGATAAGCCGTTTATGGACGCGGGTATGCAAAGGCAGCTTCTTGCGGAGAGCGAAAAGCAGCTTGACACCGTCTCGCCGAGCGAAAAATTTGTCGGCAGAGTTATATATTCCCCCGATTGCTTCAACGAGCTTTTGCAGACGGCTCTTGAAAATTTCGCATCGTCCGGCGTGCTCATCGACGACACATCCCCTTGGAAAGACGCGCTGAATACGAAAGTGGCGAGCGAAAAGCTGAATCTCAGGAGCGTCCCGCTCGACGGCAGAACGGTTGTCGGTCAGCGCTTTACCTCGGACGGCTACCCCGTAGAGGATATGGATATTATTATTGACGGAGTTCTCAAGACCTTTATTCTCTCGCAGTACGGAGCGAACAAGACCGGCTTCCCGCGTTCGCTGAACAGCGGAAACAATCTTGAGGTTCTCCCGGGCGACAAGGCGCTCGAGGAGATGATATCGGGAATAGACAGAGGGCTTATAGTCAACCGCTTTTCGGGCGGTCAACCGTCCTCAAACGGCGATTTTTCCGGAGTCGCGAAGAACAGTTTTCTTATAGAAAACGGAAAGGTTGTGTCGGCGGTCAGTGAGACAATGATAAGCGGCAACATTATCGATATGCTCAACAATATCGTTGCTGTTTCAAAAGAGCAGACTACCGACGGTCTTTCGTTTATGCCTTGGGCCGAATTTGACGGAGTTACAGTGTCGGGCAAATAACAAAAATATCCTGCGGCTCTTATGTATTTTAAGCCGCAGGATACACATAATTATAACGGCAGCCGAAGCTGATATTATTTCGGGCGCTCTCAGGTGAAAAACTATCGTTTAACGTCTTTCAAGCAGCGCATTTCAGCATCTGCTGCCTTATGACAGAGCCGGTGCTCTGCGGATGTGGTTGACAGTCCGCAGGCCCGGCTCTTTCGCTGAAAAGTATTTTATTTATATCGGTAAGCTCTTACATAATCTATCACAAAATCCGACGGCATAGCGTTCTCTTTGTTTTTTGTGATAATGCCCGACCATCCGCCGGCAGGCTTACCTTTTACTCCGTCCACCTCAACGGAAAGAAGCATATATTCGTCCTTTCTCGACACCCCTCCGAATGAAGAACGCGCCGTTTCGCGGCCGTTGATATAGAAAATATATTCCTTTTCATTCCATTCAAGTCCGTATGTGTTGAACTCCTCATACGGATTTTTGACTTTGAAGAAACCGACATTATGGAATCGGTGAGCGGCGCCGTAGCCGTTATAGTGCAGGTTCGAGGTTATTAATTTGTTGTCGCCCTTTCTGTTGTACATCGGAGACTCAAAGACATCGATTTCCGTTCCCTCGGTTCCGGGTTTGCCGCTTGCAAGCCCCGAGCGGGTCAACCAAAAGGCCGACCAAAGTCCCTGTGCCGCGGGTAGCTTGCATCTGCATTCAAAATAGCCGTAGGTCTGTTCGAAAAGTCCGCTTGTGCAAATGCCGTCGGAGTACCAGCCCGCACCGTTGGGGCCGTCGCTGCGGTACTCTGTTCTGATATGGAGCATATCGTCCTCTATAAAGCTCTGCTCGGGCGCCCAATAGCCTCCGCGCCTCATTCCGACGTGATGAGAGCGCCATTTTGTGCGGTCGAGCTCGTCGGACGAAAAATCGTCCTCGAACGTGAGCTCAAATTTCGACATATCGACCTCGCGGTTTGTTGCCTCTCTCGGGCGTCTGAGCGTTACAAACAGAGAATAAAACACGCTCATCAAGTTGTTTTCAATTATGTTTTGTAAAACCGACATATCGTTTCCTCCGAATTTTGAATGCTGCCTTTCAGACAAACCAACTGTCTGCTCCCCTGTATCAATTGTCATTATAAACAAAAGGCAAAATAATGGCAAGTAAATATCTCTTGTCAAAACAACCAAAAAATCTTGCTTTTCTTTGTTTAAAAACGCAAATTTAAAAGCGTGAACACTTCAGATAAAAAGCTGTACACTTGTGTTTTAAAGAAAAATAATCAATCACCTTTTGCAGATACTGTAACAGGTGATTGATTATAACATTTTATTTTAACTTGATTATTTTTCGGCGTATCTCATGTCGTCGCCGGTGCTTTCGTTTTTATTATAGACTCCGTTTGCAACAGCTAAATCAGCCTCTGGCGTGCGACTGAAATCTATCCTCGTCTTCTCGTTTATGTTTTCTATCGTACTTTTGAGATTGTTATCGTCGGTACTTTTTTCTGCCTTTTCCGCCCTTACGACTCTTCGGTTGTTTTTGGATTCCTGCACCATTTCGTTCGTCAGTCTGGCAAGCTTAAATAAGGCGAGAGTCACAATAGCGGCTGACGATTTTACGAGCGAGAGCTCTTCGATGTTGCGATAAAGCTCCCAATGATATTTCATCAAATCGCGTCTTTTTGCAGACGAGATGGAGCCGGCATGAACACGGTAACCGGCAAGAACTTCATTTAGCCCGTATGCTCGGTCGCAGTTATGCATCATTTTAAGCCAAAGTGCAAAATCATTTCGCCTTTTTATAGAAGGAACATGAAACTTTCCCAGCTTGTCAACATCAAAGATAACGGTCAAATTACCTATCGGATCTCCGCGGTAAAGCATGGAAGAATAATCGACGCTTTTTGGTGCAGAAATAACAACGCCCATATTTTCTCCGAGCTCATTTATTTTTTCATATGCAGTGTAAGTAAAGCTATAGCCGTTAGCCTCCATAAAATCCAACTGCTTTTGAAGCTTGTCCGGATACCAAACATCGTCACTGTCAAGAAACGCAATATAGTTGCCGTTTGCCACATCCATAGCTCTGTTGCGTGCCGCGGCGGGACCGAGGTTTCGGTCAGTTTCAAGCAGACGTATTCTGTTGTCGTCCCCTGCCATAACGCGCACTATGTCAACCGTACCGTCCGTGGATTTGTCATCGGCAATGATAAGCTCCCAGTTACGGTAGGTCTGACTCTGCACGGATCTTATGCTCTCGACTATGTAATCCGCACAGTTATATGCCGGCATTATTATTGAAACCAGCTTGTTCACCACTCTATTCTCCTTTTTACAATTGCCCCCGCACCCTATTGGCGCGAATATTGAATATTATTTTATATAATATCACATTTTGCCGCTCTGTTCAACCGACAAAATCTTATAAATTGTGGATTTGCATATCCGTTTTACAGAGTATCGGTATAAAACTCCATAATATATCTCAGCAATATAATATTACAACACACAGTGGCCTTTTTCAACGAGCATAATGCACAAAAACAGTTCAGATTTATTTTACAAATTAATATGTGCCTTATCGATATTGAAAAGCCGTCACCGAAGGCGTATAATTGAACAAATCCAAGTAAATGGAGGAGAAGATATGGTAAACTCGGCAAAAGCAAGCGATCTCGGCCTTATCGAACCTGTTTTAAAAAAGTACAAGAATACGGCGGGCTCACTGATAACGGTCTTGCAGGAAATCCAGGATATTTACGGCTATCTGCCCGAGGATGCTATCTGCCATGCTGCAATAGAGCTCGGCATCGCTCCGGCAACGGTTTTCGGCGTGGCGACATTCTATGCGCAGTTTCGCTTTAAGCCCGTCGGCAGATATTTTATTATGCTCTGTCAGGGCACCGCGTGCCATGTCAACGGCTCGGAGATGATAGGAAAGGCCGTATATGAAGCGCTCGGCATCCGTGACGGCGAAACTACGGAGGACGGACTTTTTACGCTGAAAACCGTCGCCTGTCTCGGCTGCTGCTCTCTCTCCCCCGTTATGATGATAAACTCCGAAACTTACGGAAGCCTGACCCCGCATAAGGTCAAGGAAATAATAGCCGAAAAGACAAAGGAGGCAAATGCCGTTTGTATAAGATAAAAATAGGAGAAGGCAGCTGCGGCATCTCGGCGGGAGCCGGAAAGATACACAAGCTGCTTGACGAAAAGAACAGCGGAAATTATACGGTTCACGCGGTCGGCTGCATCGGAATGTGCTTCCTTGAGCCAATAGTTGATATCTATGACGGTGAGACGCTCGCGGCAAGGCTCGTGAAGGTAAAGCCCGAGGATGTTGATAATATTGCAGCGTTCGCCGAAAGCGGCGATATGTCGAAGATAAGCGCTCTCACTATTTCGGACAGCGACAGGGAATTCCTCGAAAAGCAGACTCGTATAGCTCTTCGCGGATGCGGAATTACCGAGCCCGAAAGCATAGACGATTACGAAAAGCACGGCGGTTACACAGCGCTTTCAAAGGCACTGAAAACGATGACGCCCGAACAGGTCATCGAAGAGATAAAGATATCCGGTCTTGCGGGACGCGGCGGCGCGGGCTTTCCGACTTGGTTCAAATGGAATGCCGCAAGGCAGAGCGAGAGCGAGGAAAAATATCTCATCTGCAACGCCGACGAGGGCGACCCCGGCGCATTTATGGACAGAGCGGTAATCGAAAGCGATCCGCACGCGCTTATTGAGGGTATGCTTATAGCGGCCTACGTCATAGGTGCAAAAGAGGCGATAGTCTATGTCCGCGCCGAGTATCCGTTAGCCATAAAGAGACTTCAAAACGCGATAGAACAGGCCGAAAGAAAAGGCTATATCGGAGAGGATATTCTCTCCTCCGGCTTCTCGTGCAAATTCCGTATCAAGGCGGGAGCGGGTGCGTTTGTCTGCGGAGAGGAGACGGCTCTCATAGAATCCCTCGAGGGTCATCGCGGAATGCCGCGCCTCAAGCCGCCCTTCCCGGCGCAGTCCGGATATATGGGAAAGCCCTCAAACATAAACAATGTCGAAACATTTGCAAATGTGACATGGATTATAAATAACGGCGGAGAAGCGTTCGCCTCTATCGGCACTCAAACCAGCAAGGGCACCAAGGTCTTTGCGCTGACAGGAAAAATAAGACGCGGCGGACTCGTCGAAATACCGATGGGCAAGACGCTCAGAGACGTTATTTTCGACATCGGAGGCGGAATACGCGGCGATAAAGAGTTCAAGGGCGTTCAGCTGGGCGGCCCGTCGGGCGGCTGTATTCCCGCAGCGCTGGCGGACACGGTTATAGACTACAAAGCGCTTTCCGCAACGGGCGCTATAATGGGCTCGGGCGGAATGGTTGTCATGGACGAGGGTACTTGCATGGTGCGAATGGCAAAATTCTTCCTTGACTTCACAACAAACGAATCCTGCGGAAAGTGCGTCCCCTGCCGCATAGGCACTCTGAGGCTCAGAGAAATTCTCGAGCGCATATGCAGCGGCAAGGGCAAGGACGGAGATATCGAGCTGCTCGAAGAGCTTTGCGCTCAGATAAAGGACGGCTCGCTCTGCGGACTCGGTCAGACGGCTCCGAATCCCGTATTAACTACGCTCAGATATTTTCGCGACGAATATGAGGCGCACATAAAGGAACACCGCTGCCCCGCCGGCGAATGTCCCGAGCTCATAAGCTATCATATAGACGCGGACAAATGCCGCGGCTGTACGCTGTGCGGCAAAAAATGCCCCGTGGGTGCAATATCCGGCGAGGTTAAGAAGCCGCATATAATAGACGGCGAAAAGTGCATAAAGTGCGGCAGCTGCAAGGCCGTTTGCCGCTTTGACGCTATATTCGTGAAGTGAGGAGGTGTGACGATGAAAGAGTATATTACCCTGAAGATTGACGGAAAAACCGTTAAAACAGAAAAGGGCTCGACCGTGCTTGAAGCCGCGAGAAAGGCGGGAGCTGACATTCCGACTCTCTGCCACGACGAGCGGGTAAAGCCGTACGGTGCGTGCGGTATGTGTGTTGTGGAGTGCAAGGGCAACCCCAAGCTGATTCGCTCATGCGCTATCGCGGCCGCCGACGGAATGGAAATAATAACGGAATCCGACAGAATAAACAGAGCGAGAAGATTCTCGCTCGAAATGCTGCTTTCGGATCACACCGGAGACTGCAAAGCTCCCTGCTCTCTCGCCTGCCCTGCGGGCACGGACTGCCAGGGATATGTCGGACTCATCGCCAACGGAGAAAACGCCGAGGCGCTGTCCGTAATAAAGGGTAAAATTCCTCTGCCCGCTTCCATAGGCAGAGTATGTCCGCATCCGTGCGAGAAAAAGTGCAGGCGCGGACTCGTTGAAGAGCCGATATCAATAGCCGCGCTCAAGGCGTATGCCGCAGACCGCGATCTTGAGAGCGGAAACACATTTGCACCGGAAGTCGCCGAGTCTACGGGCAAAAGAATAGCCGTTATAGGCGGCGGACCGGGCGGAATATCGGCGGCATATTACCTTGCGATAAAGGGTCACAGCGTCACCGTCTTTGATATGATGCCCGAGATGGGCGGAATGCTTCGCTACGGAATACCGCAGTACAGACTGCCCAAGGAAGTACTCGACAAAGAACTGAAGCTTGTAGAAAAGCTCGGGATCGAGCTTAGAAACAACATAAAAATCGGCAGAGATATCACTCTCGATGAGCTGAAAAACGAATACGATGCGGTTATAGCCGCCCCGGGCGCATGGTCAAGCACGAAAATGCGCGTTGACGGCGAGAATGCGCAGGGCGTGTTCGGCGGAATAGATTTTCTGCGCTCGGTGATACTCGGCTCCCCCGCCGATATCGGAAAAAGTGTCGCGGTCTGCGGCGGAGGCAACACCGCAATGGACGCCTGCCGCACGGCAGTCCGTCTCGGCGCGGAAAAGGTTTATATCATCTACCGCCGCACTCGTGAGGAGATGCCCGCCGATGCGCTCGAAATCGACGAGGCGCAGGAGGAGGGCGTAGAGTTTAAGTTCCTTACAAATCCCGATAAAATTCTGACACGGGACGGCAAGGTCTGCGGAATAAAGCTTCAAATAATGGAGCTCGGCGAACCCGACGCGAGCGGCAGAAGAAAGCCCGTTGCGATAGAGGGAAAGTTCGAGACGCTCGAAGTTGACAGCGTAATAATGGCTATCGGTCAAAAGCCGGAGCTCAGCGGTTTTGAGGCGCTTGACGCGACAAATCGCGGTACTATAAGTGCGGACGAGAGCACGTTCAGGACAAATATAGAGGGCGTTTTTGCGATAGGCGACGCGACAAACAAGGGCGCGGACATAGCAATAGCCGCCATAGGCGAAGCGCAAAAGAGCGCCTCGGTCGTTGACAGCTATCTTCGCGGAAATATAATAGGCTACAAAAAGCCGATACTCGTAGAGCGCGAAATAACGGCGGATGACCTTGCGGACAGAGAGCATATTGCCCGCGAAAAAATGCGTGTGCTCCCGCCTGACAAAAGAAAGCGCAACTTTGACGAGGTGACGCTCGGCTTTACGGACGAACAGGCTCGCCGCGAGGCATCACGCTGCCTTGAATGCGGCTGCCTTGACTATTACAGGTGCAAGTTAGTTAGCTACGCAAACAAATACGATGCGGATTTTTCCCGCTTTGTCGGCGAGAAATCGCCTGCAAAAAAGGACGAGGAACACAAATATATCCTGCGTGACTCAGGCAAGTGCATTCTCTGCGGACTCTGCGTGCGCGTGTGCTCGCAGGTTATGGATATCGGCGCAATAGGTCTTACGGGAAGAGGTTTTACAACGGTCGTCTCGCCCGAGTTCTATAAATCGCTCGGAGACTCGCAGTGCATTTCGTGCGGACAGTGCGTGTCGCTCTGCCCGACGGGCGCACTCGTTGAAAAAGTGCCGCTTAAAAAGGATGTTCCCCTGCGCGAAAAGTGTACGGCGACCCACTGCACCGGCTGCGCCGCCGCTTGCGCGATAAACGTTTTTACTGCCGGAAACACCGTTACGCGCTGCGAACCCGCAAACAGTGATGTTATCTGCACCTACGGCAAGTTCGCTCTTGTCGAGCGCTGCAACGCAGACAGGCTGAAGGTCTGCAGGGCGGACGGCAAAGCCGTTTCTCTTGAACGCGCCGCAGAAGTTACGGCGGACAGAATAAGCCGCTTCTCCCCCGCCGAAATCGCCGTTACTGTGTGCGAAAGCATGACCGACGCGGAGCTTCAGAAGGCCGCAAGGCTTAGTAAAAAGCTCGGCTGCGCGCTCATAAATCTCGGCAACCTCGAGCGCGGTATAGACAAAGATAATTACAAGAAGTTTGAGAAGGTTTTCGGCGACAGATTCTCCGTCGGTATAAACCGCGAGAAGGCGGTTTCGTTCGGCGCCGTCGATTCACGAGCTGTTGATTTTTCAAAAATCAAGGCGGTTATATCTTTCGGCGGTACAGTCCCCGAGGGCAGCTTTGAGTTTAGCGCCGTTCAGTCGGCTGACGAAAAAGGCAACGTCTCTCTGCCGCTTGCGCTGTCTGTTGAATGCAGCGGAACACTCGGCAATGTGACTGTAACCCCCGCTCTGCTCCCGCCATACGGCAACGAAGATATAATTGATAAAATAACCGAAAAGCTAAGCTAACAAAAAGGAGCCGCCAAAAATGACGGCTCCTTTGCTGATTTTTATCAGAAATATTTCGGCAGATAATCGCCGTGGGCTTCGATAAGGTCATCGCACAGATGAACTATCTCATCTATGGACAGCTCGGAGGATGTGTGCGGGTCGAGCATGGCAGCCTGATAGATATGATCCTTTTTATGCGTTACGGCGGCCTCGATAGTAAGAAGATGAACGTTTATCATCAGATTGTTCATCGCGGCGAGCTGAAGCGGCAGCGGCTCCTGACGGCAGGGCTGAATCCCGTACTTGTTCACAAGGCAAGCGACCTCAACACACGCCTCATCCGGAAGATTCGGAATGATTCCCCTGTTTATAACATTTCCGCCTATCTTATACGGAACGTCGGTGACAATGGCCTCCATTATGTAAGAGGCATATTCACCCGTGCGCCCGTGCGACACGTTGTCGTGAATATAATTGTCCTTCTCTTTTTTCCAGTTCTCTATCTGCTCGATGCAGCGTCTCGGATATTCGTCAAGCGGAATATTATATCTCTCGATGAGCTCCGGGTATTTCGCCTTGATGAAGAAGTTGTTATATTCGGCATTATGTTCGCTCGATTCGGTGCAGTAATAGCCGAAGCGCCTTATATACTCGAATCTCACAAGGTCATCGTGGTCGGTAACACCGCTCTCGAGCACTTCTGCGGCTCTCTTTCTTATCTCGGGATAGAGGTCGGTGCCGTCGGCATCCTCAATCTCCAGCAGCCAGCCCATGTGGTTTATTCCCGCTATGCGCTCGCGGATGGGTTTGCTGTATTCGATATCAAGTCTTTTGAGCAGTCCGCGCGAGCAGCCCTGTACGGAGTGGCAGAGTCCGACCGATTTTATGCCGGAATATCTGCCGAGCCAGCCCGCAAGCTGAGCCATGGGATTAGTGTAGTTGAGAAAATACGCGTTCGGGCAAACTTCCTGCATATCGTCGGTGAAATCCTTGAGAACGGGAATGGTACGCAGCGCTCTGAATATTCCGCCGATACCGTTTGAATCCGCAATGGTCTGGCGCAGTCCGTACTTTTTCGGCACTTCAAAGTCGATTATCGTACACGGGTCATAGAAGCCGACCTGAATTGCGTTTACGACGAAATCGGCTCCGCGAAGCGCGTCCTTTCGCTCGTCAACGTCGAGATACTTTTTTACCGTTGCGCGGTTCCCGTTAATATTTCTGTTGAGCGCCGTAACCATAAGATACGACTCCTCGAGCCTGACGGGATCGATATCATAGAGCGCAATGTCGCATTCGCGCAGAGCCGGAGTGAGCATGATATCACCGAGAACGTTTTTGGCGAACACCGTACTGCCGGCACCCATAAAAGTTATTTTCATAAAATACCCCTTTTCTGTTATTTTTGCCGTGCTTTAATCCGACTTCATTATAACTTTTATTTTTCTCATTGTCTACATAAAAAATTGACTCCGCCGCAAAAAATTTATCTTCTGCGACGGAGTTTGATTTTTTGAGTTTATATTTGGTCTCAACCGCGGTTATAAGGGCTTCCCTTTACTAAGCCTATTATTCCCGACACTGTAAGAACGACGGCCAGAATAACGGTTATTATCCAGGGCTTTATGTTTTCCCCGCCGAAAGCCAAAACGAAGAACGAAATTATCGCCGCCGCGCCTATTATCAGCTGCAGAGCGGACGCCGCCTTGTACCAATCTATCTTCATAATTTTCACCTCACAAAGCCTTTACGGTGAGTAATATAGCATATAAGCGACACCGTTTCAATAGAGTTTGACGCAAAAAGCGATAAAATCACAGCGTCAACCGAAGCAAATAAGCAAGCACAAACAGTCTGCGCCGAAAAGACAAAGCTTCTCGGCGCAGACTCGGAGAGTTTAAAGGATAATTATGTTAGGTTATGCCGGAGCTACCGTGAAATTGAAGGTCTGCTTGCCCTCCTGCACGGTATTATACCCTATCGTCTTATAGCTCACGGTTATACGGTAATTGCCTGCCGCCAAGGGCATGGGAACAGGCTCGGAATAGACGGCTCTCTGCTTGAATTCCACTGTGATATCCGTCTTTTCACCCGGATGAAGATGGGGAGGATTGACGAAATCCACGTCGTCGAGCATCTGCACATACGGCACTTCCTCCCATTTGCCGTTTTTCTCCATTTCAACGGATTCGACATAGATGTGAAGGTCAAGCGTTTTTCCCGTTTTGTTTTCGAAGATAAATGTTGCGGATGAAGCCCCTGCTTTTACCTGCTCTTCGGGCTGCATTTCGACTTTTGTCATGTCTCCCTTGATGAAGAAGGAAAAGACAATCATAACAACCGTTATCACCTTTTTGACTAAAAAAGCTATTACCTTTTGCATTGAAAAACCTCCGTATTTTATATTTTTGACAAGCTGTATGACGTCTGTTATTCAAACAGATACAGCAAATATCCGTATCCCTCCGCCTCCATTTTGGCGTAAGGCACAAAGCGCAGTGCGGCGCTGTTTATACAGTAGCGCACTCCGTTAGGCGACTCGGAATCACCCGTAAACACATGGCCGAGATGAGAATTTCCCGCGCGGCTTCGCACCTCGGTGCGAATCATTCCGTGGCTTTTGTCAACGGATTCGACAACGGCGGGGTCCTCTATCGGCTTGGAAAAAGCCGGCCAGCCGCAGCTGCTTTCAAACTTGTCGGTTGACGAGAAAAGCGGTTCGCCGGTCACAACGTCGACATAGATCCCCTTTTCGAATTGATTCCAAAATTCGTTTTCAAAAGGGCGCTCCGTTCCGTTTTCCTGAGTTATACGGTACTGTTCGGATGTGAGCTTGTCTCTTATGGACTCTGCGGCGGGCTTTTTGTAATCACCCGGGTCTATGCGAAGCTTGGAGAACAGCTCTATCTCCGCCTTGGGAATATGGCAGTAACCGCCGGGGTTCTTCTCAAGATAATTCTGATGATATTCCTCCGCCGGATAGAAATTAATCAGCGGCCCGATCTCAACAAAGAAATCTTTGCTTCGGCTGCGCTCTATCGCGGCAATGCGCTCCACTGTTTGTCTTGCGTTTTCGTTCGTGTAGTAAATGCCTGTCTGATACTGGCTGCCCACATCGTTCCCCTGTCGGTTTTTAACCGTCGGGTCAATGACATAGAAGTACGCAAGCAGCAGTGCGTCGAGGCTGACCTTTTCGGGGTCATATTCGACTCTTACCGTCTCTCTAAAGCCCGTACCGCCCGAGCACACCTTTTTGTAGTCGGCATCGGCCTCGCAGGTGCCGTTTGCATAGCCGCTGCGCGCGTCGATAACTCCGGGGATAGACTGCATAAGCTGTTCAATGCCCCAAAAACAGCCGCCCGCAAGAAAGATAACATTTTCGGGTTCTTTTGAAAAATCCATTTGCGTCATTTCTCCTTTCGCTTTTTTCTTTTCCGCATCATCTTTTCCGTGATTTATGCCGCAGCCCGAAAGAATTAAAACGGTTGAAAGCGCCAGCAAAAGCAAGCCCGAAACTCTTTTCATGTTCTCTTCCTCCTTTACTCGGTACGTTCGAAACAGCAGCGTTTTTATCTCTGTCAGGCCTTGTCGTTGGCTATCGCCTTTTCGATGAGGCTGTTGAGTGTCTCCATCTGCTTTTTGCCCGTGACAGCGCCCACTATGGGATCACCGACTATATTGCCCTTGCGGTCAACAACATATGTTGTCGGGAAAGCATATGTGTTTGAAACAAACTTTCCCGCCTCGCTGTTTGAATCGAAATATACGTTTTTATACGATACGTTTTTCTTGGAAAGAACCTCCTTGGCTTCGGCTATAGCCTTTGAATCTCCGCCGAGTGTGAAAGAATTGACGCCTATCAAGGTTCCGCCCTTTTTCGCAAGCTCTTTGCTCAGCTTTTCGAGATCTTCGAGCTCACCTACGCAGGGAGAGCAGGTTGTAAACCAAAGATTTACGACCGTGACGGCATTTGCCGAAAACAGCTTGTCGCTGCTGACCTCGTTGCCGTCCAAATCCTTTCCCGTGAATGCGGGGAATTTTCCGCTTGCCATGTCCGCCGGCACGCTTTCGCCGCCGCTCGAATCTTTCTTGCCGAGCTCGGGATATTTATTTTCAAGCTCCGTCAGCTTTACCTCTATCTTGCGAATCTTTTCGCCCTCCTCCATGAGCAGCTTCAGCTCGTCCGCGGAGAACTGATCCTTTGCCGACTCTATGGTTTTCAGCAGGAAATCGCCGTAATTGCCGCCGTCCTCGATCATTGTCATGCCCTTGTCCGCCGACATGAACACTTTTTCCCAAAGGTCTTTGTTTTTCGACAGAATTTCATTCTCCTGAGCCATCAGGCTGTTATACATAGCTTTCGCCTCTTTGGCGTTTTTGGGGTTCTTGTCCATCGAGCCGCCCTTGTTGCCGCCGCAGGCTGCAAAAGACAGCGCGAGCACTGCGACCATCAGCAGCACAATAACTTTTTTGATTCGGTTGTTTCTTATCATTTTTTCATATCCTTTCCGTTCGTTTAGTGTTTTGCGCAGGTGCAGCCGCTCTCGCACATATCTGCGTTTTCCGTTATGCCGGGCTGCATCATATCTTTGTCAAGATTTCTCGCTCTTCTGTTGCTCACGACAGAGCAGGCGGCAAGACTGCATATCAGCAGAACAGCCGTTACAACCGCTATGATTTTCTTTGCATACATACACTTCCTCCTTGTCATTGTCTTTACTGCATTTTTCCGTCTTTGTTTTTTTAACAGTATTTTTATAGTCTCCGAATCCGTAGCAAAAACGCACGGCTTCGGTAGGACAGGCTGTAACACACTTCCCGCACCGTATGCACTCGGTGTGATTCGGTGTTTTTGTCACGTCAACGTCCATTTTGCAGACCCTTGCGCATTTTCCGCACGAGATGCACTTGTCCTTGTCCACCGCCATGCGAAACAGCGAGACACGGTTAAACAGGGCATACAGTGCGCCCAAAGGACAGAGCCACTTGCAAAACGGGCGGTAAACTATTATGCTTAATACAACTACAATCACGAGGACGGCCAGCTTCCATGTGAACAGCTCTCCCAGCGCATTGCGAATGTTTTGATTTGCAATAGAGAGCGGTATCGCTCCCTCTAACACGCCCTGCGGACATATGTATTTGCAAAAAAACGGATCGCCCAATCCGACGTCGTTGACGACTAAGGCGGGCAGCAGCACAACGGCAACCGCCAGCACGGCATATTTAATATAGGTCAGCGGTCTGACTTTTTTCGTAGACAGCTTTTTGCTCGGAATCTTATGCAGAAGATCCTGAAGCCAGCCAAACGGGCACAAGAATCCGCAAACAAACCTTCCCAATAAAACCCCTATCAAAATCAGCATACCCGTTATATAATACGAAAAGCGGAATTTTGACGAGCCGACCACCGTTTGAAAGGCTCCTATGGGGCAGGCCCCGGTTGCCGCCGGGCAGGAGTAACAGTTGAGTCCCGGCACGCATACCGTTTTCGCCGAGCCCTGATATATTTTGCCCTTAAAAAAGTTTGGTAGATGAATATTGGTGAGCAGTGCGGCTCCCGCTTGAAACATACCTCTGAAGCGTGACATAACAGCCGACACACCCGACTTCTTTTTACCCAATTCCCACACACTCCAGACATACGTTAATTGCTTTGCTTAAAACGGTTTCCGCCTCGCCGCGCCATGCGCCGAAGCACAGCATAACCGCGCCCGCCAAGAGCAGAAAGACCTGCACCGCCGCTTTTTTTCTGTGATTCATTCGGATATCCCCTTTCGCGTTTTCAATCACATCATACATCGCGGGAGTTAAAATCCCCGTTAAGAACGGAAACTTAACAAAAAATTTATCTGCCTGTGTTATAATGAAAAACGGAAAACGGTTTGTTAAAATGAAAAAGGAGGATTGCCATGCATCTTTTGGTGGTAGAAGACGAGCGCGCACTGTGCGAAACAATCGTAAGAAGCCTCAGACGGTTGGCTTACAGCATAGACTATTGCTATGACGGCGAAAAAGCTCTCGAGCTGCTCGGGAGCGAAAAATACGACCTTGTTATTCTGGACTTAAATCTGCCGAAACAGGACGGCATGAGCGTGCTGCGCAAATTCCGTCAATCGGATCGCGAGACCCGCGTTCTGATACTGTCCGCGCGCAACGAAGTAGCCGACAAGGTTGCGGGACTTGACGCGGGCGCGAACGACTATCTTTCAAAGCCCTTTCACCTCGCCGAGCTGGAGGCGCGTATAAGAAGCCTGACGCTGCGGCAGTTTACTCAGCGCAACGTTGTTCTTACCTGCGGAGCGCTGTCATTTGATACAAAAGCCCGCACCGCGAGCGCGCATGGGGAGCCGCTGACGCTGACGCGAAAGGAGACGGGAATTTTGGAATATCTCATGCTCAACCAAGGTCGGCCCATAAGCCAGGAGGAGCTTATAGACCATGTTTGGGATAACAGCGTAGACAATTTCAGTAATTCCATAAGAGTGCATATTTCGGCGCTTCGCAAGAAGCTGCGCATCGCTCTCGGCTATGACCCGATAAGGAACCGTATCGGTGAAGGATATCTTATTGAGGGGGCGGAAGAATGAAAAAGCTTTCCCTGCAATGGCGTATAACGCTTATGTCATCTCTGCTCATATGCGTCGCCTGCGTTTTGATGAATCTGCTGCTGTGCTATTCGGGCATACATTATATGGATTCTATAGGCAACTTTGTTCAGGAATACAGCGACGGAGCGTCCTCCTCGGAATCTGTTCTCTTTGACCCGTCTCTTGCCGGAATGGACAAGGAATTTACCATTGTAGTGCACGGGGCACAGGCGGATTTTTGCAGAACAAACTGGTATATAACGGCCGCCGTGACGCTTTTAAGCGGCATTTTGGCATATTTTATCAGCGGGCACGCGCTGAAGCCCCTGCGCAGTTTTGCCTCTCAGGTTGAAAAGGTTCAGCTTAACAATCTCAGCAATATGCAGATTTCCGACAACGGCTTGGCGGAGTTCCGTGAGCTCAGCCTTTCCTTTAACCGTATGCTGGAGCGCCTCGACTGCGCATTTGATGCGCAGCGGCAGTTCACGGGAAACGCGGCGCATGAGCTGCGAACGCCTCTGGCTCTCATGCAGGCGCAGCTGGAGCTGTTCGCCGCCGAGAATCCCGATGTTTTGCCGGAAACCGCTGAATTTATCACTCTTTTGCAGGAACAGACGGAAAGACTTACGCAGATGACTCAGACGCTGCTCGAAATGAACGGCTTGCAGTCCGTGCCGAGAAACGATTTTATCGATCTCGCCCCGATGATAGAGGAAATATTTGCGGATATCGCCCCGCTTGCCGAAAACAACGATATAACCTTGGAATATGACGGACAAGGCACAATGACGGGCAGCGACCCGCTTATATACAGGCTTATTTTTAATCTTACGGAAAACGCCGTCAAGTATAACAGGACGGGCGGAAAAGTGCGGATTTCCGTTAATCAAGACGAAAACGGAATTGAAATAAAAATCAAGGATACCGGCTGCGGCATCCCCAAGGAATATCAAAGGATTATTTTCCAGGCCTTTTTCAGAGTCGATAAGTCGAGAAGCCGCGAATACGGCGGAGTCGGACTGGGGCTTTCGTTGGTTTGGGAAATTGCCGAGCTTCACGGCGGAAAGGTGTATGTTGAGGAGAGCTCGAACGAGGGAACGACGATAGTTGTCAAATTCCCGGCATAAGAGCATAAGGCAATCATAATGAGGGGGAAACAAAGTTGAAAAACAGGGACTTCGTTTTTTTCCACGGATATGACAGCGTGATTTGGCGCGGCTACGAAAAATGCGGCTTGCTTGACCGATTTTCGGGGGTTCGTTTCTGCCAGTCACTAATGCTGCCCGACTGCAAAAAATTCAATGCACTTGCCGCAAAAGGCGGAGAGCTGTACAGCCTGATAACAGAAACCGGCTTGCCTTGGTATATCGACAGGCCTCAGGGCGGAGCATATATCGAAGAATATCCGTATGATATGAAAACCGTCGATTCGCTCGGCAATTTTTACGGTTTTCAGATGCACGAGTGGATGTCGAATATGCGCTCGGATTATGACAAACTTAAAAATCTTGACGCGTCCGATTGGAACGAAAGAGCCATAAAAAAAGAAATTCTGCGGCAGTTCCCTTTTGAGAATATTTTTCTTGAGGCTGCGACCGCAAAAGAATATGCGGAGTATTTTCCCGTGCCGTCGTGCTTTGAGCAGCTTTTAGACAACGCAAGAAAGCTGTTTTATATGCGTATGAAGTTCACTTCGGGACGGCTTTTGCCCTGTGACAGCGCGATGATGGCGCCTAATCTTGAATTTAAGCTCGGAGCACAGAGAGTTATGCCCGAAATAGGAGCGCAGACACCGAGTGCCAACATTCAGCTTGCCTATGCAAGAGGTATGTCAAAGGCTTATAAAAAGAGTTTCGGAGCTTATTACGAGCCGTGGGGCGGGCGGCCTTTTTCCGTGTGCAATTATCACGCGAACGGCGAAAACGAATGGAATATCAAGGGCGGAGATTTTCCGTTTGAATCGGCGGGCTGCAACGGGGGCAGCTCCCGTTCTCTGCACGAAAGAATACTAATATACGCCTACCTCTCCGGCGCGGAATTTATCAGCGAGGAATGGGGCGTTTACAACACTTTTTATGACAGCAAGGACTTTGTCCTTTCCCCTTACGGAGAAGTTAAGCGTGGTTTTCTGCGTTTTGTCGAAAAGTATCGGGCGGGAGAATTTTTTGCTCCCGTGGCAATAGTTCTGCCCGAGGATATGCCCGTTCTTCCGAGCAGGGATTGCGGCGAGTGGCTCGGAGAGACTCCGTATAAAGACCTGCAAAGGCAGAAAAAATATACGTCCGCATGTCACGGCATAGACGAGCTTATGGGCACGTCGTGCTCACGATACGGAAACGAGACAAAAACGCTTATAAACAGCGATATTCCCGATGCTTTTGACATTATCCATGCCGACTGCGAATCGGTTTTCGGCGAATACAAATATCTTGTTGACCTTAGCGGAGACAGTGCTTTTGCAGAGAAACATCAAAATGCCGTTAGCGCAAAAGAAGCGAAGCGGCTCATAAAAGAAGTCATGCCGATTTGGGTTACGGGCGGAGTACATTGGTTTATCTGCAAAACATCCGACGGCTGGTATCTGACGGTATTCAATAACGACGGAATAGATAAGAGCGTTGACGGCGGCGAGGTGCAGATAAAAGACGCACGCCGCGTTGCGGTAATCGATATAAAAAATCACTCCTCGCTCACCGGACTTGAGGGCTGTCGGGATATCACCTTGACCGACGGCAAGTACTGCGTACCGATAGATGCGGGAGACTATTTCTTCGCAAAAATCGTATAATTCGTATAATTATATTGCGCGATATAAATGCAGTAAAAAGCAACAACCACCGCTTAGCGGTGGTTTTACTTATGCCGATAAAAACGGCACAGTCGGCTTTTATCCGACTGTGCCGTAAGGCTGTGCTTTTTTATTCAGGATATCAGCAATAGAACTCCATGGGATAAGTGAGATACTCGTTGGGATCAAGCTGATCGGCTGTGACGTAACCCGCAGGTGCGCAGAGAAGCGCGGGGATACGGTTGACTACCGTAGCGCAGGTATGCTCGACCGTTGCGGGCTTTACGACGTGGAATTCGGTGTTCGGCTCGCCCGTAATCTGCCAGTCGCACATATCGCCGTCATCGGGACCGTAGACCTTGCCTATAGTCTCCTCTTCGATTGTAATGCCCTGCATCGTTTCGATAGTCACGACGGCGGACATTCCTATGCAGCGTCCGGCTTCGATAGTCTTGCCGAGAGTCTCGGAATAAATATCGCGGCCAATAATGCACGGCACGTGCTTCTGGTCGATGGATTTAATTGTCAGCCCGAGCTTGTTGCAGATAGCCTCGCTTGCGTTCCAAGCATATGACGGCTCAAACTCATCGGGATGAGCTATCTTCTGCTCAAACTCCTCGGGCGTCAGATCGCAGCCGTGAGCGTTGGCAAGCGCCAAGCCGTATTCATCGACGTTGTAGCTGTATGCACCCTTAATTTTAGTAATCTTATGGCAGCCTCCGGCAACAAGACCGACCATGTTGATCCAGAAGATATCCTGCATACCGCTGCCGGTTATTGTGCAGTTGTTCGCTTTTGCGATTGCATCAAGGCGGTTTGTCTGCACCGCAGCCGTCGTCCAGGGATAAATCGCCTCTTCGCACGTTGTAATAACATTGATACCGCGCGAGACGCATTTTTCAACGTGAGTGTAAATATCGTCTATAAAACTGAACAAAGTAACGATCGCAACATCAGCGTCGCTCTCGTCAAGAACCTTGTCGGCTTTGTCGGAGATTATAACGCCTGTCTTGATGCCCAAGCCGGCAAAATCGCCGACATCCTGTCCCACTACCGCGGGGTTAACGTCAATCGCACCGACTATCTGTGCGCCGTGCTCATGCAGGTAGCGAAGAATGTACTTGCTCATTTTTCCGCAGCCGTACTGTACAACTTTAATTTTTTCCATAGAAATTTCCTCCTATACTGCAATTATTATTTCGGCGGATACGCCGCCTCCTGCAATTATAGTATAAACCCTCTTCTTGGTTGAGAGTCAAGGAAAATCGTGAAAAAATTATCGATTAAATTCTACCGGTACCTGCAGGCGCAAAAACATATTGCGTCGACTGTCGTCAAAAACATTGAATTCTGTCATTATTTCGCAAAAATAGTCCCCGCAGACGGTGCGGTTATTCTCCTTGCAGTGCTGCAGCAACAGCTTTGCATATTTAACCTCATCGTCAAAGCTGTCAAGATAGACGCAGGCATACATACCGCTGTCGACAATGACGGTTCCCTGCAGAGTCGGCTGATCCCGATAACCGACAAAAACAAACGTATCCTGCGGAACAAAGTTTCCGTTGATGAAATCCTCTTTTTTTATCGATGTGCCGACATTATATGAATGCGCCTGCAAAAATCCGCGCTCCATAAGCGCCTTGCGCAGAACGACAAGCTCCTGCTCGAAGGCGCGCAAGCCCTCCTCGTAAAAATTGCAGGCACACGGCACGCCCCAGATATAACGCCGATCGATATATTCGAGAACAACCGTGCCGGTTTCGGGCGATTTGCGGTACCGTTCGATAGAGGCTATGGCGCGCTCCACCGCGTCGTGCTGCGCCCGAAGCTCGCGCATCTGACGGTGCAGCTGCTCGTTTTTTTGGGTCAGTATTGTCTCTATCAGCACTATATCCTCTTTTTCGAGCACGTCGCCTATCTCTGTAAGACTCATTCCGAGCTCCTTCATATAGACTATCATATCGAGACGCGCGTTCTGAGCGATATCATAATAGCGGTATCCCGTCTCCGGATCTTTATACTTCGGCTTCAACAGTCCCAATTCGTCGTAGAGCCGCAGCGTCGCAACCGACAAATGACTCATTTCGGCTGCTTTTCCTATGGACATAAGCCCGTTATCCATTGCTATCCCTCCGCAAAACTCTGTTCTCACTTTAGAGTTTAGCAGTTTTTTCCGTTGCCGTCAAGCTTTGGAAAATGGATAAGGGAAATTTTCACATGATATCTCTCCGCCGACAAATTATATTTTACCCGGGCAGCCTTTTTATTCAATCGGCTGTCCATCCGAATTTATATGTATGTTAATACAAATCAAGATTGCAGCTTGCTTTTTTCGGTAAATTTGTTATAATCATGAAAAAAGCAGGTTGGAAAGGAAAAATAATATGGACGTTTATCTTGTGAGGCACGGAGAATCTTTATCCAACATCGGCGAATCGCGCGAATTCGACAGTATGCTCTCCCCGAAAGGTGAACAGCAGGCGGAATGCCTCGGTCGGTATTTAGCGAACGTAAGGTTTGACAAGATATATTCCAGCCATATGTGCCGAGCCGTGCAGACGGCGGCGGCCGTTGCACGGCATCAGGATGGAAACCCCGAAATTATTATTGTCCCGGAATTCTGCGAAACGGAGACGCCCGGTGATTTTGAGGCAAACACAGAGCTTCTCAGGTCGGTCTACCCGAAGTTGAACATAACAAAAACGAGCATGGGAAATGGCTGCGGCGCGGATATAGAGCGTCTTGAATATGCGGTTGATAAGTACATCAATCTCCCCGGATATTCGAACGCCACGGAGACGGTTGTCACGGACGGAAAGCAGAAAAGGTATAATCCGGAAAAAATCCTTATCGTCTCTCACGCGGGAGCTATCTGCTATATGCTGAGCAGCCTCGTGAACTTCCGTTACGACATAAACGTAAATATCGTTCAACACAATACCTGCATAAATAAATTCGAGCTTTTTTTGATAAACGATGTTCCGCGCAAAAGATTTCTGAGATATAACGACGTTCCGCACCTGCCGCAGGAGCTTTGCCTTGAAAGTCAGTTCTAAAATTTCCGATTTATTTAAACTTTATTCTGAATGTTTTAACCTCATTCGGCTTTATGTCAAAGACAAACGACTTTTCGCAATGAGAAAGCGCCTCGCCGTCTTTTTCCATAAGATTGCATTCCGTGACGCTCTCTATTGCCTTGCAAAAGTCTATTTCACATTTTCCTCTTGAGGAATACGCCTCAAACACGCGCAGAATGTATCCGTCATCATTCTGCGCTTTTTTAAACGCATCGAGAACAACGCCTTTTCTCTTAACGGAGATAAGCTGTTCGCCGTCATGCGAACCGACAGCGGAATAAACAACTGCGGGCGGATTGTTGAGCGCATAGGCAAGCTCGGATATCCCCGCCTCCTGCCAAGTGCCGGCATGGGGAACAAGCGAATATGTAAACTCGTTATACCCTATGTCTCCCGTGGGGTCGGGGCAGATCGGCGCGCGCATAAGTGTTATGTCTATATTGTTCTCGTGAACAGAAAAGCCGTATTTGCAGTCGTTGAGAACGCTCACGCCGTAGCCGGATTCCGAAAGATCGACCCATTTGTGCATACATGTCTCAAATTTTGCAAGATCGTAAGAGGTATTATAATGAGTGGGGCGCTGTATGGAGCCGTGCGCGATTTCGCTCGTTGAGGAGCAGCTTCTCACGCCGACGGGGAAATTCACCTTGAGCACCTTTTCCCTCTCGTGCCAGTCAACGGCGGTTCTGAAATCTATTTGACGCGAATCTTTTTTTAATGAAATATACTGTGTAACGGTCGATTTGTTAAACTTTCTTAGGATTTTAAGCTCGCCCGCGACGCTGTCGCTTCTGACGACTTCTACGCTCTCGGCCGTTTTAAGCGGATACGGAGTCATCCGATAATCGAATTCGAGATTCCATGCGCTCTCGTGTATGGGCTTATCCTGATAGATACACAGTGTATTGCCGACAGCAGCAAGCACCTCTCTGTCGTTTTCCTTGTCAAATACGGATGTTATCTCGCCGTTATTGTCAAATTCGACCCTTAAAATATTATTTTCAAGCAGATTTTTTTCTGCCTTGACACACGGTTGTGTCGGGTGCTCGCTCTTTGAGAAGCGGTATGTGCGTCCCGAGAGCGACGGAATTTTTTCGGCAACAAACGAAATATAATAGCCCGTTTTATCCGACAGCTTGGCGCACGGAATCTGTTCGTCCGCATATTCAACGCCGTTATATCCCTCGGGAAGCTTTATCTTGACTTCACCCGTATACGGTACATTCAGATAGTTTACAACCGTAAACGCTTCCGGGTCACGCTCGGAGAACAGGACGTTCAACTTCTCGTTTATAAGCTTTTCAAGTCCTCTGTTTAGCTCAGCGTAGTCCTCTCTCGCATTCTCATATACCTCGTGGATGCTCGAGCCGGGAAGAATATCGTGGAACTGATTTACAAGCAGTATTTTCCACAGCCTTTCAAGCTCTGCGCCGTCATAATCGCTTTTTCCCATGAGCTCGGCGGCGGATGACAATATCTCCGCGTTTCTGAGTGCAAACTCACCGCGCCTGTTGTTTTTCTTGACGAACGCCTGACTTGTAAATGTTCCTCTGTGATTTTCAAAATAGAGCTCGCCGTCGTAGACCGGGAATTCGTCGGCTTTTTTGCCGATTTCATCGAAGAATTCGTGTGCGGAGGAATTTACGGTTTCGGGAACGCCGGGGATATTTTTTAATGCCTCTGCGCGTTCGAGCATATCGGTAGTAGAACCCGATCCGCCGTCTCCGTATCCGAACATCCCGAACGAAATGTCCGCTATAGACGACTGTCTGTTGCCGTTTCTGCATTCAAAAACACGGCCTACGTCATATTCGCCCTGATACGATACTCTCGTAAAATATGCGGTCACGTCGTCGCCGGAATGGGAGCGCCATTTGAACATTGAATGCAGGAACGCATTGGTATCGTTTGCGCAGAGCTTCGCGGTTATGAAATTTTTCATCCCGGATTTTTTTATAATCTGAGGAAGCGCCCAGGTAAAGCCGAAGCAGTCGGGAAGCCAATAGGTGTCGGAGTCAATTCCGAATTCTCTGAGAAAAAACTCTCTGCCGTAAAGGAGCTGCCTTATAAGACTCTCGCCCGAGGCTATATTCGTATCGGCCTCGACCCATGCGTTGCCCATTACCTCCCACTGTCCGGACTTTACTTTTTCTTTGATACGGCTGAAAATATCGGGCGCGTATTTTTTGACCATATCGTAAAGCACGGCCTGGCTCTGAGCAAATTTATACTCCGGATATTCGTCCATGAGCTCGAGAGTGTTCGCAAATGTCCTTACCGCCTTTCGCTCGCTCTCCTTTACGGTCCAAAGCCACGCAACGTCTATATGCGAATGGCCGCACATTATAACCTTTCCTGGATGATAATCGGGCAGCTCGCCGAGATGCTTATTTAAAACATCAAACGCGGGCTTGACGCTGTCTAAAAAATCCTCGCGGGTGAAATCAAATCTTAACACATGGACGCTCTCGTCGACAGCTCTGTAAATTCTCTCGGCGATGACCTTATCATAAATCAACTCTACGCTGTCGAAAAGCGTTCTCACTTTATAGTAATAATCCTCGCACAGCTTATTAACACGTAAAATTCCGGAGGAAACCGCGTCATAATACGTTTCCTTGGCGCCTGCCATAGCGTCGTCGCAGAACCCGCCGCAGCATATTCCGCTCTCGGCCTCTATCTTTATATGCTTGCCCTCATACTTCTCGGGCAGCGGAATATTCTCCCTGCAGACCCAGCCGTTATGAAGCTTTGAGCTAACGCTGCCTATTATTTCGCCGTCAAATCTGATAATTGTCTCGCCGCCGAAATTCATGTTGAAATAGAGCTTCTCGCCCTGTGAGCATACGGGAACATCGCATTCGCACGAAAACCACGCGGCATCATCATATCCCCCGTGCCATCCGGAACCGACTTTGAAATCCTCCTCGCCGGGATATACGGTGAACTTGCCCTCGCCGTCGTATTTTCCGCGCCTTATTCTCCAGTTGTCAAGGCTGACAACGCTTTCGCTTATATAAGGCTTAATCAGCTCAATTAAATTGGAAAGAACTCTTCTGTTGATTGTAGGCAAAATCAGCACCTCCGTTTTTAGTATATAGTATCATATATAATGGCGATGTGTAAATATATTTTTGTATTAAATATATAAAACAGCAAGTGTATATTTCTTGTGTGATATTATGCAGCAGACTCTTGACATAGCGGTCGGCATAGTGCAATATTTTAATATGGATTATAACACAAGAGTAGACCTTGTTTGCCAAAGCATAGCACCGACGCTCCGTATCCGGTGCCCTCAAGCGATATAGTAACTGAAAAGCTTGAAAAACCGAAAGCTTTTTGCTACACTTAAACTGGAATAATTTCGCATATATAAAAAAGATTCTATACGGAAGCAAAACAGTCAGGTTTTCAAGAGAGCTTTTGAGCTTTTATAGGTTCGGATGAGGTAAAAACCTTCAAATAAAAAACAAGAAAGAGAGGTAAAATTATAATGCGAAATGTTTTTGTGAAGATTTTTTCGTTGCTCCTGTATATTTTCTCCATCCTCGCTTTGGGAGTGAAAAATCCTACTTTCCCGAATCCGTACAAAACCGTCGATATGTCGAAATTCGAAATGACGTTTGAAGAGGAATTCGACGGTGAACTCGACCGCAGTCTTTGGGTCGGTCATTACACATACGGCAAAACCTCATCCGTCCGCCGCGGCTCTTACTGGAACAATTACATGGCCTGCACAGAAAGCGGCAATCTTGTTATCCCCTTGAAATATCTCGATGAGGGCATGGGCGGAACGGGCGCCGGGTGGTACACGGCTGGGCTCGACACGTCCTCACGCGAGACGGGCTTCCGGCAGAAATTCGGCTATTTTGAGGTTCGCTGCATTCTTCCCAAGGGCGCGGACATCTGGAGCGCATTTTGGATGATGAACGAGGATGTGTTCAATGTCGACGGCTCCGGTCAGGACGGCACCGAGGTCGATGTAATGGAAAGCCCGTATTACGGACGTATACCGTTCAACAATGTCGTTTACTGCAATCTCCACTATGACGGCTACGGCGAGGCACATAAGGCCAAACAGGTCTCGAGAACCTATGTCAAGGGAAATCCCTATGAGGAGTTCAACACATACGGCGTCGAATGGAATGAGAAGGAATATATTTTCTATCTGAACGGCATGGAGTATGGACGCAGTGATTTCGGCGGTGTTTGCCAAAATCCGCTTTTTCTTATTCTCTCCGTTGAAATGTACGGCGAGAACGGAGTTCCCTTAAGCAGAGACAAAAATGCGGATGAGGCGCAGTTTATTGTCGATTATGTAAGAGCATATCAGTACAAGGATTTGTTAAACACAAAGTAAAAAGATACCGCTCTCCCCCGCCTCGGCATTGCTCCGCGGCGGGGCGTTTATTACGGTTTTATTTTGTCGTTTTCTTTAGATAAAAAATACCGCTGACTTTGTGCGTTCACGGCGCGGGTCAGCGGTTATTTTTATTAGATTAATTAAAAATCAATTCTTCGGCAGACAGCGTTTTTTGATTATAAATGTGATAATCGCAGTCGTAATCAAATAGATGAGAGCAATGACAGTCTCCAATACGAGTGAATTGTACGTGCGCGGATAGAGCCACATCATCCCCTGCACTAAAAGTCTAATGGGAAAGTAAGCTCCGAGCCACACGGAAACTGTGTAAAAGCGTATGCGAATCCGCTTCATTTCTTCATTTTGTGTATCCACTTTTTTATGATACACATATTCAAAGCCACCTACTGCGGCAACAAAAAGAAGAAAGCTCAATACACCGAAGAAAACCTTTTGCAGAATGATAACGGTTGCGAATTGAATTATCAAAGATATGACTTCAAGCGTAATCAATAAAATCACGACTTGGCGAATACCGTCGGTTTTAACATCTTTAATCTGCGGCAGGTCGTCATCGCTCTCGTATTCGTCGTTTAACAGGTAGTCGGTCGTAACATGAAAAAGCTTGCCGAGTTGAAGAATATTCGTCGAGTCGGGTACGGCCGTCCCCATTTCCCAGCGTGAAACGGCTTGTCTGGAAACATACAGCTTTTCAGCCAATTCCTCCTGGGACATTCCGTTGGACTTTCTCAGTACGACGATCTTTTCCGATAGATTCATAATGGAATCCTCCTTCTGTTTGGTGATTTCATTGTAGCAAGAAATGCCTTTAGTCGCTACCGCTTTGACTTTACATTTATGCAACAAAACTTTACACCGAACTTTTAGAACCAAATTATATCACTAAATTATGGAAAACCCACCGCAATCTGAAAAATTACGGCGGGCTCTGTTAAAAAGCCGAAAATCGTCATGTTTACAACTGTCGGAAAGAATCGGCAGCGACGGCAAGCGCAACCTTCCCCCGCTCTGATTTTCAATATAACAAGACGGTGTTACGGAATGACAATATATCATTTCTGATAAATTTTAACATAGTCAATAACCATCTGCGTAGAATAATCCTTTTCAAAATCCGCGCTGCCGGGAAGCTCGAGCGAAACTATTACTTCTTCGGGAATTGTCGAAACACCGTTTCCGAATGAGCTGCGAGCGCTTTCAACACCGTTTATATAGAAGATATATTCATCCTCCGTCCATTCAAGACCGTAGGTGTTGTATTCGTTGTAAATATCATTGCCTACCTTAAATTTACCGAGTGTGCGGGAGTCGATATTCTCAACATCGTCATCCCACCCGTTGCAGTGAATTGTCTGTGTAACGGAATTGCGGCTTGAGGGAAGCTTTGCATCGGCGCTCATGGCTTCAAAGATATCAATTTCAGCGCCGTAGATTCCGCCCTGAGAGATGTTGTGGTCATAGGGATTGTTGGGCGACTGAATCCAGAATGCGCTCCAAAAGCCCTTATCTTTGTTGCATTTGCAGCGGATCTCAAAATATCCGCGCAGATAGTGCTGCTTTAGGCTGATCATGCCCGAATACCAGCCGACACCGAACTTGCCGTCCTCGAGATATTCGGCGGTGAGATATAAATTTCCGTCTCTGACCTCCGCCTGGCTCTCCGCATTGAAGCCGCAGCGACGGGCACCGACACCTCTGTGTTTCCAAACATCGGTGTTAAGAGTGTCGCCGTCAAAGTCATCAAAGAAAACAAGGCTGTAGCCGTCAAGATTCAACTCTTGTCCCCTCGGCGTGCGCGGTGTATCAAACGCAAGGCAGCCGAGCAGTTCGATAACGACCATGAATCCGACAAAAATCTTTTTTATAGAGAATCCGTTTGAAAAGAAATTTTTGAAAAATTCAACGGCATCATACACGGCGGCTTTCTGACGGAAAGCGAGCTTTAACAAATCCAAAAACTTGTCAAAATACATAAATACAACCTCCTCAATATCATAATTCATCAAATTTATTATATCATCAGAAAAAACTTTTGACAAGACAATACACAAACACGCGCCGTGAATTTATCATAGTTGAGGTGTTTTTTATCGCAGCTGTTGGCAGAAAATTTGAAAATTCGCCAAAAACCTGCCGCAATCGCGTAGAATTTATGAAAAATAAACAAATATAGTATTGCCATAGTCAAAATCTCATGTTATAATGGCATTGGCATAGCATACCAATATGTCATAATCTATTTTGGAGAGGTAATTTTTATGTATTGCAAAAACTGCGGAACTATGCTCAACGACAACCAGGAATTTTGTGCAAACTGCGGCGTTAAGGCAGGCGGCGGCGGAAGATTCTGCCAAAACTGCGGAGGAGAGCTCATGCCCGGCGCTAACGTTTGCGAGAAGTGCGGCGCTCCTGTAAACAATCCCGAGACGCCTCCCGTAACTCCTCCCCCTGCAAACGGTCAGCAGAACGGCGCCGTATCCGGCGAATATCTCAACGGCAAAGACAAGACCACAATGGCAATTATCTGCTTCTTGTTGGGCGGTTTGGGTATTCACAACTTCATGATGGGCGAAAACAAAAAAGGTATTGTTAAAATTGTGGCAAGCCTTTGCTTCGGTATCGGTTACATTCTTGCTATCATTGATTTTGTTAAGATTCTTACAGGCAGCTATGTTGTTGACCCCGAGAAGCTGTTCTAAGTGAAGCTACGGTTCAAAGAGCTTTTGCCGAAATTATTTTTCATTGTTTTGCTCGGTATCGGTTATTTGATTTCATCTGTTACCGGTATCGGATGCATATGGAGGCATTTTTTCGGTATACAATGCCCCGGTTGCGGTTTTACACGGTCGATTTTGTGTGCGTTACATCTTGATTTTACAAGTGCGTTTCATTTTCATCCGATGTTTTGGTCGTTTCCGTTTATGGGAATATATTTCCTGATCGGCGACAGAGTAAAAAGCAGGTTGTTCGACGGCTTTATGCTCGCTATTGTGTTCGGCTTTTTCGCAACATGGGCAATAAGAGATATCTTCCCGTTGCTTACATAATCTGTTTAACAATTCAGGTTGAAATCCCCGTTCTGCGGAATGGGGATTTTTTCTTTTTATTTCATAACTTGAAAAAAATGCTATTGTTATTATGTAACATATTATTGAATATAATTCTGCGTTAAATATAATCCGGCCGTATTCATTTACGGCGGAAAGGAAGAAAAACATAAATTACGACATCATCAGTTATAATTGCTATAAAACACACAATCCCCCGCCGCAGAAACGCTCTGTGACGGGGGGTTGTGTTATATGCTAAAACAGTCAGAAAGCCTTATTTTAAGCGGTTTTTGGGCATAGAAAAAATCCACCGTAATTTTGATAGAAATCGTGCAAGGGGGGTGCAACTACGGTTTAGAGGGAGATGCAATTCTCGATTTAAGTGGGTACAGTGCCATCTTAAAACGGTATTTTCACCTGAAAAATTGCGGCAAAACCGGAAGTTATCTATTTCAACATTTCAAGCGCAATGCGCCGATTCAATTCCCAGAGAGCGGTCTTGTTGCTGTCGTATTGAAGTCGCGTGTGCGCTTCTGCATAAGTCAGCCAATTATATTCTGTATGCTCATGAGATAGCTGCAAAAATGCGCTTTCTACCCTCACTGCAAATGCGTACTCCGGAATGACGAAACACTCTTTACCCCATATTGCTTCTGCATTCTTAAAGCAGTTGGCCGGTATGCTGCAGCAGGTGTCGAGCTTGAAAAAATTACATGTCTTAGAAATCCCGGCTTCTTCAAAGGCTTCTCTTTTTGCCGACTCAATGATTGAAATATCATCCTCTTCTCCTCCGCCTGCTATGAATTGCCAAATCCCCATATCGCTTCTTCGAAACAAGCAGAATTGCACGTTGCCGTCCTGTATGCAATATGGAATGACCAAGACCTGATACCTTGCTCGCGCCATTATTTGCCTCCTCTTCTAATGCATTTTTTCAAACTAAATATAACATCATATAACATCAAAAAGCCGTAATTTTGATAGAAACCATTTATAGGGTGGTCGTTTTCGGTTAAAGGAAGGCATTGTTTTGATAACCGTCCAACCTTTTTCAAAAAATGACTTTATTGAATCAAAAGTCACTGTCGTGATTTATTATGGCAGAAAATCTCGACTCGAAAAAAAAACGATAATCCGGATGCGCGCTATTGTTCCGGTATTCATCAATTATGGTTTTTTTCAACCATTCTCTTCTTTTTATATTGCTGATAAATTCGTTATATCGTAATATGGTAATCAAGCCATTCGCTTCAGCGTTTATCATTTCATTATATGCATCAGGAATAAATTCACAATTATCTACTGTTGTTTTTTGAGCTGTTATAAAGGTATTGGGAATTTTAATATCCAATTTTTGATATGGGTCGATTTTGCTGCACGAATAAATATATCCTTCTATCCCCTTGTATGTATCTTCCAAAGCATTCGGATAGTATTCCTCAAATCTTAATCTTCCGTCTTTTTCAAATCCGTATGAACCCCATTTATACCACAAGCCATCGAATGTAAAACGGCCTTCTTTGCATACCTTTTCCACAGCATTACTTAAATACACGAGCACATTTTCTCTTTTATCCGAAAAATAAATAAGCGGGATATTGTGATTTGAAATCCTTGGTTCTAAAGTCTTGATTTTTCCTATTTGTGATGCGTGAAAATACATATTATCACCTTTTGAATTTTTAGATCGAAAACCCCTATTCTTCAAACTCAATATAACATATGGAACATAAAAAGTCCACCGCAATTCTATCAAAATTACGGTGGACTTATGGCGGAGAGCAAGGGATTCGAACCCTCGAAACGCTTTTGACGTTTACACGATTTCCAATCGTGCTCCTTCGACCAGCTCGGACAACTCTCCGTGTCTGCAATCAAATGCTCGTCTATTATATATGACTGCGCTTAAAAAATCAAGTCTTTTTTTAAAAATCCCGAACTTTTTATCTGCAATTTCTCGGCACTCGGAATATACGGGTTTTTGAGTGAAATCAATATAATGTATGTTTCAAAAGTTGCCTGTTTTTTTACTTTGCTGTATTGCACCCGGAGACAAGATATAATATAATAAATATGATTATATAAAGGGAATGAAGGGATATAATGAGAAAGACAAAGATAGTATGCACAATAGGTCCTGCCAGCAGCGACCCGAAAATATTCACCGAAATGTGCAAGGCGGGTCTCAACGTTGCGAGGCTCAACTTCTCCCACGGCACTCATCCGGAGCATCTCAAAAAGCTCAATATGATAAAGAAAGTGCGCGAAGAACTCAATCTCCCGATTGCGATAATGCTCGACACAAAGGGTCCCGAGTACAGAATCAAAACCTTTGAACATGGAAAGATATTTCTTCAAGACGGCGACGAATTTTCGTTCACCACCGAGGATATTGTGGGCAATCAAAGCCGCGTCAGCGTGACCTATGCGGGACTCGTAAACGATATCTCTATAGGCGACCGCATTTTGGTAAACAACGGGCTTGTAATTTTCGAAGTCATCGGTAAAACCGACACAGATGTAAGGTGCAGGGTCATCACCGGCGGCGAGCTTTCAAACAGAAAGAGTATGAGCTTTCCCAACAAGGTGCTCAATCAGGTATACCTCAGCGAGCAGGACAAGGAGGATCTGCTGTTCGGTATTCAGAATAACGTCGACTATATCGCGGCGTCTTTTGTTTCGCGCAGACAGGATCTCGTTGACCTCAAGGCATTTCTCCGCGAGAACGGCGGCGACGGCATAGACATAATCGCCAAAATAGAGAACCGCACCGGCATAGATAACATAGAGGAAATCTGCGAAGAGTGCGACGGAATAATGATAGGCCGCGGCGATCTCGGCGTTGAAGTCCCCTTCACCGAGCTCCCTGCACTTCAAAAATATATAATCACTAAATGCCGTCTGCTCGGCAAGCGCGTTATCACTGCAACGGAGATGCTCGAATCTATGATAACCAATCCGCGCCCGACCAGGGCTGAGATCTCGGATGTCGCCAATGCGGTCTATGACGGCACGAGCGCGGTTATGCTCTCGGGTGAATCGGCTGCGGGCAAATACCCCGTCGAGACCGTTCGCACGATGGCCGAGATAGTTGAGGAGACCGAGAAGCACATACACTATGCAAAGCGTTTCCGCAACAACGATTTCAAGATAAAGAACCGCGTCGACGCTATTTCCCACGCAACCTGCGGAATGGCTATTGACATAGACGCAAAAGCTATTGTTGTAGCATCTATCTCCGGCATGACGGTTCGCATGGTATCGCGTTTCAGAGCGCCGACGGACATAATCGGTATGGCGACGAACAGGGCTGTGTGGTACAAGCTCGCGCTCTCCTGGGGCGTTATGCCCGTGCTCAGCGAGAAATTCAATTCGACCGACGTTCTTTTCTATCATGCGCAGAAGGTCGCAAAGGACGCGCTCAATCTCGAGCCGGGCGACAATATCGTAATGACCTGCGGCGCGATAAACGGAAAATCCGGCAACACAAATCTTATAAAAATAGAGACAATCGAATAAAAAAGAGTTCTCCCCTGCCGATTCGGCAAGGGAGATTTTTTCTCGAAAAAAGCACCCGCACATAAAAAGTACGGGTGCTCTGTCATTTTTAGAAATCCGCAGAACCTGTTGTTCTCGGGAACGGAAGCACGTCGCGGATATTGGAGATACCGGTGAGATACATAACCAGTCTCTCAAAGCCGAGGCCGAAGCCGCTGTGCTTAACGCCGCCGTAACGGCGAAGGTCAAGATACCACCAATAATCCTTGGGGTCGAGTCCGAGTTCTTCAATGCGCTCTGTAAGCACATCGAGTCTCTCCTCACGCTGGCTGCCGCCGATTATCTCGCCTATGCCCATAACGAGCAGGTCAACTGCGGCAACGGTCTTTCCGTCATCGTTAAGGCGCATATAGAAGGCCTTAATCTCCTTGGGATAGTCGGTGACAAATACAGGGCGCTTAAAGATGCGCTCGGTCAGGCAGCGCTCGTGCTCCGTCTGAAGGTCGCAGCCCCAATAAACTTTGTAGTCAAACTCGTCGTTGTATTTCTCAAGCTCCTTGACGGCATCGGTATAGGTGACGCGCGCGAAATCCGAGCTGACAACGGAATTAAGCCTCTCGAGCAGTCCCTTATCAACAAACTTGTTGAGGAACTCAAGCTCCGACTTACAGTTCTCCATAACATAGGAGATGACATACTTTATCATGGCCTCCGCAAGCTCCATGTCGTCATTAAGGTCGGCAAAGGCTATCTCGGGTTCAATCATCCAGAATTCCGCAGCGTGACGCTGAGTGTAGGACTTCTCGGCTCTGAAGGTGGGGCCGAAGGTATATATCTTACCGAAAGCAAGAGCCATCGCCTCGCCCTCAAGCTGGCCGGAAACGGTCAGATAAGCGGGCTTCTCGAAGAAATCCTGCTTGAAATCGACGGTTCCGTCCTCGTTCTTGGGCGAGTTTGCAATATCAAGAGTCGTTACCTTGAACATCTCACCCGCGCCCTCGCAGTCGCTGCAGGAGATGAGCGGTGTGTGAGCATAGATAAAGCCTCGCTCATTGAAGAACTTATGAATAGCGTAAGCGGCGGTCGAGCGAATGCGGAAGGCCGCGGAATAAATATTCGCTCTCGGGCGCAGATGCGCTATCGTTCTCATATATTCGAGCGTATGTCGCTTTTTCTGGAGAGGATAATCGGGAGTTGACTGACCCTCGACCTCGATTGAAGAAGCATTGAGCTCAAACGGCTGATTCGCCTGGGGAGTCAGAATAAAGGTACCCGTAACTCTGACTGCCGCGCCGACATTCAGCTTGACTATATCCTTGTAGTTTTCTACCTTTGCGCTCTCGAAAACAACCTGCAGGCTCTTGAACGAACTGCCGTCGTTAATCTCCATAAAGCCTATCGCCTTTGAGTCACGGAGGGTCTTAATCCATCCGCAGACCGTTATCTCCTTGCCGCCGAGCTCCTCATATGAGCTGAACAGCTTTGAAATTTCAAGTCTATCCATTTGTATGTCTCCTTTGCTTATGACTCATAATTATAAATGATATCAAAAGCGGAATTGAAAATCAATAGCGAAGGCTCTATTTATTCAAAATTTTCCGGCGCGGGGTCGGGTTCTATGTCTATGGGGGCAACCGTTCCCCTGTCTTTATTGATATTATAGACAAATTGCGTGACAACAACGGTCAACGCTACGCCGACGGTCATAACTATGAGATACATATTTTTGATGTTCAAAGCGGTCTGAGCCGTCTGATTCGCGCCGAGGGACTCAACATATCCGCACACCGCGAGCAGTCCCGCCGAGAGTGCCGAGCCGAGACCCTGGGCAAGCTTGCGGAAGAACGAAAACAGCGCATAGAGCGAGCCCTCGTCACGGCTGCCCGTCTTTTCATACTGATAGTCGATACAGTCAACGACCATTGCCCAAAGGATTATAGTGAACACTGCGTTACTCGTATAGAGCAGCATGAGCACGCCCATATAGATTATCAACGAGCTTGTCGCCGTGGGATCCATGGGGATAAAGCACGAGATTATACCCGCCACAAGGCTTATCGATGAGGCTATGACCACAAGCTTCTTCTTGCCGATTTTCTTCGTTATTTTGCCTATAAAGGGCATAAGAACAACGAGCGGCAGATAGGGTACTATATTTGCAGCCGCGAGTATCTTCGTGTTGTGAAAATAAGACTGGAATATTATGACATTGACAGTGCTCATGGACATAAAGCAGATGACCTGAGCAAACGAAACGGCGGTTATAGCAAGCAGAGGTCTGTTTGTAAAGAAGCCCTTTATGGCCTTGAGATAGCTCATCTTATCGGTCTTGTCATGCGCTTCGGCGGCAACACGCTCGGTCACAAGCAGGCGCACAAGCATAAAGCCGACAAAGCCTATCGCCGAACATACAAGTGCGACATAGACCATTCTCGAGCCGATAAGATTGTGATCCTTGTCATAGACTATAAGCGGCAGAAGCATTGTAAGCACCTGCGCGAGTCCCGCACCTATCGATCTGAAGGTTGAGAGATTCGTGCGCTTTGAGGGGTCGTTTGTTATGCACGAATGGAGCGCGCCGTAGGGCACGTTTGCCGTTGTGTAGGCAACCGACCAAATGCAGTAGATGGCAAGGCAATAAATGACCTTGAAGATATAGCTCATGGATGCTATCGGCATAAACGAAAGCGTAGTGAAGATTATCAGAGAGCTTCCGCCTATGGTTATCCACGGCATGAACTTGCTGCCCTTGCCTATGCTGACATTGTCCACCATGCCGCCTATCAGCGGGTCGTTTATAGCGTCCCATACTTTTCCGACTATGATTATCCAAGCCCAATCTTTGAGCTCCAGCCCGACATACTGGGTATAGAACAGCATGAGATAGTTTGTTATCAGCGCAAAGCTCATGTTGCAGCCGAAATCGCCCATCGCATAGCCGAAATAATCCCGCATACCGAACGGCCTCGTCTTGTTTTGTGCAGCCATAATATAAATTCCCTTTCGTTAGTTATATTTTTTAGTTAATTATAATATAGTGCCTATATTAAATCAATATTTAAAATGTATTTTACCGTGAAATTTTGAAAAAATACCGCGGCAGGCATTGACTTTTAAACTGCGACATAGTAGAATTATTGACTGTTAAAGGCTATGAAGAGGAAAATTAGGTTTTTATGCCGGCAGAGAGATGAGACGGTCGGTGCAAGTCTCAGTGGCAGAATCTCCGAACCCGCCTCGGAGCCGCAGCGTCAAATGCGCTGACGCATTCCGGCGTTATCGGAAAGACGGCTTTCGTCGCTTTGAGAGCGGACTTTTTGTCCGAACTTGGGTGGTACCGCAGACTTTATGGTTTGTCCCAGGCTTTTTAGCCCGGGGCTTATTTTTTTGAAAGGATGAAAAAAGATGAAACTTGACAAGCTTGTCGGCGAAAGATTCAAGGAGAAGCCCTCCGACTGCGTTATTGACAGCCACGCGCTGATGCTGCGCGGCGGCTATATGAAGAACGTGGCCAACGGCATCTATTCTCAGTTCCTTCCCCTGCGCCGCATAACGAAGAAAATCGAGAATATTATCCGCGAGGAAATGGACAATATCGGCGGTCAGGAGGTTCTGTTCCCGGTAGCTCTCCCCGCTTCGCTCTGGGATGAGTCGGGCAGATACGAGAGCGTCGGCAGCGAGCTTCTTCGCTTCACCGACCGCAACAACGCGCGCATGGTGCTCGGCATGACCCACGAGGAGGCCGCGGTTCAGCTTGTACGCGACTACGCCAACAGCTACACTAAGTATCCCTTTATGATATATCAGATTCAGACCAAGTTCCGCGACGAGGGTCGCCCGCGCGGCGGTCTCATCCGCGTTCGTGAGTTCACCATGAAGGACGCCTATTCCTTCCATACCTCGCAGGAGGATCTCGAGAGCTACTATCAGGAATGCTATGACGCTTATAACCGCATTTTTGCGCGTGCGGGCATTCCCGAGGTAATAACCGTCAAGTCCGATTCCGGTATGATGGGCGGCAGCATATCCCACGAGTATATGCTCCTGACTCCCGTGGGCGAGGATTCTATAGCCGTCTGCTCCGAGTGCGACTACCGCGCAAACATGGAGGCGGCGCAGAGCATTGTGGAAAATGCGACAGACGATACTCTCAACGAGCTCAGGAAAGAATACACGCCCGATATACACACCATCGAAGAGGTCTGCGAATTCCTGCATACCCCGCTTGAGAAATCCTGCAAGGCGGTCGTGTATCAGAAGAACGCGACAGACGAATATGTTGTTATCTTTGTCCGCGGCGACCTCGACATAAACGAGACGAAGCTCACCAACCTCTTAGGTGAGGCGGTTCATCCCGCAGTTATCACCGATGAGAGCGGAATTCATGCCGGCTTCATAGGCCCCGTCGGTCTGCCCGAGAACGTAACGGTTCTCTTCGACAATTCGCTCAAGGACGCCACCAACCTCGCTTGCGGCGCTAACGAGGACGACCACCACTATACCGGTCTCAACATCCCGCGCGATGTGGGCGAGGTCGAGTATAACGACCTTGCAAAGATAGTTGACGGCGGAATCTGCCCGCAGTGCGGCAAGCACACGATAAATATATCGCGCGGCATCGAGGTCGGCAATATCTTCCAGCTCGGCACAAAGTACACTAAGTCTATGCATATGACCTATCTCGACAAGGACGGCAACGAGCAGTATCCGATAATGGGCTGCTACGGTATCGGCGTAGGCAGACTTGCGGCCTCCGTGTGCGAGGTTCGCCACGATAATTACGGTCCCATTTGGCCGATAACGATAGCTCCGTGGCAGGTTCATCTGTGCTGCCTGAGATCTGACGACGCAGACGCAAAGGCTCTTGCCGACAAGCTCTATGACGAGATGCAGAAGGACGGAATCGAGGTTATTTACGACGACAGAAACGTGCGTCCCGGCGTTATGTTCTCTGACGCAGACCTGCTCGGCTGCCCCGTCAGAGTCGTTGTCAGCCCGAGAAACCTTGCCGAGGGCTGCTGCGAGGTCATGACCCGCACAAAGAGCATCAACGAGAAGGTTGCCGTTGATGACGTTATCCCGCAGGTCAAAAAGATGATAAAGGATATGTTTGACGAGCTGAATAAGTAAGATAAATATAGAGAACCGACCCTCCGTTTTTTGCGAAGGGTCGGTTTTGTTATATCATAAATTAAAATGCAAAGTATTTTTCGAGCATCTTTTTCATTCTGCCGTTCATTACGCTCAGGGTATTTACCGCAGCTTGCTTTTCGTCCTCGGTTCCGTATATCGCCTGTTTCATGAGTCTGCCCTCTTCAAAGCAGGCATCGTCATGGATGGGAAAATAATTCTTGAGCAGGAAGCATCCGTAGCGGACATATCTCATCTCGCCGACAAGTCTGAATTCCTTGCTTATCGTGTCAACGGCAACGCTCCTGAAGCTCTTTATCGACTCAATAAGTGCTTTTCTCTCGTTCTCGGGCGAGAATACTATTGTTGAGCAGACATATGCACCTCTGTTTTCGGGAGTGCAGGAGTGACTGTCGGTGCTGCCGACAACGGGATATCTGTATCCGCGGGCTCTGTCCTCATAATATCTCACGGTCTGATAGCCGTTCTGCTCGAAATAGACCTCGCCGCCGAGGACTTCAAAAGCGTCGAAAATCTTATTTTCAACGAGCCAGTCGTTGAGGGCGTCGGACACATGAAATGCCTCGCCTGTTATCCAAGTCGGATGCGGGAATATCCCGAGTCCCCCGGCCTTTCTTATCTCGTCGTAAATCCACTTGAGCACCGCCGCCGTCATAGCGTCGACATTGTCGGGTACCTTTATCTCCTTGGCGAGCGCGGTCATCTTGGCGGCAAACTCCTTGCGGGTCATGACATCGGGGCAGTCGTCCCTTATCGCACGAACCTTTTTGTCCTTGCCTACTTCCTCTACCGCTACATCCTCGACAAGCGCGTTAATGCTGTATTCGCCGCCGAAATTAATCGTATGCGGATCGACCTTAAAGCCGTTTATCGACGGGAGATGCACCTCCTCGCCGGGCACAAGATTGAACTCTGTCGGGATATTTTTAAAAGCCTCTATAGCTCTGAGCGACGGATAATAGCGGTGGTGGTCGGTTATGGCAAGAAAATCATAGCCGCGGGAGCGATAGGTTGCGGCAACATTCTCGGGGTCATGCGCTCCGTCGGAAAAATTCGTGTGCATATGCAGGTCGCCCATAAACGGATAAACTCCGACAAGGTCGTCGGAGACGGCATAAACGCAGAACGTAAAGCGCTTCTTGTCCCCGTCGGAAGTCTCGCCCTCAACGCGGATGCGGTACTCGCCCTCATAAGGGAAAAGCATTTTAATATCAAAGCCGTTCTCCGAGTTTGCGGTAACGTCAATTTCTTTTCTGAATGCGGAAGCCGGGGCGTCCTCTATATCTCCCCCGTTGAGCCATGTCACCACAGCCTCGCGCACACTGCCCGCCGGAAAAAAGTTTCTGCCGCCGAACGGTCGAATATGAACAGTGCTTTCCTTGCCGGCCTTTATAACCTTCGGGAACACATCATAAGTCCAAAGCTCACTTCTTCTGACAAAATCTGCCATTTCATCTTCTCCTTTGCGGAAAAATTTCATCAACTCATAATAGCATAAAGCAGCCGAAAAAACAATCAAAAGAACAGAAAATGTTAAAAGGGTCTGTCACATCCGAACAGACCCTTTTCTTTAATATCCGCTGCCGTCGTAGACATAGCCCTTCGATTCGAAATACGAAATCGATTCGTTGCCGTCCTTAATTGTGAATACATATGTGCAGTCGCCCGCAAAATATATATTTTCCGCCCCGAAAAGCGAGGTCAGATACCGTATATTATCGCAGAACCTGGTCATTACGGTAAATCTGCCCTGTGGCGCCAAGAGCTTCTCGGCTCGGATGTTGGCATAGATGCTTCTGTCATCGTTTATCAGATGGTGCGCGCCCTGCAGATACTTGCAAGAGAGCAGATTCTTTCCGTAGAGTGCTATAAGCGCCTCGCCGTTGGATTCCTCCGCATCGCCGAGAAAAATCACGGACGCATCGTCGAATATTATCTGAAACACGGTTGTGGTCTCGTTCATGCCGCGATATGCGCCGCCGTCCCTTGCCCGGATAGACAGCGGGAGTATATCCTCGTGCGTTGTAAGCACCTCAAGATACGAGTCCGGAAAATGTACCGTCTGCCCCGTGTGCAGCTTCAGATATTTTGCGTTAGGCGCATATTTCTTGAGTCTCTCGCGGAGCCTGTCCGTACAGCCGCTGCTATAATCCAAAAGCGTTCTTGACGGGAAGTTGAACATAACCCTCTCGACGCAGAGAACGTCCTTCTCGCGCTTGAGCAGCTTCGCAAATACATCCATATGGTCATCGTGGTTATGGGTGCAGATCCATGCGGCAACGCGGATTTTCCCGCCCTTTTCGGTATTTGTCAGATTCTCAAGGCGGCGCATAAACTCGTCGCAGGCCTCCTCTGTCGCCTGCTCTATTTCGCCGCCGTCGATTATTATAACCGAATTGTCGCGCAGTCTCAGCACATAGAGCATTCCGCAGTCGCAGCTGTGATAGCGAACCATTGAGCCGTATTTTAGCGAAAACTGCATGAGTGCCGTATCTCCGCGCACATCCGGCTCGTTGTCGTTCATCTCGGAAAGCGGACAGCTTGCGTTATCGATTATCACCCTCGCCTGCTCCGCTTCGCGGGTAAAATAGGTGTATATGATTCTGTTTTCTTCGGCAAACTCCGAAAAGATATTGCCGTTTATTTCGCGGTGAAACGTCTCCTTTCGACCCGTGTCTGCGAGCGCCGAGAGAAAATCGCGAAACATTTTCGGCGTAACGCTGTCCAAAACGACCATATACGAGTCGTCCGCGCCGCCGCTGACGCTGTCCTCAAGCTCAAGTCCCGCGCCGCAGTTTATCGGCTCGCCCGTCTTTGTCCCGAATGCCGCAACACCGAGGGCTTCAAAAAAATCACTGAAGTTCACATCTTATCCTCCTCATTATAAATTTGTCCGCTAACAATTATATATTCAGCGACGCGCAGTGTCAACATTATTGAAAAAAAGTCCGAAACTACTGTAAAAACATAAAAAGATATGATACTATAATGGCGTACCGTATTCGGCTGCAATGCCGAAAAAATATTAACCCGGAGGCGAAATAAAAATGCTGAAAGTCGCACTTGTCGGCGTAGGCGGAATAAGCGGAGCGCACATTCCCGCGTGGGAGAGCATGGACGACGCCGAGCTTGTCGCCATATGCGACATCCGTCCCGAGAGGATGGAGAAATATCCCGACAAACGCCGCTACACCGATTTTGACGAAATGCTCGAAAATGAGAATGTAGATATTCTCGATATCTGCCTGCCTACGTTCCTGCACGCGGACTTTGCCGTTAAGGCGATGGAAAAGGGCATCAACATCATATGCGAAAAACCGATTTCACTGAACCGCGAGGATATTCATAGAGTTTATTCGACGGCAAAGAAGAACAACGTCTGCTTCATGGTGGCGCAGGTTCTGAGATTCTGGCCGGAATATGAGGTCGTAAAAAACATATATGACAGCGGCAAATACGGCAAGCTGCTCTCCGCGTCAATGCACAGGCTCAGCGGGATACCCAAGTGGAGCTGGGACGATTGGATGAGAGACGAGAAGCGCAGCGGTCTTGTGCCGTTCGACCTGCATATACACGACCTCGACTTCATTGTATATGCATTCGGAAAGCCCGAAAAATGCACTGCAAGGAGAGTAAAACGACCCGAGCAGGACTACATAGCCGCAACATATGATTTCGGCGATTTCCGCATCTCTACAGAAGCCGCATGGTTTGCGGGATGCTATCCGTTTTCCGCGCGATTCCTCTTCCAGTTTGAGGGCGCGGTTGTGACCTGGGAAAACGATGAGATGACCGTATATGAGGCGGATGACACCAAGTTCTGCCCGATTTCGCAGGACGGCGGAGACACCGGAGATATAGGACTGCCAAAAAGCAACGCCTATGCAAACGAGATACGCTATTTTGCCGACTGCGTAAAGAACGGCGTTTTCCCGGACAAAGTTAAGCCCGAGGAGCTTGAAACCGTTATTGACCTGCTAAAATCCCTGTAATTTCAAAAGCCGCCGGATAAAACCGACGGCTTTTCAGTGTGTTATTTTTATTCTGTAAACCGCTATATTCCCGTTGTCGTTCTGTGTCTTTGCAGGCGGCGCGGGAATATTTTTATTCCGCCGGCTGTTTATTTGCGAATCTGCGGGACGGACGGTAGATGAGAAGCGCTATGAATATCAGCAGCGCCGTCGCGGAGAGGCTTATGGGATATGCTGTCATTATAGTCTCGAAATTGTGATGTTTCGGGAACACCAATTCTATCCACGCTATTCTTATTCCGCAGACTCCGACCATTGTAAGCACTGCGGGAACCAACGAAACGCCGAAGCCGCGCAGATAACCGGACATTATCTCATATAGCATACTGAAAGTATATGCCGCGAAAACTATCGTCAGGCGCGTATAGCCTATCTCGATAACCCGCGGGTCACTGTTGAATATAGCGAGCAGGAATCTGCCGAGAAGCAGCACAATGCCTATCGCCGCGCCGGAGGCTATCGTATCTTCTATCAGTGTCAGCCACAGGGTGCGCTTGCAGCGTTTTATCTGACCCGCGCCGTAGTTTTGACCGACAAAAGTCGTGCACGCCTGGCTGAAAGAGTTCAGCACGTCATATGCAATAACCTCAATATTAAACGCCGCGCTCGACGCCGCTATAACGACCGTTCCGAGGCTGTTTATTGCGGACTGGATGACAATATTCGAAATCGAGAACACCGCGCTCTGAATACCTGCCGGGAGCCCTATTTTCATTATCACTCTGAAGCTGTTCCAGCTGAAGCGCATCTTTTTGGGCTCGATTTTTATGTACTTATCCGACTTTACAAGGCGCACGAAAAGTATAATCGAGCTGACCGCATTGGAGATAACCGTCGCCGTCGCAACACCGCTGACGGTCATTTTGAGCACTATAACAAAGAAGAGATTGAGCACAACATTCAGAACTCCGGATACGGCGAGCGCTATAAGCGGCACCTTTGTATCACCAACGCTCCTGAAAATCGCCGCTTCGAAGTTATAGAGCAATATCACCGGCAGTCCGATGAGGTATATTCTGAAATATATGATTGCAAGCGGCAAAACGTCCTCGGGGACATTCAGGGAGCTTAGCATCTTTCCGACAAACAGCTCGGCTATTACGGCGACTACCGTTCCGCCGACGAGAGCGAATATAACGGAGGTCTGCACCGCGCGCTGAACCGAATCCTTATTGTTTCTGCCCATAGCGTTTGCGATAACAACATTCGCGCCGAGAGAGATTCCGATAAGGAAATTCACTATAAGGCCTATAACAGGACCGTTGGCGCCTACAGCGGCGACCGCCGCCGTGCTCTTGTCGCCCGCAAAATTTCCGACTACGGCAAGGTCGGAAGCATTGAAAAGCTGCTCCAATATCGCCGTTGCCGCAACCGGGAGCGCAAACAGCGGAAGCTTGCTCCAGATAGGGCCGTTTAGCATATCGATTTTATTTGCGCCTGAACGTCTCATTTCATTCCCCGCTTTCCGTTGTGAAATTTATAACAAAAACAGTCAATTCTCAGACAGATAATGAATCTAACCGAAAAGGACTATACTCATTGACGCTGCTCCGTGAGGTAAATCTTATTTGATTTTTGTTAGTTACGTGTTAGTTGTGTGTTGGCTACGTGTTGGCTACGGAGAGCAAAACAGGCGATTTCAGAGCACCTTAAAATGAGTAAAAGTCTTGAAAACATTGAGTTTCAAGACTTTTATTGTTATGGTGCGGATAACAGGAGTTGAACCTGCACCGAGTTGCCCCGACTAGAACCTGAATCTAGCGCGTCTGCCAATTCCGCCATATCCGCATTTATACTTCCGATTTTTACACGGCGGAAGCTTCCGAGGGTGAGGCTTAACGCCTTAATCACCGATAAGTTTGGCGGGCACCCTAAGGAACCCGCCATGGTGCGAGAGACGGGACTTGAACCCGTACGGGATTACCACACGCCCCTCAAACGTGCGCGTCTGCCGATTCCGCCACTCTCGCAGGTCTGTTCTGAACCGTTTCTCTGTTCCCTCAGAACGCTGATTATTATAGCAAAAGCGGTCTGTTATGTCAAGCCTTTTTTCAAAGTTTTTTAAATATTTTTAGCCGCTTCAAAATGCCCGATTATTCACCCTCGAGCGCCGTTATTTTGTCGGCTGCGGCTTTAAACACGGGAGCGCAGTCGGACGCGCCGCCGCTTCCGCGCTCCTTGAAAACAGTTATGACATAACGGGGCTTTTCCGCCGGAAACCAGCCTGAAAACCACGTGTTATAAAGCTCCTCGCCACGCTCGAATTTCCCGGTCTGCGCGGTTGCGGTCTTGCCGGCGGCGGTGGTGTTTTGGGGCTTTGCTCCCCTGCCGTTGCCGTTCTCGACCGCGCTCCTGAGGTACTTCGACAGTAACAATGCGGTGTCGCCGCTTATAACATACTCGCCCGCACGGTTCTCATGCTCAAAAACGGTCCGTGACCCGTCTGTTGCCTTTTCTACAAGATACGGCATACAATACGCTCCGCCGTTTGCTATGCACGACATATAAGCACAGACCGTGAGAGGCGACGCGGTGAGCGAGCCCTGACCGAACGCGAGATTGGCGACGGCCGCTTTGGAATCGAGCTCGGAAGCATTCGGCAGATATCCCGATGCGGAGCTCATTCCCTCGCACAGGTCTATAGGCTTTCCGAAGCCTAAATTCGAGAGCGTGGATATCATTTTTTCCCGGTCAAGCTTTTGAGCCAAGTGGATAAAATAGGCGTTGCACGAGCGCTCGAGTGCGCCGCACATATCTATGACGCCGTGCGCCTTATGCTCATAGCATCCGAACTCAACGCCGCCTATCTCCGTTACGCCCGTGCAGTCGTATTTTATTGACGGGGAAATCCCCTGCTCGAGCGCTGCGGCGGCAACGGCGGGCTTGAACACTGAGCCCACGGCGAATGCGCACAGAGCGCGGTTGATAAACGGAGAATTGCTGTCCGAGAGGCTCTTCGCGGGGTTATTGGAATCGAATACCGGGCGGCTCGCACAAGCTCTTACGGCGCCTGTTTTCGGGTCAAGGACGACAACCGCACCGATATCCACTCCGCACTCGTCCATGCAGTCTTCGACTATCTGCTGAATCTCAAGGTCAAGCGTCAAATATACGCCCGATTTGCCGTATTTCCCGTCGGTTCGTGCGGTTATTTCGGCGCCCGATATAACGCGCCCGTAGGCGTCAACGGGAAAGACCGCACTGACGGTCTGACGATTATTTTTAAATATGCTCTCGAACGCTTTCTCTATCCCGCAGACACCGTTTCCGTCCGAGTCGGTATAGCCGACTATATGCGCCGCAGGCTGGCGCGGAGAATACCTTCTGCCGACGCCGATTATTTTCACATCCTCGCTTGAATTTGCGCCCGAGGGCACAGCGACGGCAACAGGGCGGCCTTTTGAGAGCTTTTCGCGCACAAGTTCAAGCTCATCGCCGCCGAGCATAGTCCGAAGCTCGGACAGCGCCGCGGCGGTAGGTCTTGCGGCTGCAAAATATTCGGTATAACCGTTTGTTATGAGCCGCCCCTTGCAGTCGTATATAGGCGCACCTAAGTCGGACAGCTCAATGCTGCGGGTGTTTTTCACCGCGCCTGCGGCGGTATCGAGTCCTGTTGACACGCTTATCAGGCGGAGACAGATTACACCCATCAGCAGGCAGAACACAAAAAATATAACGACTGCGCGTCTTGGCATAGTATCATCTCCGACGGTTGATAAAATTATCATTGACCGTTTTCTGCGATAAAATGCAGACGCGCAGTTTAACTGTTCGGTTTTATTTTCCGTCCGTGCTGCGGCGGATAAATGCGCCGGCGGGAACATCGGCATCGCAGTCAAAGGTGAACTCCGCCATGGGATTCGGAGCATTGTCAACACTCTCACCCAGAGCATTTTTGAGGTTTTTGACTGTGACAACGGTCGGGGCTTTTCCTCTGTTCATTATCTCGAGCTCGTCGCCCTCGAAGAATCTGTTTCTCTGGCTGACGGTCAGAGTCCCGTTCTCGCTCTTCAAGGCTATCGCCGCCACTTCCCAGCTGCGGATATAGCCGCCCTTATAATATATCTGAGCATCGTCGCGCGGCGAGCCGAAGAAAAATCCCGTGCAGTAGTCGCGGTGGCTTATTCTGTATACCTCGTCGAGAATCCACTGTGCGGGCTTGAAATCTCCCGACGGTGCGGCGAGATATGCGTCAACCGCGCTCCTGTAAGCGTTCGTGACAACTGCCGTGTAATATTCGGTCTTTGCCCTGCCCTCGATTTTGAAGCTCGAAACACCCGCTTTAATAAGCTCCGGAATATGCTCAATCATACACATATCCTTTGAGTTCATTATATAAGTTCCGCTCTGCGTCTCCTCGACGGGGAAATATTCGTTCGGGCGGGTGCTCTCCATGAGGCTGTATTCCCAGCGGCAGGGCTGGGAGCATTCGCCCTTGTTCGAATGTCTGTCTGTCAGATAATTCGAGAGCAGGCAGCGCCCGGAATACGAGACGCACATAGCGCCGTGAACAAAGCACTCGAGTTCCATTTTCTCAGGCATACCCGCTCGGAGATCCGCGAGCTCGTCAAGAGTAAGCTCGCGCGCCGAAACAATTCTTTCCGCGCCGAGATCAAAGAGCATACGCGCACTCTCTGCGTTTGCGACTCCGGTCTGCGTCGAGATGTGTATCGGAATATCGGGCGCATATTTTTTCGCGTAAGAGAGTACTCCGAGATCGGTTATTATGAGCGCATCGACCCCCGCGGCGCGGGCGCTTTCAAGAAAAGGCGGGAGCTCCTTCAGCTGGGCGGTATTCGGGATAATATTGCAGGTAAGGTAGACCTTGACGCCGTTTTCATGGGCGAACGCCACGGCTTTTGACAGCTCGTCATCAGAAAAATTCTTCGGCGCGGCACGCATTCCAAAGCGCGTTCCGCCCACATAAACCGCGTCCGCGCCGTAATACACGGCGGCTTTCAGGCGTTCCGCGTCCCCTGCGGGCGCGAGAACCTCCGGTCTTATTATATCCATTGCCGAACTCCTTTTCATAGCTAAGGGAGCAAGCGTTTTCAGCCTGCTCCCCGTGATTCAGTTCTGGCTGAAAGCCTTGAGCACATTGGCGTCGTGCTCGCTCTTTGTTTTCGCCATATAGATATTTCCGAACTTGTCGTGGCAGAAATAATAGTATCTGGTATTCGACGGATAGAGCGCCGCCTTTATCGCCGCCGCACCGGGGTTGCAAATGGGTCCTGGCGGGAGTCCCTGAGCAGAATAGGTGTTATATGCATCGGCGTACTTGTTGACGAGATTGACGTCGGTTATGGGCGTGACATACTTCTTGATATAGTCCTTTGTGGAATCACACTCGAGTCTGCCGGCAGTCTGAGACGGATTCTTTAGGCGGTTATGGATGACGGACGAAATAAGCTTCATCTGGCTGTCATCGGCGGCTTCGCGCTGGATTATCGAGGCTATGGTCAGTATCTCGTCGACCGAATAACCAAGCTCCTTTGCGCGCTTGTCGTAGTCCTCTGTCCAGACGTTCGAGAAAGCATCAAGGAATCTGCGTATTGCGATATTCGCGCTCTCTCCCTGGAAGAAATCATAGGTGGCCGGGAAGAGATAGCCCTCAAGTCGGTACGTTCTGTTTTCGCTGTTCTTTATCGATGAGAGGAACGAATAATCGAACTGCGAATCACTTATAGCCTTGATGAAATAAGATGCGGTGCACACGCCGTACTCTTCGAGTCTTGCGGCTATCTGCGGAATCGACCAGCCCTCGGGGAAGAGAAGCGTCACCGTATTCGGCCCTGCCTGAACCGCGCGGCATTCATAGAGCATTCCCTCAACGCCCATGCTCGGCTGCAGGTAATAGATACCGCTTATATATTCGGGCTCCGGAGGTCCGGCAAAGAGAACCTTTATCTTATATCCGAGCCTCTGTGCCTTATTGAGTCCGCTCTTCATACCCGTGCCCTTTGCGGCGGCGGACAGCTTGTAGAACATCTTGCAGAAGGTCTTGTTTTTAATAAGCCCGTTATCGTCAAGAATATCGATTATCTGATTAGTTGTAGCGTCCTGCGGGATATTCACGGTCACGATATCGTTGCCGCGGCTTATCGCCAAGACATCGTTTATGCACGAAATGGCTATAAAAGAAAGCACGGCGGATATGGCAACTATAACAAGTATAAACGCGGTCAGAATAAGCGCGTCTGCGGTTTTATCGGTCTTAGTCTTTGCTTTGGTCTTTGCGGACGCAGCGACATTAGGCGCTTTTGACTCATTGGAGCGCTTCCATGCGGGACGGCTCGAGAAATAGACCTCGCCCTTATAGGCAGGCACATCGTCCTGCGGCTGAACGGCGGTATTATCGTCCTCATCGATATGGACAACAAAATTTTTAACTTTTTCGCGTCTGTCCGGCGTTTCGGGCGTACCGCCTTTATCGTCGTTATAAAATTTCAGCGTTTTTTTCATATGTAGCTCCTCTCAGCCGTTTGAAATTACCCTTTTTTCCGTTACTACGACATCGGCGCACCTGTCAAATCTTCCTCGCGGAAGCCTGTCGGTGATACAGCATTCGTAGCATATCCCAACCGTGTCCCCTTTGAAGCGGGACAGGAATCTGTCATAATAACCCTTGCCGAAGCCCAGTCGATAACCCTGCTCATCGAAGGTGAGCGCGGGAATTATGCAGAGCCCCTTGCTCATGTCAACAAGCTTCTCGCATTTCGACTTTATCGGCTCGGGTATCCCGTAGGCGCCCTGCTGCAGGTCGTCAAACGAGGTTATATAATAAAACTCCATCTCGTGAAGTCCCGGAATGCAGCGCGGAACCGCGACCTTTTTAGACCGCTTGAGCGCATCCTCGATAAGGGCGCGTGTATCGACCTCTATACCTGAGGAAACATAGGTCAGAAGTGTTTCGCAGTCTCTGTACCGCCAGAGGTTCGTCAGACGGTTGAAGATACGCATATCGAGACTTTTCTTCTCCTCCTCGGTAAACTGCGAGCGGAGAAGCTTGCATTTGCTCCGAAGAGCCGCCTTTTCTTCTCGTATATCTTTCAGGAGCATTGAAGCGACTCCTCGATTTTCTTCGCCTTCGCTTCGCCGACAAACACAGAGGCTATTGCAAGCCCGAATTTCACGGCGCTGCCCATACCCTTGGCGGTTATTATATTGCCGTGCGAAACAACAAACGATTCGGAGAGCTCAGCGCCTTCAAGCTCGCTTTCAAATCCGGGGAAGCAAACCGCCTTTTTGCCCTTGAGCATACCCTTGTGACCGAGTATGGACGGGGCGGCGCAAATGGCGCAAAGAAGCTTCCCGTTTTCAAAGGCATAGTCAATAAAAGCGTTGACCTTATCGGATCTTTCGAGATTCAGCGTGCCGGGCATTCCGCCGGGCAGAATGACGGCCTCGATATCCTCGCCGGGAGTCAAATCACCGTCTGTGGCGTCGCACACGGTGCTTATACCGTGCGCTCCGGTTATGACATCCGAACCGACGCCGACAATTTTCACATTGAGATCGGCTCTGCGCAGAACATCTACCGTCGCGAGAGCCTCGACCTCTTCAAAGCCGTTTGCAAGAAAAATGTATATCATATCTTTTCCCTCCGTTTAACCGAGAGTAAGTCCCATATAGGCGTTTTTTATATCTTTAAGTGCCGACTCCGAATCCGCGTTGAGCGGCAGGAGCATGGCGTTATTGCGAGTCGTGAAAGAGTCCGCAGAGAGCGGAAAATCAAGCGGAAGTCTGAACAAAAAGCTGTCGCAATCGCTTGCGCGGAGCAGCGCATATGCGAGCACGGGGACGCATCCGCGCCTTGCGGCGCACTCCCTTATCACGGCCGTGCCGTCCTCTTCGTCAAAGAGAGCGTAGGCGGAGCATCTGCCCGACGAGGACGCAGCGACGCTTTTACAGCCCGCGTTGGCGTTTTCGTCTATCGCGTATTGCAGAGCATCTATATCCCACACGAAGCAGTCGATGCCGCAGAGACAGGCATTGCGGACAGTCTGCATACCGTCGGAGGTAAGCTTCACAATTTGAGCGCCGCCGTCCGCGATAAGCTCAAGGTGGCGGCGGTCAACGGTCATCAGCTTTTCTTCAAAAGCCGAACGGTAGCCGAAACGGGAATAGTAATCAAAGAGGCTGCCCTCTGCGGGAACGAGGCAAATATAATCGAGTCCCAAATCGCGGCAAAGCGACTCGGCGGCGCGAAGCAGCTCGCCCATGCAGCCGCGGGAGCGAAAATCCGGATGAGTGCAGGCGGCATAGAGATACGCCGCTTCAAATGCCTCGCCCGCTATTCTCACCTTGCCGTCAAGCAGATAGAGCACCGAACAAATTCTGCCGTCCTCTCGCCCGACAAGCGTACGCTCCGGCACAAAACGAGCGCGCATAAACGCGGAGATATACTCCTCGTCGTCGCCGAAGCAGGTGCGCCACAGGGCAATAAGTTCGCCTATATCCTCTTTTGTAGAAGCTGATACTGTCATTTCTTGACCCTTGCCATATATTTTTCAAGGAGAATGTCCGGATAATAGGAGAGCTTTGCTTTGCGCAACCCCTCCGAGCCCGTATCATCCTCGCGGTTGACATATTTATACTGCGAGAGCGCATTCGCGGCAAACTCGCGGTTTATCATCGGATAAGCTCCGCGCACATCCGCATAGGCTTTTTCAATATGGGTGCAGAACATCTCGGGGTTCATCTCTTCCCCGAAAGTGAACGCGACTACCTCGCCGTTCGCTCTGAGCAATCCCCCGACAAAACCGAGCTCAAAATAGTTTTTAAAGCTGATATTTATCGCGTCGAGCTCGTCATCCATCGCCTCGGGGTCTTTTTCTCTGTTTCTGCGCTCCCACTCGGCGTTCATTGCTATGCATTCGTCAAGGTTGTCCGCGGTTATGGGCTCATAGCTCCACTCGTTGTCGCGGACAAATGCGGCGATATGATTTCTCTTGCCGTGGAACTTCTTTCCGGGCAGATTAATAAGATTTTCGGTAAGATATATATAGTCGTAGCTGTCTCTGAGCGGTTCAAACTCAAACTTTCCGGGGAACATCGCCTCGACTTTTTTCACGCACTCGTTGTTGAGTCCGAACATCTCAAGGTTGAACCCGCTTTTCAAAGAGTCCTCTTCAATGAGCTCTATGGCCTTTTTGAGGTCTCCCGAGCCGACGGGGATGCCGTAAGTCAGTCTTTTCACGCCGTCGCCGTCATCGTCATCGGAGCCGTTTTTTGAAAAAAGAAAGCCGTCATGAAGCGCTATTCTTATATTATAAACATGCTGCCAGATAAATATATCGCCGAAGCTGTAGTCGCAGCCGAAGCGTTTTGCGTGGCTGATAATGGGCGCCACCCATTTTCTGTCCTCGGTCACCGGAGGGCGGAAATCCAACATAAATAACAATCTCCCTGTTTCCAGTCTGCCATAAGCAAACTTCCCGAATTTAGGATTCAGATAATTATAACAAAATCATACACTTTTTTCAAGAGCCCGAAAGACCAAACCGAAAGCCGCCAAAGAGCTTTTTTAGTGCGAAACGCAGATAACGGGGATATTCTTGACCGCGCGGGCTGATTTATACCGAAGCAAATGCAAAAGGGAGCGCACCGAAAGAGGTACGCTCCCCGTATATCAAACCGCGGACGGAGCGAGCAACAGAGGCTCCGGCTGTACGCCCGAGAGTGCGGTAACGGCTGCATCGTAAGTTTTTGAGAAATCCGCAACTATGGAATTGGGCTTTTTTATATGATCGTCCTGGCGCATCGGAACAAAGAATATGTGCTTTGTGTTCAGCAGTCTTCCGATATTGGCGGCGGCCGCGCCGAGGGCATCATTGGTTGAAACAGCTATCAGCACCGCGCCTCCGTTTCTGATATGCGCTTTTGCCGCAAGCGTTACAGGAGTATCGGTTATTCCGTTGGCGAGCTTCGCCAAGGTGTTTCCGGTGCAGGGCTCGATAATAAGGATATCTATCATTCTCTTGGGGCCTATCGGCTCTGCGTCTCTTATCGTATGGATAACGGGTCTGCCGCAGATATCTTCGATTTCGGCAACAATATCGGCCGCCTTGCCGAAGCGCGTATCTGTCGAATATGCATTTTCGGACATTATCGGGAAAATGTCCGCTCCGAGTGCTTTCAGCTCCCGCATTTGGATTAATGCTTTTGACAGGGTGCAAAATGACCCGCAAAGGGCAAAGCCCACGCGCAACTGATCCATCAACTCCCCTCCTTTATAATATTGAATATGGCATCGGCTATTATTTCCCCCGCCGTTTTCGGTGCGGTCTTTCCGGGCAGAGAGCCGGGCACCTCAACGTTGAGGCCGAGCTCTCTCGCACAGGCGAAATCGGTGCCGTAAGGGGCAGAGGCGATATCTATAACAAGACAGTCTCGGCGAAGAGCGGAAAGTATTTTACAGTCAAGAACGAGGCTCGGCACGGTGTTGACGAGCAAATCAAGCTTCGGAGCCGTCCTCATAAGCTCAGAGACAGGCACGGCGCCGAGCCCGCGAGTTCTCGCCCACGCGAGGTCGCTGCATTTTCTCGCCGCGACGGTCACATGAGCGCCGAGAGCCGCAAGCATATCGGCAAGCACCTTTGCCGTTCTGCCGTAGCCCGTGACGGCGCACTGCGCACCGTGTACGGTTATCTTCATATTTTCCATGGCTATTTTTATAACGCCCTGCGCCGTCGGCACGGCGTTGTTGACCGCCAATTCCTCGCGCTCAAAGTAATCGAAAACGCGGATACCCTTTTTGAAAAAACTCGACTTCAAAGCGCCGTCCATCATCCCCGCAAAAACGGTCTGACCGCGCTCGAGAGTGTCGGAAAGCCCGTTCAGGGTCAAGGGACTCGAATTGAGATGAACTCCGTCTCGGCTGACGGGCAGAGGCAGAATGACCGCATCGGCGCGAGCCGCCGCAGAATCTATGCTCTTCTCCCCCGTCGGACACATATTTTCAAAGCCTGCGGGCGGCGAAGATGCAAAGATTTCCACATCGAACCCTTTTTCGGCAAGGCTCTGAGAGGTGTAGAGCATACGCTCGTCTCCGCCTACGGTCAGAAGTTTTTTGATATTCATCATACGTTTTCCCCCTTTGCCTCATCTCCAGTATATGAACCGCCGCTCGGCTCGGTCATAGCTTTGTAACAAAATATTTATAAAAATATATTATATTTTTCTTGCGGATGTATTATAATACAAGCTGAGCATTTATAATTTATATGTATATTATGAAGCGTATTCTGATTTCGGCTCGTTTTTGAATATGCAAAAGATTCGGAGGCTTGCTAGTTATGAAGGAAATTGACGAAGTTCTCAAAAAGGTGAAGAGAGTTCATTTTATCGGCATAGGCGGCTCGGGAATGTGTCCGCTTGTTGAGATACTTCATTCAAAGGGCTACGAAATAACCGGTTCGGACAACAACGAGAGCGATACGCTCAACCGCGTCCGCGCTCTCGGCATCCCCGTCACTCTCGGCCAGAGAGCCGAGAACATCGAGGGCGCACAGATGATAGTTTATACCGCCGCTCTGCTCCCCGACAATCCGGAGCTCTGCGCGGCAAAGGCGTCGGGAATACCGACGTTCGAACGCAAGGAGCTGCTCGGCGCGATAACGAGAATGTTTGACGACTGCATCTGCGTCTGCGGCACTCACGGAAAGACTACGACAACATCCATGCTCACCCAGATATTTATTCAGGCGGGCGAGGATCCGTCGGCGGTCATAGGCGGCAAGCTTCCGCTCACGGGCACAAACGGTCTTGTCGGCAAGAGCGAGCATATGCTCTGCGAGGCTTGCGAATTTGTTGACACCTTCCTCTCGCTCTCCCCCGACGTGTGCGTTCTGCTCAACATTGACGAGGATCATCTCGACTATTTCAAAACTCTCGATAACCTAATTGCATCTTTCACGAAGTTTGCCTCTATGACCCGCAAGGAGGTCATATATAACGGCGACGACGCCAACACGCTGCGCGCGATTGCCGGAGTTAAAGACAAGAAGCTCATCACCTTCGGTCTTGAAGAGGGCAACGATTTCAGAGCCGAAAACATCGTGCTCGAACACGAGTTTGCAAGTTTTGACATAATAAAATACGGTGAGAATGTCGGCAGAATAAGTCTGGGCATCCCCGGCGAGCACAATGTATATAACGCTCTCGCCGCTATTGCCGCTGCGGACAACGCGGGAATACCTATGGATAAGATAATCGCGTGCGCAGAAAGCTTCCACGGCGCGGGCAGGCGCTTTGAAATTCTCAAGAGAATAGACGGCATAACGATAGCGGATGACTACGCCCACCATCCCAGAGAGCTTGAAGCGACGCTCACAACAGCCATGGGCATGGGCTTCAACAGAGTTTGGGCGGTGTTCCAGCCGTTCACATATTCACGCACGGCTATGCTCTTTGACGATTTCTGCCGAGTGCTCAGCATACCCGACAAAACCGTTCTGACCGAGATAATGGGCTCACGCGAGAGAAACACTTATAATATCTACTCCTCGCAGCTCGCCGAAAAGATTCCCGGCTGCGTATGGTTCAGCACATTCGAAGAGGTCGCCGACTACGTTGTTAAAAACGTCGAAAAGGGCGATTTGGTTATAACGCTCGGCTGCGGCGACGTATACAAAGCCGCAAAGCTGATGATAAAGAAACTCGAAAAGCAGGGATAACATGGAGTCTTTGTTCAAAAGGCTGAAAGAAGTATATGCGCGGACATATTCGCTTGACCCGGAGAGCGACGCGGATTTTTTCGACTGCGTAAAAGATATATATTTTTCGCGCGAGGTGCAGAGCCTGAAAAAATATCCTCAGCACGACAAGATGGATAGGCTTCAGCACATAACGAGCGTAGCATATCTTACGTTCCGCGTTTGCAGACATTTCGGGCTCGATTACCGCAGGGCGGCTCGAGCCGCGACTATGCACGACCTTTTCTACTACGATTGGCACGAGAACGATTGGAGCCACCGTCCGCACGGCTACAGGCATCCGAGGTTCGCCGCCGAAAACGCAAAATTACTGTGCGGCGGTCTTGACAAGAAAAGCGAAATGATGATACTCCGTCATATGTGGCCGCTGACGCCCATACCGCCGTCGAGCCGCGAGGGAATAGTCCTCTCGCTCGCAGATAAATACTGCGCTTCAAGGGAGATGAAGATAGCCAAGCAGAACGCGAAGAGCTGATTTCATCGCGAAGAGTTGAACCGAACAATGAAACAGAGGGAAACTTTATGAAAATTTTTATGACGATAGTAATATATGTGCTGTATTTCTTCTTTTACAGTGCTGTCGGCTGGCTCGGCGAATCGATTTACTGCTCGGTAGGCGCGCGCAAATGGGTCAACCGAGGCTTCCTTAAAGGTCCGATGTGCCCGATATACGGCACGGGCGCGCTCGCAATGGCAATAACCTTGACGCCGGTCAAGAATCTCGATCTCAGAGTTCCGCTGTTCGGTCACAGCGTATTGATAACTCCCCTGCTCGTCTTTATTGCGGGCATGGTGGTTTGCGATATAGTCGAATTTATCACGAGCGTGCTTATGGAAAAGCTTTTCCACGCGAGATGGTGGGACTACTCCAACAAAAAATTCAACATTCAGGGGCGCATCTGCCTCGGGCACACGTTCTACTGGGGCATAGCCTCACTGCTCTTCCTTTATCTCGTGCACCCGATAGTTGTATATTGTTTCTCACAACTGCTCGATTCGGCCGCGATAGCTATCTTTGCCTGCGTGCTTGCGGTGTTTCTTGTTGACCTCGTGTTCGCCGTATACAGAGCGCTCGACGTTAGAAAGGTCATGGATAAAATCAAGGGCTTTTCCGATACTTTGAGCAATTTTGCCGAAACCGTAAAGAACGGCGTTTCCGACAAGGTCCCGTCGCTCGACGAGACAAGAGCAAAGCTTGAAAACTTCAAGAGAGACGCCACGGCGCAGCTCAAAGAGGCGTTCCACTCTCTGCCGATATCCGGGGACAAAACCGGCGATGAAAAATCGGAGAAAACCGAAAGCGGCAAAAAGAAGAAGCGTACGCTTAACCGCCACTTCATAAACTCCCCGAACCTCCTGCCCTATGCTCAAAAGCAGATAAAGAGGCTTGAAGAGATGTATGACGAAATCAGAAGGGCGTTTTATGACGACGATGACGACGACCTTTACTGATAAATAAAATAACAGCCGCAAAAGAGCGTCTCGGCAAGGGATAAATCCTTTTCCGGGGCGCCGCTTTTGCGGCTTTTTTAAGCTTATGCTATGTGTTAATTTTGAGAATTAGACTTATTTTTCGCCACGGCTCTTTGCTGCAGCCTTTTTCATCATCGCTTTCTTATAGAGAGCGAGCAGTCCGCTGCAGCCGAGGTTGAGGAAGATACTTCCGAGAAGAAGCGAAAGAAGATATACAGGAAGCTTTTCAACCGCCGCTTTAGCGTTTATAAGCGAGATAATGAAATAGCAGAATCCGACGTTGTTGAAGAAAACGGGAAGATAGGGATTAAGCAGAATCAACGCGGCAATGCAAACCGTGAGCGGAATCATTACAGCTGCAAGATGGGGAACTCCGCTTTTCACGAGCAGAACATCAACGGTAACGAGGCCGGCTGCAAGAAGAAGTCCGACGGCTCCGCCTATAAGCGTGTGCCAGAAACGGGCTTTATAGGTAAGCTCCTCCTGCATGAAGAAAATTGTTACGCTGATGAAGAAAGCCCAGTTTGCAATCGGCATATCGTGCCAAGCGCCGTGAACAGCCTGATAGATAAAGTTCCAAAGAATGATCCATGCGAAAACGATGAGCAGGCCTTTCATCTTTCCCTTGGGCGGTTTTGCGAAGAATTTCAGATCGTGTAGTTTTTCCATAAAAGTCTCCTTTATTTTGGTTTTTTTCAACGCAGTGTTGCCCGTGTATGGTATCATAGTGCCCTGCGCCCGTCAACATTTCTAAAACACATTTTATAATGCTAAATGTTTTGTAAGATATATAATATAACCGTTGATAACCGGTGATTTCAACGCATTATATATTTTGGGCAAATTGCAATATACGTCACAAGCTTGCCCTGATAAATCAAATATGGTTTTATATAGCAAAAAGCCGCCGCAAACCGAAGCTTGCGGCGGCAACTCTGTTCATTTGATTATTTTTCCCAAAAGAAGCTGACAACTGCGCCGTCAATCCAATATTTTTCGCCGAGGACATAGCCGTTATCCTCGAGCGCGCCGGCCAAACCCTTTGCCATTTCCGTACTCTTACAGGTGATGGACGCTTTCATATCGAAATCTGCGGCAGAGGTCGCTGTCAACGGAGCAAAGCCCGTCAGCCACCAATGGCTCTCATCCTCACGGTGGAAGAACAGTTCGCCTTTTTTGTAGAGGTCAAACGACATTTTAAGACAGTCCTCATCGGAAGCGCAGGAGTAAAACTCAACGGGGTTATCGGGAGATTTTGTGTAAACACCTATCTCCGCTCCGCTTGTAATACCGTACTGACCCTTCCAGACCTGAATCATCCAATTCTTGCCCTCGTAATCGAACTTGTAGCGCTGCGTATCATAGAACATCATGGTTATCGGAGCGCAGGCATCATATATCTCGCAGAAACCGAAATTTCTCTGCCAGGGATACTTGGGATTATAGAAAATGCCCTGCTTGGAGTCGAAATCGAAGCCAATATACAGGAGTCCGTGTCCGTCAACTCCGTAAAGAAGCCCGGTATTCGGGTCATAAGCGATACCCGCACCGAGATTTTTGACATCCGAAACCGTATCTTCGGGCAGGTCTTCTACGGGGATATAAAGAATTTCGCCCTCGCCGACAGCGAGCTTTTCGTCGGCAATCTTCTTTTCGGCTATCTCCGTAAGCTTTTTGGTGTCCTCTTCCGAAAGCTGCCTTACATTGTCGGCAGTTTTTTCAACATCCTGCGGTGCAATAGACTCCGTTACCTGCTTCATTGAGGTAACATTCGGCGCAGCCGCCGGCGTGTTCACACTCTGCCTGACTCTGACAACAGTCGTCTTGTTCTCAGGCTTTGCGTCCATAACCCGGCGGGTCACGCCCGCCTTGACGCTGTCCTCGGCTTTAAAATCACCGAGCTTGGCGGCAGTAAAAGCAAAAGCCTGAACAGCAAGCACAAGAGCGAGCATTGCCGAAAGAACGGCAATGCTCTTTTTTTTCGATCTCATAAAATTTGCCTCCGTTTCTTTTTGTGCTGGCACAAGCGTATTATTGCACATTCACAAACAAAAGTCAACGAATTGTTTAGAATTTGTTTATGAATATTTCTGCACACAAAATTTTGCGCAGACAATATGCACTTGTGCGGACTACAAAAATTATTATTATACAAACGAAGGCAATTTTATTCTTTAATTTATAATTTTTACAAATTACATACTTCTGAGTGCATCTATCGGCTGCATCTTTGCGGCTCTGCGCGCAGGATATATGCCGAAGAATACGCCGATTGCGGTCGAGAAGCCGACTGCGATAACTATTGTCGAGAACTTCATTTCAATCGGTATATTCATATAGCTCGCAACCGCAAACGCTCCGACAGAGCCCAAAATCAGTCCTATCAATCCGCCGAGCAGACACAAGATTACCGACTCGGTCAAAAACTGGAACAGGATTGTTGAAGTCTTTGCGCCGAGCGCCTTTCTTATACCGATTTCGCGCGTTCGTTCCGTAACGGTGACAAGCATTATATTCATAACGCCTATTCCGCCTACGAGCAGCGATATCGCGCTGACCGCAGCAATGAATGTAGTGAACACGTTGATAACGGTATCGAGCAGGTCGATATAAGTCGCCATATTAACCAGCGAATACGCATTCTTTCCGAAGTTGCCGTGGCGGGTATAGAGCAGGTTCATTGCGGCGCTGCCCGCAGCGTCAAGCTCGGAGTCCGACTTCGCCATAATATAGCACATCTCATATCTGCCGACAGAGTTGCCGTTGAGCGCGTCGGCAAGGGTTGCGGGAATTATTATACTGCAGCCCGTCTGAGCGTTGCTCATATAAGATGACATCGTATCGGACATATTGGCGCTCGAGAGCATTGAGGCATCTATTATTCCGATAACCTTTATCTGAACCGTCTGGTCGCCGACGGTAAAGCTCAGCTTCTCGCCTACCGGGGTGGAATAACCGAACAGCAGCTTTGCGCTGATGGAATCGAGCACGGCAACACGCGCACCGGTATCGTATTCCTCCTCGTTAAAGAAGCGTCCGCTCAGCATTCCGGAGGTCATCATATTGCCGAGGTCGGCATTGCCGGCTATTGCAAGGCCGAGGCTCTCGTTATGCTTCGTGGTGACGTTTCCGACAGACATTGTAACCTGCGAGACATAAGCGACGCTGTCGAGATTCTTGATAGCCTTTATATCCTCGTCGGTTATATAATCGGAGGCATTGGTCTCCTTGCTGTTTATCGAGATATTGATAACGCTCGAGCCCATATTTTTTATCATGCCGACGATATAATCACGTCCGCCGTTGCCCAGCGTTATTATTGCAATAACCGCCGCGACGCCGATAATTATGCCGAGCATAGTCAAAAGCGAACGCATGAGGTTTGTCTTAATCGAAAATATCGCTATTTTGATGTTTTCTTTTATATTCATCTCTGACCTCCGGCGTTACTTTGACGCTACGATTTTAACCTTGTCTCCGTCGGCAAGAGTTGTTCCGGTCGGCACGGTAGTTATGACCGTATCCCCCTCTTCGCAGCCGGAAACTATCTCATAGCGCGTATCATCGGAAAGACCGAGCTCAACCTTTGAGAACTTGATTCTCTTAGTCTTGGAATTGTAGATATACACATATGTTCCGTTGCTGTCGTTCTTGACCGCTTCGCTGGGGACGATGAGTACATTGTCTTTTGAATCGACATCTATGGAGACATCGACATCAAGTCCGATTATAACGCTCGAGGTCGGCTTTTCGATAGTAACCTTGGCGTCAACGCCGTTTGCAGAGCCCGAACCGATGAGCGAGGATATATTGACACCGCTCGACTGAGTCGCAACGGGGCTGATATAAGTTACCACGCCGTCAACGACCGTGTCGTCCGCTGCCGTGACACGGCACGGCATATCGAGGCTGACCTTGAAAATATCGGCTTTTCCGAGGACAAAATCAACCACAAACGGATAATATTCAACCGTTATGCCGCTTTGGGTCTGACCGAGCAGAGCGTTCACTATATCCGACACATTCGTATTGCCGCTTGCAAGGTCGATTATCGAAGATATGTCGATGTTGGCTGTAGCGGCCGAACGGCAGGTCTCTCCGGGAGTTATATTCACTTCGCTGACGATACCGTCATATTCGGCTATCCAGCCTTTTTTAAGCGAAGCGAGAGAGGCGGTAAGAGAATCCAGTTCTTTCTTCGTGGCCTCCATAATGGTCTTGTAGGTGCTCTGGGTTATCACGCCGGACTGGGCTTCGAGAGTAACTTTTTTAAGCTCGAGCTGCATTTTCTCCATTTGGAGAGCGGAGACTCCGGAGCCGAAGAGATTGGAATTGCCGCTGTTGAGCAGTTCGTCGAGCTTTTTGAGCGCCGCATTTATATCCTCCATGCCGAGAGCTTTTGATATAAGCTCCCAAAACTTATTTGACACTTCGCTGTCGGTCTTATCCTGATTGTTTTTATCAGAGCCGTTGTTCTTGTTCTGCTCCTTCTCCTGCTTTTCGAGCTCCTTGTCTATCTCGGCAAGACGGGCGTTAATCTCCTTGAGCTGAGCGGAAGAAGTTACTGCGGTATTCTTGGCGTTTTTATAATTTTCAACCGCAGTCAGATATGCTTGCTGCTTATCTGCAAGGACGGAGTTGAGCGATGAGGTGTCAAATGTTGCAAGCACGTCGCCCTTCTTTACATATTCGCCGACCTTGACATTGACCGTCAAAACCTTTGTGCCGTCTATCGGGATAAAGTTCCCCTTCTGCGAAGATGACACCTTGCCGGACATATCAAGAGTCTGAGTTATAGAGCCCCTTGTGACCTTCGCTGCCGAAACCTGCGGAAGCGGGTCGGGCTTAAAGAACATATAGAGCACGCCGGCAATAATCGCGGCGCACAGAATCACAAGGATTGAAACGAGCACTTTTCTTTTTGTTGACCACTTTTTAGTTTCCATGCGTATCCTCCGTCTCAAGTATATTAGGGAAGCGCTAAATCACATACATAATAGTAGGATTATACAGACAAAATATAAACCTGTTACTGTATAATTTGTGAATATTTTTTTAACTTTAGTAAGTATAAACTTTTTTTAACGTTTTTTCAAGAACCCAGCGATGTTTAGGTCTCCGAAAAGCAAATTTTACATATAAATATATGGCATCCGAAAGACTTTCGACGGGTCCTAAAAAAGCAGCGATATCGGAGGGATGAAAATGAAAAAAGCAGCGGCGCTTTTTTTAGCCGTTTTCACGCTTCTGTTCGGTGCGTGCTCGGTTCAAAGATACTCCGACGCGGCGATGTTCTGCAGGCGGTTCAACAGCGAATATAAAAATTCACTGCTCGATATCGAAGATGCTTGCGTGACGGAGGCGGACGGGTGCACCGTCTTTCGCCTCATGCCGGAGAAAAGCATATTAATCTCGCTGTTCACGGATAGCGACGGCGTTAAAATAAAGCGAATAAGCATAACCGCACACGGAAGTGTCGGAGATATGCAAAAAGGGTTATTCGGGCGGTTTCTGGCGCTCTGCAAATGCGCCGTGCCCGTCTATTCAAACGGCAGCGATACATATGCCGATATCGCCGCAAGGCTCAATATACCCAAAGCCGACAAATACGCGACCGCCGTGACTCAATACACGCATGGCGACTCGGTAAGCTACTCCTATTCGGCGGATTCCGCAGGCGCGTTCTTCTGCATGGAAAACAAAAGTCTGTGCCGGGAAAGCGAAGAGCGCCTGACTCTCCGCAACGACGGCACAGACCTGAAAAGCTGACTTGCGGTCTTATTCTTTTATTATCTTATATGCAATATCCGGCGTGTCGCTGATAATTGCATCGGCGCCGATATCGTTGAGACGCGCTATCTCTTCGGGGTCATTTATCGTCCAGTACTGCACGGCGATATTATAGCGGTGAGCGTAATCTACTATTTTCTTCGTTCCGAGACGGACGACACCGTACTGATTGGCGGGAATCTGGAGCGCGCTGTATTTAATCGAATCCTCATCGAGGTTGAGATTGAGAAGCGCCGCGCCGTAGAACTTGAGCACTTCGGATACACCCGCGGAGCGGAGCATATCGGGGTGCTTTTCATCGACATATTCGGTAACCTCGCCCTTGAAGGTGCCGAAGATAACGCGGTCGAGAAGTCCGCGCTCTTTAATCACGTCATAGAGGATATCGACGCCGCGCATACCGTCCTCGCCGCCGTCCTTTATCTCGATTATATAACTGTATTTTCCGTGGGATTCGAGCTTGTCGAGCACATCCTCGAGCAGCACCGCGCGCAGGTCATCGGGAATCTTATCGCCGCGCAGTCCTCTGTACGGATAACTGCCGTCAGCAGCCTGGAAGTTTTCGCCGAAGTTGAGCTCACGCAGCTCGGCATATGTGTGGTCGATGGGCTTGACATCCTCGTAGCCGAAGTGTTCAACGGCGTTTGTGGTTCTGTCGAGAGTATCGTCATGCAGAAGTATCAATTTATTGTCCTTGGTGATGTGCAGGTCAAACTCAAAGATATCGGTGTTGAAATCCTCGCTATCCATGCACGATTTGAACGCAAGCATCGTGTTTTCGGGCATTATTCCGCCGCCCGAGCGGTGCGCCGAAATGAGCGCGGTGTCCGCAGTGATATAGGCGTTTGTTTCCCCGCTGTAAAGCATCGTCTCGGGCGTCCACGCCATGAGAGAGGCGTACACCGCGATAAACACGGCAATAACAGCCAAAACGGCGCCCAAAACCTTTAATGCTGTTTTCTTTCCCGTTCTTTTTCCTTTTTTCTTCTTTTCTGACATTTTAGTTCTCCTTTGCGGCAAAGCAGCCGCCTGCTGTGATTATGTATAAAAACATAACACAACAGGCGCCAAAATGCAATAAATTTTACAAACTTTCTTCAATTATTTTACTCTTTCATGTTTCTGTACTTCTCGCGGGTAGCAAGTCCGCCGCGGATATGGCGCTGAGCTTTGTTTATATCGAGTATCTCGCGTACCTCGCTGTAAAGTCCGGGATTGAGAGTGCGCAGTCGACGCGCGACATCCATATGTACGGTTGACTTTGAAACCCCGAACTGTTTTGCCGCTGCCCTGACAGTTGTTTTGTTTTCAACTATATACTCCGCAAGCTCGACGGCCCTCTCCTCTACTATTCCTTTCAAAACGAACCCTCCCGTTTTTCATTCTCGCTAATAGATATGCAAAACGGGAGGGCTTTATTCACTTGAAGAGAGCTTGTTTTAAAGAATAAGCACAAAGGTGCCGGCGGTTATCAGCGCGCCGCCGAGAACGGTAGTCCAGGTCACCTTTTCGTGCAGTATAACAAATGCGAGCACGATGCTTATAACGACGCTGAATTTGTCTATCGGCACGACCTTTGACGCTTCGCCGAGCTGGAGGGCATGATAATAGAACAGCCACGAAAGCCCTGTTGCAACGCCCGAGAGAATAAGGAAAATCCAGCTGCGTGTACCTATGCTGCTGATTCCGTGATGTGCGCCTGTGGCGAAAACTATGCCCCACGCGAGCACGAGCACGACGGCGGTTCTTATCGCCGTGGCAAGATTGGAGTTGACCCCCTCTATGCCTATTTTAGCGAGAATCGATGTCAGCGCGGCAAACACCGCGGAAAGCAACGCGAAAGTTACCCACATAAACGCTCCTCCTTTTTTTCCGGACTTTTTTTCCAAGGCATATCACCTCTTTGCAGCCGTCAAAAGGCGGTCACCGTATTTTATTTATATTCTCGTGTCGAGAAGATCCGTGTATTTTTCCTTGAACTCCATGAAAGTGCCGTCCTCAAGGCTTTGGCGTATCTTCTCCATGAGGGTATTATAGAACCAGAGATTGTGCATGACGCAAAGGCGCATGGCGAGCATTTCGCCGGACTTGAACAGATGTCTGATATAAGCTCTCGAATGTCTGCGGCAGGTCGGGCAGGAGCACTCGGGGTCTATCGGGCGCAGGTCGCGCTCATACTTTGCGTTATTGAGATTGATTATGCCGCCCATGGTGAAAAGATGTCCGTGACGTGCGTTGCGGCTGGGCATGACGCAGTCGAAAAGGTCGACTCCGCGAGAAACACCCTCGAGGATGTTTCCGGGAGTCCCGACTCCCATGAGATAGCGCGGCTTATCGGCGGGCATATACGGCTCAACTGCCGAAATTATGCGGTACATATCCTCCTTCGGCTCGCCGACGGCAAGACCGCCTATCGCGTAGCCGTCAAGATTGAGCTCGGCTATACGCTTCATATGCTCTATACGCAGGTCATCAAAGGTGCAGCCCTGATTTATGCCGAAGAGCAGCTGATCTTTATTTATCGTATCGGGCAGAGAATTGAGGCGATCCATCTCCGCCTTGCAGCGCTCAAGCCAACGCGCCGTGCGTGCGCAGGACTGCTCGGAATACTCATATTTCGCGGGATTTTCAACGCACTCGTCAAAGGCCATGGCGATAGTCGAGCCGAGGTTCGACTGTATTCTCATACTCTCCTCGGGGCCCATAAAAATCTTGCGTCCGTCGATATGCGAGGAAAAATAGACACCCTCCTCTTTTATCTTGCGGAGCTTTGCGAGCGAAAAGACCTGGAATCCGCCGCTGTCCGTGAGTATGGGCCCGTCCCATCCCGTAAACTTGTGCAGTCCGCCGAACTCCTTTACAAGCTCGTCGCCCGGGCGCAGATGCAGATGATATGTGTTGCAAAGCTGAACCTGGCAGTGGATATCCTTGAGGTCATACGACGAGACCGCGCCCTTTATCGCGCCGCAGGTTGCGACATTCATAAAAGCCGGAGTCTGCACGGTTCCGTGGACAGTTTCAAACACGCCGCGGCGGGCTGTTCCCTCTTTTTTTATAACAGTAAACTTCATCTTTTTTCCTTTCGGTCGGTGTTTATTCAATGAGCATGGCATCGCCAAAACTGAAAAATCTGTATTTTTCCTGAACCGCAATTTTGTATGCATTCATCGTGTTTTCATATCCGCAGAAGGCAGAGACGAGCATTATAAGCGTGCTCTCGGGAAGATGGAAATTCGTTATAAGCGCGTCGATGCACTTATAACGGTATCCGGGATAGATGAATATATCCGTCCAGTCGTCGTCGGCGCGTATCTCGCCGCACTTCGTTGCAACGCTTTCGAGCGTGCGGCAGCAGGTAGTTCCGACGGCGAAAACGCGTCCGCCGTTTTTCTTTGTATCGTTTATGAGCTTCGCCGTAGCCTCGGGCAGCATATAGTGCTCGGAGTGCATATGGTGATCCTCGACATTTTCCGCCTTAACGGGTCTGAATGTTCCGAGACCGACATGAAGGGTGACGAATCCGACGCCCACACCCTTTTCGCGCAGGGAGTCAAGGAGTTCGGGAGTGAAATGCAGTCCGGCGGTCGGGGCGGCGGCACTGCCGCGCTCACGGGCATAGACCGTTTGGTATCTGTCGTTGTCTTCGAGCTTTTCGGTGATGTAGTGCGGCAGAGGCATCTCGCCTATCTTATCGAGCAGCTCGAAGAACACACCGTCATATGTAAACTTTGCAAGGCGGTTGCCGTCCGGCAGAACGTCAACAATCTCGGCGAAGAGCATATCATGGAAAGTGAACCTGTGACCCTTTCGCGCTTTTTTGCCCGGACCCGTAATAACCTCCCAGACATCGTCGCCCTTATTGTTGAGAAGCAGAAACTCTACAACGGAGCCCGTGTCTACCCTCGTGCCGTAGAGACGTGCGGGAAGCACCTTGGTATCGTTGAGAATGAGGCAGTCGCCCGGCTCTATATACTGCACGATATTGCGGAATATATCGTGTTTTACCGCGCCTGTCTTTTTATCGAGCACCATAAGTCTCGAGCTGTCGCGCGGCTCGGCGGGGTGCTGTGCTATGAGCTCCTGCGGCAGATCGTAAAAAAAATCGCTTTTTTTCATTATTTTCCTCAGCTTTCGCGTCCTGAGACTAAAAAAATATTTGACTTGTAATATCCGTTAGTGGTATCATTTTAATGTTATATCCCGACGGAGTTCTTTTCAAGGCTAAGCACTATTATATTGCAAAATCTCTGTCAATACAACCACTTTTTCAATCAAAAAACGTTTTTCGGAGGAACTTTATCATGAAGCATTTTAAAGTAGGTATTATAGGCGCAACAGGTATGGTCGGTCAGAGGTTCGCCACCCTGCTTGAGAATCATCCGTGGTTCGAGGTCTGCGCGCTCGCCGCGAGCTCACGCTCGGCGGGCAAGACATACGAGGAGGCTCTCGGAACCAAATGGTGCATGAAAAGCCCCATCCCCGAAAAGTTCAGAAATATGACGGTTTTGGACGCCGAGGCAGATGTTGAAAAAATCGCGGCGGCTGTCGATTTCGTTTTCTGTGCGGTCAACATGAACAAGGATGAGATAAAGGCGCTCGAGCTCAAATACGCGAAGGCGGAGTGCCCCGTTGTTTCGAACAACAGCGCAAACCGCTTCACGCCCGATGTTCCGATGATAATCCCAGAGCTCAACCCCGATCACGCCGACATAATCAAGGCGCAGAGAGAGAGGCTCGGCACAAAGCGCGGATTCATCTCCGTCAAATCGAACTGCTCGCTCCAGAGCTATGTTCCTGCGCTGTTCCCGCTTTCGGAGTTCGGAGTCAAGGATGTTCTCGTCTGCACCTATCAGGCTATCTCCGGCGCGGGCAAGACCTTTGAGACATGGCCCGAGATGATAGACAACGTCATCCCCTACATCGGCGGCGAGGAGGAGAAATCCGAGAGAGAGCCGCTCAAAATCTGGGGCAAGATAGAGGGCGGCGAAATAGTTCCCGCAAACAGCCCGAACTTCACCGCACAGTGTCTGCGCGTTCCCGTATCGGACGGTCATATGGCGGCGGTTTTCGTAAGATTCGAAAACAAGCCCGAAAAAGAACAGATACTTAAAATCTGGAAGGATTTCAAGGGATATCCTCAGCAGGTCGGACTGCCCAGCGCACCCAAGCAGTTCCTCAACTATTTTGAAGAGGACAATATGCCTCAGACTCGCCTCAACAGAGAGCTTGAGGGCGGCATGGCGATATCGGTCGGCCGTCTGCGCGAGGATACTCAGTACGATTACAAATTTGTCTGCCTTTCACACAATACTCTCAGAGGCGCCGCCGGCGGAGCCGTGCTCATGGCGGAGCTGCTTTGCGAAAAGGGATATATGGACAGATAATATAAACGCCGTCCGGCTGTCTGTCCGGGCGGCTTCCGTTTTTATAAGGAGGCCGGCTTTATGAAGAAAGCTGTTTTCACAGGGGCGGCAGTGGCGCTTGTCACGCCGTTTCATAAAGACGGAAGTGTAAACTACGGAAAACTGGAAGAGCTTATAGATTATCAGATAGAAAACTCCACGGATGCCATAGTTGTATGTGCAACGACCGGAGAAAGTCCGACATTGAGCTACGAAGAGCACGAGCAAATCGTGCGGCGCTGTGTTGAATATGCGGCGGGAAGAGTGCCGATAATTGCGGGCACGGGCAGCAATGACACAAAAAATGCTTTGAAGCTGTCAAACGACGCGGAAAGAGCCGGCGCAGACGCGCTGTTAATGGTGACTCCGTACTACAACAAGACATCGCAGGCGGGGCTGATAAAGCACTTTAATTTCATTGCGGACAGAGTAAGCACGCCGATAATCCTCTACAATGTGCCGAGCCGCACGGGGCTTAATATAAAACCGGAGACCTATTTTGAACTTTCAAAGCATAAGAATATAGTGGCGGCAAAGGAAGCAAACGGCGACATTTCCGCGCTCGCGCAGACTGTAAAGCTCTGCGGCGACGAGCTCACTGTCTACAGCGGAAACGATGACCAGATAACGGCGTTTATGTCGCTGGGCGCAAAGGGCGTTATCTCTGTGCTCTCCAATATAGCGCCGAGGGCGGTGCACGATACGGTCGATATGTATCTGAAGGGAAACGCAGAAAAAAGTGCGGAGCTTCAGCTGAAGTTTTTGAACCTTTGCAACAGCCTGTTCGCCGATGTGAATCCCATCCCCGTAAAAGAAGCGATGAATATGCTGGGCATGGATGTCGGTGCGTGCAGGCTTCCGCTGACGGAGATATGTCCCTCGGCAAGAGAGAGGCTCAAAAGAAGTCTCTCGGAGCTTAAAATGATATAGCATGAAAGGCGCGGCGAAAACACCGCAGGGCGAACGAATGCTTAATATTATGCTCAGCGGCTGCTGCGGAAGCATGGGCAAAACCGTCACCGCTTTCGCAGAAGGCCGAGACGATATCAGAATAGTTGCGGGAATCGACAGAGAGGCGTGCAAAAACGAATATCCCGCTTTTGTCTCGCCGTTCAGCTTCAACGGCAAGGCGGATGTCATAATCGATTTTTCTTCCCCCGCCGCCGTTCCGGGTCTGCTCGAATATGCGGTTGAATCAAAAACTCCCGCCGTCATTGCGACAACCGGACTCGGCGAAGCACATATTGCGCTTATATATGAAGCGGCAAAAAATATCCCTATATTTTTCAGCGCGAATATGTCGCTCGGTATAAATCTTCTCTGCGAGCTTGCCAAAGCGGCGGCGAGAGTTTTGGGAAACACATACGACATAGAGATAGTAGAGACTCACCACGCGCAGAAAGCGGACGCGCCGAGCGGGACGGCTCTCATGCTCGCAGACGTTATATCGTCGGAGCTCGAACACAAGCCGAGATACGAATACGACCGCCATTTGAGGCGCGAAAAGCGCCCGCACGACGAGATAGGGATACACTCCGTGCGCGGCGGGACGGCAGTCGGCGAGCACGAAATAATATTCGCGGGCTGCAACGAGACGATAACGCTCTGCCACTGCGCTCAAAGCAGAGAGCTGTTTGCGGCGGGAGCGGTCAACGCCGCAAAATTCATACAAAACAAAGTGCCGGGGCTTTACGGCATGAGCGATATGCTGAAAGGAAAGGATGCGAAAAAATGAAGATAATCGAATCGATAAGCGTCAGCGAGGACATAACTTTATTTTCACTCAGCGACTTCCCCGCCGACATAAGCTTTGTCGCGGGCATATTCGACAAGATCGCCGAGACGGGAATTGATGTCGATATGATATCGCAGTTTCTGCCGAACGGCTCTCATTCGGGGCTTTCGTTCACCGTCAGCGACGACGACTTCGGCGGCGTGCTTGAGACTGCGACGCAGCTGAGAGCCGTGAACCGCAAAATAAAAATAAGCGTCAGCTCCGGCAACTGCAAGATATCGATAAGCGGCGCCGATATGAAAGGTCGCCCGGGCGTTGCGGCGCGGGTATTCAAGGCGGCGGCGGACGCGGGAAGCGACATAAGGATGATAAACACGTCTGAGACGGACATATCTCTGCTGGTTGTCAAGGCCGACGTCGATGCGACGGTTGCGGCAATAAAAAAGGAGTTTGAATAAATCAAAAAGCCGCACCGTGCGATGCAGCTTTTCAGAATCTGTCGGCACAGAAATGTGCCGACTTTTTTATGCGGTTTTTTTCGTTTTTACACGAGCCGGCTTTTTCTTTGAGCCGTGAAGATTCTTCTCCGCCTTGCCGGTGAGCCTTATCTCCTCGGGGTCATCCTTTATCTTATCCATAACAACGAACAGAAGCGTCATCATGAGCAGATACGGAACAGGGCTGAAAAGTCCGGGGTTCACAAGCGACATCAGCTGCATTCCGACATACGCGATAAAGATAAACTTATTTGTCAGCGTGTTGCGGCGCGCAAAATAGACGATTCGCGCAATGAACATATAGCCGTATGCCGCGATACCGACTATGCCGAAGCTGCCGATAACCTGGAACGGCGACGAATGATACCAGCAAAGCGCTCCCTTTGCGGAATGGTGGACGTCTCTGTTTCCGAAATAGCCGAGTCCCCTGCCGAAAAGCGGATTGGAACGGAAATCCTCGACGGCGCGGTGCATGAGCTTAACTCTTATCTCATTATCGTCTATCTGGAGAAGCCTCAAAATCATATCGCGGAAGAAATAGATAAGATCCCAGAAGAACACGAAAAACAGAACTATTCCGACGGCGATTATGATTAAATTATGTACTCTGTGGCGTTTGTCAAAGCACAGAAGCGCTATCACGCACATCAAAACCTCCGCGGTTCCGACTATTGCGCCGCCGCGCGAACCGGTTATCATCATGCAGCCGTAGAACAGCATACCGACCCAGAACCAGCCGTGGTTGCTCTTTATCGAGCGCAGGAACGCAAACGGCAGAGCGAAAATTAAGAAGGTGGAGGCGTTATTTCGCCACTGGAAAGCCAAAAGTCCGTGAGTTGAAAGCACCTTTCCGAGATGCTCGCCGTAATATTCGAGAATCATGAAACAGCAAAACAGCCCCATGATTATCATTATCTTGGATATCTTGTCGGGCAGAGAATAGTTCTCGCGCCGCCTGATATGGGAGTTCATAAGATTATAAAACAGCAGCATACCGTAGCCGAGACCGAGGGTAAAGAATATCGGCATGAGGCTGAAATATTCCTTGGCGGTTATCTTGCCGAGACCTCCGAGCGTAACGGCGACAGTGACCGCAACCAAAGGCCGGAACAGCTCGCCGTGAGGCAGCTTTCGCTGATAATAATTGAAATGGAAGATTATGGCCGCAGCACCCGGGACAATAAGCCAAACCATTTTTATGAACTCGTCATAGGAATTATTGCACTTTATAAGGCAGAGGCAAAGCAGAAGAAACGGCTCGAGCGCAATTATTACATCCTCGCAAAAGACGAGGATTATGCAGATAATCGCAGCAAAAATCAGAAGGCCGGCAACCTCAACGCGCAGAACGGTTATAAAGCAGGCTATAAGGAAACAAATCCACATAAACCAATCCGTGGAGAGAAATTGCTCCGCTTTTTTTCTTACGCTTTCAAATTTCGCGTTTTTCGTCAAGTTCATACTCCTCATTTACTCCGATCGTTTAATTTATCTCGCACTCTATATCAAACGATTCGGTTATCAAAAATACTGCCGAAAGACGTTGGCGGCAATTTTAATTCAGCAGTTAATTTTATCACAATCTCACAGAAAAAGCAAGAAATAACAGCTAATCGCACTTCAGCAGCTCCTGTGCAAGAGCGGTTGCGGCGGCATAGAGCTCTCTGCGGCATGAAATCAGCAGTTCGTCCATAGTGCGGGTCCCGTCAGACGAGACAAAAAGCTTCTTTATTCCGAGCTCGGCGGGGTCGGCATCGCTTGAAGCGCACCCGCAGACGGCATATACGGCGGCGCCTGATTTCGCGGCTCTTTTGCAGACTCCGCTCATTACCTTTCCGCGTATGCTTTGAGAGTCAAATCTCCCCTCGCCCGTCACGATAACGTCGGCGCTCTTTGCGAGCTCATCGAAGCCCGACTCATCCAACACTATATCTATGCCGCTTTTGAGCCGTGCATTCAAAAAAGCTGCCGCGCCCGCGCCTAAACCGCCTGCCGCGCCCGCGCCCGGAAGATTATCGGAATCGAAGCCGAGCTCTCTCTTGAGTATCTTTGACATATGGCGAAGTCCGAAGTCAAGCGCTCTCACCTGCTCCGCATTCGCGCCCTTTTGCGGCGCAAAGACATATGCCGCGCCGTCTGCGCCGAAGAGCGGATTAGTTACATCACACGCGGCGGTCACGGGCACGCCGAACGGCTCTTTCGGAGAAATTATGTGCTCAATATCCGCGAGCGTTCCTCCGACGGGCACGAAAGCATTTCCGTTTTTATCAAGGAATACGAATCCGAGCTCCGACGCCATTCCCGCGCCGCAGTCGTTGGTTGCGCTGCCGCCGAGGCCGAGGATTATCCGCTTTGCGCCGCGCTGCTCGGCGTCGCGCATGAGCATACCTACGCCCGCCGTGGTTGTAACTGTCGGGTCGGCTCTGTCGCCCGCGAGCGGAAGTCCCGCGCATGAGGCAGTTTCAATGACGGCTACACCGTTTTCAAGCATATAATACTCCGCGCGCATGGGCGAGTTGAACGGGTCTTTTGACTCCGCCGATATCCACTCACCGTCAATAAAATTCGCAAAACTCGAACAAAGCCCCTCGCCGCCATCGGCAGCGGGGAGCTTTATAACATTGCAGTCCGGTATTCTGTTTCTGAGCGCCGACTCTATAATGTCACAGACCTCCGAAGAAGTCAGCGTGCCTTTGAAAGAATCGGGAGACAGCAGAATATTCATATCATCAGTCTTTTGTAAGCATTCTTATGTATCTCTTGAAGAAAGATACGCCTTCGTCGAGAACCGCAACGGGGCAGCGCTCATCGGTAGCATGGGTGCAGAGAAGGAGCTTCGTGCGCACATGGAACGGAGCAAAGCGATAAATATTATCGCATATAGGCTCATAGAAGCAGGCATCGGTACCGCCCATAACAAGATAGGGCGCAACGATAACCTCAGGATCGGCTCTGACGCAGATTTCCTCGATAACCCTAAAGGATCTCGAATCTGTGGGCGAGAATTTGGATGCCTCTTTTCTCTTGAGGCACTTTATCTCAACATTCTTATTCTTTATGACCTTGCGCAGATGCTTCTCGACATCTTCTGTGGTCGTGCCGGGCATCATTCTGAAGTTTGCCGTAACAGATGCTTCCTGCGGAAGAACGTTGGCGACAGGGCTGCCCTCGGCCATGGTGACGCCGGTAGTGGTTCTTATGAGCGCAGCCGTCGGCGGAATCTGCTCCATGATAAACTTCGCAAGGGGCTTAAGCAACCAGAGGTTGCAGGCGACGACTCTGACGGGATATGTGGTTCTTCTGCCGAGATTGGAGAAAAGTTTGAGAACAAACGGCTCAAGCTTCGACTTGAACTGATGGTTTTCAACGTCTTTGACGACATCCGCTATTTTGCCTATGGCGCTGTGCTTCGGAGGCTGAGAAGAATGTCCGCCCTTAGCTCTGACGCTCATGGAGAAATCGGCATAGCCCTTTTCCGCGATGCCTACGCCCGCAAGATTGCCCTTGAGAACATGCTTGACGTTGACGGGCAGTATGGCTCCGCCCTCATCTATGACGCTGTCAAGATGGATTCCGCGGGACTTGAGTGTGTTCATAATGGCCTTTGCGCCGGCGCTTTCCGATGCAACGACTTCCTCGTTATGACCGAAGCAGAGATAGACGTCTCTCTCGGGCTCATAGCCCTCTTCAAGAAGCGCCTCGACGGCTTCCATAACGCAGATGAGGTGATTCTTCATATCCAAAGCGCCTCTGCCCCAGATAAACTCGCCATCGTTATATCCGCTGAACGGCTCGTGAGTCCAGTCTCCCTCCGTGCCGGGCTCAATGGGAACAACATCCTGGTGGGAGAGCAGAGCGATAGGCTCAAGGTCGGGATTCTTACCCTTCCAGCGATAGAGCAGGCTCGCCTCGGCGACATTCTCGCGCTCAAGGGTCTTATGTATCAGAGGATACGAATCCTCAAGATATTTGTGGAATTTTTCAAACTGCGACCAATCGATTTTCTCGTTCTCGGGATAAGAAATGGTCGGAATCTGAATAGCTCCGCTCAGATGCTTTGCCACACGCTCGACATCAACATGCTCATCCTCGAGGGGCTTTGTCTCCCTCTTTTTGGGGAGGAAGAACACGGCTCTGATAAGCGTAATGACAATGAAAATGCCGAGAGCTATCAGAATACCGTAAAGTATTTTGGGTCCCATTATTTTTCTCCTTTCACGCCTTGCGGCGAAACAAATTGATATTCACTTTGACGCTGTAAATCCTGACGTCAAACGCTAACATTATAATATCAGAAAAATCCTGTTCAGACAATAGCCGAACACAAAAAATCATCACAAACGCGCAGATTTACATATCAAAGAGGCTTATCTGCGTGGTTTTCGGTATGTCCTCAAGCGCACCCGCCGCCTCAAGAGCTTCGATGACGGTCTTGGAAACGCTCGCGCGTCGGCGCAGATCTTCAACGGAAAGATACTTGCCCTCGCCGTCGTCACGCGCTGCGGCAAGCTGCTCCGCGGCAACGCCGCCGCACCCGCCGAGAGCGGAGAACGGGAGTCTTATTCTGCCGTCCTCAATGTGATACACCTTTGCGTCCGATTTATAGACATCGACGGGAAGGAACTTCACCCCTCGCGCCATCATCTCATTGACGACCTGAAGAGAGGTAAACATATTCTCCTCCTTGGCGGTGGCTTCCTTAATATTCATCTTTGACTTCAGGTATTTCATCTTGTTCTTGACGGCTTCCTGACCTGCCATAATGGACACCGTATCAAGATCCTCGCCGCGAACGGTCATATATGTCGCATAATACTCGACGGGATAGTAGAGCTTATACCACGCGAGACGCATAGCTGCGATAACATATGCCGCGGCGTGAGCCTTCGGGAACATATATTTTATTTTAAGACAGCTGTCAATATACCACTCGGGGACATTATTTTCACGCATCGCCGCCTTATGTTCGTCGGTGAGCAGTTTTTTAGCCTTACCCTTTCGGGTTATCTCCATTATCTTGAACGCCATGCTCGGCTCGACACCCTTATGTATCAGATATGTCATGATGCTGTCTCGCGTTCCGATAACGTTGGAAATGGTGCAGGTGCCGCTGTCGATAAGATCCTTCGCGTTGCCGAGCCAGACATCTGTGCCGTGGGACAGGCCCGATATCTGGAGCATGTCGGAGAAGTTCTTGGGCTTTGAGTCGAGAAGCATCTGCCGCACGAACGGAGTTCCCAATTCGGGCAGAGAAAGTGTGCCCGTATTGCATTCGATATCCTCCTCCGTCACGCCCATAGGCTCGGGAGAAAGGAGCATCTCATAGAGCTTCGGGTCGCAGACATCGGCATCCATGACGGAGGTTCCCGTCAAATCCTCAAGATGCTTATAGAATGTCGGCACATCGTGGCCGAGGATATCAAGCTTGAGTATCGTGTCGTGGAGCGCATGGAAGTCGAAGTGCGTTGTTCTTGTGCCCTTGTCGGGGTCGTCCGCAGGATGCTGTATGGGCGTAAAGTCCTCAGCCTCCTTGTAGTCGGGCACAACAACCATTCCGCCGGGGTGCTGTCCCGTGGTGCGCTTTATTCCTACGCAGCCCTGAACAAGTCTGTCCTCCTCCGCGCGCTGAACGCTCATCCCCTTCTCGTCAAGCCATTTCTTGACGAAGCCGTAAGCCGTCTTGTCGGCAAGAGTGCCGATAGTGCCGGCCTTGAAAACGTTCTTTGCGCCGAAAAGAGTCTCCGTATATTTATGTGCCTGCGACTGGAAATCGCCCGAGAAGTTGAGGTCGATATCGGGCTGCTTATCGCCATGGAAGCCGAGGAAGGTCTCGAACGGGATATCGTGTCCGTCGCGTATAAGCGGTTCGCCGCATATCTCGCAGTTTTTAGGCGGCAGGTCAAAGCCCGAGCCTATCGAGCCGTCCATGAAGAAGGTGCTCTTCTTGCAGTGCTTGCACAGATAGTGCGGCATAAGCGGGTTGACCTCGGATATCTCTGCGGCGAAAGCGACGAAGGACGAGCCTACGGAGCCTCGCGAGCCGACATAATATCCGTGATCCATGGAGAATTTAACAAGTCGCTGGGCGATGATATAGAGCACGGCGTAACCGTGTTTGATAATGGAGCTCAGCTCCTTTTCGAGGCGCTTTTCGACATATTCCGGCAGAGGATCGCCGTAGATATCTTTTATGTGCTTATAGCATATCTCGCGCAGCTCCTCATCCGAGCCGGGTATTCGCGGAGGATATGTGCCGTCAGGTATGGGCTGGATAACCTCGCACATATCGGCTATTTTATTGGTGTTTTCAATAACAACCTCGCGGGCTGTCTCCTCGCCGAGATAGGCAAACTCGTTGAGCATCTCCTGCGTCGTTCTGAAATAGAGCGGAGCCTGCTGCGCGGCATCGGTAAAGCCCTGACCGGTCATGATAATCTCTCTGAAAACGCTGTCGCTCTCGTCCATAAAATGAACGTCGCAGGTGGCAACGGTGAGCTTTCCGAGCCTGTCGGCGGCGGCGATTATCTTCTTATTTATGTCCTCAAGCTCTCCTGTATCCCTGACTCTGCCCTCTCTTATAAGGAACGCATTGTTGCCGTTGGGCTGTATCTCGAGATAGTCGTAGAACGAGGCGATTTCCAGAATTTCATCGTCGGATTTTCCGTCGAGCACGGCGCGGTAAACCTCTCCCTGCTCGCAGGCACTGCCGACAATTATACCCTCGCGGAACTCCTCGATTACCGAGCGCGGAACACCGGGCTTTCGGCTGAAATACTCGAGATTTGACTTCGTGATTATTTTATATAGATTTTTAAGTCCCACATAATTCTTTGCAATAAAAATTATATGGTTATACTTCTTTTTCTTCTCGGCGGGGTCTACAACACGGTCGTCGAAATAATAACCCTCCATGCCGTAGAGAATCTTTATCTTGCCCTTTGCCGCGGCGCAGGCCTCGGGAAACGCCTGAACAACGCCGTGGTCGGTTATGGCTATTGCCTTATGCCCCCATGCGATTGCGCGCTCAACGAGCTTCGTTGCGCTCGAGACGCCGTCCATGGCGGACATAGTTGTATGCAGATGAAGCTCGACGCGCTTCTCTGGCGCTTCGTCCTTCTTTTCTATAAGGTCTATAGTAGTTACGGCGCGCGCATTTATGCAGTCGCACTTCATATAAGAGTCGTAATTGACAACGCCTCTGACCATAACGGCGACGCCGTCTTTGATATTTTTCAGCAGGCTTTCGCAATTTTCGGCAAGCTCGAAAATCTTGACGGAATAGGAGCTTGTCTTATCGGTGATGCAGAAATTTATTATCTTTCGTTTTCCGTCGCGGGTATCGCGCGATTCAAAAGAAAACACAGTACCCCATACGACGACCGAGCCCGAATCGGAGGCTACGTCCGAAAGAGAAATGGGCTTCGTTTTTATTACGGAGCCATAAATCGGAACGGAATATTTAGTCGAAAACGGATATTCGTCGTAGGTTCTTGTTAAGCTGGTAAGGTCCTTTTCCTGAGAAACCTTATCGGCGAACGCACTGCGTATGCCGCTGTCCAGCTCCTCCTGATACTGCTGCACCTCGCCGTCGTCAACGGGAGCGCCGCTGTCGGTAAACTCGACTCCCACATCCTCGCCGAAGCGTTCAAATATCATCTGCGCAAAGCGCTTTGATGCGCCGAGATTATTTATAACATCCGCGCCGCTCTTGAGCTGCACGGAGACCGTGTCGCCGAGCATGAAGCACTGCGCATCGTTAAGGAATCCGTTTGCGGCGGGAAACTCTCTGCGCAGAGAAAGGAGCAGCTTTGCAAGCCCCGTTTCGCTCATCGGCTCTTTCGGAGCTTCCTCGGGCTTTTCCTCCGTCACAGAGCAGTTTATCATCGCGGCGTTGAGAGTGAACGCTTTTATGAGCGAGGTCTCAACGGCTCTCAGCAAAAGCTCACCCGGAGCCGCGGCCGCCGAACAAAGTAATTCGAGCTCCCTGCGCTCGACATTCAGCCTGATATCATCAAGCCGAACATCTGCAAGCCCAGAGAGCAATTCGGAATCGTCAATATATTCTTCTATAAAATCAACTAACTTTTTGTCGGACATCTTTGTCTCCATTAAAGTTTATCAATCTCTTCCATGAGACTGTCAAGCACCTCTGACTCAGGCACTTTCTTGATTATTTTCCCCTTTTTGAATATCAGAGCGCATCCGTCTCCGCCGGCTATGCCGATATCCGCCTCTCTCGCCTCGCCGGGTCCGTTGACGGCGCAGCCCATGACCGCAACCTTCAGCGGCTTATTGCAGGAAGTAAGTCGCTCCTCGACCGCGTTTGCAAGGGAGATGAGGTCTATTTTGGTTCTGCCGCAGGTCGGGCAGGAAACTATCTGGACGCAGTCCTTTTTGGCGCCCGTTGCGCGCAGGATATCATAGCCCGCCGCGACCTCCTTGACCGGGTCGTCGGTCATCGAGACGCGGATAGTGTCGCCGATTCCGTGCAAAAGCAGAGACCCTATACCTACGCTCGACTTGACAAGGCTCATCTTCCATGTGCCCGCCTCGGTTATGCCGACATGGAGCGGATAATCGCAAATCTTTGAGATAAGCTCGTATGCCTCAACCGTCATCGGAACATCGGAGGACTTGAGCGATATAACAATATTGTCAAAATCGCACTCCTCAAGCATACGCACATGGCTCATCGCGCTGTCCACGAGCGCCTGAGCGGTGGGAGCGCCGTATTTTGCGAGAATATCCTTCTCGATAGAGCCGCTGTTGACGCCGACTCTTATCGGAATCCCGTTGTTGGCGCAGGCGTCGGCAACCGCCTTGACCCTGTCTTTGGAGCCGATGTTGCCGGGATTTATGCGTATTTTATCTATGCCCGCAGCTATGCTTTCAAGCGCGAGTCTGTAATCGAAATGTATATCCGCGACTATAGGAACCTTTACCGCCTCTTTGAGAGCCGGGATAAGCTTCACCGCATCCATGTCGGGTATTGCGGCGCGGATTATCTGACATCCGGCCTTTTCGAGGGCTTTAGCCTGCTTTACGCTGCCCTCGATATCGTGCGCGGGAATATTGAGCATGGACTGAACGGCTATCGGAGAATTGCCGCCGACAGTCAAATCGCCTATTCTGACCTCTTTGCTTTTTCTGCGTTCAAATGCCATAATTCTAACCTCTTATCAAACTGACGATATCCTTAAACGAGATAACTGCCATAAACACGAGCAACAGTATCATGCCGACCGCGTGAACCCACTTTTCAAACTTCTGCGGGATAGGTCTGCGGATGATAAGCTCGATAAACATAAAGAACAGTCTGCCGCCGTCAAGCGCCGGGATGGGCAGGAGATTGAACAGACCGACATTAATAGATATCAGCGCCATAATTGTCAAAAGCGGAGTCCAATCCATCGAGGACGACGAGGCGGACGCCGCATCCGCAACATAGTTTATAATGCCTATCGGCCCCGAGACCTCGCTTAGTCCGTATCGTCCGGTTATCAGGTCAAAAAGGCTTATCCAGGCCATGCGGCCTATTGATATGCTCTCAAGAAAAGCGTTCTTTGTGACGCTCAAAAATGTCGGTTTAACTCCGACGATAACAAAATCGTAGTGAATGCTTATCAGATTCTCCTGACCCTCTATGGGGCTGGTTTGAAACTTAACATCCTTGAGCTCGACTTTTTTTCCGTCTCTTTTGACGACAAAATCCATAACGCCGTCATCGTCGCGCATCATGAGAAACGTTATATCATATTGGGAATAGACTCGCTTGCCGTTTATTTTGACTATCTTATCCCCCGCCTCAAGTCCGCTCGCGGCGCTCGTCGCGTTGTCATAGAAGGAGCGTATCTGAGTGGTGCCGATAAGATCGGACTGACAGAGCATAATCGCAACGATTATAACGCCCATGATAAGATTGACCGTCGCTCCGGCGACAACGACTATCATTCGCTGCCACAGGGGCTTGTTGTTGAAGGCGTGCTGATCCTCGCTGTCCTCGTCCTCGCCCTCCATGCTGACGTATCCGCCTATCGGCAGGATTCTCACAGCATAGTTTGTATCGCCCTTCTTCTTTTTGAAGATGGCGGGACCCATGCCGATAGAGAACTCGTTGACCTTGACCTTGAAAAGCTTTGCAAAAAGAAAATGGCCGAGCTCATGGAACATTATTACGATGCCGAAGAAAAGTATGGCCACAAGAAACGGCCAGACCTTGCTCCAAACTGTCGAAAACGACAGCGCGGTGTTTAAAAACATATAAAATATCCTTTCGACCCGTGAAAATATCAGCAGCCGAACATCTCATGCACTTTTTCTCTTGCGCGGGAATCGGCGAGGAGAATGTTTTCAAGGCTGTCGCACGGTAAAAATTCGGTTGAATCGAGCACACCCGACACTGCGTCGGCGATATCGAGGAACTTTATCTTTCCCTCTCTGAACAGCTTATTGGCTGCCTCATTGGCACCGTTCGCCGCGGCGGGATAGACACCGCCCTTTGTTATCGCCTGCCTGCAAAGATTGATGCAGGAAAAAGTATCATAGTCGGGCTGCTCAAAGGTGAGCGTTTTCCACTCCTCGAGTCGGAGCTGTTTTGCGGGGCTCTCATAGCGCTCCGGATAAGTCAGAGCATACTGTATCGGCACGCGCATATCGGGCACGCCGAGCTGAGCTATGACGGAGTTGTCGACATATTCGACGAGCGAATGAACCACGCTCTGGCGGTGGACGAGAATATCTATCTTGTCGGCAGGCATATCGAAAAGCCACGCCGCTTCGATAAGCTCAAGTCCCTTGTTCATCATTGTAGCAGAGTCAATGGTAATTTTTGCGCCCATACTCCAATTGGGGTGCTTGAGCGCCTGTTCAACTGTGACGTCCTCGAGGTCGGCACGCGTTCTGCCAAAGAACGGACCGCCCGAAGCGGTCAGAATAAGGCGCTTGACGCTCTTTTTTCCGGGGCTTCCCTGAAGGGACTGGAATATTGCGGAATGCTCGCTGTCCACAGGGAGAATGGAGACTCCTTTCTCCTTGGCGCGAGAGGTCACAAGCTCGCCGCCGGCAACAAGCGTCTCTTTGTTGGCGAGAGCTATGTCGTTACCCGCTTCGATTGCGGCAAGAGTCGGCTTGAGGCCCGCTATGCCGACGATGCTGTTGAGTACCTTATCGGCGTTGAGCTGCGCCGCGGCGCATATGCCCTCTTCGCCGCCGAGCACCCTCGTGGAGGTATCGGCAACTTTTGTTCTGAGCTCCGCCGCCCTGCTCTCATCGGCAACAGCCGCTATTTCGGGCTTGAACTCCCGTATCTGCTCTTCGAGCAGGTCGATATTCGAATTTGAAGTCAGAGCTCTGACCGTAAAATTACGAAGTCTTGCGACATCGAGCGCCTGAGTGCCTATGGAGCCGGTTGAGCCGAGAATGACCATGCTTTTCATATAATCACGCTCCGAGACTGATTACCAGTGAAATCAAGGCATAGAGAGTCGGCATAACGAAGCTGTAGCTGTCGAATCTGTCCATAATTCCGCCGTGACCGGGGAAGATGGTTCCGAAATCCTTCGCGCCGAAGTTTCTCTTTATAACGGAGGCCGACAGGTCGCCGCCTATGCTTATGGCGGAGAGGAACATCGAGGTTCCGGGAATCATCCACCACTTTAGTGTGTCGTTCTTGAAGAAGAAATAATCAAAAATAAAGAAGAATACAAGATTAAACAGCATAGTTATAACTACGCCGCCGACTGCGCCCTCAACACTCTTTTTTGGGCTGATGTTCGGAGCGAGCTTGTGCTTTCCGAACTTGCTGCCGACAAAATACGCAAACGTGTCGTTGAGCCATGCGGACAGCAGCGCCGTAAAGATAATAAAGAATACCTGCGACTGCTGGAACAGATCGGGACGGCTCAGGCAGAGATCTCTGATAAGAATTATGGTAGTCATGACATACGGCACGATAACGCCGCAGAACATAGACATGACAACGTCTTCAAATTTAGTCTTTGCATAGTTGCCGAGCATGATGAACATCATAAGTATGACATAGACTATCGCAACGATATATGTCGGGAAAGGCAGCTTCTCAAAGAGCTTGTATTCAAGAGCAACGGGCATAAAAGCGGCGACAATCATGTTGATTATCATCAGAAGCTTATTTTTAATCTTTGCAACGTGCTGTATCTCGTATGACGCTATAAACGACACAGCTGCCAAGACTATGCCCAAAACAGGGGTGAACATAAGGGAAAGGACCGTAATTCCGAAAAGAGCGGCTAAAAGTCCGGTAATAACGCGCTGTTTCATCTTTCTTTCATCTCACAATCAAAGTATTTTCAGACTCCTCCGAAGCGTCTGCTGCGGTGTGCGTACTCCTCAAGAGCGGCGTCAAAGTCCTGCTCGGTATAGTCGGGCCAGAGGATATCGGAATAGATAAATTCCGAATACGCAGCCTGCCAGATGAGGAAATTTGAAAGTCTGAATTCTCCGCTGGGGCGGATTATAAGATCCGGGTCGGGCTGACCCGCCGTATAGAGATTGTCCGATATATCCTGCTCGGTAAGACTGTCGGGCGTGCGCTCCCCTCTCGCACACTGCTCGGCAAGACGCTTGCAGGCAGACAGTATCTCATTTCTGCCGCCGTAGTTTATCGCGATGTTTACGGTCGTTCTGGTTTTGTCGGCAGAGCCGCGTTCAAGCTCATCGACAAGCTCGAGAATATCGTCCGCCAAACCCTCGCGCTCTCCTATATATCTTATTCTCAAACCCTTCCGAGCATTCTCCTGCTCGCGCTCCTCGGCCTCGCGCAGGTAATCTCTGAAAAGGTTCATTATGCCGCTGACTTCCTCGGGCGGTCTGCGCCAGTTTTCCGTGGAAAAGGCGTAGAACGTCACGTAGCGTATCCCTATATCTGCGGCGTATTCGCATATTCTTTTGAACACCTTCGCGCCCTGCTTGTGACCCTCGCTGCGCGGAAGCCCGCGCTGTTTGGCCCAGCGGCCGTTGCCGTCCATAATTATGGCAACGTGCTGCGGAAGATGCTCGTTATCCGGTGTCTTTATCATGACAAAAATCCTTTTGTATTTTAGGCAAAAAGGCGTGACCGCCCAAAGCGCCCAGCCTTTTTGCCGAATAAAATCCGAAGCAAATCAGATTTCCATTATTTCCTTTTCTTTTTCTGCGGCAACACTGTCCGCTTCCTTGACAAACTTGTCGGTGATATCCTGTATCTCTTTCTCGCCGAACTTGAGATCATCCTCGGTTATTTCGCTGTTCTTCTGCATCTTCTTGAGCTTTTCCATGCAGTCTCTGCGGATAGAGCGAACGGCAACCTTGCAGTCCTCCGCCAGCTTCTTGACATCCTTGACTATTTCGCGGCGCTTATCCTCGGTCAGGGGCGGGAAAGTAAGTCTTATCACCTTTCCGTCGTTCTGCGGGTTAATTCCGAGGTCGGAGGTCTGGATAGCCTTCTCGATGGGATGCAGAGTAGAAACGTCCCAGGGCTGAATGCAGAGGATTCTCGCCTCAACTACGGAGATAGCCGCAAGCTGATTTATCGGGGTGGCAGTGCCGTAATAATCAACAGTTATCCTATCGAGAACCGCCGCGGTAGCTCTGTTTGCTCTTATCGTACCGTACTCGCCCTTGAGCGAGGCGATGCTCTTGGTCATTTTATCGCGTGCTGTTTGAAATACTGTTTCCATAATTTCAATCCTTTCTTGAAGAGAAGATCATATTTTTATCGGCCTTTCACCGATTATTTTACAACTGTTCCTACATTCTCGCCCTTTATCGCCTTGACGATATTCTGCGGGTCGTCAAGATTAAAGACGAGAATCGGTATGGAATTGTCTCTGCAGAGAGAGGCTGCGGTGCCGTCCATAACTCTGAGGTCATGGCTGAGGATTTCGTCAAATGAAAGAGTGTCATACTTCTTCGCGTCCTCAAACTTGTTGGGATCCTTGTCATAAACGCCGTCGACATTTGTCGCCTTGAACATGATATCGGCATCTATCTCGAGAGCGCGCAGGGCGGCTGCCGTGTCGGTGGTAAAGAACGGGTTGCCCGTGCCGCAGCCGAAGATAACGACTCTGCCCTTTTCCAAATGGCGCACTGCCCTGTTGCGGATATAGGGCTCGGCTATCTGCTGCATGGCAATAGCGGTCTGCACTCTGACGGGCACCTTGAGATGCTCAAGCGCATCGGCGAGGGCGAGGGAATTCATGACGGTGGCGAGCATACCTATATGGTCGGCTCTGGTTCTGTCCATATCTCCGCTCGAGCGTCCGCGCCAGAAATTTCCGCCGCCGACAACAAGACCGACCTCAACGCCCATATCGACGCATTCCTTGACTGCGGAACAGATATTGAGAACGGTATCGTAATCAATACCCATTCCCTTTCCGCCGGCGAGCACCTCGCCGCTTATTTTCAGAAGTATACGTTTATACGCAAGCTCCATGTTTGTGCCTCCATTCAAAAAAACATAATTTTCCGCTACTATTTTACTTTATTTTACGCAAGCTGTAAAGACAAAAAGGCAAATTCACAGCAATTTAACAAAAAAAGAACACGGGAGACAAAATTCGCTTTGTTCTCCCGTGTTTTTCGCTTTATTTACTGTCTGTCGAGTGCCGCCTGCGCCTCGGAAGTGAGCTTTGAGGTCTGGCGCTGAGCCATGACGAGATTATAATAAACCCCGCGCTTTTTGAGAAGCTCCGCGTGCGTGCCCACCTCGGCTATTCTGCCGTTTTCAAGGACGACGAGCCTATCCGCATGGCGCAGAGTCGAGAGCCTGTGGGCAATGGCTATTGTAGTCCTGTTTTCGGTGAGTCTGCCGAGCGCCTGCTGAATATAGCTCTCGGTTTCGGGGTCGAGCGCACTCGTCGCCTCGTCGAGAATAAGTATCTTCGGATCGCGCAGTATCGCTCGGGCTATCGCCACGCGCTGGCGCTCTCCGCCCGAAAGATTGTAGCCGTTTTCGCCGACGACTGTATTATATCCGTCCTTGAGCTCCATTATGAAGCTGTGGGCATTTGCCGCCTTTGCGGCCGCGAACACCTCCTCGGGCGACGCGTCGGACTTTGCATAGGAGATGTTGTCATAGATAGTGCCGGAGAAAAGATAAGTCTCCTGGAACACAACGCCTATATTCTCGCGCAGGTAATACTGGTCATAGTCGCGAATATCCCTGCCGTCTATTTTGAGCGTTCCGCCGTCAACGTCGTAGAGGCGCATGACGAGGTTTATCATCGTGGACTTGCCCGCTCCCGAATGGCCGACGAGACCTATCATCTCACCGGGATTTATCTTCAAGTCTATATCCCTGAGCACCGGCTCGTAGCTCTTATACCCGAAATCGACGGAGTCAAACTCAACCTCGCCCGTTATAGGATATTTCCCGGCATTTTTCGAATTGCCGACCTGCGGCTTTTCATCGAGAACCTCGTATATTTTTATAAGGCTCGTTGTTACCTCCGCTATCCAGCGCGGCATATTTGCGAGCCAGTCGAGCGGCTTATAGATATAGGAGAGCAAGAGCACAAAGCTCCAAAGCTCGCCTGCGGTCATCGTGCCGTTTATAACCATTCTGCCGCCGAAATAGAGCACGAGGAAGTTGCCCGAGTTCATAAGGAAGCCTATGACAGGGAAGATAACCGCCCACGTCCTCTCGTTTTTGACGGAGATATCCGCAAGATCCTTGCTCACGGACGAAAACTTTGCAACCTCGCGCTTTTCGCTGCCGAAGGTTTTAACAACTCGGATACCCCTGATTATATCGTGGAGAATCGAATTTGCGCGGCTGTCATACCGCCACTGTTTATCATAACGCAAATGGATGTACCGCTTGAAGCTGTTGAGCGTGATAATGCAAAACGGCGCGGGTATGATTGCAAGCAAGGTCAAAAGCGGACTCATGCGCAGCATAAATATTCCGACTACAACGAAAAGTATAAGCTGCTCGAGCGCATAGCGTCCTTTATCGACAAAGAAATTCTGAACGGTGTTTGTGTCGCGCGTGACGCGTTTTATCAAGTCGCCCGCTGTTTTTCGGGACATGGACGAGACGGACATACGCTGAACTCTGTCATAGACAACAGAGCGCAGATATTTTGAAAATCCGAGCCCGACGCTGTTTGCTGTGCGCCCCGAAAATATCTGAAAGATGTTTTCAAGCAGATAAGTAAGTGCCATGGCAACGCCGATAAATATAATATTTTGATTTACGGAGAGTCCGTCGGAGGAAAATGCGGACGAGAAGCCGTCAACGAGCTTCCCCTGAAGCACGGGCTGCACTGCCGACATAAGATTTGCAAAAGTGACGAGCACGCTTGACAAAAGGAGCTTTGGAATAAACTGCCGAAGCATTTTAAAAGTCCTTCGCCATATGTAGCTCTTATCGACACAGAACATACAGACGTCCGTACCCTTGGGATAGCGCCTGCCGCAGACGGGGCATTTGTCGGCGCTGTCCGCTATCCGCTCGGGCTCCTCGCCTGTTTTTATCCTGTGATTCACAGCCTTGCAGAATTCGCCTATATCCTCGGCGGCGCTCATCGAGAAGCGGCAGACGGTGATATTCTCGGCGCCGTCGTAAACCGAGCCGCTTTTCTCCGCAAACGGGGAAATTTCAAGGCTTCCGCAGCCGACATCGGTATACTGCACAAGCTCGCCTATATTTTTAAGTGAGAGAGAAAACACCTCTTTGCCGTCTTCGAGCGCGTAAACTGCGCCGTCTTTATACCGCAGAACACCGCGGCACGGCTTTGAATTTAAATCAAGGTCATATTTTACCTCGGTCATGTTTTTTAACCGCACGGCGCGCAGCCGCTCCTTTCTTTAAAATTTCGGCAAACTCAATACAAGAACGGCTCTATCTTCCTGCGCATTCTCGGCTTGAGGGCATTGATATCGGGAATAATGAATCGGTTGCCGTCGGAGTCGTTGAACATAACGGAACCCGAATCGAGCATTTTGACATTGCGGCTGATATCTTTTACGCCGAAGGTCTTTTTGAAGCCGTCTATCGATACGTCAAAGTAAAACGAGCCCATCTTCTCTTCTATCGAATATATCTGTGATATTTCGGGGCAATAGTAGCGCGCCGCAAGGTCTTTTTCGATTATCTCCCTGCTTTCGCTCGGGAAATCGGCGGCGTTTTTTATTATGCCTATCTCATTTTTGTCCATATCGCTGACGCTGATATACTCGAACGGTCTGTGCAGGGGCAAGGTTCGGAGAAGCCGCACGCGGCGGTAGTCTTTGTCCTCGGTTTTCAGGGCTGCAAAGCCGTTCGGATTCAGATAGAATTTACACTTTTCGGGGTCAAGGAAGTTAATTGACATCGTATTGAGCTCTCCCATTTTAACCCTCCTCAATCGATTATGCCGACAGCCTTGAGAGCCTCGGCCTGTATTTTATATAGCTTATAGAATTCGCTGCGCTTTTTCAGAAGCTCGGCATAGCTGCCGCATTCAACAACCTCGCCCTCGCTTATAACTGCGAGCATATCGGCGTCGCGCAGGGTCGAGAGGCGGTGCGCAATGGCAACCGTAGTTCTGCCCTGCATGAGCTTGGTAAGAGAATACTGGATATTGCGCTCGGTCTCGGTATCCATGGCCGCGGTAGCCTCATCGAGGATGAGTATGCGCGGATTTTGGATTATCGTTCTGGCTATTGATATTCTCTGCCGTTCGCCGCCCGAGAGGTCATGACCGCCCGCTCCGACGCGCGTCTCATAGGCATCGGGCAGCTTCATAATAAAATCGTGCGCGCTTGCGGCCTTTGCTGCGGCGATTATCTCTTCCATTGCGGCATCCGGCTTCGCATAGCGGATATTGTCGGCTATTGTGCCTATAAACAGATAGATGTCCTGCGACACGAGCCCGACATTCCTTCGGATAATGTCAAGCGGCAGGTCGCGCACATCGACTCCGTCGATTTTGACGCACCCTGCTTTAGGGTCATAGAGACGCGCTATCAAATTGGCTATTGTCGTTTTGCCCGCTCCGGTCTTGCCGACTATTCCGAGCATCTGACCTGCGTTCACCTTGAGGTCAAGATTCTTTATTACGGGACGCGCGGGCTCATATTCAAATTCGAGACTTGAAATCTCGATATCTCCGCGCACCTCGCCTATATCTATCGGATGTTCTTTTTCGACTATCTCGGGCTGCGCGTCCACTATTTCGAACACGCGCTGAGCCGAATCCACGCACCGCGCCCACCAGTTGGAGACCCACGACAGAAAGTCGATGGGGCCGACGAGCATGGTGAGATATATCGTAAAATTAAGGAGCGTGCCGACGGTCATTTCACCTTTCGCAACCATGAGTCCGCCGCAGGTCAGCATGAACACGGCGAGAACCGAGAGCGATACGGTCAACAACGGAAAAAGCGTAGCTTCCGAATTGTTGAACTTCAAATCCGCCTCATAGAGGTCGCCGCTGACCTTATCAAAGCGGTCGAGCTCCTCATCCTCTTTCGAGAAAGCCTTTATTATACGCTGACCGTTGATATTGTCGCTGACCATTGAGGTGAGTCTCGCGTTGCGCGCCCAGCTCCTGTGATGCAGTATTCTGAAAAATTTGCTGCCGAAGATGAGCAGTATAAGAAATATCGGAGCCGCAGCGCAGCAGAGAAGCGCCAGCTTCCACGACATAACGAACATGATTATCAGAACGCCGACAACGGTTATAACATTCGTTATGACATAGGGCAGTCCGTCGACAAAAAACCAATAGATATTATTGGAATCCCTTGTCACGCGCTCCATGAGCGAGCCCGTCTGTTTGGACGAATAAAAGCTGACGGACAGGCGCTGCATGGCGGCGAATATCTTGACCTTTATATCATATATGACGCGCGGCATTATGCTGCCCATAAGGAACTGGAACGACACCGTCATCAAAAGCCCCAGCAGCTTCATGCCGACAACCGCACCTATTAAGTAGCCGAGCGTAACAAACAGCTGCTGCGCGGGAGTTGAACCGACATTGCTCAAAACATCGTCGAAGAGCGCCTTTGTGCTTATCTGCGGCATTGCCATATTAATTGCCGTGCTTATAAGTATCGCCGCAACAATTAGCGTCATTTGAAGCTTATAGCCGCCGAAAAATGAGAACAGGCGCTTGACCGTCGATTCGTTTTTGTCACACTTGGGGCAGGAATTGCGCCCGGGCGGATAAGGTCTTTTGCACTTAGGGCAGACTCCGCCGTCCTTACTGTCTCCGTCATTCTTTAATATCGGCTTTCCGCTTTTTAAGCTGTTAAACGCCTTGCAGAACTCATCGTAAGCGCCGAGGAAATTGAGGCTGAATTTTATCAGCCCTATGTCGTCGCCGTCCTTTTCGGCTATGAGGCGAGCCGTTGAAACATACTGCTCGCATTTTAGCGAATCAAAATCGGAGAGCGGATAGGAGCGAATCTCTCTGAGCTCGTATTCCGCTTTGATTTTCTTGTTTCCGCGTTTTTTTGCTGCTTTTTCGTCCCCGAGGATGAAATATATACCCTCGCTGTCAAGAGCCGTCCACGCAGTAAGATAGCAGCCGTCGAAATCCATATCGCTTTCAACAACTTTTATAAATCCGTCTGTCGCAAGCCCGCTGCTTTCGACTGCCGCCTTTACATCGTCGGGCAGTCGGTCGAAGCGTTTATGCTTCGGCGGCTCATATTTGCCGAGCATACGGCGCAATATTCTTTTTATTTTTCTTTTGAAGCTATTCATAGTCACTCCGAAAAAAGAATCAGGGTCTGCTCAAATCGAACATCAGTCGATATAATCGAGTATCATCGGCTGCGCCGCAGGCTTCTGTGCGCCTATAGAGACGGCCGAGAGATAGCGGGTCTCCGCGCCGTCAAGGCGGCTTTTGTCATTAGAGAAAAGCGTTGCGAGCAGTTCTCCGCGCTTTACAAAATCGCCTGTTTTGGCGGATATCACAATACCCGCCGCGGGATCTATATTGTCCTCTTTCTTCTCTCTGCCAGCTCCGAGCAAAACGGCGGTCAGGCCTATATTCTCGGAATCCATATGAGTTATATATCCGTCCGCGGGCGCATACACCTCGCGGGAGAAAGAGGCTTTTTTGAATTTTGAGGTGTTCTCTATATACGAGACGTCGCCGCCCTGTGACTTAACCATCATTTCAAAGCGTCTGAGAGCTTCTCCGCTGCTGACGGCCTCGTCAACGAGCTCGGCGCATTTTTCTCTGTCTCCTATGCCTGCAAGCATAAGCATTCTGCACGAGAGCTCGCGGCAGACAGTCCAAAGGTCGCCGGAAGTATTGCCTTTAAGTATATCGACAGACTCGATAACCTCGAGCGAATTGCCGACCGCTTTTCCGAGCGGGGCGTCCATATTTGTTATTAAAGCGGCGGTCTTAACTCCCGCTCCCCTGCCGATATCGACCATTGTTCGCGCAAGCAGACGGGAATCGTCGAGAGTTTTCATAAACGAACCGCTCCCCGTTTTTACGTCGAGGAGAATGCAGTCCGAGCCGTCGGCAAGCTTCTTGCTCATTATGCTCGAGGCTATGAGCGGTATGCTGTCAACTGTGGCGGTGACGTCGCGCAGAGCGTACAGTTTTTTGTCCGCAGGGCACATATTGCCGCTCTGACCCGTGACGCTCAAGCCGCACGATTCAACGGTTTCACGCATTTTCTGCGGGGATATCGAGGTTTGGAAACCCGGAATAGCTTCGAGCTTGTCGACCGTTCCGCCTGTGTGTCCGAGCCCCCTGCCGGACATCTTTGCCACCTTGACACCGCACGCCGCGACTATGGGAGCCACTATGAGCGTGGTTTTGTCGCCAACGCCGCCCGTCGAATGCTTATCGACCTTGACGCCGCTTATCCCGCTCAAATCGGCCTTATCACCCGAATCGCGCATGGCGAGCGTGAGAGCCACCGTCTCGGCCTTGGTCATTCCGCGGAAAAACACCGCCATGGCGAACGCCGAGAGCTGATAGTCCGGCACCTCCTCGGAGACACAGCCGTTTATTATATAAGATATTTCTTCGGCGGTCAGCTCGCCGCCGTCGCGCTTTTTGCGGATAAGTTCGGGCATATACATAAAAAGCTCACCTCAGTTAACGGAAAGAATTACACAGTTGAGCGAGAAAAGCGAGGACAGCTCACTCTCATCGCCGAGGACTGTACTTTTGATGTCTTCGGCCGTGACCAGCGACGATATCATTGTCGGATCGGCCTTGATACGCGCTGCTATAGCATCGTAATCCGACTGTGTAAACAGATTAAATGCCGAACGCGAAAGATCAAGCCGCACACCGTCGTCGGCTATGCCGAATTTCACAGAGCGTCCGCCGCTGAAGCTGCCGTTTTTCACCGACTCGAGAGCCCTGTAAACGCTCATGGAGACCGACTTTTCCGCAGTTGTCAAAACAGCATCCGACACATAGGATTTATCGGTATCGGCGCCTATGACCCAGCTGCCTATGTTGCGTTCAGCCGCACTTGCAACCGCGGCAAATACTTTTGTGCCGCAGGCAAAAATCGCCTGCGTGCCGGTAGAATACCAGAGCTTTGCGCGCGCTTCGGCGTCGAGCTCGGTTTCGTCGGTCTTGAGGAATCTCACCTTTATATCGACCGACACGGCTCCGAGGTTCATATCCTCTGCGGCGCGCTCCGCGCCCTGTATAAAGCCGAAGCAGTAATTGACATAATTATCCGACGGATAGCTGCCCTGAAATCCGAGACGCTGAAAGCCGTTAAAAACAGAGGCGTATCCCGCAAGATATCCCGCGTCGAGAGTGGAATAGCTGACGGCGAGCACATTGTCGGGCAAGTCCTTCTCCGTGCTGTCGACAATTATAAACTTTACATCCTCCCAACGCTCGGCCGCTCTTACTACGGCATCGAGGAACTCGTCTCCGTGGCAGACCACCGCCTTTGCGCCGTGCTTTATCGCTTTTCTTATAGCTCTGAAGAAGTAAGTCGTGCCGCGCTGAGACGGTCTGTAATATTTGCAGCTGGCTCCGTAATCGGCGGCGTAGCTTTTTACTCCGTCCCAAACCACGGAATTATACGACCTGTCATATATATCGCCGACATCGGTAATGAACACCGCTTCGTATTTTTCGTGTTTTGCGCAGGCGCAGAGACTAAAAAGCATCGCCAATACGCAAAGCGCCGCTGTTATACGCCGAAAATTTTTCAAGGCTGATTCTCCTGTTTTAAATTTGCCGGTCCGAATGAGCCGGGCAAAAGTTCTTTGAGCTTAAACGAACGCAGTCCGTTTTCCGTGTTGCAGATTATTTCAAAAGTTTCCGTATTGCAGAATTCCGCCATGACCTGACGGCATACGCCGCAGGGAGTGCAAAATTCAACACCGTCTTTTCCCCCGGCAACGGCTATTGCGCAAAAGTCGCGTTCTCCGCTTGAAACGGCTTTGAAAAAGGCCGTGCGCTCGGCGCAGACTGTCGGAGTATACGCGGCATTTTCGATATTGCAGCCCGTATATACCGTACCGTCGGAGCAGAGAAGCGCCGCGCCGACGCTGTATCCGGAATAGGGAGAATACGAAATTGCGCGCGCGTCTGAAGCTTGAAAAAACAGCGCATTACGCTCATTGTCGGTCATACGTCCGACACCTCCCGCAGAAAGCTCTCTCCGCTTTTAAGCGCGGGCAAGCCGAAGCAATCGAGCACAAAAGCGGAAATATCGGCAAAGGTCGGGCGGGTTCCGATATTAACCCCCGCTTTAACCTTATCGCCGTAAACTATTATAGGGATATACTCGCGCGAATGGTCGGTGCTTGCGGTCGAGGGATCGCAGCCGTGGTCGGCGGTTATTATGAGCACATCGTCGGGACGCATATTTTCAAGGAATTTTCCGAGATGGCAGTCAAACTCCGTCAGCGCTTTCGCGTAGCCGTCAACATCGTTCCTGTGCCCGTAGAGCATATCGAAATCGACGAGATTGACAAAGCAGAGCCCGTTGAAATCCTCATTTTGAAGCTCGAGGGTTTTCTCCATGCCGTCGGCGTTGTCTTTGTTTATCCCCCTGTGGTCCGTGATGCCGCGGGAGGCAAAGATATCGTTTATCTTGCCGACCGATATTACATCGAAGCCCGAATTTTTCAGCCTGTCGAGCATCGTCTCCCCGGTCGGTTCAAGCGAGAAATCATGCCTGCCAGAGGTTCTGTAAAAGTTCGGATATTCGCCCTTAAACGGGCGGGCTATGACCCTGCCTACGGCGAGCTCGTCTTTGAGCATACCGCGCGCCTTGCGGCAGATACCGTAAAGCTCTTCGAGCGGGACTATATCCTCGTGGGCGGCAACTTGAAATACGCTGTCCGCCGAAGTATAGACTATGAGATCGCCCGTCTCCATATGCTGCCTGCCGTAGTCGAGAATGACCTGCGTGCCGGAATACGGCTTATTGCAGAGCACTCCGCGCCCCGTCAGTCGCGAGAACTCGTCTATCGCATACTGCGGAAATCCGTTCGGGAAGGTAGGCATGGGCTTTTCCGAGACTATTCCCGCAATCTCCCAGTGGCCCGTCGTCGTGTCCTTTCCCGCCGAACGCTCGGCCGCTCTGCCGAATGCGCCGCGCGGAGACGCGACCGCACCCTTGGGCGATACCCCGTCGATATTGAAAAGTCCGAGGGACTTCATATTCGGCACATCGAAGCATTCCGAGCGGCTGACCGCGCCGAAGGTATCGCTTCCGCAGTCATTGTATTTCGCGGCATCGGGAAGCTCGCCGACACCGAAGGAATCGAGGACTATAAGAAAAACTCGCTTTGTTTTCAAGGGTATCACCCCGTTTAAAGAGTATTGAGAGCTATTTCTATCATTTCGTTGAAGCTCTGCTCGCGCTCTGCGGGCGAGCATTCTCCGCTCTCCTTGTTCATGGGCAGGTCGGATATGGTGCAGATGCACAGCGCGTTTTTGCCGGAGCGTGCGGCGTTCATATAGAGCGCTGCCGCCTCCATCTCAACGGCTAAAACGCCCATTTTCTGCCACAGCTCAAAGCTCGGGATATCCTCATAGAAGGTATCGGACGAGACTATATTGCCGACTACGGGCTCCTTGCCCGTTTTTCTCGCGGCGGCCACCGCCTTTTCGAGCAGGGGGAACGACGCTATCGGCGAAAATACGCCGGGCAGACCGTACTGGTGGGCAAAATTCGAGTTTGTGCACGCGCCCGCTCCTATGACCACGTCGCGCAGCTTCAGAGAGGGAGCTATGCCGCCCGCCGAGCCTACGCGGATAATATTGTCCACATCGTAGAAATTGAAAAGCTCATAGGAGTAGATGCCCATCGACGGCATACCCATACCGGAAGCCATAACCGAGACGGGATTGCCGTGATATGTTCCGGTATACCCCTGAATGCCTCTGACATTGTTTACGAGGCGGGCGTCGTCGAGAAAAGTTTCGGCGATATACTTTGCTCTTAAAGGATCGCCGGGCATGATGACTGTTTTGGCGAAGTCGCCTTTGTTCGCAGTATTGTGTGCTGTTGACATATTGACTCTCCTTTCAATATCCGGACGCATCAAGACCCTTGGCGAGCTTGACAATTCTGCTCGTGCCGAGCCTGTCACAGCCGAGGGATATGAATCTCTCGGCGTCGTCAAGGCTGCTGATGCCGCCTGCGGCTTTCATTTTTACGTTGCTTCCTATATGCTCCGAAAAGAGCTTTATATCATCGAAAGTTGCGCCGCCCGTCGAGAAGCCGGTCGAAGTCTTTATATAGTCGGCGCCGGAGCGCGTGACTATATCGCACATTGCTATCTTCTCGTTCTCGGTAAGCAGGCAGGTTTCGATAATGACCTTCAGAATTTTTCCCTCGCACGCGGCGCGAACCGCCTTTATCTCATTTTCGACATAGACGGTATTGCCGGACTTGAGCTCGCCGACATTTATAACCATATCTATCTCATCCGCGCCGTTTTCCACTGCGTCCTTTGTCTCAAAGACCTTGACGGCGGTAGTGTTATAGCCGTTGGGGAAGCCTATAACGGTGCATATTTTCACCTTGTCACCGACATAGTCCTTCGCTCTTTTGACAAACGCGGGCGGGATACACGCACTCGCCGTGCCGAACTTCTCGGCGTCGATGAGTATCTGCTCGATATCGCTCCAGCCGGCGGTTACTCCGAGCAGGGTGTGATCGACCTTTTTAAGAATTTCTCTGATGTCCATTTTCCGTTCCTCCGTTGTATTTTCTGCGGCAAAAGCAAAGCGTGGAGCTTTGTCAAAAATCCGTACAAATCATATGATGTACAGAGGGATTCCTCATAAAAAGCAAGCTAAAGGAGTAATGTTTCGATATGAATTATAACACCCGAAGCGTCGGGGGCTGCTCCTGCCCCATGCGCGAGGCGGCGACTCCGTTTCCGGAGGAATACAGTGTCGCCATGGCATATGTTCCCGTGCAGACGGATATAAGCGTATACGACGAGATGAAAGCCTTTGAAGTCGGCACGCTGTTTCCCGTTCTCAACAAGCCGTTCAACCCTGCGAGGTGCTTGAGATGACTAAGCGCGAGACCATGCTCAGGCGGTTGAGCGCCGCCCAATTCACGCAGTGGGAGCTGCATCTCTATCTCGACACTCACCCGTCCGATCTCCAGGCGCTTGCACTGTTTAAAAAGTGCGACGCGCGTTACAGGGCATTAAAAAGCGAATATGAATCTCAATTCGGCTCGCTCACGGCGCTCGACGCAACGGGCGCCGAGTGGCTCAAGAACCCGTGGCCGTGGGATGAAGAGGAGTGTGGCTGCTGATGTTTGTATATGAAAAGAAGCTTCAATATCCCGTTAAAATAGCAAATCCGAACCCGAAATACGCGAAAATAATACTCGACCAATACGGCGGGCCCGACGGAGAATTGGGCGCGTCGCTGCGCTATCTCAGTCAGCGCTTCACCATGCCCTACGCTCAGCTCAAGGGACTGCTCACCGATATCGGCACGGAGGAGCTCGGACACCTCGAAATGATAGGCGCGATAGTCCACCAGCTCACAAGAAATCTCACGCCGGAGGAGATAAAGAAGGGCGGATTTGAAGCATATTTCGTCACCCATACCGCGGGAGTATATCCCGCCGGGGCAAACGGTATGCCGTACAGCGCGGGATCCATGCAGTCAAAGGGCGACACAATAGCCGACCTTATGGAGGACATGGCTGCCGAGCAGAAGGCGCGGGTAACCTACGACAATATTCTGCGCCTTGTTGACGACCCGGATGTCCGCGACCCGATAAAATTCCTGCGCGAGCGCGAGGTAGTCCACTTCCAGCGCTTCGGCGAGGGGCTGCGCACCGTCACAGACAGGCTCAACTCGAAGAACTACTATTCGTTCAACCCGTCGTTTGACAAATGCTGAAGTTATAAACTCAAGGGAGCCTCAACGTTCAACGCGCCAAGGCTCCCTTAAAACTGCTTATTTTACGAAGCTTACGGCGACGTTTTCAAAAGTCTCCTCGCCCGCAAGGAAAGCGGAAAAATCGTTTTTTACCGTGAGTGTTCCGCCGCTCTTCATGGAATTGACAAGCTTGGCATACTCGCTCCCGGTGAGCTTTTTAAACTTTGAGGTTGCAAAAGGCAGACCGACGGCGTTATCGTCAACGCCGAGATTGGACATAAGTCCGCCGACGAGCACCCATTTGCCCGCATAGAAAGAGGTAAGCACCTTCTGCGCGGCGGCGCTCAGTCCTTTCATAGCCGAGGTTATGACCGTATCGGAGACGGAGGACTGATCGACATCGACGCCTATAGTCTTGCCGTTATTGTCCGAAGCGGCCTCAAAGACGGAATCGCACATTTCTCCGCCGCAGGAAAACACGCACTGCGTGCCGGACTTGTACCATCCGTCGACCATTTTCTGAAGCTCGGGCGACGCGGAGAAGCTGTCTCCGTAGAGATAGCTGTACTTCATCTCGACGGAAGCGCCCGTTATCTCGGCAGCGTCGTTTGCGCCCTGCACAAAGCCGTAGCCGAATCTGTTGACGGACGGATTGTTGCCCGCTCCGCCGCCGACAAAGCCGAGCTTTGTATTACCCTCGGTAACGGCGGCATAGCCCGCAAGATAGCCGCACTGCTCCTCCATGAAGGAGACTGCAGCGACATTCGAGAGAGTTTTTCCGTTGCCGTCCGTGAGCACATATCCGTCAACAAAGACAAACTTCGTATCGGGATTCTCCGCAGCGGCGCGCTTGAGAGCCTTTTCCTGCTCGTAGCCGGTAGCGACGATTATCTTTGCGCCGCCGCTTATAGCCTCAATGAAAGCATTGTATCTGTCGTCATCCGAGGCCTTATTGCCGTTTCTCGGCTGATAATATTTATATGATTTGCCGTTTTGATAGGCAAAGGTCTTTACTCCGTCCCATGTGCCCTGGTTGAAGGACTTATCCTTGAGCCTGCCGACATTTGTGACCATCGCTATCTCGTATTTTCCGTCTTTCGAGGTCATGGTGTCGGCTATTTCGTCTGCCGAAATTATTTGGGCATCGTCTCTGTCGTTCACAAGACCGGTTTTGTTGCATGCGGTAAGAGCGGCGCAGCCGAATATCATAAGCACCGCGAGAAGCACCGCAAGGGTCCTCTTCATGGTAAAACCTCCTATATATCTCCTATATATGACTCACGCGTCCGTTTCGATTGTTTATTATATCATCACTGCGGCTTTAAATCAACAAAGTTTTGTCAATTTTTTATACTCTATATATAGTTATAACCGCAGAAGAAAAATATATTACTTTTTATAAATCGGGCAAAGTAATATATAAGAGATTGATTTTAGAACGCACAGATGATATAATCAATAAAAATATCAAGCGAGGTCTTTATAAAATGCACCCTTTTGCCGCTTTTTGCAGACGCAATCTCAACGCGCTCGGACTCGAGCTTTACAGTCTCGCATATCCCCTGCTCCCGAAGGACAGGCGCGACTGGCTGTTTGAAAAAAATGTGAATATCGTTCCCGCCGAGACGGGCGTTAAGATAATCGACAGAGACGGAGAGAGCGTCACTATCGGCAAGTTCAACAAGGACGGCACATATTCGGACAAGCCGTTTCGCATTCTCACCGCGACCGACCTTCACCTCGGCGACACTCCCTCTCTGCGCCGCAAAACGATGCAAATGCTTGCGAATCACATCTCCCAGGCAAAGCCCGACCTTGTGATATTCACGGGCGACGTTATACTTTCAAAATATCAGCAGCTTGACTCGGTTCAGTTTGCGCGTTTTATGGAAAAAACCGGGGTCTACTGGGCTATTGTGTTCGGCAATCACGAGGTACGCGAGGAAAAGGGCTTCTACAAGTGGCTTATGCTCGACTCCGTGAGACGCTATCCGCACTGCCTTGCGCTCCACGGAAATGACAGTCTCTACGGCTACGGCAACTACAGAATAGACATCAAAAACGGTGAAAATTCGCTGCTCCAGAGTCTCTATTTATTTGACTCGGGGCGCGATATACGTGAGAGATATTATAAAGATTACGGCGTACCCGAGGATATGAAGGGCTATGATTTCTTAAAGCCCGAGCAGATAGAGTGGTACAAAAACTGCGTACGAAGCACAGAGGAAAAATACGGAAAAGTCAAGTCTATGATGTATTTCCACATTCCCCTGCCGGAGTTCGAGCACGTTATGAAGTTAGACGAGAACGGACATTATGTCCCGACGGGCGAGGCGAAAATTTTCTACGGAGGGATGTATGAATCCGTCGGCTGCTCGCCGTTCAACAGCGGAATGTTTGACGCCATATGCGAGCTCGGAAGCACGCAGGCTGTCTACTGCGGTCACGACCATATCAACGACTTCTGCGCAAACTACAAGGGAATATGCTTCATATACAGCCAATGCGGCGGATATGAGACCTACACCATGGGCACAAACTTCGGCTGGCCGGAGGAAAAATGGATGCAGGGTGTGACGGTGACGGAAATTCTCCGCGACGGCAGCATAACGGTCGGCAGACGCTTTAACCGCGACTATCTCAAGAAACCCGAGCAGTTCAACGCCGAAAAGCAGGCCTACGAAGAAAGCAGGAAAAAATAAAATGGCATCGAGCAAAGAATATCTCGACTATGTGCTCGAGCAGCTGAGCGAGACAGGCGACGTGACAAGCCGCGCTATGATGGGCGAATACATACTGTATTTTCGCGGAAAAGTAATAGGCGGCATATACGACAACAGGCTTCTCGTAAAGCCCGTCGAGGCGGCGCGCAGGATGATGCCCGACGCTTCGGAGGAGCTGCCTTATGACGGCGCGAAGCCGATGCTCTCGGTCGATAACATCGAGGACAAAGAATTTCTGAAAGATCTGTTTGAAGCGATATACGACGAGCTGCCGAGCCCTAAGAAAAAATAAGAAATGCTCCCGATTATTTTAAAAAACCGGGAGCACTTTTTGTTTTTAAATCGGAGAGACGCAAATTACGCCTTTGACGGGACTGTGATATACTTATCGATAAAGCTCCTGACCTTAGCCTCGTATGCGGCGGAGTCGGTCGGATAGCTCTCGGCGTGACCCGCGCCCTCGACAAGGAGTATATCTTTGTCGCTGCTGCACGCGTCATAGAGCTCGTTGACCATATAGGTCGGAACAAAATCGTCCTTTGTGCCGTGGATAAAGAGCATGGGAACCTGCGCGTGCTTGACGCTCTCGACCGAGTCAACCTTTTTGAAGTCGTATTTTGCAATGCGCTTATTGAAGAAGTTAGCGCCGTCAAGCAGAGGCGAAGAAGGAACATGGGCGTTTTTGAGCTGATAATCGAACTCCGCCCACGGGCTTGTATAACCGCAGTCGGCAACGGTGAATTTTACATTCTTCGGCAGATCGGGGTTGCCGCTCATCAAGGTGACGGTGGCGCAGCCCATAGACACGCCGTGCAGGATTATCTGAATATCACTGCCGAAGGTATCGTTAATAAACCTGAGCCACTGCATACCGTCTCGAGACTCATGCGAGCCGAATCCGATATATTTGCCCTCGCTCTCGCCGTGAGCCTGATGGTCGACGATAAAGACGTTAAAGCCGAGATCGTGATAGAACTTTGTCATGAGCCTGAACTCGCGCTTGCCCCAGCAGCGATAGCCGTGGCTTGCAAAGACATAGACATCGGACGGCTTGTCCGCCTTCAGAAGATAGCCTTTGAGCTTATTTCCGTCCGCATTGGTTATGGAGTAATTTTCAAAGGTCTGCTCATTGAGCCACTCCTCGCGGGGATCGGGAATGAACTTTTCGGGATTTGTCTCCATCATCTTCTTTTTTGCGTCGGCATCCATCTTCCCGGGTATTTTTGCTTTTCGAGCTATGACCTCATAGAAGACAACATAGCTTACTATGCCGAAAACTATTCCGGCAAACAGGAGAACGGACGCCGCAACTATCGCTGTTATCTCAACAGCATTCATTATTATCACCTTTTTTCGATATTTTTGCGTGCATATGCACAGCTTTAGTCCAACAATATTATAGCTATCTGTATGAAATAAGTAAAGAAAAATTTTTATTCTGAATAAGCATTGTTCCCGCCGTTTTTTGTGATAAACTTTGATTGTGTTTAAGGATAAAAGGAGGAGAATTATGACCAGATACGAAAGCGCAAGAGAGATATATGCTTCCCTCGGCGTTGACACCGAAAAAGCTATAGAAGCGCTCCGCAGCACGGCGGTTTCCGTCCACTGCTGGCAGGGCGACGACGTTACGGGCTTCGACTCGAAACAGGCGCTCTCCGGCGGAATACAGACCACCGGCAACTACCCCGGAAAGGCGCGCACGCCCGAGGAACTGATGCGGGACTTCGACTTCGCCGCAAGCCTCATGCCCGGCAGAAAGAAGCTCAATCTTCACGCGAGCTACGCCATATTCGAAGACGGCGAGTTCGCCGACCGCGACAAGATAGAGCCGCGCCACTTTGAAAAGTGGGTAAAGTTCGCAAAGGAACGCGGCATGGGGATAGACTTTAATCCCACCTTCTTCTCGCATCCCATGGTTAAAGACAATCTCACGCTCTCTTCGCCCGACGAAAATGTTCGCCGTTTCTGGATAGAGCACGGCAAGCGCTGCATAGAAATATCGGAATATTTCGCAAACGAGACGGGCGTCCCCTGCCTTATGAACATCTGGATTCCCGACGGATATAAGAATATCCCCGCGGACAGACTCTCGCCGCGCAAGAGATTTAAGGCTTCTCTTGACGAGATACTCTCCGTGCCTTATGATAAGTCAAAGGTTTTCGTCTGCCTTGAATCGAAGGTTTTCGGAATCGGGCTTGAGTCTTATACCGTCGGCTCCGCCGAGTTCTGCATGAACTATGTCGCCTCAAAGGGCATAACTCCCCTTATGGACAACGGCCACTATCACCCGACCGAAGTCGTATCGGATAAGATATCCTCCATGCTCCTTTTTAACGACCGCATCGCCCTGCACGTCACGCGCGGCGTCAGATGGGACAGCGACCACGTTGTTATCCTCGACGACGAGACTAAAGAGATAGCGAAAGAGATAGTCCGAAACGGCGCACTCGGCAGAGTGTTCATAGCGACCGACTATTTCGACGCTTCTATAAACAGGATATCCGCATGGGTCACGGGAATAAGGAGCGTACACAAGGCTCTGCTTCTCGCTCTGCTTGAGCCGAACGAGAGAATGAAAGCGCTGCAGGACGAGAGCCGCTTCACGGAACTCATGGTTTTGCAGGAGGACATGAAAACAGCGCCGTTCGGCGACATCTGGGACGAATATCTCAGGCGCGAAAATGTTCCTTGCGACTATATATCGCCCATACTCGACTACGAAAAGAATACACTGGAGGCAAGAAAATGAAAGACATTCTGACTGCGCCCTTTGTGCAGGAAATGATGCAGACCACCGCCAATATGTACCGCCTCGGTTGGGACGAGAGAAACGGCGGAAACATAAGCTATATGCTCGACGAAAAGGAAGTCGGCGAATATCTCGACCTCGGCAAGGTCATCAGAACCATTCCGACCGGCTTTGACGCGAAGCCGCTTATCGGCAAGATATTCATTGTTACGGGAACGGGCAAATATTTCAAGAATGTTCAGTTCGACCCCGAAAACAATCTCGGCATAATAAGAATCGCCGAGGACGGCACTACCGCGGAGCTTCTCTGGGGCTACTCCGACGGCGGCAGATTCACAAGCGAGCTGCCCGCCCACCTGATGAGCCACATGGCGCGTCTCAGCGTTGAGCCGGAGAACAGAGTCGTCATGCACTGCCACCCGACAAATACGCTCGCCATGAACTACATCCACGAGCTCGACGAGAAAAAGATAACCCACACCCTTTGGGAGATGTGCACCGAGTGCATAGTGGTTTTTCCTGACGGCGTCGGCGTTCTGCCGTGGATGCTGTGCGGCACGAACAGCATAGGAGAAGCGACAGCCGAGAAGATGAAGGAGTTTCGCCTCGTCATCTGGGGAATGCACGGAATCTACGGCGCGGGCAAGACAATGGACGAGACCTTCGGTCTTATCGAGACTGTCGAAAAGGCTGCACAGATATATATGCTCACGGCGCATATGCCGAGGATTAACACGATAAAGGACAGCGAGATGCAGGAGCTCGCCGAGTTCTTCGGAGTCAAATACAGAAAAGATTTCCTGAATCTGTAAACAAACAGCAAGCCGCATCAGACAGTGCGGCTTGATTTTTTAGAGGTGTCAAATGGACAAAGCGATAAAAATTTTTCGCAATCCCCTCTTCATGATAATCGCAGGCGCGGTCTTCGGAATATTGGCAAAATACGGCGACATCGCCTATGCAAACAGCATATTTTCATTTTTCGGGCTGCTGACCTCCGGGTTTGCAATATGGCTCGTTATCGGAACGGCGATAATTTATATTTCAAGCAGCCGCAAACAGCTGTCCGTTCTCATGTCGTCGTTCATGCTGCCGATGCTTTTGGCATACTATATTTTTTCCGTCCTTGCCGTAAAATACTTCAATATAAAAATCGCGCTGTTCTGGTGCGCGGCTTTTGCGTGTTCGCTCGCAATCGGAAACATCATTTTTCCGAAGCGGCACACCCGTCTGTTTGTGGCTCTGTTCATTATCGCGTCGGCGGCTTTTATTACGGCAGACGCGATAATGATAAACGGAGTTAACCTCTTGCTTATCCTTTGCGAGTCCGCACTCTGCATTGCCGCGGCAATATTAATAAGCAGGAAGATAAAGAGCAAAAGCTGACTTTCAAATAACCGAACGACCGTCGGAATTTCACCCGACGGTCGTCTTGTTATTTTATCATCAGGTCGGCTATCGTTATGCCGTCGAAGAAGTCGTTGATGAGCTTATCGAGCTTTGTCCACATCGTGCGGGTACGGCACGAGCCTGCATTCTCGCACGGGGCGCAGCCGCCCTCAACGCACGAGACGGGCGCAAGCGAGCCCTCGGTAAGCTTCAGAATCTCGCTGACTCTATATTCCTCAGGCTTTCTTTTCAGGCGGTATCCCCCGCCCTTTCCGTGCGCGCCCTCGACGAGCCCCGCTTTTGAGAGCGTTGTCATAATGCTCTCGAGATACTTGAGAGAGAGCTCCTCGCGCTCGGCTATCTCTTTTAACGGGATAAACGCGCCGTCCTTTTCGTTTTCCGCAAGATCCGCCATGACGCGCAGGGCGTATCTGCCGCGGCTTGATACCATCATAGTTTTATACCATGCGGCAGCTGCAGCCGTCGCAGTCCCCGCACTCGGGGAACTTGCTGCGGTCATACTCGATGCCGTTCTTGTCATAATAGTCCTTAACTGCGGCTTTTATAGCTTCCTCGGCGAGCACGGAGCAGTGCAGCTTGTGTGCCGGAAGTCCGTCAAGCGCATCGACGACCTGCTTGTTGCTGACCGAAAGCGCCTCGTCAACGGTTTTGCCCTTTATAAGCTCGGTAGCCATGGAGGACGACGCAATAGCGCTCGCACAGCCGAAGGTCTCGAACTTGACGTCGTTGATTTTTCCGTCCTTTATCTTGAGATAAATCTTCATGATATCGCCGCACTTAGCGTTGCCGACCTCGCCGACACCGTCCGCATCGGGAATCTCGCCGACGTTGCGCGGATTTTTGAAATGATCCATAACCTTATCGCTGTATAATGCCATTTTTATTACTCCTCTCAGAAAGTGAATTTTCTCTCGCCGCTCAGAAGCTCTTTCCACACGGGCGAAAGCTCTCTGAGATATTTGACGACCTTCGTTGTCTCTTCGATTATATAATCGACCTCTTCCTGCGTGTTCTCCTCGCTGAGCGTCAGGCGCAGAGAGCCGTGGGCGACCTCATGCGGGCGGCCGATAGCGAGAAGCACGTGGCTCGGGTCAAGCGAGCCGGAGGTGCAGGCGGAGCCGGAGGATGCGCATATGCCCTTTGCGTCGAGCAGCAGAAGAAGCGATTCGCCCTCGATGCCCTCGAAGCATAAGCTGACGTTTCCGGGCAGCCTCCTTGTGCGGTCGCCGTTCAGTGCGCTGTGCGGTATCTTTTCAAGACCCGCTATAAGTCTGTCGCGCAGGGCGGAGACCTTTGCGGCATTAGCGTCGATATTGGCGTTAGCCTCTTTGAGAGCCGCAACCATGCCGACTATTCCGGGGATATTCTCCGTGCCCGCTCGCTTGCCGCGCTCCTGCGCGCCGCCCTCGATGATATTCGTAAGCCTTATCCCCCTGCGGGCATAGAGCAGTCCGACGCCCTTTGGGCCGTGAAATTTATGAGCCGAAAGGGAGAGCATGTCGATGTTCTCTTCCTTGACATTGATGTGTATATGACCGACCGCCTGAACCGCGTCGGTATGGAAGATAACACCTTTCTCCCTGCACACCGCGCCTATCTCGGCTATGGGCTGAATGCTGCCTATCTCATTGTTGGCGTACATGACGGTAACGAGGCAAGTGTCCTCACGGATAGCATCGGCGACCTGCCGAGCCGAAACCATGCCGTTTTCATGCACGTCCAAGAGTGTGACCTCGAAGCCCTCTTTTTCGAGCTTTTTGAGCGTATGCAGAACCGCGTGATGCTCAAATGCGGTTGAAATTATATGCTTTTTGCCCTTTCTTGCGCCGATTGCCGCCGCGGAGACAAGAGCCTGATTATCTGCCTCACTGCCGCCGGAGGTAAAGGTTATCTCGCTCGGCTCGCATCCGAGCACCTCTGCCGCCTCCTCGCGCGCTTTTCTCAGCGCGTCCGCCGCAGCCTGTCCGACGGAATGAAGGCTTGAAGGGTTGCCGTAAATCTTATCAAAATACGGCAGCATGGCGTCTATCGCCGTGCGGCTCGTCTTTGTCGTGGCCGCGTTATCAACATAGATAGTGGTCATTTATATCAAAACTCCTCTCAATAATCAAGTATGTTCATCGGAAACGGTGTCATTCGACATTCCACCCGATTTCGCAACGATTATATACCTATTTACATACTATGTCAATAGGTAAATCAAAAAAAGATACAGAGCAGAGGATATTCCCCTGCTCTGCTGGTATTTTTTTGATTATTCGGCTTTCTTTGCGCCGCTCTCAAGAGCCGCGTCAGCCCACGAGGCTATATACTCCTCGACCTCGTCGCGGTTGGTCTCGTTGAGTATCTCATGTCTGCCGCCGTCAAAGAGCTTGAGGGTGACATCGTGACCCGTCGCCTTGAGGTCGTCGGCAACCTGGGTCACACCCTTTGAATACTCGCCGACGGGATCCATCGAGCCGGAGACGACGAGAACCGGGATATCGGTTGAGAGCTGCTCATACCAATCCTTGCCGGAGACGGAGTTGAGAATTGAGAACAGATCTTTGTAGCCTGCCGCAGTGAAGAGGAATCCGCAGTATTTATCGTCGATATACTTCTGAACCTCGGCCTCGTCTCGGGTAAGCCAATCGAAGTCGGTCTTGACATTGTCGAACTTCTTGTTGTAGTTGCCGAAAGCGAGGTTGTTTATAAACTCGCTTCTGTGACGGCTGCCGCGGCTCTTGGCTAAAAATCCGGCAAGCTTTATGGCGATAGGCGCAGCGGGATTCTTTCCGCTTGTGCCGCAATAGATAGCCGCCTGAACGTCGTTATATTTTGCGGTATAGTTTCTCGCAATGAACGAGCCCATGCTGTGGCCGAAGAATACGACGGGCTTGCCGGGATACTCCTCGCGGGCGATATCGGTAAGGGTGCGGCAGTCGATAACAAAATCTCTCCAGCCGTCCTTCTCTCCGAAATAGCCGAGGTCGTCATCGGACTCAACCGATTTGCCGTGGCCGATATGATCCTGTGCAAAGACCGCATAGCCGTGCTCGCAGAGCCTCTTTGCAAAGCGGGCATAACGCTCGCCGTGCTCCGCCATACCGTGGGTTATCTGGAATATGGCCTTGACGCTGTCTTTGTCTGCGGGCGCCCAGCTGCGGGCGTAAACATCGCTGAGACCCGTCGCGGACTTGAATGAATATTCTTTTCTGACGATTTCCATAGTAAATTAAACCTCCGATTTTTCGGTGCTCTTTAATAATTAGACCAAAGCGGTCTTTCATACGGAGTATTATACCATATTATAAACAATTTGTAATCCTTTTGTAAGGAATTAAGAGAAAAGTCTACACATCTTACAAAATAAGCGAAGTTTGTTTGTGCACTATATACAAGTATACGGCTACTGCGGTTATCGCTGCGATTTTGACACCGATTTTACAAAAAACGGCTTTTTGATTTTACAACGCTTTCGTATGATGTAAGCGTAGGGTTTGCGCCCGACAAAAACTCGATGTTAAGGAGAGAAAACTTATGAAAAAGATTATCTGCGTTTTGTCCGCCGCTCTCGCTGTGCTTCTCATATTCGCCGCCTGCTCAAAGGACGGACAGGAGACGGCCGAGACCGTATCGACCGACGGCTCCACCTCGATGGAGGAGGTTGTCGGCGCACTCGGCGAGTCCTTTACGAAGAACAACGACGGCACAAAGTTCACATACAACCCGACAGGCTCGGGTTCCGGCATAACCGCCGTACTTGAGGGACGCTGCGACATAGGACTTTCGAGCCGTGCGCTCAAGGACGAGGAGAAGGCAAAGGGACTCAAAGAGACCACCATCGCTCTTGACGGAATAGCGATTATCGTAAATCCCTCAAACGCCGTATCCGATCTCACCGTTGAACAGATAGCCAAGATATACACCGGCGAGATAACCAACTGGAAGGAGCTCGGCGGAAAAGACAGCGAAATCGTTCTTATAGGCCGCGAGGCGGGAAGCGGAACAAGAGACGGCTTCGAGTCGGCAACCGGCGCAAAGGACAAGTGCAAATACCGCCAGCAGCTGACCTCGACCGGCGACGTTATCGCAACGGTAGCGCAGAACCCCAACGCCATAGGCTACGCTTCTCTCGCCGCCGTAAAGGACACCGTAAAGGCGCTCAAGGTAAACGGAGTGGCTCCGAGCGAGGCCACCGTCAAGGACGGCAGCTACAAAATTCAGCGTCCGTTCGTCTTCGTTACCAAGGACGGCACAGAGCTCTCTCAGACGGCTCAGAAGTTTTTCGACTACGCAACCTCCAAGGAGGCCGCGGAGATAATCTCCAAGGCAGGCGCAGTACCCGCAGCGTAAAATCATACAGATGAAAAAAGAGGCAGTCTTACGGCCGCCTCTTTTATCCCTATCCGAGAGGCGAAAATATGAAAAACAAAGCAGGGAACAAAAAGAAGTTATTTGAATCAATCGTCCACGGTATATTCCTGATACTCGGGCTGATAACCGTCGGGTGCGTTCTGCTGATAACGGTATATCTTATTATATCCGGCATACCGGCGATAAAGAAAATCGGGCTTATCCCCTTCCTGTTCGGAAAAACGTGGGCCTCCACATCATCCGAGCCGTCGTTCGGCATACTGCCGTTCATTCTGACGAGCGTTTACGGCACGGCCGGCGCAATCGTTTTGGGCGTGCCGATAGGCTTTCTTACGGCAGTGTACATCTCAAAATATGCGCCGAAAAAAATCGGCGCCGTCATGCAATCCGCCGTCAGTCTGCTTGCGGGTATTCCGTCCGTCGTTTACGGTCTTGTGAGTATGCTCGTTTTAGTCCCCGCGATACAGAAAATATTCTCTCTGCCGGACGGCGCGAGTCTGCTCGCCGCGATAATCGTGCTTGCGGTAATGATTCTGCCGTCGATAATAAAGGTGTCCGTCACCGCTTTGCAGGCGGTGCCCAAAGAGTATGAGGATGCATCGCTCGCTTTGGGCGCGACTCCGACGGAAACATATTTCAGGGTGTCCGTGCCGGCGGCAAAAAGCGGAATAGCGGCCGCAGTTGTGCTCGGCGTCGGCAGGGCCATAGGCGAAGCGATGGCTGTTATGATGGTCTCGGGAAATGCTCCGAATATGCCGAGCCTTTTCGAAAGCGTACGCTTTCTGACAACGGCGGTGGCAAGCGAGATGTCATATTCGAGCGGGTTGCAGCGTCAGGCGCTCTTTTCTATAGCGCTCGTTCTCTTCCTGTTTATCATGCTGATAAACGCCGTTCTCAACTTCTTTTTGAAGAAAGGCAGGGATGAATAGAGATGAAAAGCAAAAGTCGCACAAAGCGAAAAATATACTGCGCCGTAATGCAGGCTCTCGTTCGCATCGCCTCTGTCGCGGTTTGTCTGCTCGTAATTTTCATGACGGGATATGTGCTGATAAAGGGCATTCCCAATATCTCATGGGAGCTTATATCCTCGTCCCCGAGCTACCTTTCCGACAGAGTAGGCATACTGCCCGACATACTTAACACACTCTATATAATTCTCGCCTCGCTCGTTATTATCCTGCCCTTGGGCGTCGGCGCGGCGATATATCTCAATGAATACGCGGCAAACAAAAAGGTCGTGGCGCTCATAGAGTACGCCGCAGAGACGCTTTCGGGCATTCCGTCGATTATTTACGGACTTGTCGGTATGCTTTTCTTCTGCCGGTTTTTAAAGATGAAAACCTCGCTTATCGCGGGCGCGCTGACGCTCGTTATTATGAACCTGCCCACTGTCATGCGTACTACACAGGAGAGCCTGAAAACCGTTCCGCAGAGCTACCGCGAGGGCGCGTTCGGCTTGGGCGCGGGAAAATGGAGAACCGTCCGAACCGTCGTCCTCCCCGACTGCATCGACGGCATAGTTACCGGGTGCATCCTCTCCGTCGGGCGCATTATCGGCGAATCGGCGGCTCTGCTGTTCACGGCGGGCTTCGCGCACACACTAAACGGCTTTTTCGACGGGCTCAAAAATTCGGGCGCAACGCTCACGGTTTCACTTTATGTCTACGCAAAGGAACAGGGCGAATTCGGCGTAGCCTTTGCAATAGCCGCAATACTAATAGCAATGACGGTGCTGATAAACCTATCCGCCTCGCTCGTCTCGCGCTGCTTTAAAAAGCGCAGACAGATATGAGAAAGGAGAAAGAAATGGAAAATAACGGCATAATTTCGGTCGGCGGGCTCAATCTCCGGTACGGTGAGCATCAGGCTCTGAAGGATATAAACATAGAGATAGAACGCAACAGCATAACCGCGCTCATAGGTCCATCCGGCTGCGGCAAATCTACGTTTCTCAAAACGCTCGACAGAATGAACGACCTTATACCCGGAGTAAAAATAACCGGAGATGTCCGCTACAACGGAGACGATATCTTCTCCCCGTCAGTCGATGTCAGCGAATTGAGGCGGCAGATAGGCATGGTGTTTCAAAAGCCAAACCCGTTTCCCATGAGCATATACGACAACGTCGCCTACGGGCCGCGCACGCACGGCATCCGCTCGAAGGCGAAGCTCGACGAGACTGTTGAACGCTCTCTGCGCGGAGCGGCTATATGGGACGAGGTAAAGGATCGCCTGAAAAAGAATGCGCTCGGGCTTTCCGGCGGTCAGCAGCAGCGACTTTGCATTGCGCGGGCGCTTGCGGTTGAGCCGGAGGTATTGCTCATGGACGAGCCCACGAGTGCGCTCGACCCGATATCCACCTCGAAAATCGAGGAGCTTGCCATAAATCTCAAAGAGAAATACACTATAATTATAGTGACCCACAATATGCAGCAGGCGGTCAGAATATCGGACAACACGGCATTTTTTCTGCTCGGCGAGCTGATAGAATACGGCGCAACGGAGGAGATATTCTCCCAGCCCAAGGATCGCCGCACCGAGGACTACATAACAGGGAGGTTCGGATAATGAGAAGCAGATTCGACGAACAGCTTGCGCTGCTCAACAAAGAAATGATAGAGATGGGCGCGCTTTGCGAAAAAGTGATATCCCTCGCCGTGGACGCTCTGGAAAACGGCGACTCGGAAGCAGCCTCGAAGGTCTCCCCTTTTGACAGCGAGATAGACGAGAAGGAGCGGACTATTGAGGCACTGTGTCTGAAGCTCCTGCTCCAGCAGCAGCCCGTGGCACGCGATTTGCGGCAGATATCCGCCGCGCTCAAGATGATAACGGACATGGAGCGCATAGGCGATCAGGCCGAGGATATAGCGGAAATAATCACTTTTCTCGGCGGCAGAGGCGACGAGAGCGACGGACTTCTTGAAAATATGGCGCATTCCGTTATAAAAATGGTAACGCAAAGTATTGATGCATATGTAAAATGTGATACAATATTAGCAATGGATGTCATAAATCAGGATGACACTGTGGACGCATATTTTGACGAGGTCAAGAAAAAGCTCATATCGAGAATTGCAAACGACCCGTCGGACGGCGAATACATACTCGACCTGCTGATGATAGCCAAATATTTTGAACGCATAGGCGACCACGCGACTAACCTTGCCGAATGGGTCATCTTTTCGGTGACGGGAGAGCACAAGGAGGATTGACTATGATCTGGTGCGTTGAGGACGACGCGAGTATCCGCGACATTGAAGTTTATGCACTGCAATCGACGGGACTTGAGGCCAAGGGCTTCGAGGACGGCAGCTCATTCTGGGAGGCGCTCGGCAGCGAGGATAAGCCGGAGCTTGCGGTTATTGACGTCATGCTGCCCGGCATAAGCGGCATAGAGCTTTTACGCAGGATGAAGGAGTCGCCGGAGCTCTGCGACATTCCGGTGGTCATGGCGACCGCCAAGGACACGGAATATGACAAGATAACCGGCCTCGACCTCGGCGCCGACTACTACCTGACTAAGCCGTTCGGCGTCATGGAGCTTGTCTCCTGCGTCAAGGCGGTGCTCCGCCGCTGCAAGCCTAAAGCGAAGGAGCGCATTCTTAAAACGGACGGGCTCGAGGTGAATCTCGATGAGCACACGGTCACGGGAGACGGTCAAAATATAGTTCTGACCTACAAGGAATTTGAGCTTCTCAAGCTGTTTCTTTCAAATCCGGGCACGGCGTTCACGCGCGACAGGCTCATGGAGGAGGTCTGGGGCACGGACTATTGCGGCGAGACGCGCACCGTCGATATGCACATACGCACGCTTAGACAGAAGCTCGGCAGATTCGGCGAAATGATAAAAACCGTTCGCGGAGTCGGCTACCGCATGGAGGCCGACAAATGACAAAACGGATTTTCAAATCGATTTTCTTGGCGGCGTTCTGCGTGCTTTTGGCGTCGCTCGTCATTATCACGGGCTGCCTTTACGAATACTACAGCAAGACATTTGAAAATCAGATGAGAGACGAGCTTGACCTCGCCGCCGCGGCTGTGGACATCAGCGGAAGCGGATATCTGAAAGCCATAGCGCCGAGCGGATACCGCCTGTCGCTGATAGACAAAAACGGCAAGGTGCTTTACGACACCGTGCAGGACGCGGACACGCTTACAAACCACGCGGACAGGGATGAAGTAAAGCAGGCTCTCGAAAACGGAGACGGAAGCAGCACCCGCTACTCCTCCACCCTGCTTAAAAAGACAACATATATTGCAAAAAAGCTCGGCAACGGCAATATTCTGAGAATATCGTCGAGCCGCGCGACAGTCGGAATGCTCGTATTTGAGGCTATGCAGCCGATACTTATAGTGATAGTCGCGGCGCTTATAATTTCGGCGGTTATCGCGTCTCGGCTCTCAAAGAGAATTGTCGAGCCGCTAAACTCGCTCGACCTTGAGCATCCGCTTGAGAACAACACATATGACGAGTTGGCTCCCCTGCTCGGCAGAATAAACCGTCAGCACGAACAGATAAACGACCAGCTCGGCGCACTTCGCAAAAAAACGGACGAATTCGAGCAGATAACGGACAACATGAAGGAGGGGCTTGTGCTCCTCGACAACGACGGAAAGATACTGAGCATAAATCCCGCCGCGTGCAGGCTGTTTGAAACAACTCGTGACTGCATCGGCAGCGACTTCCTGTCAATAGACCGAAGCCTCGAAATATTCTCCGCAATAAAACTCGCCGACGAGAGCGGACACAGCGAGACGCGCGAAAAATACGGAGACAGGACATATCAGTTTGACGTCAGCCGTATAGAGTCGGACGGCGCTGCGCGCGGTTCGGTTATCCTGTTTTTCGACATGACCGAGCAGCAAAACTCCGAAAAGATTCGCCGCGAATTTACCGCAAATGTATCGCATGAGCTGAAAACTCCGCTCCAGGGAATAATCGGAAGCGCGGAGCTCATAGAAAACGGAATGGTCAGGGACGAGGATATGCCGCGCTTCGTCGGGCACATACGCTCGGAGGCGCAGCGGCTTGTCAGCCTGATAAACGACATAATTAGGCTCTCTCAGCTCGACGAGGGCGATGAGATGCCGCGCGAAAATGTCGGGCTTCTCTCGCTGTCGCAGGAAATCTCCGAGGATCTCGGAGCCGCGGCAAAGAAGAAAAACGTCACCTTGAACGTCGGCGGGCGAGAAGCTTATGTTTTCGGAGTGCCGAGACTTCTGTATGAAATCGTATATAATCTCTGCGACAACGCGATAAAATACAACTGCGAGGGCGGGCGCGTTGACATAAGCGTGGAGAATGAAAACAGCTCAGCGGTGCTCACGGTTTCGGACACGGGCATCGGCATAGCGCCGAAGCATCAAGCGAGAATTTTCGAGCGGTTCTACCGAGTTGACAAGAGCCACTCGAAGGCTACGGGCGGAACGGGACTCGGGCTGTCGATAGTCAAGCACGCGGTGCTCTGTCACGGCGGTACGCTCTCGCTCGAAAGCGAAGAGAATAAGGGCACGCGCATAACGGTAACGCTGCCGCTGAGCAAATAAAAAAAACGGACTGCCGCATTCAAAAGAGAATGGACAGTCCGTTTGAATTTAGGTTATATATTTTTCTCATGCAATTCAGAGAGGCGTTCCGCCTTTTTTCTGACTCTTCTGCGGCGGTCGAAGCAATAGACAAGCGCGCCGAGCGACACTACGTCAATAACAACAACCATGTCGAAGAATATGCCGAGCACAACCATTGCCGCAAACGCAATAATCGCCAGAACCCTCTTGTTGCCCTTGAATGCGGTTTTGATAGCCTTGAAGCGAACTTTCTTCCATGCGGTACAGATAATTATAACGGCGAGAGTCGCAGTGGGCACGCGCATTATAACGGGATGAGCGACTACGGAAAACAGGATCATTATAACAGCGGCAAAAATTCCCGTCATGCGGGTCTCTCCCTCGGAGCTCTCGTCGCCTACGGTCATTCCGTCGCACATCGGGCAGATTATCGACCTGACGCCCTTAAACGCAAGCGAGCTGCGAACGGCCGAAACCCTGTTTTCTCTAAGCAGCGTGTCGGAGACAAGGACGACCACAAGCGCCCAAGCATATATGAACGACGGGAGCAGCTTTTCGGGAGTGACGTCAAAAATACTGATATCGCCGACGAGCATGAAGCTCGGCGAAGAGACAAATGCGCCGACTTCGTCTATGGCCGTGTGCTCCGCGACGGGATTGAGAATGAGGTTCAACACAGTAGTCAGCACAAGCGCCACGGCAGGCGCGGGAACCTTGCGGCTGAGCTTCTTGAATTTTATCGGGTAGGTTATCATTATGACGAGGGTTATCGTGCCGTAGAGCACACCGCGCCAGTTAGAGTGGAAGCCGAACGAGCGATAAGCGGCAAGTGTCTCAAATGCGGAGCCCGACGGGACACCTATGCCGAAATAGTAATTCACCTGGGTTATACACAGCACGGCAGCAACAATAAAGGTCACCGCTCCGAGCGCCGCGGGAGGTATTTTGAAAAACGACTTGTTGAACTGTATCGTTGCGACAAACAGCAGGAGCATACCCGCGATAATACTCGAGAGCATGGCGCCGGGTACGCCTATCGTATTGGCGGCATATATAAGTATCGCAAAAACCTCGACATGGGGCGTGGGAATTCTGTCCGGGCTGCCCGAGCCTATAATGCAGGCTATTATCGCGCCGACAAGTCCCGCCGCCGCGCCGAACGGCGAATTGCTGCCGAAAGCGAGCGCGAGAGGAAAAATCCACCCGACCGCAGTCAGCGAGCCGAGGGCGTCCTTTTTCAGTTTCTGCAAATCATATTTTCCGTTCTTTTTCAAAAGCCTCACTCCGTTCCTCCGATATTATATTATATCCCTCCGCTTTTTTCAAGACAGATTCAAAAGCCGGAGAAATTATCCTTATAATATTGATTTAACGCCCCGCAGGATATATAATAAAAAGAAAGGACAGGAGGAAAAGAACCATGATGAACATATGGCACGACATAGCTCCGGAGAGAATAAAGAGCGACGATTTTGTCGCCTGCATCGAGATATCCAAGGGCGGCAAGAACAAATACGAGATGGACAAGGAGACCGGTATGCTCAAGCTCGACCGCGTTCTCTACACCTCGACCCACTACCCCGCCAACTACGGCTTTATTCCGCGCACCTACGCCGATGACAACGACCCGCTTGACGTACTTGTTCTGTGCAGCGAAGAGATTCTGCCGATGACGCTCGTCAAGTGCTACCCGATAGGCGTTATCAAGATGATAGACAGCCAGTCGATAGACGAAAAGATAATCGCTATCCCCGACCGCGACCCGAACTACAACGTCTACAGAGATGTCAACAGCCTGCCCAGGCACATTCTTGACGAGATAATGCACTTTTTCAGCGTATACAAGATGCTCGAGGGCAAGGAGACGATAGTCAAAGAGCTCTGCGGACGCGATACGGCGATAGAGATAACCGCTAAGTGCATCAAGGCGTACCGCGAAAAATTCGGAGACGAAGAGAACAAAAAACAATAAAAACCCCGCAGATTTGCAGGGAGTATATAAGGCGATAAATCCTACCCGTGTTTTTGTCGGGTAGGATTTTTTGCAGCTTTTCGCAAGACGTGGACGGTGATAAAACCTGCCGGTGTATTCGCATCAGCATTTAAACATGGTATATGGCACACTGATAACCCGATAACTTTGTAAAAAAATATTTCTGTTTACACGCGAGAATCAAAAAAACGAGGCTGCGACGAAGTTGAATGCTTTGTCGCAGCCCACATGATTTTACTTGCCTTCGTCAATTTCTGCGGCTTTTTCCGCTTCGGCCTTTGCGGCTTCGATTTCGTGAAGGTCAACTTTTCCGGCTTTAAGTCTGTAGAAGCTGTAAGCAAAGATGAATATCACGACGATAACAATCAAAATCCTGTCGCGCACGCTGAGCGTTGTGAAAAGACAGGCCGTGATGAAAAGAGAACAGAGCGTTGAAACGGCAACGGCAATATAGAGCGCCCATTTTGGCATTCTGAAAAAACTTGTCTTCCACGCGTGAGGATAATTCTTTATGGGACGCAGAACAAGAATGTTGTTTATCGTGTTGAGAATCATTGTCGGAATCATCATGATCGAAATGAGCTCCTGCAAACCGAAATCGACAAAAATCGAAACAATTGCGATTATATAGAGCAAAAGCATGATTACATAGGGGTAATCCTTCTTCGTCTTTTTGCCTAGGAAGGCCGGGAGCCATCCGTCGTTGACCGCAGCCATGAGCGGATATCTGATTCCGGCGATCGTCGAATAAAGCGAGGTCGCAATCGCAAAGCACGCGCCGCCTATGATAAACACAACGAAAACCGGATACGGGAAGATTTCCTTTGCAACAACGCCGAGGTTCTTGTCCGCAACATTTTCAACGGGCACAACGCCGACCGAAACGATGCCGATAAGAGTGTACACAATCAAAACAACGAGCGAAGAAACGATAATCGCCTTCGGAAGCGTCTTTTTGGGGTTCTTCGCGTCCGAGGTCATGTCAATCGGCATTGTCGAACCCTGGCAGGCAAAGCTCATTACAGCAATAGCCATGAAAAGTCCCATGAAGCCGCCCTTGAAATATCCGTCCGAAGTCGGCCTGACGGCTTCAAGGTTTACTTCCGGAAGACCGACGGCAATATAGACGATAAGCGATATAACCAGCACGACAACCATTATCATGTTGAACTTGCCCATGAATTTTCCGCCGAGGAGAGTCGTTGCAAAGAACAGGGTGATTATCGCAACGGCGATAAGATTGCGGTACGGTTCAATCTGCGGAAAAACCGTTGCCGCATAGTCGACGACCGAGAGGCCGTACATCGCAAAGGCGAGTCCGGAAAAAATGAGCGAAATCGCCGAAAAACCGACCAATATAGGCGGCTGTATAAGGGCCGTCTGGCTGTATCTTCCGCCCGGCATGGTGAACATTCCCGCCATAAGCGATTTGTAAAAATAAGCGAAAAAGACAACTATGTTCGCAATAATAAGCGCAAGCGGAATTGATTTTCCCGTATATCCGATTCCGACGCCCATTGAAACAAAGATTCCGGAGCCGATGCAGTTACCGATTCCGTATGCCGCCATTTCGGCAACGCCCAATTTTTTCTTCTCTTTAACTTCTGCCACTGTTTCTCACCCCTTTCAAAAGCTCCACCGCATTCGGAAGGTCGCTGACCGTTTTACAGTAATGCGAATATGTAACGGTTAAATTATCGTCGACGCAGACGAAAGCCGGAAGCTGGAGCTGCCGCTTCCCGTCGTCTCCCTCGCCGCTCATGCTGCCGAGAACCAGAGAGGATACTCTGTCGAAAATCTTCATTCTCAGCAGCTTTTTGATATCTTTTCCGATAAAAGCGTTAACAAGCTTGTCGTCCGCGATAACGTTCATAACTCCGTCAGCTTCAAAAACGTTATACATATCATACAGCCTTGCGTCTTTATCGGCAATAATTTCGAACTTGTACTTCTTTTGAGCCGACTCGATTTCGGAGACATCCGACTGAATGATGAATTTTAAATCACAGCCCGCCAAGGAGAGCGCGGGATAAATCCCGGCGGTGAGCTTAAGCATGGCGCTTGTAATCTCGCAGTCAAAAAATCTCGAAAATACGATGAGCGTTTTTTTGTTCGGGAGAGTTCGGTTTTTGCCGTATACCGAATCATAAGTGAAGTTTTCGAGCTTAGTTCCCACAGAAAGTGTCTGATGATACGGCCTTCCGCTTTCTTCCCATTCGGCGTAGATTTTTTCCATTCCCGACTTGAATCTCAGAAGCATTTTTTCAAGCGTCGCTCTCGGGCAGGCAAGGTTTATGCGCTGGAAGCCTCTTCCGTCCTCGCCGAATATCTCGCCGTTATCAAGGTAGATATGATTTTCGATAAGGAGCTTTTTCATCTCCTTATGGTTAAGCCCGGTTTTTCGCATATCAAGCCAGAGAAGGTAGGTTCCCTGAAGCTCTATCACTTTGATTTCTTTAAAGTTTTCCGCCATAAAATCCTTGACAAAATCGGCATTGCTCTTGATCACAGACAAAAGCTCGTCGAGCCATTCGTCGCACTTTGTGTATGCGGCAATGCACGCGGAATAGGCAAAAATATTGAGGCTCATATGCATATTAAGAAGTCCGCAGACTATGGCTTTTGTTCTCGCTAAAGCATTCGGAATAATGATATTCGAGCACTGAACTCCGGCAAGGTTGAACGTTTTGCTCGGAGCGGTGCAAACGGCTATGTTATCCTTCACTCTTTCGCTCACGGTTGCCGTCACGGTGTGTTCAAAGCCCGGCATAATGAGGTCGTTGTGGATTTCGTCGTCGATTATGAAAACTCCGTTGTCGCAGCAAATATCGCAGACCTTTTTAAGCTCATCCTTTGTCCAGACTCTTCCTACGGGATTGTGGGGGTTGCAGAACAAAAGGGCGGTAACGTTTTTTCTTGCGGCCTTTTTCTTCAGGTCGGCAAAATCGATTTCATATTTTCCGTTGTTATAAAGAAGGCTGCTGTAAACTATTTTTCTGCTTTTCGCAACGACCGATATATCAAACGGATAGTAAGCCGGGGTGAGAATGATAACGCCCTCGCCGGGTTTGGTAACCGCGTCAATTAAAATTGCAAGCGCATCGACAACGCCGGGAGTGGTGATGATCCAATCCTTTTCAATCTCAAAATTATGTTTCCTCTTCATCCAGGAAATCACAGCGTCATAGTATTCGTCCGTCGGCTCTGTATAGCCGAGGACTCGGTTTTCCGCAACGTCTTTAATCGTTTCGACAATTTCGGGCGCGGTCGGAAACTCCATGTCCGCCATCGAGAGCGGAACATATTCCGTTGAAGTATCCGGGAAAGCGTTCCATTTTGTTGAACCGAAATTTTTTCTGTCAATAATCGTTTCAAAATCGTATTTACTCATGCCATCGCGTCCTTTATATAAATTTTCTTATTGTTAAGCCACTAAACAATAAGAATTATACTATCGTGAATTGACAAAGTCAACATTTTTTGTTAAGCTTATATACAATATTTTATATATGGTGACGATAAAATGAAAAAAGAAATTATTATTGCGATGCCCGACATGGGAAATGATCTTTTCAGGAAGTATATGAAAAGCAAATATGTAAAAAGCATTGAAAGAGCCGGCGGAAAAGTTGTCACGGTCGAGCTCTCGGACAAAGCGGCTGCGGCAAAGAAAGCGGCGGAGTTTGACGGCTTGCTTCTTCCCGGCGGTGCGGATATCGATCCGAAAATGTATAACCGCAAAAGAGAAGAAAAATGCGGAAAGCCCAACGAGACAAGGGATACCGTTGAGCCGGAGATTCTCAGAGAATTTTTGAAAACGGGAAAACCCGTTCTCGGAATCTGCAGAGGAATGCAGCTGTTGAACGTCTGTTTCGGCGGAACGCTTTTTCAGGACATCAAAAAAATTCAAAAAAGCAAGCACATGGATTTTTTTAATCGCTCGAAACATTCGCATACGGCGAAGATAGAAAAAAAGTCAAAGCTCTATGAAGCGGTAAAAAGCGAAGAAATAAAAATCAACAGTATGCACCACCAGGCGATTGAAAACGTAGGAAAAGGCCTCTCGATAAGCGCAACAAGCGACGACGGGTTTGTCGAAGGAATAGAGCTTCAAAATTACGGCTTCTGTCTCGGAGTCCAGTGGCATCCCGAGCATATGAGCAAAAAAAATGCGGTTCAGCAAAATATTTTCAATGAATTCATAAAAGAATGCGGAGCAAAAGAATGAACATTACAAACGAAGAACTCGGCGAAATAATCGCTTCGATGGATACTGTTTATACATTTGTCGTTGAAAGCCATAACGATTATGCGACTCCGAGGGACTACGGCAACGGAAAAATGATGAATATGTCCGCAATTCATACGTTGACGATGATTGCGGACAATCCGGGTATTACCGCAGTAGAGGTCGCAAAAATGTGGAATCAGACCCGCAGCGCCGCAACGCAAAGCATAAAGAAGCTTTGGTCGCAAGGGCTGATCAAAAAGAAAAAGGAAGACGGAAATAACAAGTCTATCCATCTTTATGTCACCGAGGCGGGCAAGGAGCTTTCGGATAAGCACAAAGAGTTTGACAAAGAATCAATCAGAGCCATGACAATGAAGCTGCTCGAGAAGCACACGAAGGATGAGCTGAAAACAACGGTTGCGGTTCTTAAAACCGGGCTTGACATAATACATAGGGAGAAATAAACAGGTTTTCGGTGTCAAAGGGTCGTCGAGTCGCCGACCCAACAAAGGAAACAGCCGCAAGCCGCTGCAAAAACCGCGGACGGATAATATCCGTCCCTACACGGTTATGTCAATTTGCAATATTGAAATTGGCTGACGGCGGCTTTACGCCTGCAAAATGCAAACAGTCACAACAGAACGCGCTGCTGTGACTGTTTGTTTATTGATTTATGAACACTGATTTCAATGCGGCTTTTATGTTTCTTTCCGTTATTCGGCTTTTTCGTTGCTCTTGACGGAGAAGCCGCTCACGCACCATTTTCCGTTCTCTTTCTTCACCACCACATGACCGCTCTGCTCCTTTAGGGCGGCGCCTTCTTCGAAAAGAACCGTGTATTGGAACGACGCGGTATCACCTGTGGCTTTGTCTATGGGCGAAAGCTTTATGCTCTCTACCTTTGCGGGAGTTGCGTTATAGTACAGCGGGTTTGTGGCTATCATACCCTCGATGCAGCTATCGGTGACTGCACCGTCGCACAGCTCGCGGATATATGCGTCAAAGGTTCTGCTGTCTATAGCCTCTCTGCGTTTCCGAATCTCCGCCTCATCTGCGGTAAACACAGCCGTCAGGACTTTTTCGGCCGTTCTCTCTGGGCGCGAATAATGATACCCCACGCCCGCACACACGGCTATCGCTGCCGCGACAAGGACACACACAACAATGATAATATTCTTTCGCTTGTTTTTCATAAAATTTACCTCCCGGTATTTTAAAAAAATCGCGGTGCAAAAGTCTGTTGCAATATTATAATACCAAGAATTCAGTCACATATAATTCCAAACAGAAAATTTATTTATTTTTGTTTATTCTCACAAAAAGCAATTAGGTTTCTTGTGAATTTCGCACAATGAAAAATCAAATGTATAACTGCAAAAAAGCTGCCGGAAAAACCGACAGCTTTCTGCTATTTAATTCGACTGTTAAAATGTTATCCTGACGTTGACCGTGCCGGACACGGGCTTGATAACAAGCTTTGCCGCGCCGCTTTCGCCGACCGGCTCAAGCTCGTATTCACAGCCCTCAACGGTCTTTGCGGGCTTGTGTATGTAAATCTCGGACGGAGCGGCGCACTCGCCGTCGCCCTCAAAGCTGAGGTTGAACTCCTGAGTCGACCGGTCAAAGCCGTATGAGTTGAGCCTGCCGCCGACAGCCATGGGATAAGGACGGCTGAGAACCTTCATAAGCGGGCTGTTAAACATATCGTTCACATAGTGCCAATAGGTGAAGCCCCACTTGTGCTGCTCGAAGAAGTTGACGAGGAACTCTATGTGCGGGAGCCAATCCTCGCCTTCGCCGCCGAATCCGCCCCACTCGCCTACGAGCACGGGTGCATCGAGTCTGTCCTGAGTTCTGACGTGCTCCTCGAATATGGCTCTGACTCTGTCGTTGCTCGCATACTTGTACTGCGGGGTATCAACCATGAAATCATAGCCGTGAGGAGTAAAGCAGAAGTTCTTCTCGCGCTCGCCGTTGACCTCGATTGCGGGAGTCGAGCACGGAATGCAGGTGTTCGACCAATAGCAGTTCTCCATAACGAGAACGCCCTTATCGGTAACCTCGCGGATAGCGGAAGATACTTTATTGATAAACGGAGAATACTTCTCGATATCAAATTTTCTGACATAGTCATATCCTGCCTTGCGGGTTACATCCTTGAGGACATCGCCGGTTATCTGCTCGAGATATTTGACCTCGTCGCGTCTCTGTTTGTTGAGAAAATCACCGACGAGCTTGAAGCACTTTATGCGCTTATCACAGATAACCGTGCCGACTGCGGTCGAAACGAGCTTCTTGAAGAGCTTGCCGCCGTCGGAGCCGAGGAAGGGCTCGTTGAGCATATCAAAGCCGAAGAGCGCGGGATGATCCGCAAAGCGAGCCGCAACGTGCTGCCACATGGCCGCAAAGTAATCTATGAGTCCCTTGCCGTTATATTCGCGGTTATCCCAGAAATTATCGAATGCGCGCTGAGTTGCCTTGCCCCAGAAATAGCCTGCCGCCCAGACAAGCTTGGGCTCCTTGGGCTTATAGGGATCGGTTATCGTAGCCCAATCGGGTGCTCCGTCGCCGTAGCAGCGCGGGGAATAGAGATCCTGATGCATATCAAAGAGCACATAGACCCCGTGAGCGGCACAGAGGTCGAATATGCGGTACATATCATCGAGGTACTCGTCGTTGTATTTGCCGGGCTCGGGCTCGATCATGCTCCACGTTGTACCAAGGCGAATGAGATTGAGACCGCGGGCGGACATATCGCCGAGCAGCTTGTCGTCGATATTGAATTCGTACTTGTTGTCCTCGCTGTTTTTGCGCTTATCTACGATATTGACGCCGTAGAAGATACGCTCTCTGCCGTATTCATCGACAAAGCTTCTTTTTTCGGTAACGATACGCTCCATAATGCTCTCCTTAACTCATCAAAACTTAATTAATAACCTCTATTTAGTATATATAATATACCTTAATATAGCAAATATAGCAAGGCTTTTAAGGAAATTCGGCGTTTTGGTCAATGTTTGCGGATTTTTTTGTGGACAATGCCGCATCAGGCAGAGCTATATTCTTTTTAAGATTTATAAACAATATATAAACTTGAAAGTATTTATTGTAAAATACGCTAAAAAATGCTATTATAAATTCACGGATATTTCATTTTTCAGGAGGATAAGAAAATGAAAAAGCATACTTTTTCAAGAGTTTTAAGCATGGTTCTTTGCCTTGTGCTCGCACTTAGCGCAATCTGTCTGCCGGCATACGCCGAAAAAGGCGGAGAGGCAGCCGAGAGGCGCGGCGCGATAACCGACGAAGATATGCTGCACACAAAGGGAAAGAAAATCTACAATAAGCGCGGCGAAGAGGTCATTCTCCGCGGAGTTAATCTCGGCACATGGCTCATCCATGAGTCCTGGATGACCCCCATCGAGAACTCCGACGACAATATTTCGACACTCAACACCCTCACGGAGCGTTTCGGCGTCGAGAAAGCGTATGAGCTCATCAACATCTACGAGGACAACTGGATAACCGAATACGACCTCGACAGAATAGTTGAGCTCGGCTTCAACTGCGTGCGCGTTCCGTTCTGGTTCCGCAACTTCTACTATGATGACAAGGGCACAAAAATCCTTGACAAAAACGGCGAATGGGATTTCAGCCGTCTCGACTGGGTCGTTTCCGAATGCGCTAAGCGCGGCCTCTATGTTATTCTCGATCTCCACGGCGCACCCGGATATCAGAACAACAAGGATCACTGCGGAAAAATCGGCGACAGCGGCCTTTTCAAGCTGACTAAGCAGGCCGAGGAATGGAGAAAGCTCACGATAGAGCTTTGGGTCGCAATAGCCGAGCGCTTCAGCGGCAATCCCGCAGTCGCTATGTATGACCTGCTCAACGAGCCCAACTGCGACGTAAGCTCATATCTTCAGAAGAACAACCTTGTCACCATCTCCGTCTACAACCGCCTCTACAAGGCCATACGCGAGGTTGACAAGGATCACATAATGACCATGGAGGGCATCTGGAGACTTTATAATCTCCCCGCGCCGTGGTTCATCGGCTGGACTAACGTTGTCTATCAGCTTCACTTCTATGACACAAGCAACTTCATGTACAGCCTTCTCGTCTTCTTTGCAAAGCTCTACCCCTACAATGTTCCGCTCTATGTCGGCGAGTTCAAGCCCATGGGCAGCGCCACATGGGATCACGTGCTCACGCTGTTCAACAACTCAAACTTCAGTTGGACTATCTGGTCATATAAGGGCTGCGGCCACGGAGCAGACACCTCCGACTGGTATATCATCGGCAGCAAGCCGGGCTTCGAGCGCGCAGACATAAAGAACGACGATTTCGACACAATAGCCCGCAAATGGGGCGCGGCCGTCAGGAGCGAGGGCAACTACGTTGACACCGGTCTCTATGACATAGTCAAGGATTACATCTGATATCCGATATAACAGAATAATTACGGCAGCCGTTTCAAAAGCGAAGCGGCTGCCGGTTTTTGTTAATGCATACTGCTAAAAATAGGATTGGCTATCTTATCTCACGCCGTAGATACGGTATTATGTGTTCATCGGTTTGCTTCGTCGACAAATACGCGGAACAGCGGCAGGCAGGAGGCAAAAAATTTCTTATACGCCTCGCAGTAGTCGCGGTCGGCTCGGCTGCGCTTGCATCCGCCGCCGCGGCAGAGCGGATAATAGCGGCACGCCTTGCACTTTTTGTCAACCGAAAGGCTCTCCCTGATAAAATCCGCGGCCTTTTTTGAGTTTGCCATGGCTTCGAGCCCGTCCGAATTTATGTTGCCGAGCAGCCATTCATCCAGGCAGTAGAAATCGCAGGGATAGACGTTGCCGTTGCCCTCGACTACAAACTGATGCGTGCAGTGTCCGCAGACTCCGCACTGCTCCGGGGCTCTGCCGACATACATCTGCACCCAGTTGTCAAACCGGCGTATGCTCGTATATTCGCCGCGCACGTAGTCCTTGACATAGGCGTTGAACAGGTGTATCAGGAAATGCGCATACTGCTCGTTTGTCATGTACAGCTCGCTCTCGCTCTTGTCTCCGAATGGGCGCAGGCACGGGATAAATTGGAGATATTTGAAGCCCTTGCGCTTGAAGAAAGAATATATCCTGTCTATATTTTCGGCGGCGTAACCCGTGAGCACGGTCAGAATATTGAAATCGACCTCGTGCATCGTCAGCATTTGAGCGGCGTTTAGTATTTTATAAAATCTGTTCGTGCCGTTCGCGTCGACCCTGAAGCGGTTAGCCTCCATGTCGCCGTCGAGACTTAAACCGACCAAAAAATGCTCGTCGTGAAAGAATCGCGCCCACTGCTCGTCTATCAGCATACCGTTTGTCTGAATGCTGAAATATATGCGGCTACCGCGCAGGTTATATTTTTTGACCCGCTCGGCGAAGTCCTTGAAATAGTCGAATCCGGCAAGCAGCGGCTCGCCGCCCTGAAACGCGAATGCCACGCTGTCCCCTCTTGCAAAGTCGAGCGCGCTTCTTATGAGCCTGTCCGAGGTCTCTGCGGACATAATGCCGAGGTTGTGTTCCTCTCTTATCTGCGAGACATCGTGATAGAAACAGTATTCGCAGCGTAGGTTGCAGAGACTCGACGCGGGCTTTATCATTATCGAAAGTTCGGGCAAAACAACACCTCCGGATATTGCTGCCGCCGAGCGGACTGTTCCCCGTTCGGCGGCAATTTATCTGTTATTTTTTCTCTATGATTCCGCGGCGGTTCTCCTTGAAATCGTTCATTATTTCGTCGAGCTTCTCAAGCATCTCGTCGGCAATTGTCGGATATGCCGGGGTGCGGTTGTAGTTCTCGCCCGCATCGTCGGTCAGGATATGCAGCCAATTCTTGCGGAACTTATCAAAGAACGCAGAGTTGTCGTTCTGTATATTCTTGAAATACTTGAACACGACATACTCGTTGTTGTTGAGAATATCAAAATCATAGTCCTTATACTCATCGCGCGCGAGGATATCGGCAGTCGGTATAGCGTACTGGATAGCCTTGAGCTTTTCGCGCTTCATGTGGAGTATCGGGGTGTCGGCGGTATGTATGACCTTGTTCTGCGTGAACACAGGAACCATCGAAACGCCGTCTATTACGCGATCCGCGGGAAGATAGTTCTTCTGCGTTCCGCCGTTTCCGGTGACGCCGCACATCTCTATGAGCGTCGGGAACAGATCAACGAGCGTAGCGGACTCGTCATAGGTCGAGCCTGCCTTGAACAGACCGCCGTTGTTGCCCCAGCGGATCATAAACGGAACCTTCTGACCGCCCTCATAAGCGAGATATTTGCCTCCGCGGAGGTCGCCCGTGGAGCCCTGAAGCGCGGGGCCGTTGTCGCTGGTGAACACGATTATCGTGTCGTCCATAACGCCGAGCTCTTCAAGAGTATCAAAGAGCTTGCCGAGATAATAGTCGAACTCTGTAACGCAGTCGACATAAGTGCCCATGCCGGACTTGCCCTTGAACTCGTCGCCGACGAATACGGGCGCGTGCGGCCACGGAGTTGCATAGAACGCGAAGAAAGGCTCGTCACCCTGCTTGACCTGATCGGTTATCCAATCGTTCATTTCCTCGTATATCCACTTTGTGGCGTTACCCTGGTCCTTGAGCTCGTCTGTGCCGCGGGCTATCTCATACTCTCCGTTCTCCTCCCTGACGTGATAGAACGGATTCATATCGTTGACATAGTGGCTGCCGTAGAAATAATCGAAGCCCTGATTTGTGGGCAGATACTCGCCGTAGTCGCCGAGATGCCACTTGCCGAAGCAGCCGGTGGCATAGCCCGCTCCCTTGAGAGCCTCGGCTATGGTTATCTCGTCGCCGAGCATACCGTCGGCATTGCCGCCCATCTCGATGGAGTTGAATATACGGGTCGAGGCGAAGGGCGAGAAGGTGTCAACGGTCGGATATATAACATTATCCGCATATCCGCGATAGGGATAGCGACCCGTGAGCGCGGCAAAACGCGCGGGGGAGCAGACGGAATAGCTCGAATAGAAGTTGGTGAACTGCGCGCCTTCATTGCCGATGCGGTCGATATTCGGGGTATCGTATATCGCGCCGTTGGCGGAGACGTCGCCGTAGCCGAGGTCATCCATGAGGACGAACAGGACGTTGGGTGCGTTTTTCTTCGTCTTGTTTTTGTCGATACCCTTGAGGTAATCGTCCTGACCCTCCCACATACGCTGGGCGTTGGGCTTCGAGCGCAGGTTCATGGTGAGCACGAAGGCTATGGTAGTGAACACAAGCAACACGCTGAGAATGCGGGACATAACCTTCTGAAGTGTGACCTTTTTATCGATTTTCACAACGCAGAGAATAACGCCGACAATAACGGCTATGCTCGGCAGGGCAAGCAGTAGATTACCGAGCAGGCGGGTAAAGAAGTTGCCCTCGCCCGTGAGCAGCGGATGCTCGGCACTCGAGAAGCCGGCGAGACCGGACGTGAATGCGCCGAAGCCCGCATCCGCGCCGAACGCTATGTAATAAGTGATAATGCCGAAAAGCGCGGCACAGTAGCCGACGACGAAGCCGAGATAAAGCCTGCGCTTAAAGAACATACCGATAACTATCAGCGCGGAGACGATGCAGCAATATGCCACGCAGACGACCGCAGTCATATTGAGCCTTGTTATCCACATCGCGAGCATGAGGGCCGCACCGATAACCGCAATAATTATCGGAAACACTTTCTTTCCCGAATCGAATTCTATCTTTTTTTTCAATTCATGACCTCCTTGGGGTAGTATTAAGTAATATGAAGTATACCACCAAACAGAAGTTTTGTCATCCTTTTTAAGACAAAAAGCCGTAATGAAAAATTCATACGGCATATGCTCACGCTCTGTTATTCCTTTTTATCGCTTCGATAGCTCCTTTTTCGAGCCGCGATACCTGCGCCTGAGAGATACCTATCTCCCCCGCCACCTCCGTCTGGGTCTTGCCCTTTAAAAAGCGGAGATAGAGTATCTTTTTCTCCCGCTCCGGCAGATTTTCGACCGACTCGCGAAAGATTATCTCGTCGAGCCAGCTCCCGTCGTCGCCGTTGTCGCCGAGCTGATCCATAACATATATGGTATCGCCGCCGTCCGAGAACACAGGCTCATAGAGCGACACCGGCTCTACTATCGCCTCCAGAGCCAGAACTATATCCTCTTTTTTCATGTTCATCGCTTTAGCTATCTCTTCGATTGTGGGATCGCGCCCGAGCTTCACCACGAGCTTTTCTTTCTCCTGCATCGCGTGGTAGGCTACGTCTCTTATCGAGCGGCTGACGCGCAGGGAGTTATTGTCACGGAGATAGCGGCGTATCTCGCCTATTATCATGGGCACGGCGTAGGTCGAAAAGCGGACGTTTTGATTTATATCGAAGTTGTCAATAGCCTTTATAAGCCCTATGCACCCGACCTGAAAGAGGTCGTCGGGGTTCTCTCCCCTGTTTGTAAAGCGCTGAACGACGCTCAGAACAAGGCGCAGATTTCCGTTTATAAGCTCGTCCCGCGCAGACCTGTCCCCCGAGTGCATACGGCGCAGAAGCTCCGTCTTTTCTTTCTCTTTGAGCACTTTTAATTTTGATGTGTTCACTCCGCAAATCTCTACTCTGTTATACTGCATTCCGCCGCCTCCCGCTTTGCTCGCACTATAAAAAATTATTCCCATATAGCGCGCTCTTAATACCGTCGAAAAAAATTTTAAACGGAGATTGACAGGGCGGCTGCGGGCGTGTTACCATTTATTCGGAATAAAAAAACAGATGAAGGAGGCTGCGATATGCTGCTCGGAACCTGCGTCGGGTTTGACAGGCTCGAATCCGCCGCAAAGCTCGGATACGACTACCTTGAGAGCAACTTAGGGCACATAAAAGCTCTCGGCCTGCGGGAGCTCACGGAGACAAGGGCTCTGCTTGACGGCTGCGGCGCAAAGCTTGAGGCGGCGAACTGCTTTTTTCCCGGAGAAATACACCTCGCCGGAGAGGACGCGGACATTGAAATTATAAGAGACTACACGCGCCGCGCCTTTGACAACGCCGCGTTTCTCGGAGTTAAAACCTGCGTGCTCGGCAGCGGCCGCTCGCGCAGCGTGCCTGACGGATTCGACAGAGAAAAAGGGCTCGAACAGCTTTATTCGGCTTTGCGCGTCATAGACGGCGAAGCGCGGGAGTGCGGGATAAGAGTTGCGATAGAGCCGCTGAACAGGCTCGAAACGAATGTGTTTACGACCGTGCGCGAGAGCACAGACATCTGCCGCAAGCTCGGGCTAAAGAGCGTATTTGTCCTCGCCGATATATATCACATGGTCATGGAAAACGAGGACTTCGGTGCGCTCGGATATGCGGGAGAAAAGCTGATACATATACACTTCTCGAACCCTACGGCGAGGGACACGGAGAGCGGCAAGTCGAAGCGAGTATACCCAGCCGAGGGTGACGGCTACGACTATACGCCGTTTGTCAGCGTCGTAAAGAATGCGGGATATGACGGAAGAATAAGCATTGAGGCCGGCTGCACGGACTTCGAAAAGGAAGCGGCGGCGGGGCTTAAAATGACGAGGAAGCTTTTTGGGTGAGCAAAATGAGATATGAATACAGCGCTCTTAATATTTTCGCGCGGGACGGCGCCGCGCTCAAGGCGACCGAAATCCTGCGCGGCGAAATAGAATCAAGAACGGGCAAACTCCCCGAAATAACAGGCTCCGACAGGGCTGATATCTCTTTTATCGCCGACCCCGACGGGCTCAGAGACGGATACGAAATAGAGCAGGACGGAAAGCGCCTTGTCTTTAAGGCACAGGGCATACGCGGGCTGATTTTTGCCGCAGGTATGTTTCTGCGCAAAATCGAAGTCTCGGGCGAAAAAATCACGCTCATACAGGATATCGGCGGCAGATATGAGCCCGACAAGCGCATAAGAGGTCATCAGCTCGGCTACCGCACAACGCCCAACAGCTACGACGCATGGGATATCGAGGACTACCGCAGATATTATCTCGACCTGATGTTCTTCGGCTGCAACACTGTTGAGCACATTCCCTCTAACGGGCTTGACGCGAAGAAAAACAGGCTGATGAAATACGATCCGCAGGACTTTCTCGTTGAGGCGTCAAGGATAGCGGACGAATACGGCCTCGATGTGTCGCTCTGGTATCCCAACGACCGCGAGAGCCTTGAGGACGCCGAGAAACGGCGCAGATGCGTCTTTGAGCGCACGCCGAGGATAGACATTATGTTCCCGCCCGGAGGCGATCCCGGAGACTATAAGGCGGACGAGTTTATACGCCGCTGCCGCGAGTTTTCGCGCCTGCTCAAGGAGTATCACCCGAACGCCGAGATGTGGCCGTCCGCGCAGCAGCCGCACTCTATACCCGACTGGGGCGAGAGGCTCATGGATGAGCTCGAAAAGCTGCCAGACGGGATAGACGGCATTATAACAGGCCCGAACCACGCCTTTGAAATGGATGAACTCAGGCGCAGGCTGCCCGCAAAATATCCTATAAGATTCTATCCTGATATCACGCACAACGTGCGCTGCGAATATCCCGTTCACTTCGACCGCGACGACTGGCACTATGCGCTGGCGTCGGGGCTCAGCCGCGAATGCACGAATCCCCGACCCTGCGAATACAGGGAGATTCACCGCCTCACACGCAGATATGTCATAGGCAGCGTGTCATATTCCGAGGGCATAACGGACGATGTGAACAAGTGCGTCTGGAGCGACATGGACTTTTTCCCCGATACAGACGTGCGCGACTCGCTTGAGGATTACTCGCGCCTGTATTTCCCCTCCCTGCCCGCCGACGAGGTTGCGGACAGGATACTCGGGCTTGAGCTAAACTGGCAGACAGACCCGGCGGAGAATCCCGGAATCGACGACAATCTCAAGGGCTGGGAGTCGTTGGCCGAAAGATATCCGAGTGCTTTGAAGCTTTGGCGGTTTAATCAATGCCTGTTCCGCGCAAAATGCGACGCATATCTTCGGCACAGGCGCATAATCGAGCTGAAAGCAATAAAGCAGGCAAGGCGCGAAATTCTCTCGGGCAAGCTTGAGAGCGCAAGGGAGATACTGCAAAACACCGAGGACGGGCGCAAAAAAACGCTGCGTGCGGACATAGAGCACATAGCCGGCGAGCTTTTTGAGCAGATCGGCCTGCAGACGGATGTTGAGCGCTACTGCGCCGACAGCTGGGAACGAGGTGCGGTGCTCGAGACCATCGACCTGCCGAATACCGACCGCGCGTGGCTGCTGGGGAGACTGAAAAAAGCCGAAGAAATGCCCGAAAACGAGGCGAAAGAATATATGCTTCGCAGCGTAAAGCGCAACGAGGTCGAGAGCGACGAGTATTATTACTCTGTCGCGGAGCACGGTCTCGGGGTTCTCGGCTGCAGGCAGGAAGCGGGACCAGAGGGCATATACATGAACTTCCAGGGCGACCGCCCAGACGTCAACAACGGAAGTCTCCCGACCTGCCTTTTTAAAGTTTTCGACAACCGGTCGTTCAGATGTAAATTGGGCGGTTTCCGCTATGATACCGACTACGAGCTCAAAGTCACCTACCGACAGAAAAAGGACGAGAGCATCAACGACCTGACGGTAAAGGCGAACGGAACGACTGTATACAAAGGCGGTCAGTTCGGCGCGGAGGACGAGGAGTATAACCGCGAAATGCTGCCCGACGGCTTTATTTGCGCGGTATACCGGCTGCCGAAAAGCGTGTTCGTCAACGGATGCGTTGAAATCGAGATATTCGAGGAGCGCGCGGGAGTTATGATAAGCGAATTCAGAATAGTCAAGAAAAAATAAATTTATGCACTGCGACTCACCGCAGTGCATATTTTTACGGCTTCGACGGATTGAATTGCAGAAGTAAATATGTTAATATATATTCGTATAACAAACGGAGGTCTCAAATGGAAGCTGTTGCAACTCCCCGCGCTGAAAAACCGCTTTTCAGCAACAAAGCACTCAAAAAACTGATATTCCCGCTTGTCATCGAGCAGTTTCTCGCCATATCCGTCGGCTTCTGCGACACGGTTATGATATCCGGTCTCGGCGACGAGGCTATTTCGGGCGTTTCGCTCGTTGACATGATAATGACGCTGATGATAAACGTCTTTGCCGCGCTCGCTACGGGCGGCGCAGTCGTTGCGGCGCAGTTCATCGGCGCAAAAAGAGCGAAGGACGCGCGCAACAGCGCATCTCAGCTGATATTTATCGCGTTTATAATCTCGATTGTACTCATGGCACTGACCCTTGTTTTCAAGGCTCAGCTGCTCAGGCTCTTTTTCAGCACGCTTGAAGAGGGCGTTATGCAGTCCGCATTGACATATTTCTGGATATCCGCGCTGTCGTTCCCGTTCCTCGCTATATATAACTGCTGCGCGGCGCTTTTCCGCGCCATGGGCAACTCGAAAATATCGATGTTAGCCTCGCTCATCACCACAATTATGAACATAATCGGCAACGCCATTCTCATATACGGAGTCAAATGGGGCGTTGCGGGCGCGGCGGCATCCTCGACTATTTCGCGTTTTGCGGCGATGCTCCTCCTGCTCATCCTCCTGCACAAGAGAGATCATCCGATTTATATCTCGATTAAGGATAAATTCAGGCCGAATTTCGGGCTTATAAAAAAGATACTCTCTATAGGAATACCCAGCAGCATCGAGAGCAGCCTGTTTCACCTCGGGCGCATACTTGTCGTCAGCATTATAACCTCGTTCGGAACGGTTCAGATAGCGGCTAACGCAGTCGCAAATAATCTCGACGGAATCGGCTGCATACCCGGTCAGGCGATGGGGCTTGCGGTGATAACGGTCATAGGCCAGTGCGTCGGTCTCGGCAGCGAAGAGCAGATAAGACTGCACACGAAAAAGCTGATGAAGCTCACCTACCTTATGTCGGCGATATGGAACGCGATAATCCTCGCGACTCTCCCGCTGACGCTCAGGATGTACAATATCTCGCCCGACGCATATTCGCTCGCGCTCAAGCTCATCATCATTCACAACGGCTGTGCCATTTTCATCTGGCCCGCTTCGTTCACCATGCCGAATGTCCTGAAGGCTGCGAACGATGTCAAGTTCACTATGTGCATCGCGCTGTTTTCGATGTTCACGTTCCGACTGTTTTTAAGCTACATAATCGGTCTCAGGCTCGGAATGGGTGCTATCGGCGTTTGGTTGGCGATGATAGTCGACTGGGTGTTCCGCGCAGTTGCGTTCTGCCTGCGCTACAGGGGCAAGCGCTGGCTGAGCTACAGCATCTACAAAAAAGACAAGAAACCGGCAAAAGCAGAATAAATTTGACCCCGCAGTTGTGTTTACTGCGGGGTCGGATTATATCACGGCATAAAAACGAGGCAGTCTTTCGACTGCCTCACTTTTCATTTAATTATTTGTTGCCGGTCATCTTTGCGATTTCTTCGGCGTAGTTCTCTTCTTTCTTCTCGATACCCTCGCCCTTTGCGTAGCGGATGAAGCCGGTAGCCTTTATCGAAGCGCCGAGCTTCTTAGCAACATCTGCAATGTAGCCTGCGACATCGCCGTCATAGAGATCCGAACGAACGAATGCCTGCTCAAGAAGGCAAACTTCCTTGAGCTGCTTCTTCATACGGCCGTCGACTGCACCTGCAAAGATCTTGTTTGCAACGATATCAGCCTTGCTTGCCATTGCAAGCTCGACAAGAGTCTCAACTGCCTTATCGGAAAGGAAGTTGAAGAGGAACTTGTTGTTCTTCTGCTCCTCATAAGCTGCAAGATCCTCATCGCTGAAGAGCTTATCGTTGACAGCCTTATCGAAGAGATTCTTAAGAATCGGCTTCGGAAGAGACTCGGGCTTGTTGAGCGAGCTGTCGATAGTGATCGACTTCATCTTTGCAAGCTCATCGTCGGAGATGCAATCCTTGCTGAGATACTCGGGGCTCATAGCTGCAATCTGCATTGCAACGTTTCTGCCCATCTCCTTAAACTCTGCCTTATCGGCAGCGTCTGTATCAAAGCTGACAAGAACGCCTACCGAGCCGCCGCCGTGGATATAGGAAGCAACAGTGCCCTCAACTCTTACAAAGCGGCGAACCTTCATGTTCTCACGGATTACGAGGAAGAGCTCCTGAACAGCGTCGGAGACAGTCTCATCGCTGCCCGAAAGGGTCATAGCAAGGAGAGCGTCAACATCTGCCGGATTCTTTTCCGCAACAGTGACAGCAATCTTATTTGCAAGCTCAACAAACTTCTCGTTCTTTGCAACGAAGTCTGTCTCGCAGTTGACTTCTACCATAGAAGCAACCTTATTTGCCTCATCATAATATGCAACAACAACGCCCTCGGCGGCAACGCGGCCTGCCTTCTTGGCGGCGGAAGCAAGACCCTTCTCACGAAGAACATCAACGGCCTTGTCCATATCGCCGTCGGTCTCTGTGAGAGCCTTCTTGCAGTCCATCATACCTGCTCCGGTCTTTTCGCGGAGAGCCTGTACGTCTTTAGCAGTGAAGTTCATTATTTGTCCTCCTCTGTCTCTGCGGCCTCGGCAGCCTCTGCGTCGCCCTGCTCGCCCTGTCTGCCCTCGATGACAGCGTCTGCCATTGCGGCGGAGATAAGACGGACAGCGCGGATAGCGTCGTCGTTGCCGGGGATAACATAGTCTACTTCATCGGGATCGCAGTTTGTGTCGACGATAGCGATGATCGGAATACCGAGCTTGTGAGCCTCGAGAACAGCGATCTTCTCCTTGCGGGGATCGACTATAAACATAGCGGCGGGCTGCTTCTTCATCTTGGAGATACCGCCCATGAACTTCTCAAGCTTCTCTATCTCGAGCTGGAGCTTGATAACTTCCTTCTTGGGAAGCATATCGAAGGTTCCGTCAGCCTCCATGGCCTTGAGCTGCTCAAGTCTCTTTATACGGCGCTGAATGGTGTTGAAGTTGGTGAGCATACCGCCGAGCCAACGAGCGTTGACATAAGGCATACCGCAGCGCTCTGCCTCCTCGCGGATAGAATCCTGAGCCTGCTTCTTCGTGCCGACGAAAAGGATCTCCTTGCCGTCTGCGGCGATGTCGCGAACTGCCATGTAGGCATCCTCAAGCTTCTTGACCGTCTTCTGAAGGTCGATGATGTAAATACCGTTGCGCTCCGTGAAAATATAGGGAGCCATTTTGGGGTTCCATCTTCTGGTCTGATGACCGAAGTGCACACCTGCTTCAAGCAGCTGCTTCATTGATACTACTGACATTTGTTTTTCCTCCTTTGGTTTTTCCTCCGCGAAACAGGGCGGCCGCAACGGTGAAAATTCACCGCACCGGGCGGCATCCTAAAGCTTCGCGTGCGTAATGCTCGGATATTATATCACAGCGAGCGATAAAAATCAAGAGTTTTTTTATTGCTTTGAGCTTTTATCGGCAGGTTCTTCCCGCTCTTTTCTGCTGCTTCCGGCGGCTTTTACAAGCGCCCTGTTATAGAGCTTGTAAACTCCGCACTTCCAGCACAGGAGCATACCGGCTACCGCGCCGACCGCAGCCTGAAGGAACTGGAAGGGCAGCTTCATAAGGGCATATTCCGGGGTGCTGTAAATAAACGCTCTGCCGAGAGAATAGCCGACGACCATGATAACGGCGCCTATCGAGACGCCTATTCCGCTCGCGAGCACGGGATGCTTCTTGAGAACATAATGCGAAAAAACGGAGATGATAATCGCCTGGAGTCCGTGCGTCACCAGCGAGACGAACATCGGCGCCGGATAGAACAGCAGGTCGCCCAAAAATGCGCCGACTCCGCCGACTATGAATGCCGCGACGGGATCGAGTATTATCGCCGCGGTGCAGATGATTATATCGTTGAGATACAGATGTCCGCCCGGTACGGGAACGCCGAACGAGCTCATGGCGACGTTGAGCGCCATGAACATTGCCGTCAGGCACACCCACAGGGTGGTTCTTTTTGTGCTGCTTTTTGCTTTCATTTTGATATCCTCCTTGATTTTCTGTCAGGGATATTATACAATAGCACTGATAATATAAAATAGTCAGAAACGGAGAAAATAATATAACCAGATGAAATACACGGTTGATATGAACGACCGCCCGGTCTATTTGCAGATTTACAGGCTGCTTCGGGCGGATATAGTCGGCGGGGCATTCGCTTACGGGAGCAGGCTTCCGTCAAAGCGTCTGCTCGCAGAGGAGCTCGGGGTGAGCACGGTAACGACGGAGCACGCATATGACCTGCTGTGCGAGGAGGGCTATGCTCAGGCGCGCGAGCGCAGCGGATATTTTGTGATATTCAAGCGGTCGGACGGCTTTGCCGCGTCGGGCGGAAAATCCTCCGAGCCGGCGCAGGAAAAGCACCTCGGGCACAGCAAGCCCGTTTTTCCCGTATCACTGCTCAGCAGGACTATGCGAAAGGTTATCGCGGACAGGGCGGACGAGATACTCGAACGCTCGCCGCACAAGGGGCTCATGGAGCTGCGCGATGCACTGCGGCAATATTTAGCGAGAAACCGAGGAATAAACATTGACGCGGAGCAGATAGTGGTCGGCTCGGGCGCGGAGTATCTTTGCGGGCTGATAGTCGATCTGCTCGGCAGAGAGAAAACTTATGCCATAGAGTCGCCGTCATATGAAAAAATCGAGCAGGTATACAGGGCGGCGGGAGTAAAATACGAGCTTCTCCCCCTCTCCGACGACGGCATAGACGGCGCGGCGCTCAGCGGCAGCGGTGCGGATATACTGCATACGACTCCGTATCGAAGCTTTCCGACGGGCGTTACGGCATCCGCCTCGAAACGGTACGAATATATCTGCTGGGCCGAAAAAGGCGGCAGGTTTATTGTCGAATCGGACTACGACTCGGAATTTTCCGTCTCACAAAAGCCCGCGGACACGCTTTTTGCTCTGTCCGAGCAGGACAATGTTATATATCTGAACACGTTTTCAAAGACGATATCGCCCTCAATGCGCGTGGGATATATGGTTCTGCCAAAGAGACTTGTCAAAACATTTGAAGAGAGGCTCGGCTTCTACTCCTGCACCGTGCCGACATTCGAACAGCTGGTGCTGACCGAGCTTCTCAACAGCGGCGACTTCGAGCGGCACATAAACAGAGTCAGGCGAGCAAAGCGCAGGGAGCTCAGCAAGACATAAAAAGCGGCGGAAAGGACTATCCCCTTCCGCCGTTTTTGTCGGTCTGTTATTTTTTTATTTTAAGCATCGCTCGCATGGCGTTGAGCACGGCGAGGATAAGCACTCCGACATCGCCGAAAACCGCTATCCACATATCCGCTATACCGAACGCGCTGAGAACAAGGATAATAACCTTGAGCGCCAAAGCTATCCAGATGTTCTCGTTGACTATGCGCATGGTCTTTCTCGCTATTTTTATAGCCGTTGGGAGCTTCGAAATTTTGTCGTCCATGAGGACGATATCAGCGGATTCTATAGCGGCGTCGCTGCCCATAGCGCCCATGGCGATACCGACGTCGGCTCTCGTGAGCACGGGCGCATCGTTTATGCCGTCGCCGACGAACGCAACTTTATTGCCCTCTCCGAGCAGCTCTTCAACCCGCTCGACCTTCTGCGACGGGAGCAGTTTTGCATGGACCGCGCTGAGTCCGAGCTGCTCGCCGACTGCCTGAGCCACGCGCTCATTGTCGCCCGTCAGCATAACGGTATTCTTTATACCGAGCTCCTTGAGCTTCGCTATCGCGGATGCCGAATCGGGCTTGAGCTCATCGTTGATAACTATATGACCGAGATACTGCGAGTCCTCGCTGATATGGATAACGGTGCCCGCCATATGGCAATCGTGCCACTCGGCGCCCGCCATATCCATGAGCTTGCCGTTGCCGACAAAGTAGGTCTTGCCGTCAATAACGGCCTCGAGTCCCATGCCCGCGTGCTCGGTTATCTTGCCTATGCGGCTCTTGTCTATATGACCCTTATGCGCCGCTACTATCGACTCGCCGACGGGATGAGTCGAATAGCTTTCCGCGGCGGCGGCAACATCAAGAAGATGCGCTTCGGTAATATTGTTCGGATGAATCGCGTTGACGGCGAAGGTTCCCTTGGTCAGCGTTCCGGTCTTGTCGAATACGACCGTATCTATCTTAGAGAGCGTCTCCATATAATTAGCGCCCTTTATAAGTATGCCTTCACGCGAGGCTCCTCCTATACCGCCGAAGAATGACAGCGGAACGGACACGACCAGCGCGCACGGGCACGATACGACAAGGAAGGTAAGCGCACGCTCTATCCATATGCTCCAAAGGCTCCAGGTGCTCTGAGTTCCCATGAGCATGGTGACAAGCGGCGGCAAAACAGCCAGCACGACTGCGCCTATGACGACGCAGGGAGTGTACCAGCGCGAGAAGCGGGTAATAAAGTTCTCGGCTCTCGCCTTTTTCTCCGAGGAGTTTTCGACGAGCTCGAGGATTTTGGCAACCGTGCTCTCCTCGAAACGGCTCTGGGTCTTAACACGGATAACGCCCGAAAGATTGATGGTTCCGCTCGTTACCCTGTCGCCCACGGTTTTGTCGGCGGGCAGGCTTTCACCCGTCAGGGCGGCGGTGTTCACGGAGGTCGAACCGTCGATTATTTCACCGTCAAGCGGTATTTTCTCGCCGGGCTTTATAACTATCGTTTCGCCGAGCTCAACTTCTTCCGGCGACACGGTCTCCTCCTTGCCGTCGCGCACAACTACGGCATAGTCGGGGCGGATATCCATGAGCGCGGATATCGACTTGCGGCTCCTGCCCACGGCGATGCTCTGAAACAGCTCGCCTATCTGATAGAATATCATAACAGCCGAGGCCTCGCGGTAATCGCCTATGCCGAACGCGCCGACAGTTGCGAGCGCCATAAGAAAGTGCTCGTCGAACACCTGTCCGTGAGCGATATTGCGTATAGCGTCCCACAGCACATCGTAGCCTATCACGAGATAGGGCGCAATGTAGAGCAGCAACGCTTCCCAACCCTCGAAGCCTAAAATTTCATCCACTGCCCAGGCGACACCGGTCAGCACGACCGATACTATTATTCTTGCCAGCGTTTTCTTCTGCTTTCCCGTCATTGGGAACACCCCTCTTACTTAAGAATTATTTTGCAATCGGGTTCAACTTTCTTTGCGGTCTTGACTACCTTTTTGAGCACCTCGTCAAAGTCGCCGTCCGCGGCCTCGAGGGTCAGCTTCTGAGTGAAGAAGTTGACGCTCACGTGTTCAACGCCGTCCACCTTGGCGAGAGCCGCCTCCATCTTCGCCGCGCAGTTCGCGCAGTCAAGGTCCTCAAGCTTAAATATCTTCTTCATTGTTCTCGGTCCTTTCTTCAATAAGATGTTCAAAACCTTTGGATATAATCGTTCTGACATGGTCGTCGGAAAGAAAATAATAAATCGTTTTGCCCTCGCGGCGGTTTGCGACAAGGTTCGCGTCCTTGAGGATTTTCAGCTGATGCGATATTGCCGACTGCGTCATACCGAGCAGCTCTGCAATGGCGCAGACGCACATCTCCGACTCAAAGAGCGAAAACAGGATTTTAACGCGGGTCGTGTCGCCGAAGAGCCTGAACAGGTCGGACAGGTCGCAGAGCAGCTCGTCCGTCGGCAGCTCGTGTCTGACCATATCGAGCATCTTTTCGTGGTTATGTTCCATGTTTTTGTCCTCCGTTCATTTGAGCAGCAATTCATATGTTTGTTCGTTCATATGTCTTACTATTCATATGATAGCTCATTCATATATTATTGTCAACAGTTTTTTCAAAAAATTTTGCGGAAAAGCTCGAAAAATTCAAACGCCCCGTGCAACTGGGCACGGAGCGCAAACAAAAGGCAATATTCAGTCTTTTTTGCCTTCAATCAGACTGTTTTTGAAGTCGTCGCCGATAACGGCGAGGTTATCAATATGCATTTTACCGTTTTTAAACTTCAGGGTGAGCGAATCGGAATTGCGGGTCATTCGGACATAGTCGGAGGCGTTGAACCGCTTCTCCCTGCCGAACATCGTCGAATAGACATACTCCCCGTCCCCGACGGACACGACCTTCTGATTGAGGCAGCAGAGCATGGCGGCGCAGCCGAACAGCATACAGAGCAAGTCGGGAATCGCAAAGAAGAATCTCCCGACAGCGAGCATGGCAACGCCGACCCCTGCGCCGAAAATATAGACGACCAGCCCCAAAAAGAAGAGCCACCTCGGAATATACACGACGCAGTCGGAGTTTTTGGGCTCGCGGGCAATACGCACCGTAAAATACACAAGCAGAGCCGCCGAAACAACAGCGGCGATAACAGCATACATCATTCCGCCACTCCTTAGAAGACATTGAGGTTTTTGAGCACAAATACCATTGACACGACCCAAGCGGCATCGACCGCATACGAAATGAGCGTCAACGGCTTAGAGGACTGCACGCCCACGGCAACACCGACGATACGAAACGCGAAAAAGACAATTATCGCAACGGCGCTCGCAATGAGAACGCCGAGCATGACGGGCGAGCTGACCGAATCGGGCTTCGCGGCATCGATTATCTGAACAATAAAGAACGCAGCTGCGCAGACTATGTCGACAATCGCAGATATGTTTGTTATTTTAGGCAGAACTTTGTTTTTCATATTCCCGAGACCGAAGTCTCGCTCACTCCTTTGAATCGGTTATATGAGAATTTTATCATACAAATGCGATTTAATCAACAGCGGGCAGAAAAAAGCGGCGGAATTTACCGCCGCGCATGATTAGCATACATTAATTATATTTAACTATATTCGCCTGTATCGGCTCTCCCCTACTAAACGAGGTAGCGTTTTCAAACGTGGTCTCACTTATCGACTCAAGCGCCTCGCGGGTCAAAAAGCCCTGGTGCGAGGTGATTATAACATTAGGAAAAGACAGAAGGCGAGCCGTGACGGAGGTTTCGAGAATATCGTCCTCGCGGTTTTCAAAGACATTGTGCGTCTCCTCCTCATACACATCGAGCCCGACGCCCATAAATTTATGCTGCCTTATACCTTTTATAAGATCGGGCGTGCTTATCAGCGCGCCGCGCGAGGTGTTAACAAGGATAACGCCGTCCTTCATCCGCTCTATCGCGTTGATATTTATCATATGATAGGTCTCCTCGGTCAGCGGGCAATGGAGGGATATCAGATCGCTTTCGCTGAGAAGTTCATCGAGTTCGACATATCGAACGAAGTCGAGCGAGGGGTTCCGATACTTATCATAGGCGATAACATTCATCCCTAGCCCGCGGCAGGCTCGCGCGAACGATGCGCCTATCTTTCCCATGCCGACGACTCCCGCCGTCTTGCCGCAGAAGGTGACTCCCGTAAGACCCATGAGGCTGAAATTATTTTCGCGCACTTTTATATAAGCCTTGTGTATGCGGCGGTTGACGGCGAACGCGAGCGCGAGGGCATGCTCGGCTATTGCTTCCGGTGAATATCCCGGCACACGCATAACGGAGATGTCGTGCTCCTGCGCCGCCGGAAGATCGACATTGTTATATCCGGCGCAGCGCATGAGAATGAGCCTGACCCCGTTCTCGGCGAGGATATCCACCACCCGCCTGCCGACATCGGACGCGACGAACAGGCACACGGCGTCATAGCCTTTCGAGAGCGGCGCGGTGCGGTAAGAGATATCCGTCTTGAGATAGTCTATTTCAATGTCGGGATATTTGCCCGCAAGCTTCTCGAACGCCTCGCGGTCATACGGCTTTGTATCATAAAAAAGTATTTTCATAGAATGCGCCTCCGGCGGTTTTCTCTGAATAGTATCCGCCGCAAAGAAATGAATATTCGGGCTAAATGAGCACAATTTATCATAAAGAGTGAAAACAAAGGGAAGAAAACGCAAAAAAGGCTTGACTTTTTCGAGCAAATATTATATGATAATCAAGCTGATTTGCGGATACAGCTTCCGCACAGCGAAAAGGATATGATCCATTAGCTCAGTCGGTAGAGCACTTGACTTTTAATCAAGGTGTCCGGAGTTCGAATCTCCGATGGATCACCAAAAGAGAAGTCTTGAAGTCGTTGTGTATCAACGGTTTCAAGGCTTTTTTCATTTCTATTTCAATGCACCCGATTCAGTCTCGCATCTATTGTAAACCTACAGGCGCTTTGTTGCATTTTCAAATTGCTTGACACTTGAATCGGAATCGCGTATACTGCGTATATAGCCATCGGTGCGAAGCAGCCGCTTGGGCAATTGTAGCCCAACTCGCTGGAGTAAGCCGGTGGCTTTTTTTGCATTCATACAGTATATTCATGAGCTTGGCGACTGCCTTCTTGCTGTTTTTGACGCTGATGTTGTTTACTTCCTCATCGGTGTACTTTTTTTCGGGCTGAGACTGCTCTTTCTGCTCCTCGGCGCCCTGTCCCTCCAAGGTTTCGACATCCTTTTTTTCTTCTGCCATTTTTTATTCTCCTTTTCTCAGTTAAGGTCAACTGTTCCCCTGTTTACGATACAGGCAAACGTTTTTTGGATATAAAAACAGCGCCCTGCATTTGACTGCAAAACGCTGTAATTATTAAATTGTAATATGACAAAACCGCCTTGCTTTCGCTTGGCGGTTAGTCGGCAATGTACCACTTGCAAACTTCGCAAACTTTATTTGCTTCATCTGCATCGAATTTGTACGGAAAAAAACTCGGTTCCAGTTCATCATTTCTAATTTCTTGTACCTCATAGCAATCGCCCCAAAAGATATCTCGCTTAAGCAACGGGCATTTGTGCATAGCTTCCGGACTCCTCGCCATAAATCACACCTCTTTTTTCAAATATTTATCCTCTTCATCAAGAGTATCTTTTCCGAAAGCCTTTATATAGCTCTCGGTGAGGTCTTTTATGATTATGGGGGCTTCATCTTCGTCCAGTATTCCGTCGAGGCGACCTTTGAGCAAATCCTCATAGTAGAGATAGAGCTCGTCGCTCATGGCTCTTGAAAGGTCGTTGTTGTCCACTTCCCACTTTATCAGCGGGAGCACCGCGTTAAGGCGTTCAGCCTCTTCAAGGATATCCTGATCGAACTCCGGAAGATATGAATTTTCGAGAAGTCTTCCCGTTATTGGCGGTATACTCGTAATCACACGACTTTCAAAAATTTCTGTTGCGCCCTGATAATCAAGCTCGTATTTCATCTTTTTCTCACCCTTTCTTTCCAAACATTGCCTTCAACCCTTTTGTTTGAGATAACATTCACTTCAATATCCGAGTATAGTTCTTTAAATTGCTGCATCACCCCTTTACAGCTATCACACATTCCACGTTCGGAAAGCATACATATCTTTTTAAAGGGGGTTGTTTCATACAAATCGGCAAAGAACTCGAAGAGCTTCGCCTCAGTGTCATTGTAGGTTTCTTTCCTCATCGTTCCATCCATTTTGGGAACATCAATGTATTTAAAACGTCGAGCCTCTTTAAGTAAAACTAATGTTCCAGTTCCTTTGTACCCACCGATACTTGCTTTTCCAGATATGGCACTGTGTACATAGTACATATTGTCAAAATCATCATCGATATATGCTCCGGCAATGTTTCCGCTTCTTTTGTACTTGCTCGTGAACTGGAGTCCTTTTTCATAAATAAGTTGTGACTCAGTTGCCCAAGTCCTTATTTCACTCATTACATGGGCATACTCTTTCTTTGGAAGATATACAGTAGAAAAGTTACTGCTTTTTCTTGCGAAAAGCTGGATATCAATTTTAAGTCTACCAGTTTTTTGTGCATTGTCAACCATTTTTTCACTGATGCTTAATTTATCTTCCCATTCTCTGAGCTTTGCCTGATATCTCGCCACATTCTCGGGGTCGACGCTGCCGATTGTCAGGCGCTTTGTTGCATTTTCAAATTTTGGCTTGACACTTGAATCGGAATCGCGTATACTGCGTATATAGCCATCGGTGAGAAACAGGAACCTGGGCAATTGTAGCCCAGCCTTCTGGAGTAAGCCGGTGGCTTTTTTTGCATTTATACAGTATTGCAGTCTTGATTAACTCCTGCAGGTTTTCGTAATGGTGCTCTGTGTCCGGCCGTCTTGGTATTCATAAACGCGATTACATCTTTGGACAAAATCTAAGGATGTACATCCTTGACAATTTCAAGCAGACCCGATATACTGATAGTGGAATCGGTAAGAGATTGTAGGGCATTGCCCGAAGCTCTGGTCTTCGAGACAGCCGATTCTTTTTATGTTTATTGAATATAAAATGTCAACTTGAAAGCTTTTAAATTCTGCCCAACAATACAAAAAATATTGACACAATTTTTATTCCGTGATATATTGTCATTGCCGAATGCTTGTCTGTCGGACGACTTTCTTTTTGATTGCCTGTCTGATATCCTGCATTCGGCGTTTTTTTATATTTCCGGCTTTAAATCGCAGTTTTTCCGCTGTCTTAAATTTTTTTGAAAAAAGTGTTGACAACGGGATTTTTCGTGCTATGATATATGTGTGCTATGACAGATAGCACACCTATTCTCATTTTGTGCAAAAGGTGCACACGAATCACGAAGAAAGGAGAATCGCTGTGGTCTTAATCGACAAGCAGAGCCGCGTGCCGGCATACGAGCAGATAAGAAACCAATTATTGACGCTTATACTTATCGGCTCGTTCGCTCCGCACTCACAGCTGCCGTCTATACGGTCCATTGCCGCCGACGCCGGTGTGAACATAAACACGGTAAAAAAGGCATTCTCCGACCTTGAATCCTACGGCGCTATCTATACCGTGCCCGGAAAGGGAAGCTTCGTCAGCGAAAAGGCTTTCAAGAGCGACACGGTACACGATACGGCGGTTTCCGAAATTTCGGACGCCATTTCGGCGGCGCGCGCCAAGGGACTCAAAAAACAGGAAGTCATCGACATACTCAACGAAATCTACACTCAGGAGGAAGAATCATGATCGAAGTAATCGGCGTTACAAAACGGTTCCAGGACTTCACCGCAATTCAGAACCTGTCGCTGAAGGTCGAAAAGTCGTCAATATACGGGCTTGTCGGCTACAACGGCGCGGGTAAAACGACTCTTCTCAAGACGGTCTCCGGAGTTTACCGGGCGGACGAGGGCGAGGTCAAAATATTCGGCGAGAATGTTTTTGACAACGCAAAGGTTAAGCAGAGACTCTTCTATGTCCCCGATGACCTCTATTTCGAGCCCAACGCGACAATAGAGAGCATGGGCAAATTCTATGCGGGCTACTATCCCCGCTTCAGCTTCGAAACCATGCACAAGCTCTCAAAGGTATTCGGACTCGACACAAAGAAGAACATACGCGGCTTTTCAAAGGGAATGCAGAGACAGGCCGAGATAATTCTCGGAATGTCCACTATGCCCGAGGTTATCCTGCTCGACGAGAGCTTCGACGGACTCGACCCGGCAAAGAGGAATCTTATTAAGAACCTCCTGCTCGAATACATGGCCGAAGAGGAATGCTCCGTCATAATCTCTTCGCACAACCTCCACGACCTCGCCGATATGTGCGACCACATTGCGCTGATAAACGGCAAGAGCATAGTCATGGACTGCTCGGTTGACGATATCAGCGGCTCGCGCTGCAAGTTCAGGCTGGTCTTTGACCGCGACCTCGAAGAGAGCGATTTCAAGGATCTCGACATCAGGCACTTCTCGAAGGACGGAAAGATAATCACCCTGAGCGCCAACGGCGACATGGACGAAAACGAGAAGAAGCTTCAAAATATGAATCCGCTGATGATCGAAAAGTTCCCGCTCACGCTCGAAGAAATCTTCCTCGAGGAGATGGAGGGCAGCGACTACGACTTCAAGGACATCTTCGGCAAGCCCGAAGAGAAGAAATGAGGTGTCACAGATGAAGAAATATAAGAACACATTCCGTTTCTCCGTCGCTCACGCGATAAAGAAAAACTTCATTCTCCCCCTTGCAACATTTGTGCTCAGCATGATTTTTTATCTCACCGGCTTCTGCTGGGATGTATTGAGCGAAGCAAAGAACAAGGCCGCTATCACCGGTCAGGACGTTATGAAGTTAATGCGCGAAGCGCATGAGGTCTTTATCTTCGACTCGGAGCGCGCGGCATATGAACCGCTCATCTCGTTCTACCCCGCTCTGCTCGTTGTGATATCGCTGTTAGTCGGCGTTTTGCTCTTCAGATTCGTTACCAATAAAAAGACTGTCAACGTCTATTACAGCCTCGGCATTAAGCGCGCCGATCTCTACACAGCGCGTCTGGTTGCAGGCATAATTATGATGCTCGCGGCAACACTCATCCCGCTCGCAGTATCGCTCGGAATCAACCTCCACTTTTTCGGCTCGTCCGCCATGCTTTGGAGAACCTTCCTGTTCTATGCGGTGCACAACGTAATATGTGTGCTCGCTGGTCTCACTATAGCGGCAGCGGTCTCGAGCTGCGTGGGCACCGTTATTGAATCGATAGGCTTTTCAGCAGTTCTCGCGGCGTTCCCGAGCGTTGTCACAATGTGCGTCAACTCCAGCGTTCCCGCAATCCTCAACGGCGCTCCCTCAAAAACCTACTACGGCATATATCCCGTCGCTTCAAGCTTCAGCGAGAACTATCTGGATATGACGAACAGCACCCTGTTCGGCCGCGCTATCGCCCATATAAATCTGCTCATGCTCAACAGAAGCTCTTTTATTAACTCATCTTCCATTGAAGCTATGACAAAAGAGGCAGCAAAAAAATGGGCCGCGCCATCGCTGACTCCCTATATTCTCTGGGCAGTTCTCATCGCCGCGTTCTTCGTGTTCGGTCTGTTCATGTTCAAGCGCAGAAAAGCCGAGATATGCGGTTTCCCCGGAAGAAGCGCCGTTCTCAACTTCGTGCTCTGCATGATTGCCTCTTTCGGAGCCGCTTCGCTGATAATATATTTTATAGCATACACATCGCAGATAAGCAGATGGATAATGATAGCCCTTGTAATCGTCGCAGCTTTCCTGGTATTTGTTATACTCGATGTCATTCTCCATTTGAGCTTCAAGGCTCTTAAAAAAGACTGGAAGATAGGTCTTGTACACGTCGGACTCATGGCGGCGTTCCTGCTCTCGCTCTACACCGGCTTCTTCGGCTACAGCAGCCGCGTGCCCGATGTTCAGTCCATCGAGAGCGCATCCATCTCCGCGCCCAACGCACTGATGGGCAGCTACAAGCTCGGCAACGGGCTCCAGTCCGGATATAACAGCAACCTTTACTTCGGCGAGGACGGACTCAAGGACTACTACTATGTCGGCAACCGTTCGAACTCACTCGTTGAGGACTTCAAGGACAAAGATGACATAAATACTGTCCGCGAAATCCACAAGGCCATGATAAAAGCAGGAAACATCAACAAAATGAACTGCGACCCTGATGACTACTCGAAGAGAGTCACGAGCCAGAAGGTTATCATAAAATACAAGCTCAAGAACGGACGCGAGCTTGTCAGAGTTTATAACTATGTTCCGCTGACAGACTATCCCACACTTTATACCCTTGAGGATACCAAGAACTGGAACAGCAAAATCAAGAACGAGCTGCTCAACATCGACGCAAAGAGCATGATACCGATACTTTTCTCCGCTCAGATGGACAAGAGAACCGCTGTTGACGAGGAACTGACCGCAGGTCTTGCGCGCGCGATATATAATGATATCAGCACGCTGAGCTCCGACAAGCTCCTGACAAGCAACGCGAAATATCTCGGCTCGGTTGCGTTCTATGTTTCTCGTCAAAACACACAGGATGAGGCGTACTACGGAAGCGCCACTACCGTAACAGAGGCTATGCCGGAACCGGGTATTGAGGAAGATCTTGATATGTCAAGGCAGGATAAGGTCAACGAGCTTTCGGCGCACGGAGAGTCGAGCGGACATTATATCTCACTCGGCGACTACTCAACAGTTCCGATAACCTCGGAGATGACGAACACTATAAGCTTCCTCAAGGAGCACGGACTCTACGAGAAGCTCACAGACGAGTCCCCGATAGTCAGCGTCAGAGTTAAGGACATGGGTCACTCGACCGACTCCGTGAATACAAGATACGGATACGGCTATTGTAGCCCGATATTCAACGCCTTCTGGGATGACGGAAAATCAAAGGCAGTTTCAAAGACGGATTCCACCGGCTACACCTATCAGGTGAGCAACTACAACAGCGGCGATTTCATGCCGAAGGATGCCGTAACCATAACAAACAAGACTATTGTCGAAAAGCTCGCCGCCAACGCCTACGGCTACCGCTTCGACCTCACGGGCGGATACCTTGTTGAGTTCAAGCGCGAAAACGGCGCTCTTACGATAATGTATGTTCCGAAAGGACGCATCGAGCTGAATCTCGGCACGGGCAAATAAAATCAAATCGGCGGCTGCGCTGAAACGGTGCGGCCGCCGAACTGAGCAGCATCGGAGGGAGAAAGGGTGAACAGAACAAAAAACGGCTTTAAAAATCCGTTCGGCTTCACGGTCGCACACGCGATGAGAAAGAACTTTGCTTTTCCGCTCGCGGTCTTTGTCATGAGCTTGGCGCTCTACCTCAGAAGCTTTTTCGGCAGCGACAAGATAAGACAGCTTACGGCGCTGAAGAGCGGCGGCTCGGCAACGTTGGAGCTTCTGCGCGGATCCGGAAAGTTCCTGATAATCGCCGACGGAAACGGCTCCGCAGTGTCCGATATTTTTGACTTTTGGTTCTATTTCTATACTGCGGTGCTCGTCATTCTCTCGGCGGCGCTGGGCATAATGCTTTTCAGATTCGTCTCAAGCAGGGCGAAGAACAACATATATTTCAGCCTCGGCATCAGCCGCGCGGGTCTGTTTTCGGCGCACTGGCTGGCGGGAGCGGTCATGCTCGAAGCGGCCGTGCTTCTCCCGCTCGCCTTTTCGGCAATGCTGAACCTTATCTACTTCGGCTCGTCCGTCATGCTCTGGCGCACGCTGCTGTTTTACGCCGTTCACATGACCGTGACGGCGCTTGCGGGATTCTCTGTTGCGGCGGCAGTCTCCGTCTGCGTGGGAACCGCAGGCGAATCGGTACTGTTCTCGCTCGCATTCATAGCGTTTCCGAGCGCTGCTGTATATTTTCTCAATAACACTGTACCGAAGCTGCTCTTCGGCGCGCCTCACAATTCAAACTACGCACTCTATCCGTCGGCGAGTCACAGTCGGGACATCAGCATGGCCCTCTCCCCTTTCGGGCGCGTGCTGTCGCGTCTAAATCTGCTCTCGCTCAACAACGACGTATTCATCCGCTCGGGCTCGTTGGTCTCGGCCGACGGATTCTCTAAAATCACCGCAGACGAGCTGAATAGCTGGAGTGCGCCGTCTCTTGAGCCCTATCTCTGGGCGATACTGACCGCCCTGCTGTTCGTTTTCGGGCTTTTGATGCTAAAGCGCAGGAAGGTGGAGATATGCGGCTTCAGCGGCAGGAGCAAGGCTTTAAACTTTTTGCTGACCGCCATGCTCTCTGTTTCCGCAGGCTCGACTATCGTCGCCGTTAATTTTTATTTTTCGCAAATCACCGACAAGCAATATCTTATAACGGGCATAATAACCGTACTTTTGAGCGCTGTTATATTCGTGGTTTTCGATATTATGCTCAATCTCAGCTTTAAGGCACTCAAAAAGGATTGGAAATACGGGCTTGTCCATGTGGCTCTCACGGTCGCCGTTATGCTCTCGCTCTACACCGGGTTCTTCGGTTACAGCAGCCGCGTGCCTGATACCGACAGCATCGAGAGCGCATCGGTATCCGCTCCGGACATACTTCTCGGAAGCTACCGCACAAGAGCAGACGAGCTCAAATTCAACGCAAACTCCGGCTACTATCTCGCCTTCGACGAGGACGGAAACCCGGTTGGCATAAACAGCGGCTGCTACTATCGCAGCAACGCCGACGAAAGGCGCATAATTATCGACGGATTCAAAAGCGAAAGCGACATTAACGCCGTGCGCGAGCTGCACAAAAGGCTCATCGCCTCGGGCAGAAAGGTTGTTTCAAGCAGCGAGGATTATTCCGAAAGAGCCGTGCGCAGCACTGTTATTATAAAATACAAGCTCAAGAACGGGCGCGAGATAATAAGAGAATATCAGACAGTCGGGCTCGGCGACTATCTCTCGCTCTATTCAATAGAGAACACCGAGAACTGGAACAACAAAATCAAAAACGAGCTACTGAACATAGACAGCGAAAAAGTATTCCCCGTTCTGTTTTCAAAGCAGATGGACAAAAAGACGGTCATTGACCCGCAGTTCACGCAGGGGCTCGCCCGCGCGATATATAACGACATAACCGCTCTGGGCGCGGACAGAATACTCTGTTCCGACTCGAAGTGGCTCGGCGCGGTAGCCCTCTATCACGATATAGCGTCGGATGGAGTCGAAGCCGTGACGGCGACCCAAGCTCAGGCGGAAGTCCCCGATATTGATGATATTGACACGCCGGCAGACGATGTTCGCAACGCATGGAAAGCCGGCAACTACGGCGAGATGATGACCAACGGCTCGGAATACGGAGATTTTGGCAAGTTCAAATCCGTTATTCCGATAACCGAGGAAATGACGAACACCGTCGAATATCTAAAAGCCCACGGGCTCTATGACCTGCTCGTTGACGAATCGCCTATAGTCGCCGTCAGAGTGGCGGACATAGGCAAGCTCACCGTCGACGCGCTTGAATACACCACGCCGATATTCAACGCTTTCTGGGACAACGGCAAATCAAAGCCGGAAACCGACCGCGAGACAGGAGAACAGATAAGCACATACACAAGCGGCGACTATATGCCGAAAAATTCAAGGGAATTCACCGACAGCGCCACGATAAACACACTCGCCGAAAATGCCTACGGCTACAGATTCGACCTCACGGGCGGATATGTTGCCGAGTTCAGACGTGCCAACGGATGCAGAACGATAATGTATATCCCGAAAGGGCGCGTCGAGCTGAATATTGATTAAAAGCCAATCCCTATAAGCACACATAGCCCCGGGTTCAGCGTAAAAGCATTGAGCCCGGGGCGGTTTTTATATGCATGAAAAAATGCGACCCCGAAGGATCGCATAAGTTCAGCTTTTAGATATTGCCTGTCCGATTCCGATACCTGATATTAAAGGAAGAGGAGAAGCAGCGTTGCAACGAGTGCAAGAACGAAGAAGGAGATAGCGATAATCTTCGTGATGAGCACCAGCTTAGACTCCATAGTCCTGCTCTTGTTCTTGCCGAAGAAAGTCTCTGCGCCGCCTGCGATAGCGCCGGAAAGACCTGCGGACTTGCCCTCCTGAAGAAGGACGAGAACAATAATTGCGACCGAAAGAAGAAGAAGGATTATACCCAATATAATCTCATGTACTGCCATGAAGTTGACCTCCAAACATAAATTGCTAAAATATTTTAGCATATACTTTAATATATTTCAATAGTTTTTATAAAAAGTTTTGCAATATGCGTAAAATTCCTTTGTTCGGATGTATTATCCCGCGGAGAAAGCGCAAACTACTCTCAGCGGTAAGAGTCCGAAGTTAATGCGTTTGCAGGGCTTTTCCCGCCGACCGTTTTGCGGGGAAGCCTTGCAGACGGTCTTTTTTTATATTCCCAATTCGAGCTGCTCGCCCTTGTCCTCGGCGCTGAGCAATGCACCTGCGGCGGGCAGATTCTTTGTCTTATATCTGTACGCCTTGGCAAACTCGCCCTCTCTGTACTCGCGTACGTTCATGACCTTCTGACCCTTTTTGAGGCTCATAACGCCGACTCCCTGCGTATCCTTGGTGGTCTTGGGCGATATGGCTCCCGTGTTTATCAGAAGATGTCTGCCGGCGGAGGAAACTATGACAAGCTCCGTATCTTTTTCGATATGGAACATTGCCGCGGCGGGCGACTTGTCCGAATAGGCCTTTATGAGCTTCTTGCGGTTAGTCTTTGTCCGATACACGGAGAGCTCGACCTTGGCAGCCTTTCCGTTTTCGAAGAAGAAGAGCATATAGCCCGAATAGTCGGACGTGACAGCCATATAGACCGCCGTCTCGCCCTCGTCCATGCCGAGCGTGCTTGCCACATAGTCGCCGAGTGCGCTCGCCTTAGTCTCCTTAAAGTCGTTGACGCGTGCCTTGTAGACCTGACAGCGGTTCGTGAAGAACAACAGCTCTTTTGAGTTATCCGTGACAACTGTCTGAGCGAGCTCGTCTCCGTCTTTGAACTTCTGCTCGCTGCTCATGCGCAGAGACTGCGGGGTTATCTTCTTGAAATAGCCCTCCTTCGAGAAGAAGAGGGTCACGGGATAATCGGGTATCTGTTCCTCCTCTTCCTCATCCTCGATGTCGGAGGCGTAGATAATCTCCGTCCTTCTCGGCTTACCGTATTTCTTTATGACATCCTCAAGCTCGTTTATGATTATCTTGCCCACTCTGCCGCGCTTTGCGAGGATATCCTCGAGGTCGGCAACGAGCTTTTCGAGCTCCTCAATGTCCTGAGTGCGCTTTAAGATATATTCGCGGTTGAGGTGGCGAAGCTTTATCTCCGCGACAAATTCTGCCTGAATGCGGTCGATTCCGAAGCCTATCATAAGGTTCGGGACGACTTCCGCCTCCTCCTCGGTGTTGCGGACTATCTTTATAGCCTTGTCGATATCGAGAAGTATTTTTTCAAGTCCGCGGAGCAGATGCAGCTTGTCCTTGGCCTTTTTGAGCTCAAAATATGTCCTGCGTCTGACGCACTCCATGCGGAACGCTATCCACTCCTCGAGCAGCTCCTTGACGCCCATGACGCGGGGTGAGCCTGCTATCAGGACATTGAAGTTACAGGCGAAGGAATCCGAGAGCGGCGTGAGCCTGTAAAGCTTCTGCATGAGCTTGTCGGGGTCAGTTCCCCTTTTGAGGTCTATCGTTATTTTAAGACCGCTTCTGTCCGTCTCGTCGCGGATATCGCTTATCTCTTTTATCGCGCCCGCCTTGACCCTGTCAATGACCTTTTCGATTATCGACTCGCTCGTTGCGGTTGAGGTCATCGGAATCTCGGTTATATCAATGCAGTTGTTCGATTTGTCGTAGGCGTATTTTGCGTAGAGCTTGAACGAACCGCGCCCCGTGCGGTAAATCTCCTCTATCTTCGCGCGGTCATAAAGAATCTTCGCGCCGCCCGCAAAATCGGGCGCCTTGAGGGTATCCGCCACGCAGTGATCGGGGTTTCTTATGAGCTCTATAGTCGTGCGGCAGACCTCTTCGAGGTTAAACGAGCAGATGGAGCTCGCCATGCCGACGGCTATACCCGTATTGTTGTTGACGAGTACGCTCGGGAAAGTGACCGGCAGAAGCGTCGGCTCTTTCATGGTGTTGTCGTAGTTATCGACAAAATCGACCGTATCCTTGTCAATATCCCTGAAGAGCTCCGCGCTTATCGGGTCAAGCTTGGCCTCTGTGTATCTCGAAGCCGCCCACATCATATCGCGCGAATACGCCTTACCGAAGTTACCCTTTGAATCTACATACGGGTGCAGCAGCGCTTCATACCCGCGCGAGAGCCTGACCATAGTCTCATATATGGCGGCGTCGCCGTGGGGGTTCAGCTGCATGGTGCGTCCGACGATGTTCGCCGACTTCGAGCGCGCGCCCGTGAGCAGGCCCATTTTATACATCGTGTAGAGTATTTTTCTGTGCGAGGGCTTGAAGCCGTCTATCTCCGGGATGGCACGGGACATAATGACGCTCATCGCATATGGAAAATAGTTGGTTTCAATCGTTTGGGTTATCGGCTGCTCGACAACTTCGCCCGCGCCGATAATATGAACTCCGCTCTTGAGCGGATCTATCTCATTTTTCGGGGGTTCTTTTTTGCCTCTTTTTCCCGCCATTTATATCAAAATCCTTTCAATAGTTAAGCTTACGAAACATCCGCCATATCTATATATGCCGCGCCGTCGCGTGCGATATGCTCTTTTCTGCCGGCGAGATTGTCTCCGAGCCAGAGGTCGAACATCTCCGCTGTCTGCTGAGCGTCGGTCGGGTCAACGCGGATAAGTCGGCGGGTTGCGGGATTCATCGTAGTCAGCGACATCATGTCCGCATCGTTTTCGCCGAGTCCCTTGGAGCGCTGTATGGTGAATTTGGCGTTTTCAAGCTGAGAGAGGATGTCCTGCTTCTCCTGCTCGTTATACGCGAACCACGTCTCGTCCTTCGAGTTTATCTCATAGAGCGGCGACTCCGCGATATAGACCTTGCCGTTTTCGATAAGCTTTGGCATAAGGCGGTAAAGCATGGCGAGAATGAGCGTGCGTATCTGGAATCCGTCAACGTCGGCATCGGTGCAGATTATGACCTTGTTCCAGCGCAGCTGGTCGATATTAAAGGCAACCATATCCTTCATCGCCTTCGATTTTGTCTCGACTCCGCAGCCGAGAACCTTTATCAAGTCGGTTATGATATCGTTTGCAAATATTTTGTTGTACTCCGCCTTGAGGCAGTTGAGTATCTTTCCGCGCACGGGGATTATCGCCTGGAACGACGAGTCGCGTGCCTGCTTACAAGCGCCGAGAGCCGAGTCGCCCTCCACTATGAACAGCTCGCGCTTCGCCACATCCTTGCTGCGGCAATCGACGAATTTCTGCACGCGGCTGCCCATATCGTTGCTCGACTGGAGCTTGCTCTTTATGTTGAGCTTCGTTGTCTCCGCGCGGATACGTGCGCGCATATTGACGAGCACCTGATCGCATATCTTGTCCGCGTCAAGCTTGTTTTCGATAAAATATATCTCAAGCTGATGCTTAAAGAACTCGGTCGTCGCCTCCTGAATGAACTTGTTGGTGACGGATTTCTTCGTTTGGTTCTCATAGGCGGCTACGGTCGAGAACGACGAGACGATGAGCACGAGGCAGTCCTCGACATCCTGGAAGTTTATCTTCGAGTCGGACTTGAGGTATTTTCCGTTCTTTTTTATATATGCGTCTATCTGCGACACAAACGCGGAGCGCACGGCCTTATCGGGTGCGCCGCCGTATTCGAGGTAGCTCGAGTTATGATAATACTCCTTGAGCTGGACCTTATTCGAGAAGCAGAGCGCGGCGTTTATTTTAAGCTTATATTCGGGCTGATCCGCTCTGTCGCGTCCTACTCGCTCGCCGCTCCAGGTGCAGACAGAAGAAATGGCGTTGTTGCCGACGACCTCCTTGAGGTGATCGGTTATGCCGTTTTCGTAGAAATACTCGAACGTTTCAAACTTCGAGCCGTTCTGATTCCTGAGCACGAACTTGATGCCCGCGTTGACTATCGACTGGCGGCGCATCATATCCTGAAAATACTCGAGAGGTATGTCTATATCGGTGAACACCTTGAGGTCGGGGCGCCACTTTATGCGCGTGCCGGTGTCCTTTTTGCTGTAGGGCTCTTTTATCATATCGCCGACCGGCTCGCCGTTTTTGAACTGCAGATGATAGCAATAGCCGTTCGAATGAACCTCCGCCTCCATATACTCCGAGGCATACTGCGTGGCGCAAAGGCCGAGTCCGTTTGTGCCGAGTGAATACTCGTAGCTTCCGCCGTCGTTGGTGTTATACTTTCCGCCGGCATAGAGCTCGCAGAACAGGAGCTTCCAGTTATACTCGTTTTCCCTGCGGTTGAACTCAACGGGTATACCGCGCCCGTAATCCTGAACCTCTATGGACTTATCCTCGAAACGGGTGACGGTAATCGTGTTGCCGAAGCCCTCGCGCGCCTCGTCAACGGAGTTTGAAATTATTTCAAACACCGAGTGCTCGCAGCCCTCGATACCGTTCGAGCCGAAAATAACCGACGGTTTTTTCCGCACCCTGTCGGCGCCTTTGAGCATTTCAATGCTGTCGTCGCCGTATTCTTCTCTCTTTTTGACTTTTGCCATTGAGTTATCCCCCGACTGATTGTTACGCATATTTTGTATCATACATATTTAATTATACACCATATATTGGCTTTTTGTCAATGACGGCAACAATGCTGCAGCGTGTAGGTTCAACGGAAAAAGAAAAGACAGACCGTAAAAAACGCGGTTGCGCCAAAACAAAACTGCGTGCCGCAATGCAACACGCAGTTTGTTTCAAAATTTTCTATATTTTTTGCATTCCCTGCAATTGGAAATACCTATCTTTCGGGACCCAACTTGACTGAAGATTGCCCCGTGCTCTCATCATAGTTCGCGAGGTATTTGCGGAGCTTGACAAGATCTCGGCCGTCTATCCTGCCGTCTCCGTTGACATCGGCTCCGGGAGATACGGTAACGCTTGAAGTTCCGGTGAGTTCATCGTATGCGGCAAGATACTTGGCGAGCTTAACTACGTCTCTTCCGTTTATTTTGCCGTCTCCGTTGACATCGCCGTAGATGAAGTCGAGCTTCGGAATAACTTCTGTCTCCTTCTCGCCGCAGACCAAGCAGGTGCGCTCGCGCAAACCTTCCGCTTCAGCGGTTGCCGGTTGGATCACCGTCCACTCGCTCCAACTGTGGTTGGTGCAGGGATTGGCGTTGTAGTGGATTGTAGCGTTTTTAAGTTCATCATTAA
>DPOR01000012.1:0-297 GCA_003538135.1 Oscillospiraceae bacterium
CGCAGGGCATTTCACAAATCCCGGAAGGGATTTATTTCGTTGAAAAAAGCACTTGCAAATGCAAGTGCTTTTTTCATGGCAGGGGTAGAAGGACTTGGTCTCGCCTGCCGGCTCGCTCGGTGCTTCTGCACTTCGTGCAGAGGTCTCCACCTGAGACTCGCACCCCTCGACACGCTCCGCGTGCAATATTCAAAGCGTTTTATCCAAACAAAAAGTGAAATCGTTCGCTTCGCTCGCGGTGAAATAATTCACTTCGTGAATTGTGATATTTGACGCTTCGCGTCAAGTGAAATGAAA
>DPOR01000012.1:583-8908 GCA_003538135.1 Oscillospiraceae bacterium
AGGGATTTATTTCGTTGAAAAAAAGAGCATTGCAAAGCAATGCTCTTTTTTTCTGGAGGCGCCACCCAGATTTGAACTGGGGCATCGAGGTTTTGCAGACCTCTGCCTTACCACTTGGCTATGGCGCCGTATTGAATTGTACGCTCTCTCTGTCAAAAAAATGCCAATTAAATTTAATTGGCATAAGAAGAATGGAGCGGATGACGAGGCTCGAACTCGCTACCTCCACCTTGGCAAGGTGGCGCTCTACCGGATGAGCTACATCCGCACGGTTGGTGCCTCCGGCCGGAATCGAACCAGCGACACGCGGATTTTCAGTCCGCTGCTCTACCAACTGAGCTACAGAGGCAAATATATGAAAACCGGCAAAGCCGGATTTCGGCGAAAAATGGCGACCCGGAACGGTCTCGAACCGTCGACCTCTAGCGTGACAGGCTAGCGCTCTAACCAACTGAGCTACCGGGCCATTGGTGGGAACAACAGGGCTCGAACCTGTGACCCCTTGCTTGTAAGGCAAGTGCTCTCCCAGCTGAGCTATGCTCCCTGATCGATCGGTTTTTCGTCCGACGACGCAGATTAATATACTATAAATTCGCCGTTCTGTCAAGTCTTATTTGCAATTTTTTTCAGTTTTTCTTAAAAAAGTCTCCGCCGCGCCGAACAGCGGAGACTCCCGAAAATACCGTTCTTATTTTGCGTATATCGAGCCGATTATTTTGTTCATCGTCTTTCGCGACATAAAGCGCGTCAAGAAGGTCAGGAACGAATAGCTCGCGCCTATCGTGTATATCGGGCTGACCTTTTTCTTCATTGCGACATCGGCTATAAACCTTCCCGCTATCGACGGCTCCATACCCGTCTGCTCGTCATGCTCCATGCGGGCAACCGAGCGGCCTATGCGACCGCCGTATATGTCGTCGCCGTCTATTGACTTTTCGCGCGCCTTTGTAAAGCCGGTCTTTATGTCGCCCGGCTGAACCGCGCAGACGGTGACCCCGTAGGGGCGAAGCTCGTTTGCGAGAGCCATGGTGTATGAATTTGTCGCAGCCTTCGCGGCAGAATAATAGGTCTGGAACGGAATCGGTATCTGACCCGCGACGGAGCCTATGTTGACTATTCTCCCCCGCCCCGCTTCGCGCATGACGGGAATCACGGCGCGGTTCATATTGACCATGCCGAAGAAGTTCGTGTCAAAAAGACGCTTCGCATCCTCGGTCTTTGTGAATTCGACCGCACCGGAGATGCCGAAGCCCGCGTTGTTGACGAGCACATCTATTCTGCCCTCGCGTTCGATTATCTCATCGACGGCATTCTTCACCGCCGCCTCGTCCGTGACATCGGCGACAAGGTGATTCAGTCCCTCGACTCCCTGCGCCCTGCGGCTCAATTCATAAACGGTATATCCCGCATCCTTGAGCGCAAGCGCCGTCTGCATACCTATGCCCGATGTTCCGCCCGTCAGAACCGCTACCTTTTTATCCATAAAAAGCCACCTCCGAACTTACTAACGGATAGATTATACCACAACCCGCTCCCGGATTCAATGAGGACACAGAATGCAGAATTTTTCTTGACAAAACAAAAAATACATGATAGGCTGTATACATAGAATTATTTCCATAAAAAACAAAGGCGACAAAAAATGAAATTTTTCAATGCACAACAGCTATTGGATCATATACTATCCAATAATTTAGGTTTCGTCATGTACTCAAAAAAGATGGCTCTTAATAGTTGCGCCTTCCTATTGGAACAGCTCAACCCCGACGAAGAAATCGAATTCGCTTTCCTTGCCAATGTACAACCGAAAAAAACAGAAGATGTGCCCGGCGCAATTTGGGTAATCACTAATCGCAGATTGCTTATTGTAAAAAGAAAATTGTTCGGCGATTTCACACAAACTATTAGCTTGAAGAACATAAATGACGTAACTATAAACAATAGCGGCGTTGGCAATTTTGGGTTAGCTAAAATTACTATTGATACAATATGGGAAAACATTACAGCTATAACCAATATCCGATATGGTTCTACAATTTACGGAGGATTACACGATATAATCGAACGAAAAAAACTCGCATTTACAGAAACCCAAGCTTGCAATTCGGCAACAACCCATATAATTGAGAAATCCCCGGCGGAACAGATTCTGGAGTTTAAAAATCTTCTCGATCTCGGTATTATTTCTCAAGAAGAGTTTGACGCGAAGAGAAAACAACTGTTGGGACTGTAATTTTTCCGTTTAGGGACAGAGAATCTCCACTTTTGCAAATGGCATAAAAATGAGCCTCCGTGTGTCGGAGACTCATTTTGTTTTTTATATCTCGCCCAAAGCGAATGTATCGGAGAGCCAGTCTGTGCAGAGCTTCACCCACTGCGAGGCGCGGGCATTTTCTATGACCGACTCCGGCTTGTCGCAGACGCTCGGAGTGCACAGAGAGAAGCCGTGCCAGCCCTTGGCAAAAATATGCATTTCGAACGGCACTTTGTTTTCGGCGAGCGCCTCGGCATATTTTACGGAATTTATTATCGGAACGGTTTTGTCCGTTGCGCTGCCGAAGATGAACGTGGGCGGAGTGCTGCTATCCACATATTCGTCAAGCGACGGCACGGGGAAGGCCAGAATGCGGCTTATCTCGGAGAGAATGCACGGGTAGCCGAGGATACACGCGTTGGGGCGCGTGCTGCCCATGGTCGAGAGCGCGGCCGCAAGGTGCGCGCCCGCCGAAAAGCCGATGGCGGCTATCTTATCGGCTGTAACGTGCCACACCTTTGCCTTTTCGCGTATGAGCGCCAGCGCCTCCTCTGCGTCGGCAAGGGGCATTTTGAACTCCTTGCCCTCGCCCACGGTATAGCGCAGGACAAAGGTATTGTATCCGTGCACGGCGAACGCCATGGCTATCGGCTCGGCCTCGCGGTCGGAGCACATATAGTATCCGCCGCCGGGAATGACCAGAACCGCCGGGCGCTCTGTCATATTCGGCATTTCCTTGGAGGTATCGAGCAAATACGCCGTGAGCGTGGCGCCGGGGTTGCTTTTAAGCTCAAGCTTTTCGACTGTCATGCCGTTCCTCCTTTAGTAAGTGACCTTGAGGGTCTTTATCTCAAAGGGTCTGAATTGAAGCTTCGCGGGCGCGATGCTTTCGACCTCGCTCTGCTCTTCCTCGAGCATATTGGTTATCTTCACGCTCTTTGCGCCGTCAAAGAAACGGACATCGGCGGTTGTGAACGTGCCCTCCGCCTCATACATACGCACGATGAACGCGCGCTCCGCATCCTCGCAGGGCTTTACGGCCTCGACAAAGATGTTGTCGGCGTCGATATCAATGAGCTTTTGCGCCTCGTATTTTCCGTCTGTCACGGCGGCGGGAACATTAAGCTCATATGCCGGTCTGATAACGCTCTCGGCGGAGAAGCCACTGTCATGCGGCAGGAACGAATAGACACAGTGGTGGAAGCCTCTGTCGCCCTTGAAATCGGGGCGCAGACCGCCCTTGTGCAGGGACAGGTGCAGCTTGCCGCCGTTTACGCTTATGCCGTACTTGCTGTCGTTGAGGACAGCGACGCCGAAGCGGGTCTCGGAGAGGTCGGTATATTTATGGTTGAGCACCTCGAACTTCGCCTTTTCAACGCTGTTGTTGCGGGTGGTCGGGCGCTTTACATTTCCGAACTGGACATCAAAGCGGGCGAACTCCTGTCTGACGGAGGTATCGAACGCCGCCTTGAGGAAGCGGTGGTTATCCTGCCAATCCATGACGGTATCGAAACGCACCTCGGCGCTGTCCGCAAAGAATATCATATCCTGCGTGACGGTCGATTTGTCGCTTATCGCGTACTTGCTGCGGATAACGAGCGCGACGGAGCCGTCGGAAACTATTTCGCGGCTGATGAGCTTCGAGGCATCCTCGAACTTCATCTCAATATCGGCGTCAACATCCCAGTTATCCCAATCGCACGGGAAATCCTCCGCTAAGAGCAGAGTGTTGAGATTATAGCCGTCGCCGCAAAGCTCGCGCTCGGCGCGCTTATCGACAAAGGACGAAATCGTGCCGTTATCGGCGAACTTCACCGATGCAAACGGAGTTTCAAGGAGCTCACCGTCGAGCTTGAACGCACTCTCACCCTCGATTTTTCCGTCGACGAGCTTCAGCGTAACGCTCGAAAACGCGGGAACGGTCACGCCGCCCACCATGAGCTTTTTGTTGCCTCTCAAATCCGTATAGATCTGCTGCCTGTAATCACCGTCAACGATTTTGCCGCTGTAGTCGAGAACTATCACGTCGGAGCGGTCAAAGGAGAGGGTGTTTGTGACTGTCACGCAGTCGGAAGCGTCGCTCTCTGTCAATTCCCTGACGAGGTCGCGGGCGCGCTTTATAAGCGCGGTGGTCATAGCGCGGGACTCCTCATGGGCGCGGGGAATACAGGTGCCGGGGAGAATATCGTGGAACTGGTTGACGAGCAGCTTTTCATAGAGCGGAGCTATGTCCGCGCTGTCCGCCGTTTTATTGTTCTTCACGGCATCGTTTACCGTGAATATCTCAAGGTCTCTGAGCGCAAACTCCGCCTTACGGTTGTTGCGCTTTATGACGTGCTGATTGGTGAGCGTGCCGCGGTGCAGCTCAAGATACAGCTCGCCCGCGTAGGTATCGGGCTCAAAGGCATTGCTTTCAAGCTCTTTCATCGCCTCGCCGACAAGCTTGTGCTCGGACTTCGGGCAGCCGTTGAGATCGGCGCAGCGTCTTGCCGCCTCGAGCATCTCAAACTGCGGTCCGCCGCCGCCGTCTCCGTAGCCGTAGGAGATAATGCGGGTATCGGTCACGCGCCTGTCTTTTATGCAGGAATGTTTATTCTCGGGTGTGCCCGTGACATAGGTCAAGAGGTCCTCTGCGTCGGGCCAGATGTGGGTGCGGTTGAAGTGGGTGAACACCTTTGTGCCGTCTATGCCCTCCCAATAGAATGTATCGAGCGGGAAAACGTTTGTGTCGTTCCAGTCGATTTTAGTAGTCAGGAAATAATCGACGCAGCAGCCCTTCATTATCTGCGGTATGGCCGCGCTGTAGCCGAAGGTATCGGGCAGCCAGAAGCAATTCGAGGTAAAATCAAAATACTTTCTCGTGAATCTCTGACCCCAGAGGAACTGTCTGACCATGGACTCGCCGGAGGTTATGTTGCAGTCGCACTCGACCCACACGCCGCCGTTGGGCTCGTATCTGCCCTCACTGACTCTCTTTTGGATGCGCGCGAAGAGGTCGGGATATTTGCGGCGCAGGAAGTCGCTGTGGCAGGATGAGCTCTGGATGAACTTATATTCCGGATACTCGTCCATAAGAGCGAGCTGATTCGCATAGGTGCGTGCGCACTTCTTGACCGTCTCGCCGACGTGCCAGAGCCACGCCGTGTCCATGTGCGAATGGCCTATGAGCACGGCCTTGGGCGCATCGTCACCGTTTTTGACGGAGAGCGCCTTTTTTAGATAGGGCTTCGCTCTCTCGAGAGCCGCCATAAACTCATCGCGGTCAACATCGTCGGGTGACTGATATATCTCCCTGAAAACCTGCTCAAGCTCATTTATTACGGACGCGCGTCTGAACGAGCTGTCCGGCAGGTTTTTGACGAGCTGAACGAGGGTGCGCAAATCGAAATAGAACTCCTGAACGGCGTAGTTCTTGACGCAGATATCTATGCCCTCATAAGAGAAATCATAGGTGAGCAGCGGGAGATTCTCCGTAGGGTGGCAGCCCTTATACGAATGACCCGCGTAGTATTCGAGATCTATTGCTATTTTATCGCCGGCCTTTGCGTCCTTTCTGAGCAGGTCGCAGTAATGGTTGCCGTGACCGGTGAAAACTATCTTCGTGCAGAAGTTGCCGTAGGGCACGCCGTCCACCCAAAGAGTTCCCTCATAGCACGAGATATGCGGGCGGATGAAGATATCCTTTCCGTCAAGTCCGTCGGGGACTACAAAATCGGTCTTGAACCAGCAGTAACCGAACTCCTCGCCCCATTTGTAGCCCTTTTCTATCGGGTCAAACAGGCTGTTCTCCGGAATACTGTGGAAGCGTTCGAGCGTGGCAAATGCGCTGACGGGTCCCGTCTCGCCGACTTTTTCAAAAATCATCGGTTCGATGATATCGACAAAGCGCTCCAGCTTTTTGAGCATTCTGTCGGTCTGTTTTAAATCCAGCATATTTTTCTCTCCAAAATATATTTTTCCGCCCTGCGGATTATAGCCCGAGTACAAAATACGGCAATTACAGTATAACGCAAGAATGTTGCGTCTGCAAGCATTTTTAAAGAGAAATTGAAACAAAAAAGCCGCCGCAGAGGAGTTCTCCCACGGCGGCTCGGTCTATTTCAAAGCAGTCCGAAAATACGGCGTATCACAAAAAATATTAACGCAAGATAAAGCCCTGTCAAGTTCATTAAATTATATAGAATTGCCGTTATCATCTTTTTCCTCCGCTATGCGCTGCTCATGCAGGAATTTATCTGCCTCTATCGCCGCCGAGGTGAAGCTGTTATTCTTCCAATAGCTCGCAAAGCCGACGGCGGCGGCAAAAATCAGGCTTATCGCCGTATAAAGCTCGCCGTATTCTATATTGAGCGGCGTTTTTCCGAACGCGGCAAGCGCCATGTTGACTATCGACACCAGAGAAAGAATGCCCCTGACCCAGGTGCCTACCGACACTCTCTTTGCATATTCAAAAAGCTTTTTCATGAAAATCCCCCTTATTTTCTGCGCGCAAGGTCGTCTATACGCTTATGCGCGGATTTTATCGAATCCTCCGCAGTCGCCATACGCTCAACTAAGTTATTATGTTTGTCCACCCGCTTTTCAAGCTGCGCTATGCGGTAATTTGTCAGTCTGTTTGAGGCGAGTATTCCGCCGAGCGAGCCTAAGAGCGTGCCCGCCGCCGAGAGCAGGGCAACAGTTATTTCCGAGTTCATCTCACACCTCCTCGAGGCTGCCGACCGCGACCCAGCTCGAAATATCGCCGAGCAGGGCTTCGAGCGTGCCGCGGTTTTGCCGGATTTTTGTGACGGTGTGTTTTTTCGGAGAGAGCTGTGCCTCGGGCACTTTTCTTCCGCGTGCCGAGGTGCAGCCGCCGTAGACTGCGCCGGGCTTTATCGAAACCACACTGCCGACAGAGACGGACGGTCTTTCTGCGAGCCTTAAATCGGAAATCAAAACCCACGAATTAATCTCTTTGAGCAATGCGCGCTTTGAGTCGAGCCTTGCGACGGTATGAGTCCTTAATTTCACCCACGAGGGAATGCGCTGACCCGTGGCATATGTCTTTCCGATTATCTTCACGCGGTCGCCCGCTCGGATATCGCAGACAGGCTTAGCTTTCTGCGGCGCGGTCTTTTTTAGTCCGTAAAATGCGGCTATCGACTCGGCTATCGCTTTCCCGCACAGTCTCTGCCCCGCCTCGGTCTCGACATTTTTCCTGTCCGAAGAGCTGTCTATGAACACGGTCTCGATAAGCAAACTGCGGCACTTTACCGAGCGGACAAAGCCGAAATAGTCGTTGCCCGCTGAATTGAGCTTTATTTTAGCTCCCCTGTCGCGCAGCGAAAATGTCTTTGCAATACCCGCGCTTATCCCTGCGGCGAGCTTTTTGCCCTTTGAGTCCGAGTGCTTATAATAGACCTCGCTCCCCGTTCCGCCGCCCGCATTGAGGTGGATCTCGGCGGCGAGATCGAAGTCTCCGCGGTTGACGAAGGCTATTCTGTCCGTGAGATACATATCGGCGTCGTAATTTATGAGCGACACATCGCAGCCGCAGCTTTTAAGCGCTTCGGCTATGTAAAAGCCTATTCTTCGCGCTATGCGAAATTCGTGGAAGCCCCCGCCGGTGGCGCCGCTGTCATAGCCCCCTCGCGCCGATTTTCCGTGCCCTATCGAAATACAGATTTTCACATTATGCCTCCTGTCAACCGTCATATTTTTCCAGGATGCGCTCGAGCTCCGCGCCGTATTTTTTGCGCTGTCCCTTCGGGATATATGCAGCTACCGCGAGCAAGTCCGCCCTGACCTCGGCCGCTTCTATTATCTTGGCCGTTGACTTCTCGACGATGTTATTAACTTCACTGATTTTCATCGACCGCGCCTCCTATCTGATGTAGTGCCGTCTCCAGCTGCTCGGGGGTCGCTTCGCCCGTCTGCGGCTGCTCCGTCCACACCTGCGTTATTTCTGTTTCCGTCTCCGTCCATGAGCCGACATAGCTCTTCCCGTCAGACGGGCAGTCCGTTAAAATTATCGGCTTATAGCCGTACTGCAAAAGCAAATCCGGGTCATTTGTAAACACGTCGCCGTCCGC
>DPOR01000011.1:0-174 GCA_003538135.1 Oscillospiraceae bacterium
GCGAAGCATCAAATATCACAATTCACGAAGTGAATTATTTCACATCGAAGTGCAGCGAGATATTTCACTTTTTTACAAGTTTAAAAGTTAAGAAAAGCTTCCGCGTCTTTACTTTAGCAGTTTGCGCCACAGTTTTTTGTACACTCTTCGCTGCTTTTTTCAACGAAATAAATC
>DPOR01000011.1:438-97185 GCA_003538135.1 Oscillospiraceae bacterium
TTTCATTTCACTTGATGCGAAGCATCAAATATCACAATTCACGAAGTGAATTATTTCACCGTGAGCTTAGCGAGCGATTTCGCTTGATAATTCAGAGATTTTGTAGTATTCTGAATAAAAAGGTGGTATCTGTATGGCAGAATCAAAGCTTCGCAGTTTGTCTGTGGATTTTTCGGTGAATGTTGTCAAAATGTGTGACGGCATAAAGGGTCATCATTCGTTAGTTAATCAGCTTGAACGCTCCGCAACCTCAATAGGTGCAAACATTCATGAGGCGAATTATGCGCAGAGCAAGGCCGATTTTGTTGCGAAACTTCAGATTTCGCTCAAGGAATGTTATGAGACTGAATATTGGCTTGAATTATTTATAAAATCCGGAATTTTAGAGCCCGAGACGGCAAAGGTGCTGTATGCTCAATGCGGTACCATAAGAAGACTCCTCATCTCCTCCCTCAACACCGCAAAGGGAACCGCGCAGTAAAACGAAAGGGTGATTCTATGACAACGGAATGGGAAAAATTATATGCCGCCGCGCTTGCCGTCGCAGTGCCGAAGATTATATCGGAGCAGATGTGCTCCGGCGGGGTGGGCGCCGCCGTGCTGACAGAGAACGGAAATGTGTATACGGGCGTTTGTATCGATACTGATTGCTCGCTGGGTATGTGCGCGGAGCGAAACGCGCTGTCAACGATGATAACCAACGGGGAGTATGCCGCGAAAAAGGTCGTTGCGGTAACAAAAACGGGAGAGATACTGCCTCCGTGCGGAGCCTGCCGTGAATTTATGATGCAGCTCGGCAGCCCGGAGGATACAGAAATCCTCGTTGATTCCGATACCGCCGTGACTTTAAAAGACCTCATGCCGTACCCATATTAAAAATAATCATAAAAAGCCTCCGCAAGCCTTGTCGCTTACGGAGGTTTTCGTTACTTATCCTCTTTTGCCCTGCTCTCTTCAAGCAGCCTGTCGATATCCGAGGGCGTGAACACATATTTCTTGTCGCAGAATTGGCAGCAGACCTCGGTCTGTTCGTCCTCCTTGAGCTTTGCGAGCTCGTCTCTGCCCATGCTTATCAGCGCGCGGGAGACGCGCTCGCGCGAGCAGTTGCAGCGGTATTCCGGCTCCGACGTGTCGAGCACATCGAGCTTGAACGCGGGAAGCACGGTGCGGCAGACAGTCTCGGGGGACAGTCCCTTGTCAAGCATCGCCGTCACGGGTTCGATGTCGCCTATGCACTTTTCGACTTTTTCTATAACCGTGTCGTCGGCGGTCGGGAGCAGCTGAATTATAAATCCGCCCGCCTTTCTTATCGTGAGGTCGGGGTGGACGAGCACACCCAACGCGCAGACGGTCGGTATCTGTTCGCTCGTCGCAAAGTAATTCGTGATGTCCTCGGCAATTTCTCCGCTTATTATCGGCACCTGACCGACATACGGCTCTTTAAGCCCGAGGTCCTTTATAACGGTCAAAAAGCCGTCCTTGCCGACTGCGCCGGAAACATCCAATTTGCCCTTGTCGTTGAGCGGCAGCTCGACAACGGAGTTCACCGCGTAGCCTCTGACATTGCCTTGACTGTCCGAAGCGGCGAGCACAGTGCCCGCAGGGCCGTTGCCGTTTATCCTGAGCGTGACTGAGTCGTCTGCGCCTTTTAAGGCGCTGCCCATGAGGCTTGCCGCCGTCAGCAGCCTGCCGAGAGCCGCCGAAATAACGGCGGATGTGCCGTGAATCTCCTGCGCCCTGTTTACTATATCCGTGGTGTCGGCAGCCATAACGGTTAAAGTGCCGTCCTCGGAAATGCAGCGTATAAGCTTGCCCATAATTTATCCTCCTGTTATTTCCTGCGCCTTGCGGCTATCACCGCGCGCTCGGAATCTTCTCTGACGGGTTCGTTCGTCATGCCGTCAAATATGTTCTCTGTCTCAAAGCCCGCGCCGTCGAGCCACTTTGAGAGCTCGTCAAGACTGTATGCGCGCTCGCTGAAATCCTCGCTCGTGCGCTCATATGTCCCGTCCTCGCGCTCCTCGAAGAAGTCGAGCATGATGTCCACCGTATTTGTCTCTTCGTCAAGGCTGTTCTGCCAGACGCAGAAAACCTCCGGGCATTCGTAGACGAACGAATTGTCCGCAAGAATCTCGCGGTGCTTGTATACCGTGTTCACATCGAATATGAACATCCCGCCCGGGCGGATAAACGTTCCGAGTCGGCGAAATGTCTCCCGCACATCCTCGGGCTCGGTCAGATGATTTATGCTGTCGAGCGTGCAGAGTGCGGCGTCGATTTTTCCGAAAAGGTCGAGATTTTGCATCTGCTGGCAGAGAAACAGAATGTTCTGCCCCTCCTCAAAAGCCCTGTTCTGCGCCTGAGCGAGCATATCGGGGCTCGAATCAACGCCTATCATTTCATATCCGCGCGAGGCTATGAGCGAGGTTAAAGTACCCGTGCCGCAGGCGAGATCGAGCACCGTTCCGCTCTCGACCCCATATGAAAGCAGAAGAGCAGAAAAATGCTCTGCTCTTCTCTCATAATCAACATTTTGCGTCAGCCCGTCATAAAAACGGGCGAAGAATGAATAGTCGCTCATGTCAGTCTTTTTTCTCTGCCTCTGCGGCATCTATGCGCTCGAAAATCTTTTCGTATCCGTCGCAGCCGTAGTTGAGAGAGCGGTTGACGCGGCTTATCGTGGCGGTGCTCGCGCCGGTCTTGCTGACTATCTCGCTGTAGACCTGCTTGTCGCTGAGCATCTTCGCAACAACTATGCGCTGTGAAAGCGCCTTGAGCTCTGTCACCGTACACAGATCCTCAAAAAAATCGTAGCATTCGTCGATGTTCTCAAGGGCGAGAACCGCCTTGAACAGGAAATCGACGTTGCTGTCCTTCAGCTTGCCGTTCATCAAAGTTTTACTCCTTTTGTTTTCTTGATTGGGTTTATCTGTCCCCGTATTCAAGTATATTTTAGCACACTAAAACTTGAAAGTAAAGAGTAAAATTAAAGAGTCTGTGTCTCTACGGAGTTTATAACAACATCCTCGAACGGCTTGTCCGAAGCGTCGCGGCTGACCGAGGCTATCGCATCGACAACATCCATGCCCTCGAACACCTGACCGAACACCGTGTGTCTGAAATCGAGCCACGGAGTACCGCCGACCGCCTTGTAGTCCTCAACGGACTCGTCCGTGAACATATCGGGCAGACGCTCCATCTGCGGAATAAAACGCTCGTCCACAGACGGAGCCTGAACGATAAAGAACTGGCTTCCGTTCGTGTTCGGGCCTGCGTTCGCCATGCACAGCGCTCCCCTGAGATTGTGGTAGTCGCGGCTGAACTCGTCCTTGAACGGCTTGCCCCAGATGCTCTCTCCGCCTATTCCCTTGCCGAGCGGGTCGCCGCCCTGAATCATGAAATCGGGGATAACGCGATGAAAGATAACGCCGTCGTAGTAGCCGTTTTCCGCGTGGGTCGTGAAGTTTTCGACCGCCTTGGGCGCGGCGTCGGGGAAGAGGACTACCTTTATGTCGCCCATGTTTGTCTTTATAGTTGCAACGGTGTCGCCCGCTGCGGGCTGTCTTAACTGCTTGCTCATTTTATTTCCTCCGTAGTTTCGTTTTTCTTTGCGGGCTTATAGAGCTTGGCAAGTCCGCCCTCGCTCGTCTCGCGGTATATTTTTGAAAGATCCTTGCCTGTCTGATACATGGTTTCTACTATCAGATCGAATGAAATCTTTCTTGTGTAGGTCAAAAAGTTTGCAAGGCTCACCGCGTTTATCGCCCTCATCGCGGCGACTGCGTTGCGCTCTATGCAGGGTACCTGAACAAGCCCCATGACAGGGTCGCAGGTGAGCCCGAGGTGGTGCTCCATCGCAACCTCGGCGGCATATTCTATCTGATCCGTGTCCATGCCGTAGAGCTCCGCGAGAGCGGCGGACGCCATGGAGCAGGCCGAGCCTATCTCCGCCTGGCAGCCGCATTCCGCTCCGCTTATCGAGGCGTTGGTCTTTATGACGTTGCCGATGATTCCTGCGGTCGCCAAGGCTCTGCGTATATCCTTTTCGGAGAAGTCGCGCCTGTCCGCCGTGTAGCGCAGAACCGCGGGCAGCACTCCGCACGCGCCGCAGGTCGGCGCGGTAACTATCTCGCCGCAGGAGGCATTTTCCTCGCTGACTGCGTAGGCATAGGCGCAGACAAGCCTGTTCTCGCGCGTCTCCGGGCTCTCGTCCATGTGGTGACGGCTTATGAGCATATGCGCTTTTCTCATTATGCCGAGCCCGCCGGGCAGCTCGCCCTCGGCGGCAAGTCCGCGCTTGATGCAGCTGTTCATGACCTCCCAGACGCGGTCGAGATATTGCCAAATCTCAACCCCCTCAAATCTTTCCACGAGGTCGGGAATACGGATGCTCTCTTTTTTGCAATATTCTTTTATCTGCGCAAAATTTTCAAACGGGTAGACCTCGGGCGGCTCCGCGTCCTTGTGCCCCTCGACCTCTATCGCGCCGCCTCCGACGCTGAGTACCCTGCGCTTGCCTATGACGTTTCCGTTTTTGCCAAACGCCGTGAAGTCGAGCGTGTTGGGGTGGGGGATATCGGTAGCGGTCAGGTCTAACTTGATGTCGAGCGCGCGCGGCGCAAACGTCTCGCGTAGCACGCGGTCGGTGCCGTGCCCCTTGCCTGTCTTTGCGAGCGAGCCGTAGAGCACAGCCTCGTATCTCTCCGCCGACGGGAATTCGCCGATAAACATTTTTGCGGCCGACTCGGGTCCCATGGTGTGCGAGCTGGACGGGCCGCGCCCTATCCTGTAAATTTCTTTTATGGATTTCATTTGACTCTCCTGTAAGCCTTTGAAATATATTTCGCGATACCGACTAAGTATATCACATAATACCTATAAACTCAACAACAAAGGCAAAAGACATTGACAAAAAACGAACGGGTGATATAATTTTTTCATCACTGCTTTGGGGGAAATTATGGAGCAACGGGTAGAAAACAAAAAAACGCTTTCGGCGGGCGTTCTGCTTTTTGTCGCCTGCTGGACGGCATATTGCGCCTCTTATCTCGGGAGAATAAACTACACCGCCGCGCTGACCGCCATAGTTGCCGACGGGGTGTTTTCAAAGCCCCATGCCGGATTTATCGGCACGGTCTATTTCTTCTGCTACGGGGCGGGTCAGATATTCAGCGGAATACTCGGAGACCGCGTGTCTCCCTATAAAATGATAGGCGCGGGGCTTGCCGGGACGGTGTGCGCCAATATTATAATGCCGCTGTGCTCGTCGAGCTATATCACCATGAGCATTATCTGGGGACTTAACGGAATAGTTCAGTCCATGCTCTGGACGCCCGTGCTCTATATAATAGCCACCGTCCTGCCGGAGGAGCAGCGCAGCCGTGCGTGTCTGCACATAGCGTCGTCCTTCCCGATAGGCAGCCTGCTCTCCTATGTGATATCTGCGGCGGCGATAAAATTCGCGTCGTGGCATTTTGCGTTTTATATCCCCGCCGGAATAATAACCTGCGTGCTGGTCTTTTGGTGTATATGCGCGAAAAAGACCTCGAAAATCCTCGGAAAAGGGGAGAAGCCGTCGCTTCCAGTCCATGAGAATACTGGTGAAAAAATCTCTCTCGGCAAGCTCTTTATGATTTCCGGCGCGTCGGTCATATGCGTCGGCGTGCTCGTCCAGGGTATGCTGAAGGACGGAGTCAGCTCATGGGTACCCACGCTTATTACCGAAAAATATGACGTTTCCGCCTCATTTTCGCTGCTGCTGTCGGCGATTATGCCGATAATCAATCTCAGCGGCGCGTGGATAGGAACGAAGCTTTACGAGAAGGTGTTCAGGCACAACGAGGCCGCAACGTCGGCGTTCGGCTTCGCCATGACGCTGATACCGCTGGCGGGCATAGTCTTTGTCGGCAAATATCCTATCGCCATTTGCGTGATACTCCTGGCGCTGTTTACTACAATAATAGCCGCCATGAACCATCTGCTTATGACGCTCATACCGGTGCACTTTGCGAAATTCGGGCGCGCATCGACGGTCGGCGGGATATTCAACTGCTGCACATATATAGGCAGCGCGATATCGACCTACGGCTTCGGCGCGGTGTCCGAAAAATTCGGTTGGACGGCGACGGTTGTTTTTTGGATTATTCTCGGCGTGATAGGCGTCGCGGCGTGTGCTCTGCCGATGCGCCGCTACGCAAGATTTGCCAACGGGAGCGATAAGGCGTAAGTCAACAGCTTTTCTTGATAAAAAATCACAATATCCTATAAAGCGTGTCAAAAAACAGCACGAAGCGCAAAAAAATTAAAATTAGGTATTGCAAAACCCGGAATCTTATGTTATTATAATGTGCGTTCGGTGAGAGCCGACAAATTGGCCCGGTAGCTCAGTTGGTTAGAGCGCTAGCCTGTCACGCTAGAGGTCGACGGTTCGAGACCGTTCCGGGTCGCCATTCGCTGCTATGGCTCAGGTGGCAGAGCACATCCTTGGTAAGGATGAGGTCACCAGTTCGAATCTGGTTAGCAGCTCCATAAAAATCCCCGAAATCAAACGGTTTCGGGGATTTTTACTTTTATAATCGCAGAAACGGCATATAAAAAACAGCTCCGGGGCAACGGCTTCGGAGCTGCTTTTGGACATATACGTCAAATTCTTCGCTGCGAGCGGACGCGTCGCTTTTTAAAAGCTTACTGTTCCCGCAAGCGATCGTAAAATTCCGAAACGCACTTTATATATAAGCGGCAAGCAATGCGCTGAATCACGCTGTGATTTCCGACGCGTAAAGCGCAAGTACACCGCGTGCCGCGCACCCGGAGAAAAAGCAATAAATTTTCCTAATCAAAAATTAAGACGACTATTTATCCTCAAAATCGGTCAATTATACTAAGGCTGTTGTATTTTTCCAATATGGTGATATTATATGATTGATGAAATTCCGAGAACCAATAAAGATAATAACCAACCTCTTCAAAAAGCTCTTAGGTAAATAAGCTTACTCCCTTCCGCCGCCAAGCAGACCATCCCTTTCAAATATTAAATTATCTTCCCGGCGGAGTTCGCGGGGCGGCGTTTGGTCTGTGCGCCGTCCATTTTGATGCCGAAAACCGTACATCTCTTACAGCTGCCGTCGGACTTTTGCCCGGCGGCGGCTTTTTTCTGTGCAGTTATGCACTTTACTTGCCGCCTCGCTTTTAGATTTTTTGAGCACCTTGCTCTTTTTTTAAAATCTATGGATTTAGCCTGCGCTTTGTGCTAAAATGCCTTTTGTGTGCAATTCTCATTTGGGGGAACAGGGATGAAAAAGATAGGCTATAAACATACGGTTGCGGCGAGCTTTACGGCGTTCGTCGTTCAGGCGGTCGTCAACAATTTCGCGCCGCTGCTGTTTTTGACCTTTCAGGCGCAGTACGGCATAGAGCTCTCGAAAATAACCGTTTTGATCACCGCGAACTTCTTTATTCAGATATTTGTCGATTTGACGGCGGTGCTGTTCGTTGACCGCATCGGCTACCGTGCCTCAACCGTGCTCGCCCATGCGATGTGCGCGACGGGTCTTATTTTCATGACGATTCTGCCGGAGATACTGCCCTCGGCCTTTGCGGGGCTTCTCATCTCCGTGTTCTGCTACGCAGTCGGAGCGGGTCTTTTGGATATCACGATAAATCCGATAGTCAACTCCTGCCCGTCAACAAATTCCAATCAGCTGCTCTGCCTGCTCCATTCGTTCTATTGCTGGGGCAGCGTCGCGGCGGTCGGCATATCCACCCTGTTCTTCGCCCTGTTCTCGACGGATAATTGGAAGATAATGTCGCTTGTCTGGGCGATACTCCCGATAGTCAACGCCGTTATGTTCGCCCGCGTGCCCATAGCGCCCGTTGTCGGCGAGGACGAGGAAAAGCTGTCAATAAAGGATATGCTCAAGACCAAGGCGTTTTGGATATTCATGGTGCTCATACTCTGCGCAGGCTCGAGCGAGCAGGCGGTCAGCCAGTGGGCTTCGACCTTCGCCGAAAAGGCGCTCGGGCTCACAAAGACCGTCGGCGACCTCGCGGGTCCGATGCTCTTCTCTGTGCTCATGGGCGTGTCGCGCTTCATGTACGGCAAGTTCGGCAGCAGGATAAATCTCGATTCAATGATGCTCCTGAGCGGCTGCGTCTGCACAGCTTCTTATTTTCTCATTTCGCTGACCTCATCGCCTGTGCTCGGGCTCGTCGGCGTTGCCGTGTGCGGACTTTCCGCCGGTATCCTCTGGCCGGGCACGATAGGCAAAATGTCCTCGGCGCTCCACGGCGGCGGAACGGCGATGTACGCAATACTCTGCCTGGGCGGTGATATCGGCTGCTCGGCGGGGCCGACCTTTGCCGGAATGATGGCGAGCGCATTCGGCGACGACCTCAAAAAAGGCATACTCTGCGCCGTCATATTCCCGCTGACCCTGTCCGTGATAATGTTAGTGCGTGAGTTCATTATCCCGCGCCGCAGAAAGAAGGCGGCTTCATGAAGAAAAACTATAAATCGACCGTCAACGCCTGCTTTGCGGGCTATGTCGTCCAGTCGATTGTCAACAATTTCGTGCCCCTGCTGTTTTTGACATTCAACAAGAGCTACGGCATAGAGCTTTCGAAGATAACCGCGCTGATAACAGTCAATTTTATTCTCCAGCTCATAATCGACCTGCTCTCCGCGTTCTTTATAGATAAGATAGGCTACCGCGCGGCGGCTGTTGCGGCTCATGTGTTCGCGGCGGCGGGGCTTGTTTCTCTGACCGTCCTGCCGGATATCCTGCCGTCTCCGTTTGTCGGTCTGCTTATATCCGTTATGCTCTATGCGATCGGAGGCGGGCTGCTCGAGGTGATAGTCAGCCCGATAGTCGAGGCGTGCCCGACGGATAACAAAGAGAAGATGATGAGCCTGCTCCACTCGTTCTATTGCTGGGGCAGTGTTGCCGTCGTCGGTCTTTCGACGCTCTATTTCTCGGTGTTCACAACGGCGAATTGGAAGTATCTTGCTCTGCTCTGGGCGGTTGTCCCGGCTGTAAATGCCATGAATTTCGTCCGCGTCCCGATAGCTCCGCTTATCGAAGACGGGGAGAAGGGACTTTCATTCAAAGAGCTGCTCGGCAACAGAATGTTCTGGGTGTTCATGCTGCTCATTCTCTGCTCCGGTGCGAGCGAGCAGGCGGTCAGCCAGTGGGCTTCAACCTTTGCGGAAAAAGGACTCGGCGTCTCAAAGACCGTAGGCGATCTCGCTGGGCCGATGCTCTTCTCCGTGCTCATGGGCACCTCGCGTGCGATATACGGTAAGTTTGGCGACAAAATCGACCTCGACGGCATGATGATTTTCAGCGGGATACTTTGCATGGCGTCTTATCTGCTCATTGCGCTGAGCCCCTCGCCCGTGCTCGGGCTTGTCGGAGTCGCCGTATGCGGCTTCTCCGTCGGCATTATGTGGCCGGGTACCTTCAGCAAGGCGTCCGCGGGGATAAAGGGCGGCGGAACGGCGATGTTCGCCCTGCTCGCTTTAGGCGGCGATTTGGGCTGCTCGTCCGGGCCGACCTTTGCCGGAATTATTGCGAGCGCGTTCGGAGACGACCTAAAAAAGGGCATACTCTGCGCTCTTTTCTTCCCGGCGCTTCTGACGCTGCTTGCAGTTCTTACAAAACGCAAAAAAGCGAAAAGTTGATTTTCAAATGCGGCAAAATACGGATGATAACTCCGTGCTTTGCCGCATTATTTTTATTTTTACGGTTTACATTTGCAAGGATAACTGATAAGATATATTCGTGAGATTTCGGCTTTCTTAGAATCTCGCACAATGAAAGCTAAAATAAACGGGAAACTAAAACAAGGGGATTAAAAAATGAGTATAGCTAATATTCTGTCGATGGCGGGCGGACTCGGTCTGTTCCTCTTCGGTATCAGAACGATGGGCGACGGACTCGAAAACGCAGCCGGCGCCAAGCTCAAACGAATGCTCGAGGTGCTTACCGGAAACCGCTTTTTGGCGGTGCTCGTCGGCTTCGTCGTCACGGCTATAATCCAGTCGTCGACCGCAACTACGGTCATGGTCGTCGGCTTTGTCAACGCAGGCATGATGACGCTCGCGCAGGCAGTCGGCGTTATAATGGGCGCCAACATCGGAACCACCGTCACCTCGCTGCTTATCGCGCTGAACTTTTCGAGCGTAGCGGCGGCGTCGGTGCTTGTCGGCGTTATTCTGATGCTCGCATCGAAAAAGACGCTTGTCAAGAACCTCGGTTCCATTTTTACCGGCTTCGGTCTGCTCTTCCTCGGCATCGACCTGATGTCCGATTCCATGGCTCCGCTCAGAGAGAGCGCAGGCTTCATGAACTTTATCGTCGCAGTTTCCGACTCGCCTCTGCGTCCGCTGTTCGGTATACTTTTAGGTATAGTTATGACCGCCGTGCTCCAGAGCTCCTCGGCCTCCGTCGGTGTGCTCCAGACCCTCGCCATGCAGGGCCTTGTGCCGCTCAAGTTCTCCGTGTTCGTCCTCTTCGGTCAGAATATAGGAACCTGCCTCACGGCGCTGTTTTCGACCGTCGGCGCAAAGAAAAACTCAAAGCGCGCCGCAGTCATCCATCTGCTTTTTAACCTTCTCGGCACGGGAATGTTCATCCTCATCGCCCTGCTCACTCCGTATATCGAGTGGATAGAGAAAATTTCCTCCGACCCGATGGCGCAGATAGCCATATCGCATATCGTGTTTAACGTCGTCTCGACCGTTGTACTCTTCCCGTTTGCGAAGCTTCTCGTCAAGCTCTCCTGCCTCATTGTCCCCGGCAAGGACGACAGCGAGAGCGAGATGCACTGCCGTTTCATCGACGACCGTCTGCTCAATACGCCTCCCTTCGCTGTCATGCAGGTCGGCAAGGAGGTCGCCCGCATGGCGAAGCTCGCGCGCGATAATTTCGAGACGAGCGCCTACGCCCTGATAAACCGCAGCGATAAGGATCTCGACAAGGTCATGGAAAAAGAGGAGGTAATAAACTACCTCAACCACCATATAACCTCGTATCTCGTCAAGCTCAACGCCCTTGACATAACCGACAGCGACTCGGACTACATCGCCCGCGTTTTCCACGCGATAAACGATATCGAGCGCGTCGGCGACCATGCGACTAACCTCGCGGAAGCGGCGGAGCGCAATATAGGCGACGGGCTCACGTTCTCCGATGCGGCAAGGGACGAGTTGAATCAGCTCTGCGGCAGCGTCATAAATCTGCTCGACAGGTCTATAGAGGCCTTTAATAATCAGTCGCTGGGTGACGGCGAGGCTAAAGAATTGTCCGACTTGGAGGAGCACATAGACGACCTGACCCTCACCTGTCAGGATGCGCATATCTTCCGCCTCAACCGCAACGAGTGCAACACCGAAGCGGGTATGCTTTATCTCAACACCATAACCGACTTCGAACGTGTCGGCGACCATGCCATAAACATCGCTTTTCTTGCAAGATCAAAATAATTTTAAAAATACCCTTGCTTTTTGCAGGGGTATGATGTACAATATCAACAGAACATTTGTGCGAACAAAAATTCAGCACTCCGAAAGGACGGAACAGTATGGCAGACAAACAGAAAGCGCTTGAAACCGCGATATCGCAGATAGAGAAAAATTACGGCAAGGGCTCGATAATGAGACTCGGTCAGAATACGGCGATGAATGTCGAGGCTATATCGACAGGCTCCGTTACTCTCGACGCCGCCACCGGCATCGGCGGACTTCCGCGCGGCAGAATAATCGAGATATACGGCCCCGAGTCGTCGGGTAAAACAACGCTTGCCCTCCATGTTGTCGCCGAGGCGCAGAGAATGGGCGGCGAGGCCGCGTTCATTGACGCCGAGCACGCGCTTGACCCCATATACGCCGCGAATCTCGGCGTTGATGTCGATGCTCTCCTTGTCTCTCAGCCGGATAACGGCGAGCAGGCGCTCGAGATAACCGAGGCGCTGACCCGTTCGGGCGCTATCGACGTTATAGTTGTCGACTCCGTTGCGGCTCTCGTTCCGCGCTCGGAGATCGAGGGCGATATGGGCGACTCCCATGTCGGTCTCCATGCGCGCCTTATGTCGCAGGCTTTAAGAAAGCTTGCGGGCGCTATTGCGAAGTCGAATACCATTATAATTTTTATAAATCAGCTGCGTGAAAAGGTCGGCGTTGTATACGGCAATCCCGAGGTGACGACGGGCGGCCGCGCGCTGAAGTTCTATGCCTCGATACGTATCGATGTGCGCAAGATAGAGCAGCTCAAGGGCCCCGGCAACGAGTTTATCGGCTCGCGCACAAGGGCGAAGATAGTCAAGAACAAGGTCGCTCCGCCCTTCAAGGAGGCCGAGTTCGACATCATGTACGGCAAGGGCATATCCAAGGTAGGCGAAGTGCTCGACCTCGCCGTTAAATATGATATCATCCATAAGAGCGGCGCGTGGTTCTCTTATAACGACAACCGCCTCGGCCAGGGCAGAGACAATGTCAAGAGCTATCTCAGCGACAATCCCGAATTATTGGCGGAGGTCGAAGCGAAGGTGCGCGAGCGCCTCAACGCGGAGAATAACGCCGCCAAGACAGCGGCGAAGCCCGCCGACAGACCCGCACCCGCCGCAGAGCCGGCAGCCGTCGTGCAGCCCAAGAAGCCCACGAGCCGTTCCGGCGCAAAGGCGAAGCTCGACATCGTTGTAGATGACGACGACTGATGAAGATAACGGCACAGCGGGGCAGAGGAGAAAAAATACATATACTCGTCGACGGGGAGTACCGCCTGACCGTGACCCGGGATTTCTGGGCGGGTCAGAATATACGCTCCGGCGATGAACTTGACGATGCGGAGTTTGCTGCCTTTTGCGAGGCGGCAGGCTCCTGCCGTGCATTTAACGCGGCGGTAGATATACTCTCGCGGCGTGACCACTCCTCAAAGGAGCTTGAGCGCAAGGTAGCTCGGCGCTCGGGCGCGGAGTTTGCGCGCGAGGCGGTCGAACGTCTGGAGGAGCTGGGCTATGTCGATGACGAGCGCTACGCCCACACCTTGGCGCAGGAGCTCTATGAGCGGCGCGGCATGGGCAAAAAGCGCATAGAACAGGAGCTGCGTCAGCGCGGAATATCGCGCGAGACCGCCTGCGAATGCACCGAGGAGCTTGACGGCGACGATGCAGAGCGGATAAAAAAGCTGCTCGAAACTAAATTCGCAGGGCGTTTTTCCGACGAAAAGGGGAAACGGCGCACCTTCAACGCCCTGACCCGCCTCGGCTACGGCTATTCCGATATCCGTTCGGCCATGCGGCAGGCGGACGAGGAATATGAAGATACGGACGACCAATTTTCCTGTTAGAAGATAAAAAAAGAAAGAAATAGTGTATAATTCTCTTTATCAAGCGAAAGGAAGAGCTGTTTGATGAAAAAAAGAAGAGTTTTATTCGTTTCTCTCGGCTGCCCGAAAAACCAGGTTGACGGCGAGCTGATGCTTGCAAAGCTTCAGGACGCCGGATTTGAAAACGCGGACAATTTCGAGCACCTTGACGCAGTTATAGTCAACACCTGCGCGTTTATAGACTCCGCCAAGCAAGAGGCGATAGACACCGTTCTCGAAATGGTCGGCCTCAAGCAGGACGGACTTGTGCGCGCCGTCATAGTCACGGGCTGCCTCGCCGAACGCTACCGCGAGGAAATATTAAAGGAGATTCCCGAGGTCGACGCCGTCGTAGGCATCGGCGCAAACGGCGATATCGCCAAGATAGTCGACGAGGTTCTCGACGGCAAGCAGGTCAACGTGTTCCCCGACAAAAATGAGCTCCCCATGTGCGGCGAGCGTGTGCTCACCACCCCCGACTATTGGGCATATCTCAAGATAGCCGAGGGCTGCTCAAATTGCTGCACCTACTGCGCTATCCCGTCTATCCGCGGAGCCTTTCGCAGCCGCGACGAGGAGAGCATAGTCGAGGAGGCGAAAACTCTCGCCGAGCATGGCATCAAGGAGCTTGTGCTCATAGCGCAGGATGTCTCGTCCTACGGCATTGATCTCTACGGCGAATACAGACTCGCCCATCTTCTGAATCTGCTCTGCGAAATCGACGGCATAGAGTGGATACGCCTGCTCTATTGCTATCCCGATAAGATAACCGACGAGCTTATAGACACCATGGCCTCTCAGCCCAAGGTGCTCCACTATATAGACCTGCCGCTCCAGCACGCGGACGACAGCATACTCAAGGCCATGAACCGCCACAGCAGCGCGGAGGAGACCCGCGAGGTCATAAGAAAGCTGCGCGAGCGTATGCCGGATATTGTTATCCGCACTACGTTCATCGTCGGCTTCCCCGGCGAGGGCGACGGCGAGTTCGAGACCTTGGCGGAGTTTGTCAACGAGCAGGAGTTCGAGCGCCTCGGCTGCTTCGAATATTCCCCGCAGGAGGGCACTCCCGCCGCGAAGATGGAAAATCAGGTTGACGACGATGTGAAAGCCCGCCGCGCCGAGGTCATCATGCAGGATCAGTATGAGATAATGAGCGAAAAGAACAACGAAATGATCGGCAAAACCCTGCGTGTGCTCACCGAGAGCTACGACGATTATACCGACAGCTATTCGGGTCGCTCCTATATGGACGCGCCCGATATCGACGGCAAGATAATCTTCACCTCGCCCGATTTCATAAAAGAAGGCGATTTCGTCGATGTCGAGATACTCGGCACGAACGAATATGACCTGCTCGGAAGAACAGTATAACAACCCGGGAAAGGGGAATAGAAATGCAGAAGCTGAATCTGCCCAACAAACTTACGGTCATCAGAATGTTTCTCGCGCCCGTCTATCTCGCGCTTATGCTTATTGAGTTTCCTTATCATTACTTAGCCGCGCTCGCCGTTTTCTCCATAGCGTCGATTACCGATCTGCTTGACGGCAAAATTGCGAGAAAGCGTAATATCATAACCGTGTTCGGCAAGCTCCTCGATCCGCTCGCCGATAAAATGCTGACCACCGCCGCCCTGCTTGCGTTCATGCGTGAGGGCTGGTGCAGCATCTGGATAATTATGATAGTCCTCACCCGCGAGTTCGCCGTCGCAGGCGTCCGCCTTATCGCCTCGGCGCAGGGCGTTGTCATCCCCGCCAACTATTGGGGCAAGGCAAAGACCGTCAGCCAGATGGTGTTCACGATAATCATCATGCTCCTTGCCGAGCTTGATGCTTCGTTCAATGTTTTCGCCAATACCGGCTGGTTCACGCTCGCGAGAGTGTCGAATATGATGCTTTGGATAACCGCCGTTTTGACCGTGGTTTCGGGCGTCACATATTTTGTGGACAGCAAAAAAATCATTGACTTTTCCAAGTGATTTCAATATAATAATTAGTAGATATGCAATGCGTATCTGTTGACGAAAACCAAAAAACGAAATGCGTTTACCGGGAGAAGTAGCCGGATACAAGCGGCAAAAGAGAGGGAGCCCGAAGCTGAGAAAGCTCCTTGCCGTATGAAAGCGAAATGCACCCGTCAGCACGCAGGGGGAACCGAAGTATCCCTGCGCGGAAGGCACCGTTATCGGCCGTGCGCGTATTGGCGCGCAGAGATATAAACAGGAGTGGGACCGCGCTCAAGCGCCTCCGTTGTCTTTCGGGATAACGGAGGCTTTTTGTATGTTATTTGTATATTGAGCGGCTGTAGGGGCGGATATCATCCGCCCGCGAAAATGCACAGACTTATTAACAGCGCATACGCACTCCAAACAACCAACGCCGCATCGCGGCAGCAATTTTATCCGAGCCCAAGGAGTTGATATTTATGTTTGACAGGCTCAAAGAGGATATAAGCACCTTCAAGCGGCGCGACCCCGCCGCGAGAAGCGCGCTCGAAATCTTCTTCCTCTATCCGGGTCTTAAAGCTATAAGAATGCACCGCAGAGCCAATTGGTGCTACCGCCATAAGCTGTTTTTCCTCGCCCGATGGATATCGCAGAGGGCGGCGCGTAAAACGGGGATAGAGATACACCCGGCCGCAACCATAGGCAGACGATTTTTTATCGACCACGGCACCGGCGTCGTTATCGGCGAGACCGCCGTTATAGGCGACGATGTTATGATATATCAGGGCGTGACGCTCGGCGGCACCGGCAAGGACACGGGCAAACGCCACCCGACTATCGGCAACAATGTCCTCATCGGCGCGGGCGCAAAGGTGCTCGGCCCCTTTACCGTCGGCGACAACTCGAATATAGCCGCGGGCGCTGTGGTTCTTGAGGAGATACCGCCCGACTGTACCGCCGTCGGCGTGCCGGCTCATGTCGTGCGCCGCAACGGAATAAGAGTCGACGATCTCGATCAGGTGCATATACCCGACCCTGTCGCGCAGGAGCTTTGCAGACTCGAGCATCAGCTGTCCCAGCTGCGAAAACAGCTTGAGGAGCAGGAAAATACACAGGAAATTGACTGAAAGGAAGATATAAATGAAAGTCTACAACACTTTAACAAGAAAAAAAGAAGAGCTCGTCCCGATTACCCCGGGTGAGATAAAGATGTATGCCTGCGGACCGACCGTGTATAACTATATCCACATCGGCAACGCCCGTCCGCTGTGCATCTTCGATATCCTGCGCCGCTATCTCGAATACCGCGGCAATAAGGTGACCTTCGTTCAGAACTTCACGGATATCGACGATAAGATAATCAGACGCGCAAACGAGGAGCACGTCGATTTCTCCGAGATTTCCGAGCGCTATATAAAAGAGTTCTGGACGGATGCGGAAGGACTCAATGTCCGACACGCTACCGTTAATCCGAAGGCCACAGAGAATATCGACGCTATCATTCATATAATTTCGACCCTTATCGAAAAGGGCTATGCCTATGAGGCACAGGGCGATGTATATTTCAGCACCGAGAAGTTCAAGGACTACGGCAAGCTCTCGCATCAGCCGCTTGAGGATCTTGAGGCGGGCGCCCGTATAATGGTCGGCGAGGTCAAGCGCGAGCCCATGGATTTCGCCGTTTGGAAAGCCGCCAAGCCCGGAGAGCCCGCGTGGGATTCCCCGTGGGGCAAGGGCAGACCCGGCTGGCATATCGAGTGCTCCGCGATGAACTGGCGCTATCTCGGCGACACGATAGATATCCACTGCGGCGGTCAGGATCTTATCTTCCCGCACCATGAGAATGAAATAGCGCAGAGCGAGTGCTTCACCGGCAAGCCCTTCGCCCATTATTGGATGCACAACGGCTATATCAACGTCGATAATGTGAAGATGTCGAAATCTCTCGGCAATTTCTTTACCGTGCGCGACGTCGCCGAAAAATACGGATATGAGCCCATACGCTATCTGCTCATCTCCGCCCAGTACAGAAGCCCGATAAACTACAGCACCGATATCATCGAGCAGTGCATCTCCGCGCTCAACAGACTCTATACCTGCCGCGATTCGCTCGACTTCGAGCTGAAGAATGCTTCGGACGCGGAGCATGACGGCGACAGGGCGATTATCGACGGCTTCGGCAAATACAGAGAGCAGTTTATCGACGCCATGGACGACGACCTCAACACCGCCGACGCCATAGCCTCGATATTCGAGCTTGTGCGCGACATCAATACAAACGTTGTCGGCAAGACCCCCTCAAAGGCACTTGTCGAGGGCGCAATATCAGTGTTCGACGAGCTGACCGGCGTGCTCGGACTCGTCTATAACCGCAAGACGGAGACGCTCGACAGCGACATCGAGGCTCTCATAGAAGCGCGCACAAACGCCCGCAAGGAGAAGAATTGGGCTGAGGCCGACAGAATAAGAGATCAGCTCAAGGAAATGGGCATCGTCCTCGAGGATACCGCCCAGGGCGTGAAGTGGCACAGGGAATAAATTATATAGACAATATAGACAAAACGCATAAATTATTGTATAATACTATGTGGATTTTTAAATAAAATGCGGAGGTTGAGTAAGTGAACGATCTTAAAACAAGATTCTTTGACAGTGTGGACAAAAACTGCCCCCATTCGGAATATCCCCGACCGCAGCTCGTGCGTGAGGACTGGATGTGCTTAAACGGCGAGTGCGATTACGAGATAACTCCTGCAGGCGAGCCCTGCCCGAAGAATTTCAGCGGCAAGATAATCCTGCCGTTCGCCATCGAGAGTCAGCTCTCCGGCGTTCAGCGTGTGCTTCAGCCCGACGAGCGCCTTTGGTACAGAAAGAGGTTCACCCTTGACAGCCGCTTTGACGGAAAACGATGCATTCTGCATTTCGGAGCCGTCGATTGGCAGTGCAAGGTGTTTGTAAACGGCGAATTGACAGGCAAGCATATCGGCGGCTACTGCCCGTTCTCGTTCGATATAACCGACAATCTTGTCGACGGCGAGAATGAGCTTATCGTCAAGGTCTACGACCCGACCGACAAGGGCTGGCAGAACAGAGGCAAGCAGGTTCTCAAATCCGTCGGCTTCTGGTATACCGGAACCTCCGGCATATGGCAGAGCGTGTGGCTTGAGCCCGTGGCGCAGAGCCATATAACCTGCGTGCGCCTGACTCCCGATATCGACGCGGGCGAGATAGTCGTCTCTTGTACGGGCGAGGAGCTTGACGGCTGCACGATAGACGCCGAGATTTCGCTCTCGGGCGAGCGGGTCTATTCGGGCGAGATGAGCCTCAACGCGCATCTTCCTGTGCCCGATGCGAAGCTTTGGAGCCCTGAGAGCCCGACTCTCTATGACCTTGTGCTTACCGTGAAGAAGAACGGCGAGGCGGTCGATACCGTAAAGAGCTATTTTGGCATGAGAAAATTCGGTATCGGCAAAGACAAGCAGGGTCTGCCGCGCCTTATGCTCAACAACGAGCCGTATTTCCAGCGCGGTCTGCTTGACCAAGGCTATTGGAGCGACGGCGGACTGACTCCGACTACCGACGAGGCGATGATATTTGACATTTCCGAGATTAAGCGCCTTGGCTTTAATATGCTCAGGAAGCATATAAAAGTCGAGCCTCTGCGCTGGTATTATCACTGCGACAGACTCGGCATGATAGTCTGGCAGGATATGGTCAGCGGCGGTGAGTATATCGGAAACATCCTTGCGGGCGTTCTTCCGAATCTCGGTATAGGCGTCAAGGACGATAAATATAACTGGTTCAGCCGCGGCGAAAAAGAGTGGCGTGATGACTACCGCCGTGAGCTGTTTGAGATGATAGACAATCTCTATAACTGCACCTGCATCGGCTGCTGGGTGCCGTTCAACGAGGGCTGGGGTCAGTTCGACGCCAAGGAGATAGGCGACGCAGTCAAGGCATATGACCCCTCGAGAATCGTTGACCACGCGAGCGGCTGGTATGACCAAAAGGGGCGCGACCTCAAGAGTATGCACAAATATATCCTGCCCATTCGTATGCCCAAGCTTGACGGCAGACCGTTCGTAATAAGCGAATACGGCGGATACAGCATGATTTCGGACGGTCACGTCTGGAACAGAAAGAAGAGCTTCGGCTATATCATGTTCAGGTCGAAGGAGAAGCTCTCGGCGGCATATAAAAAGCTGCACGAGAAGCAGGTCATTCCGCTGATAGAAAAGGGTCTTTGCGCCACGGTATATACCCAGGTCAGCGACGTCGAGTTCGAGGTCAACGGAATGTATACATATGACCGAAAGGTTCTGAAGCTCGACGAAAAAACCGTGCAGGAAATAAACTCCAAGCTGCACCTTTAAGGAAGAAGCGACAGATGAAGTCACTGATTAAAAGACTGATAAAAAAACTCGGCGATATGCGCCGCCGACTGCTCTATTACCGCATTTGGCCTGCGGTTTACAGGCGCGCGGCGAAAAAGCCGATAGACGAAAAAAAGGTTCTTTTGGCGTCGAACAGCCGCACTCTTCCGGATAACCTGTCCTGCATGAAGCGCGAGCTTGAGTCACGCGGGATGCACTGCACCGAGCTGCTCATCCCCGCGGGAGCGGGCAGTTTAAGCGGCAGAGCGGCGGAATTCAGGCAGAATATCCGTTTTCAGCGCGAGTACGCGACGAGCAGGCTTGTCTTTGTCGAGGATGCGTTCTTTCCGCTGTTCGCCAACTATCCGCGAAAGGGCACCGAGGTCATTCAGCTTTGGCACGCTTGCGGCGCATTCAAAAAATGGGGCTATTCCACCGCCGACCTCAAGTGGGGCGCGAACAGAAAGAGCCTCGAGCGCTATCCTATCCACAACACCTATACCGCCGTTACCGTGTCGGCCGAGAGTGTTATTCCGTATTATGCCGAGGCGTTCAACTGCCCCGAAAGCATAATAAAACCTCTCGGCGTGCCGAGGACGGACATATATTTCGATTCGAAGTTCGTCTCATCAACCCGCGGAGAAATGCTCAAAAAATTCCCGCAGATAGGGGATAGGAGGATAATCCTCTACGCCCCGACCTTCCGCGGCAATTCGATTCTCAAGTCCTATATGGATTTGAAGCTCGATATCGAGCGCATGAATGCGGAGCTGTCCGAGGATTTTGTCCTGCTCTATAAGCTCCATCCGCAGACGGCGAAGAGCTTTTCGCTAAGCGCCGAGGAGCGGGAAAAATATGCGGATTTCGTGTTCGATGTCTCGAAGGATGTCCGCATAGACCTCGCCATGTGCGCGGCGGATATGCTGATAAGCGACTATTCCTCGGTCATATTCGAATACTCGCTGCTCGACCGCCCTATGATATTCTTCGCCTATGATCTCGAAGAATATGACCGCGACCGCAGCTTTTATAACAAATATGAGGACTTTGTGCCCGGCCCGATAGTTCGGGATACCGAGGGAATTATCTCGGCCGTCAGGCAGGCTCAGTCGGGCTTTGACAGGGCGGTGACGGAAAACTTCAGAAACAATTTTATGGATGCCTGCGATGGGCACAGCACCGTGCGAATCGCCGAAGCGTTCATGGAAAAATAAGGTGGACAATATGAAAAAGTTATTAAAAACCGCAACGGCCTTTCTTCTTATTTTGGCTGTCGCCGCAGGACTGTGCGCGTGCTCCGGCGGAGCGGGCGGAAAAGCGCCGGGCAAGAAGATTGCCATAGTCACCGCGACCCTGTCGCAGAATCCCGAGGAATATCGGCGCGCGGCTCAGCTTGCGAGCAAATATTCCTATGTCGAGCATGTTGTCTATACCGACACGCGCATAGGCACCTCGGGCATTCTCGATTTCTATAAGCGCGTCAACGATGTCGCCGCCGACGAAAGCTACGGCGCGATAGTTATAGCGAGAGCGAATTTGGGCGCTGTTGCGGCGGTCAGGGCGGCAAAGGCGAAGAATCCCGATAAAATTATCGTCTGCACAGCACCTGTGGAGAATATAGAGACTCTTGCGAAGTCCGCCGACGCGATACTCGCCATTGATACGGCAAAGGACGCCGCCATGATGGTCGAGGAGGCTCACGGCCGCGGAGCGGAGGTCTTTGTTTATTACGCCACGGGAGTTCAGCAGAGCACCCTGAGCGTCAGGGAGTCGCGCGAAGCAGCAAAGCAAAAGTGCGATGAGCTCGGCATGACATATAAGTTTGTCAACTGCTACGATGTCACGCAGACCCTCGGCATAAAGGGTGCGCAGAGCTTCATGAAAGAGGACATCGCCCGCCAGCTCAAGAACTTTGAGGGCAAGAAGATAGCGGCCTACTGCGCCGACATATCTTCTCAGGCGGAGCTCATAAAGAACGCCTGCCCGAACGGTATTATCGTTGCCGGTACGAGCTTCCCGAGCGTCTATGACGGCTACACCGCCGCTTTCAATATCGAAATGGGCAAAAAATGGGACGACAAGTCCAAGGTGTTCAGCAAGGTCAGAGCCGCAATCAGAGAAAACGGCGGCACGAAGAATCAGTTCATCGTCTGGGATGACCTCACCGCCGTGTCTATGACCGATGCCGCATTCGAATATGCGAGAGCATCGCTCACAGGCGAGCAGGCGGACATGGCTAAGGCCGTCAAGTCGAGCTTCCCATCGAAGATAAAAGTATCGGACAAAAAGCTCGATAAGTGCACATTCATCTATACGGAGGATTACCGCGTATTATGAGAGGCAAGTTTATTGTAGTCGAGGGTCTTGACGGCTCCGGCAAGGGCACGCAGATGGCTCTGCTGTGCGATTATCTGAAGTCGCGGGGCAGAAGCGTGTATCCGACCGCCGAGCCTACGGAGTCGGTGACGGGCGGCATGATAAGAGACGTTCTGAGCGGCGCAAGGCAGCGCACCTCGTCGGAGCTTGCCGCGCTCTTTCTCGCAGACCGCGTGGCGCACAATCTGAACCCCGTCAACGGCATAAAAAAGACGCTCGAAGCGGGAATAGACGTCGTGTGCGACAGGTATTATTATTCGTCAATAGCATATCAGGCGGTGGGCGAGGACAAGCAGTGGGTCATTGACATGAACCTCAACTGCCCCGGAATAATCAAGCCGGACATCTGTATTTTCTTCGATGTAGACCCGTACAGCTGCCACGAGAGAATAGAGCACGGGCGCGTGTATCTCGAAATTTTCGAGCGCGACCCGGAGCAGGTGAACACCATACGCGAGCGGTATTACAACGCGTTTGAGCTGCTCAAGGACAGCGAAAACATCGTTGTTATCGATGCAGCGCGCGACATAGACGCAGTCGCCGCCGACGTCAGAAAAACGGTTGATACCATCATAAAGTAACATTAATCCGTCCGTATCACGGGCGGATTTTTTGCCGCTTGCGGCAAGGCGCAGACGGTTACAAGCAGGATTTTTTGGGATTCAATTACGTTCCCTGCAGGAGAGCAGTCTCGGCGAAGCCGAGACTGAGAGGCTATTACACAGATTCTCCGATTTTTTACGGCTGTTTAAATTTTCAATATTCCCTTTGCAGGGTGCGCAATTTGACGAACTGCTGCCGCCGTAGACGGCACAGGGGACAAGGCTCAATATTACACGACACGGGCGAAACAAATAGATTTTCAGTGACGCTAATACGTCAAAGGTCGTAGGGGTCGCCGACCCCCTACAAAGTGAATAGCCGCAAATTACCGCAAAAACTGCGGGCGGATAATATCCGCCCCTATACGATTATGTCAATTTATAATATTGAATTTGTTTGCATAACGACGGTTTCTCTCTTACCCCGATTCATCGAAACAACAAAGGCGCATTTCCATACGCCGCGCAATAACAAAAAGCCGACCTGTAGCTATAGGTCGGCTTAACTGCTTTATGACTCCCCGCAAAACGGGGCTGATTTTATCTTGTCAATACTTTGACCCACTTGAATCGGTTGACCTTGACTGCCGCGACGAAGCATTTTAAAATCTGATCCGCCTTGAGAAGGGCGAAAGTTACCGCGGGCGGGAACCTGAAATAAAACGCCGAGAGCGCGGAGAGCGGGAGCACTATGCACCACATGAAAATAATATCGTTGAAAAAGACGAAGTTCGTGTCTCCGCCGCCCGAGACTATTCCCGTAAGACACGGCATCTCATAGGCTGTGCCTATTGCAGTGACGCAGAGGATTAGCACGAACACGTTTGCAAGCTCCGCCGTCTCAGCCGAAGCGTTATATACCGAGATTATCGGCTTTCGGACAAGGAACAGCACGAATGAGGTCAGCACGCCGATAATGAGGAACATCAGCTGCATGGTCTTTGCGCCGCTCCTGACCTTTTTCATGTCACCCTCGCCGACCGCCATGCCCGTCATGACACGCGCCGCGTCGCCCGTTGCGTAGGCGACGACCGAGGTGCACTGGAACAAGGTCTGCGCTATGCTCGACGCCGCTATGCCGGACGCTCCGAGCCTGCCGAGTATCGCCGCCTGAACGGACATCGCAATGCCCCATGAGATGTTGGAGAGCATGAGCGGCACGCCCGATCTGATGAAATCGGCTATATAATTGCGCTTCACGGCAAAGACATCCTTGAATTTCAGCCGCAGCTTTTTGTCTATAAGCCTGCAATATATGACGCTCACAAGGAACTCGACCGCCCTCGAGGTCAGCGTAGCATATGCCGCACCCTTTACTCCGAGCTCCGGCGCGCCGAAGTGTCCGTATATGAGCGCATAGTTGAGGAAGATGTTTATAAGCAATGTCGAGAGCGAGATGTAGAAGCCTATTCGCACGGTCTCGACGCTTCGCATAACTCCGAGCAGGGAGTTGGAAATCGAGAACATCAGATAGGAGAATACCATTATCTTTAAGTATTCGACGCCCGACGGGATTATGCTCTGCTCGTTGGTCAGCAGTCCCATGACCCAATAGGGCTTGAACCAAACTGCGAGTGACATAACGCCGCTCAGTATTATGCTTATCCAAAAGCCGATAGCGAACACGCGCCTTATCGGCTCTGTTTGGCGCTTGCCCCAATATTGCGAGATGATGACGCCCATTCCCGAAGCCGCGCCCGTGACCACCATTTGCAGAAGAAACTGCACCTGGTTTGCTATGGCGACGCCGCTGAGCGCCGTTTCACTGTAAGCGCCGAGCATGATATTGTCGGCGAGATTGACTCCGTAGACGATGAGATTTTGCAGGGCTATCGTCATAGTCATTGTGAAGAAGTCGCGGTAAAATTTTTTGTCACGCACTAACATTTACATTCCCCCAAAAGACACATACCGACGTATTATATCACTTGCCGCACGATTTGACAACACCGCGCGAAGATACTATAATATTGCCGAAATATTCAGGGGAGATGTTGAAATGAAGAAGCTCAAAAATATACTTTGCGCTGTTTTTGCGCTGTTGCTTGCAGTGTCATTTTCGGCGTGCTCGAAGGCTGCGGTTGACGAAACGACCGAGGACGGCGCCGAGGCGGATACGCAAATCACCGTTATTGCCGCCGACGGCACGACACAGACGGTTGCCGTCCCGAACGGCAGCGACACACCCGCACAGAGCGGTGAGACAAAAAATTCGGGTGCGGCGAACAACAATGTTGATGTTCAAGAGCCGGAAAACCCGGCCGGCGGCTCGGGTCAGCGCGAAACCGTGCGCGTCACGATAACCGAGGGTATGACGCTCACGCAGATATTCAAAAAGTTAGAGGCAAACGGTGTATGCTCATTCGACGATTTGATGAAGACCGCCGAGAGCTATGACTACAGCTACTATCCGCTCATAGCAGCAAGGCCGTCAAACACAAGGGCGTTCAAGCTCGAGGGCTACCTCTTCCCGAATACCTATGACTTCTATAAAAACGAGAAGCCGCAGGACGCGATAGGGCGTTTCCTGCGCGTGGGCGAAAAATACATAACCTCGCAGGACAGGGCAAAAGCCCGCGCCATGGGCTATTCCATGGATCAGATTCTGACCGTCGCCTCGATAATAGAAAAGGAGGGCGCGAACCCCAACGAGGTCAGAAAGATAGCCGCCGTCATATATAACCGCCTCGAGGCGGGGAAGCAGCTGCAAATGGACTCGGGCATCTACTATATCGAGCGCAGCGTCAAGCCCTATATTTCCGGCGACGTCAACCGCTACAACAGCCTCTACAATATGTATAAATGCAAGGGGCTGCCCGCAGGCCCGATATGCAATCCCGGCGCTCGCACGATAAATGCGGCGCTCGATCCGGCCGATGTGAATTATCTTTATTTTTGCCACGACTCGAGTGCAAAATACTATTACGCCGATACATATGAGGAACATTTGGAAAATCTCAAGAAAGCGGGAATTGCGTCATAAGCTGCAAATGTGTTGAATAATTCACAGAAAATTCACGGATTGATTCTCTTGAAAGTATAAAAAACAGCTTTCGGTGGTATAATTATAACAAATTGTACTAAAGTACATTTTTGTACTCGGAGGATGATTTTTATGCAAAGAACACCGTTAAAAGACAGAAAATTGCCCGACTACACACGGGGAGAAGAGATTTTCAATATGGTCACGCACATAGTCGGCGGCGGACTTGCGGTAGTTATTTTAGTAGCCTGTGTAACGGTCGCGGCGATACACAAAAACATAGCGGGCGTCATAACCTCGATAGTCTACGGGCTGTCTATGATAATGCTCTACACCATGTCGAGCGTCTACCACGGCGTTCCGCGCAGCTACGCGAAAAAAGTGCTTCAGGTCATTGACCATTGCACGGTCTACTTTTTGATAGTCGGAACCTACACGCCCATAGCGGTCTGCGCGCTGACAAAAGTCAGCAAGGCGGTCGGCTGGACGGTTTTCGGTGTTGTATGGGCTCTTGCGGCGGTAGCTATAACTCTGACGGCGATAGACCTCAGAAAATTCCGCGTATTTTCGATGATATGCTACATCGGCATGGGTTGGTGCATAATCTTTGCCGTCGTGACGACTTATCGCGCGTTGGGGCTCGTGGGCTTTATACTGCTTGTCGCGGGCGGCGTGCTCTACACGTTCGGCGCGATACTCTACGGACTCGGCGTAAAGCGCCGCTATATGCACTCGGTTTTCCATATTTTTGTCATTCTTGGCAGCCTCGCGCACTTCTTCTGCATAATTTTCTATGTGCTGTAAGCCGAAACGGTGATGAGCTTTACCCGCGCCCGAACGAGCGGGGATTTACAAATGAATTGTGACAGTAAAACCGGCCGTGGCGGAAAAAATCGTCGCGGTCGGTTTGCTGCTTTACGGGCGGAGCGGGGATGACAAGCCGGGAGTTTGTCGGTCTGCATTAATCCGATATCTTTTCATCATGTATCTGCCTATTTTAATGTTACTTTCAAAAACTCCGCCATTGGCAAGCATATTTTTCAATTGAGATATTTTAGCTACATACCACAAGAAGTTTTTGTATCCCCATTCTTTTGGCATTTTGAATATTTAATCCGAGCATCTCCTTTGCGTAACCTTTTCCGCGCTCGGATGGTCTTACGGAATATCCGCAATGACCGCCCCAAGTCCCGAGAATCGGATGATCGATGTGATGACGCAAGTCGATCACGCCGACAAGTTTATTGTCGCTTTCTCTGATAGCGAAATAGGTTGTTGACGGAACCGGCGTTCCTGCTTGTTCACATGTCTCTGCACTTTTTCTGAGATTACATATATCGATCCATTCTTTCACGTTACTGCAATCCCGCAGACCCATGCAGCCCGCGAATTGATCCTTATTATCTCTATCGCAAATCAGCACCTCATTCTTGAACCGTTCTAATTCGTCTATATATTTTTCATTTGCCTCTGTCAGAAACAGCATGGGTCTCTCCTTTGAAAAAATAGAATTTAATAAATTGGGATTTGCAGGGTGCGTGCCGGTAGAGCGGTACAAATTTCGCGGGCGAATGATATTTGCCCCTACACGATTGTGCAAATTTATAATATTACGATATCCGTTTATCGTCCGCATTTCCATAGGCAAATCCCAACTTATCAATCCATTCAATCATATCACACGGCTTCAGCATATGCAAGAAAAGTCCCGGCAGACATTACTGTCGGGACTGAAACTTTTTATGAATACTTAGCTTTTTGGGAGCGACGATTTTTATGTCCCGTTGAGCGTCTTTGCTATCCCGTCCGCTATCGCCTGGGCGTAGGCGTCGAGATTGTCGTCAAACAGGCGGTTGTCGCCGTCATCGGTTATGAAGCCTATCTCGGCGAGGCAGCTCGGCATATTCGTGCGGCTGTTGACGAAATAGTTCTTCCCGTCCTCACGGGCGAATCCGGATTTCACCCCTCTGTTTTCGGATATTCCGGCTCTCGAGAGCGCGTCGCAGATGTTCTGCGCGAGAGCGGTGTCTTTTTGCGGCGCGTCCGAATGTATCCATATTTCAACCCCGTGCGCGTTCTCCGCGCTGTTGCGGTGGAGCGCAACAAAGAGCTTCGCTCGGCGGAGATTTGCTTTTCTGCACCGTCCCGAGAGGGATATGAACGTATCGTCTTCGCGCGTCATGCAGACCTTTACTCCGCGCGCTTTCAGTTCCTTTTCGACCGCCAGCGCAAGCTCGAGATTGTCGTCCTTTTCGAGCCTGCCCTCATATTCCGCGCCCGAATCGTGACCGCCGTGACCGGGGTCGAGGCAGACGTCAACGCGCATACCGTTTAAGACGACACCCGCCGCCAAGGCAGCCGCCGCGACAAGCGCAAGGCAGATAACGAGTATTCTTTTTACCTTTAGTTTTTTCATAAATCAGCAGTTGACCACCTCAGAGCCGAAGGGCATGAATGCGAGCTTTGCGAATTTGAAATACTGGAGCCCGAGCGGGATGCCTATTATCGTGCAGCAGCAGACTATCCCCATCGTTGCGCAGTATACTGCGTTCTCCCAGCCGAGCAACAAAATCCACAGCAGGTTCGCAATAAAGCTCGGAGCACCGCCGCCGAATTTTATGTCCTTGCCGAACGGAGCGGCGGACAGACGCGCAAATTTAAAGCACTGCTTGCCAAGCGGTATGCCGACAACGGTGATATAGCAGAGCACACCGCTCATAAGCCACATCAGAGCCGCCAGAAAGCCGCCGCAGATAAACCAGATAATATTTCCGATAGTTTTCATTTTTTACATATTCCTTTCCGTTGAAATCTATTCCTTATTCCGATAATATCAACAAATTGTTGCAAAAAGATGACCCAAAATATAATTTTTTCCGCGCCCCTGTTCGCCGAGGGCTTTTTGTAGTATAATATTCAATATATTAGCAGATGTATTCAAGGGCAGGTGAGAGAATGAATCCGAAAATCAAAGAGCTTCGCAAAAAGGCCATGCAGCTCCCGCTGACTCCGGGCGTATATCTGATGAAAAACAGCAGCTCGGAGATAATATATGTCGGCAAGGCAAAGGCGCTCAAAAACCGCGTCAGCCAATATTTCGGCTCGGAGCATAACCACAGCCTCAAGGTACGCAAAATGGTCGAGAATGTCGACGATTTCGATGTCATCCTCACCGACAGCGAGTTTGAAGCGCTCGTGCTCGAGTGCAGCCTGATAAAACAGCATTCTCCGAAGTACAATATTCTTTTAAAAGACGACAAGGGCTATTCATATATAAAAGTCACGCCCGAAAAGTGGCGCAACATATATGCCGTGCTCCAGCGCGAGGACGACGGCGCGAAGTATATCGGTCCGTATATGAGCTCGTTCGCCGCGCGCAATACCGTGGACGAGGCGAAGAAGATATTCCGCCTGCCGCAGTGCAACAAGGTTTTTCCGCGTGACTTCGGAAAGAGCCGTCCGTGCCTGAATTTCTTTATCGGGCAGTGCAGCGGCGTGTGCAGCGGCAAGGTGCCGTTTTCGCAGTATGACGAAGCGGTAGAGGACGCTCTCGCATTTATAAAGGAGGGCGGAACCGCCGCGCTCGCGGATCTTCAGAGCCGAATGGAGCAGGCGGCGGAAAATCTCGAATTTGAGAAGGCGGCGCGTCTGCGCGACAGGATAGCCGCGATAAAAAGGCTCGGCGGCAAGCAGAAGGTCATGTCCGCCGACATCAGGGAGCAGGATGTGTTCGCCCTCGTCACGGGCGCCGCGTCGTCGGGCAAGGCGTGCCTGTCGGTGCTCCGCTTTGCGGACGGGCGGCTCTACGACAGCGAGAACTTCATAACAGACGTGCCCGAGGATGCGGCGGAGGCTATGGCGGAGCTCATGCGCAGCTTCTATATGATAAGGGACTTTGTGCCGCGCCGCGTGTCGGTCGAGGGCGAGGTTGCGGACAGTGAACTGCTCGAGCGCTGGCTCAGCGAAAAGAAAGGCAAAAAGGTTATCATATCCCACAGCACAGCGGGCGAACAGAAGAAGCTTTTTGAGATGTGCCGCTCGAATGCCGCGCAGTATCTCACTCCGCTGACCGGCACCGCCGGCAGAAAGACCGCCGCGCTCGACGAGCTTGCGGGTATGCTGGGATTGCCTGCCGCGCCGGAGTTCATAGAATCATATGATATTTCGCACACCGCCGGCAGCGACAACGTCGCGGGAATGATAGTTTTCAGAAACGGCGAGCCTTACAGGCGCGGCTACCGCCGATTTAAAATAAACGGCTTCACCGGTCAGGACGACTACGCCTCAATGGCGGAGGTGCTTGACCGCCGTTTCGCGAGATACGAGGAAGAGAAGGAGAGCGGCGAGGGCTTCGGCCGTCTGCCCGACCTCATTTTGTTGGACGGCGGCAGAGGGCAGGTATCCGCCGTTGAGCCGATACTCAAAAAGCACGGGCTCGAAAATATTCCGCTCTTCGGCATGGTCAAGGACGGGAGCCACCGCACGCGCGCAATAGCGAAGTCGGGCGGCGAGATAGCCTTCACATCAAAGCGCCGCGCGTTCACGCTCGTTTCGGAGATTCAGGAGGAGGTTCACCGCTTCGCCGTGACCTATCACAGACAAAAGCACAAGGCCTCCGCGCTCTCGAGCACGCTCACCGATATCCCCGGCGTCGGACCGGCGCGCGCGAAGGCGCTGCTTCGGTATTTCAAGACCGTGACCGCCATAAGAAACGCGGGAGTTGAGGAGCTTAAAAAAGTGTCCGGAATATCCGACTCCACGGCGCAAACTATATATGACGCTCTGCATCCGGAATCTTGACACGGACGCGGATAAATGTAATAATATGTATGATACTGTAGAACACCGCAGTTTGAACAGATAAATGCGATATAAAGGAACTGATGAAATGAGAGTTATAACAGGCACGGCACGCGGCAGGGTTTTGCGGACGCTCGAGGGCGAGGATGTCCGTCCGACCACCGACCGCGTCAAAGAGGCCGTTTTCAGCATAATCCAGTTTGAGATAGAGGGAAGAAGAGTATTGGACCTGTTCGCAGGCTCGGGCCAGCTCGGCATTGAGGCGCTCAGCCGAGGCGCCGATTCGGCGACCTTCGTCGATATGTCAAAGGACTCCCTTGCCATGGTCAAGTACAATCTCGAGCATACGAAGCTCGGCGACCGCGCAAAGGTCATCCAGACCGACGCGCTCTCGTTTTTGAAGTTGACCAAAGACAGATTTGATATCGTTTTCATCGACCCGCCGTATGCGAGCTCGCTCGTTGCCGATTCCATGAAGCTGCTCTCGGACGCAGTGGCCGACGGCGGCTGCGCTGTTTGCGAGACTCCCGTCGATTCGGAGCTGCCCGAGAGCTTCGGCGAGCTGAAGCTCTATCGCAGCTACCGCTACGGCAAGATAAAAATCACCGTTTACCGCAAGGAGGGCAAGGACGCATGAAAATAGCCATATGTCCCGGCAGCTTCGACCCCGTCACAAAAGGTCATCTCGATATAATCAGACGCACGGCGAGTATGTTCGACAAGGTGATAGTCGTCGTCATGCACAATTATCATAAGCCCAACGTATATTTCAGCGCAATTGAGCGCGTGGAGCTTTTGAACCGCTGTGTCAAGGATCTCGACAATGTGGCGGTCGATATGCATGAGGGACTTCTCGCCGCCTATGCCCAGGAAAAGGGCGCGGTTGCGATAGTCAAGGGTCTGCGAGCCGTCTCGGACTTCGACTACGAGTTCCAGCAAGCGCTGACAAATAAGAAATTGAATCCGAATATCGAGACGGTTTTCATAACCGCCAATTCGGATTATATGTACCTCTCCTCATCCGTTGTCAAGCAGGTGTGCGAGTTCGGCGGGGATATCAGCGACTTTGTCCCTTCCGAGGTACATGACGATATTGTGAAAAGAATAAGAGAGAGGAGCGCTTTGAAATGAACATAGATTCCCTTTTGGAGCAGATAGAAAATATTCTTGACAGCGGAACAAAGATAACGCTTTCCAAGAAAACCGCGGTCAACGCTGAGGAAATCCGCGAATGCGTCGAGCATCTGCGCGAGATAATCCCGGAGGAGGTTGACCAGGCGAAATCGATAACCGCCAACCGCAACGAGATAATCGAAAAGGCGAAGAGCGACGCTGCCGAATCGGTTGCCCGCGCCCAGGAAAAAGCACGCATTCTTGTTGAAAATACCGAGGCGAAGAGCGAGCAGGTGATTTCCGCCGCCAACGCAAATGCACAGAAAACCGTTGACAATGCAAACAAAATCGCCGAGCAGACCGTTGCAAAAGCGAACTCCGATGCGGCGGAGATAGTCGAAAAGGCTCAGCAGACCGCCAACAAGCTCCTTGACGAGAACGAGATAACCGCTCAGGCGCGCGCATATGCGTCCCAGCTCAAGGTCAACTCCCAAAACGAGGCAACCGAGCGCGTCAACGCCGCGATAGCGCGAGCCGAGGAGATGCTTGCCAACGCCACCCGCCAGGCCGACGATATAGTCAAGAAAGCTACCGCGGAATCCAACGAGACTCTTGCGAGGGCGAAGAAATGGTCCGCGGATATCCGCGAGGCCGCGAGCAACTTTGCCGACAGCGTCCTGCGCAACGCGGACAAGGCTCTTGTTATGAGCATAAACGAAGTCAGAGACGCAAGGCAGAAGGTGAACGACACATACAAGGGCGACAAGAACGCCAAATAAGGGAGAGCTTTGAATGAAAACAGGTCATGCGGATAAGGCGCGCGAGCTTTTTAACGACGGGTACAACTGCTCCCAGGCGGTGTTCGGCGCGTTTGCGGAGGATGCGGGGCTCGATATGAAAACCGCACTGAGATTCGCCTCTCCGTTCGGCGGAGGAATGGGCAGAATGCGCGAGGTCTGCGGCGGAGTGAGCGGAATGTTTATGGTTCTCGGGCTGTTCTTCGGCTACGACGAGCCCGACGACGCGCAGGCAAAGAAAGAGCTCTATTCATATGTCCGCGCCCTTGCGGACAAGTTTAAAGAGAGCGAGGGTTCTATAATCTGCCGCGAGCTGCTCGCGGGAGTGAAAACTCAGCCCGGCCCGAATCCCGAGGACAGAAATACCGCGGACTATAAAAAGCGCCCGTGCCCCGAGCTTGTCGCATATGCGGCGCAGCTCGTCGAGGACTTCCTGAACGAGCACGGAAAGCTTGAATAAACGCGAAAACGAGTTGAATATAGCAAAGAAAGCCGAAATTTTGCGGGGTGTTCGCAAGACATAAAAACGACCTATAGCTAATAGGTCGCTTTTTATGTTATTGAAAGGTGTATAAAAGTGTTCCCTTTATCGGCTCGGTAAATCGGGATTTGCAGAGCGGCTGTAACTGATACACCGTAGGGGCGAACTTTGTTCCCCACAAAAATACAGCGGCTAACATATATTGAACCGTGTCGGGGCAGATATCATCCGTCCGCGGGTTATGCGGTGATTACAACAGGCGAGCAAAGCCCGCCTCTACAAGGAATTTACGGAAAGGCTTGCTTTCTAGGGGTCGGAGATTTGACGCCACTTTGACGTCGGCGGGGCTGAATACGTTTTACGGACACTCGGCATTGCGATGCCCCGCATTTTATCAAATACAAAGCTCCTGCCAACGGCGAAACCGCGGGCAGGAGTTACTTTTTTTGCAAGCTCCCGACAGTATCCCGGGAGCTCATTTTTCATTTTATTCCGCCTCTTCGATGAGCCCGTGATAGCGCGCAAACCAGTAGGGGTGGGTGTAGTTCGTGCAGGCCGAAAGGTACATACCGTGGTCGTCGCCCGTGCCGGGGAACATCGTAAATGCCGTCGGGTCGTCGGACTTTGTGAACAGTCGCTCAGCCTCGCCCGCTATGCCGGAGTCCGCGATAAAGCGGTTGCTGTCGTAGCCGATTATTCTCCTCTCGTGCGCCGGGAGCGGACTGCATAGCTGCGGAATCATGCCGACCTCCGTCGGGCGCATATCCCAGTCGAGGTCGCGCCAGCTGTTGTAGAGCGTCCAGAGAACCTGATCCATCGGGTAGTCGGCGAGCTCGTCTACCGAGGCCTCGATGTCGCACTGCTCGCCCGTGCACGCGCCGTAGACGAAGTTAAAGAACGCGTTGCGCTCGGCCTTTTCGTCGTCCCAGTGGTGCGTCAGTCCCATGGCGAATACGGAGCGCAGCTTCGGGTCTTCGACATAGCGCATGAGTAGCGATATCATGAGAAAATCGTGGTTATCATCTATATGAAGCAGGTGCCCGTCGAGTATTTTATACTGCATGAGATTCATGGCGAAATGCTTGTCTTTGATAAGATACTCGAATGCGTCCTCGTATCTTTGTTCGCCGGTCATGTGGTATCCCGCTTTGAGGAAGGTCAGAATCTGAAGCGAGTTCGTGCCCTTTTCATATATCCACTTGTGGTCGTTGTTGAGCAGGTCGGGGTCCCAATTTGCCCATGTTGTCGGCACGCCGTCGGTATCGACGAGCCTGAACTTATTGTCGAGAATATGGTCGAGTATTTTCTTGACGACCGATGCTATCAGCTTTTTCTCCTCGTCGTCCGCGACGAGATCAAAGTAGTTCGAATATGCGTAGAAGTGCCCCACCATCTCATCGGACGAGGTCTCGCCGAGCCACTCAAGCTCGTTGCCGTCCTTGTCGGCGGTGTGGTGCCACTCATGGCGCACGCCCGTGCCGTAGCCCGCTTCGTCGCTGTATCTTATCGCGCGGGCGGTGAAGCCCTCAATGCCCGTTATTTCCGTGAGCTTTATCATGGCGAGTAGCGAGCGGTGAGCCGCGGCGCGAACCTCGGGGTCTTTTGTGCAGGCATATTCAAAGCACAGCGCGCCGAGATAGAGCCCCGTCCAGAGCCCGTCGTTGTCGCCCGTGCAGACATAGCCCTCGTCCTCGGACACAACGCCCTCATGCTCGAGTGCGCGCTCGAGGACAAAGCCGTCCTTGCGGACATTGTATTTTTCGCTGAATGCGCGAAGGCGCTTCGCCTTCTCTTCGAGTGTCATCAGCTCTGTCTTGAAAACGCTTATGCCGCCCGAGGCGGTGGAGACGCAGAAGCCGCCGTCCGGCGAGAGGACAATCCCCGTCGCGTGCATATCGGGCAGCCAGCGCTTGTAGCCGTAATAGGAGAGCTTGCCGTTATGGAGGATGATGAGCCCGCAGGAGGTAGTGAAGTATCTTCTGCCCTCGCTGTCGGTAGCCATACCGGTTATCTCGCCCTTCGGAAGAGCGGCTATCTTCGAGCCGTCGAGCCAATAGCTGTTGTCGTCGTAGACGCACACTCCCTTATCCGTGCCTATCCAGACGTCGCCTGCGGGGTCGATGTCAAGGCAGGATATATTGTCGCTGAGTATCCCGGTCACGCCCTCCATGAGCTCGGACCAGTGCCAGCGCTTGCCGACGAGCGCGTGAAGTCCGTCGCTCTCCGTTCCGACATAGACCTTGTTGTTGCCGCAGACGGCTATGCAACTGCCCTTGCCGGGCACGCCGATTTTGAGATCGTGATCTTCAGCGCCATGCGGAAAGCGGTAGAGCACCGTCTCTGTAAGTATCCAAGTTACACGGTCGCAATCCTGTCTCATGGCGACCGTTTCGGACGAGAACTCGCGGGACGAGACGCGCTTCTTTCCGTTTAATTCAACGAGTGTCTTGCCCGTGCCGACAAAAATATGTCCGTCGTCAGCGCAGAAGAGCATGGATATCGCCGCGTCCTCAATGCCTATATCCACTGCCGTTATTTTATCTCCGTTTATTTTCGAAAGTCCTCTGTCGGTTCCTACATAGAGACTCCCGTCCGCGCCGTAGCAGAGTGCGGTTATGTTATCCGACGCAAGCCCGTCGGCGGAGGTGAACACCGTCCTCGTCAGCTGCGGAAACTTACCGAGGCGGCATACCGTGTTGCGCTTTTTCATTTATCTGCTCCTTTTATAAAAATTAAGCCGTGCATTGGCACAAATACCAACAATAATTATATCGGAATGTGCATTTTTTTCAAGAGCAAATACAAAAAAGAGTGATTTTTCTATTGCATTTTTATATATTGTGGAGTAAGATAGCGGTGTCAGAAAAGAATCATATCCGGAAGGTGGAAAAAATGTTTACTGATAAGCCCGAGAGCTACCGAGGAGTGTATTCGCTCCTGCTCACTCCGTTCAAGGAGGATAAGTCGATAGATTACGACGTCTATGCGCAATACGTCGAGTGGCAGGTCGAGCGCGGGTCGCATCACCTGTTCTCAGTCTGCGGCAGCTCCGAGATGACGAAGCTCACTCCCGAGGAGAGGGTCAAGTGCGCGACAATCGCCGCAAAGTACTCCGGCGACACGGAGGTTATAGCCACCGCAAACCTTGAGCCTGCATGGCATATGCAGGTCGAAGAGGTCAAGCGCATGGAGCAGACCGGAGTCGACGGACTTGTTTTCGTCTCCAAAGGCTATGCTGACAACGACGAGAGGCTTGTAGGATATCTCAGCGAGCTTGCGGAATATACCACTCTGCCCATAATCCTCTATGAGTTCCCCGGAATGCAGCCGTGCAATATATCCGGCAAGGCATACGGCGAGCTTGTAAAGACAGGCAGATTTCACGGAATAAAGGATACCACCTGCACCATGGCGGGCATAAAAGACAAGATAGCCGTTCAGGGCGATTCGGCAGTCCTTCAGGCGAACATACCGCTGCTCTTTGATGCATATATGGCGGGCGCGCGCGGCGTTTGCGCTACTCCGACCTCCTGCGGCGCAAATCTGTTCCGCAAGATGTACGATGAGTTCTTCGTCGAGAAGAACATAGCCAAAGCGCGCGAGACCTTCAATGAGATAATCCTGCTCGACAACGCCATAGACAGCGGCTTCAACGCGAGCGCAAAATACCTCGTCGGTCTGCAGGGCGTCCCGATGACCACCGCAACAAGATGCGGCTCGACCCTCAGCGAAGCCAGACGGCGCAGCCTCGAGGCATACTGCGAGTACGCTAAAGAGCACGGTATGCTCAAGTAAAATAACCGTTAAACTAAACGGCTTTTTTAAAAACAGCCGTAGACAAATATTTAAACTAACCGGCCACGGCAATTTTTCCGCCGTGACCGGTTTGCGTTTGCGTGATAGGAAGAAGTGTACAAATTGGGATTTTTGGGGTCAATTACGGCTGTGTGCCGCCACAAATCCCAATCTGCATGCGGCACAAAAAATCAGCCGCAACAGTTCACCCGTTGCGGCTGCAAGCTTTTTATTGAATTACCGTCAGTCGGTGACGTTTTTCCAGAAGAAGTCGCGCTTGTCCTGAGTGTTGAGCAGGACAACGGGCTTGAGCTGGTTGAGGTTCGCGCCCTCGTTCTTCTTCATCTCGAGATACTGGTGATAAGTGCCCTTCTTGACGAAGTGAAGCTCGGTCTTGCCGAGGGTCTTTTCGTGCCAGGCATCGCCGATGAAGAGGTTCGAATCGCTGAGCTTTTCGTCAAATACCGCCGCGAACTCCTGACGTCTTGCGGGGTCGATTTCGTCCTCGGTCTCAACGAAGAGGACATAGTGGCCGGGAGTAGTCGTCTCGGTGTCGGGATAAACGCTGTGTCCGACGGAGACTGTGCCGAAACGGTCGCACATCTGCTCAACCGCCCAGTCAACCATGCTCTGGTCGGTCTTTTCTCCGCCGATGTTAAGCACCTGGTTGAGTCTGTACTTGAACATTACCGTCGGAGACTGCTTATAGAAGCCGGTGATTTCAACGACATCGTCAATGCGGTAGCGGTAGAGACCGGAGAGGTTTGTGATGATTATCTCATATTCCTCGCCGGGCTTTACTTCGCTTATGGTGAGCGGGCGGGTGCCCTCGGGCGCACCGACGGGAAGGAACTCAAAGAAGCCGTTGTGAGGAAGAATTACGCAGTCGTTTGAGTTGAGCTCTATCGGCACTGCAACCAGATCCTCGGAAGCGCCGTAGCCCATGTTGTGAATCGGGAGATTTCCCGTGTAACGGCCCAGCTTCTTCGAGTATACCTCGAGCGAGCCTGCGCCCATGCCGAACATCCAGCAGCAGTTCTTCCAGATTCGGGGGACTATCGGAGTGTCAAAGCCCTTTTCAAATTCGCTGCGAAGCTCGGCGGCGCGGCCGGGCATGGGCTTAATGCGCTTCATGAGCTTTTCTTTTACCTGGGGCGGGCACGCGATGCTCTCGTTTATCGTGCCGTGCTCAATATCGTCGCAGAGCATCTCCCAGTTGTCCTCAAGATAATGCATCATCGACTCGAGAACGGTTATTATCATTGTGCTCAGGTAGCTTACATCTCTGTCCATCAGCGCGAAACGCAGCTTGAAATACTGCATATCCGTTCTGCTCGGATCCTCCGGGAACATTATCTCCGGGGGAGAGGTGACAAAGGAGCTGACTATGGGCTTTAAGTACATCATCGGGATACCGGAAAGGCAGCTGCAGGTCTTTCCGTTGGGAAGGCGGTGGGGCGTTATCTCGAGCGTCAGCATACCCTTCTGAGGAGGCAGACGCTTGCCGTGCGCGTGGAACCACTTGACGGCGCAGCCGACGGGAGCCGAGAAGCTGAAGCATTGGCAGTTCCACAGCGACCTTGCGGCGAGGGGAACGAGCTTCGGTTTGCCGATGCTGCCGGAGGACTCGGCGTATCTGTGTATGCGGTATCTGGTTATAAGATTTCTTTCGCCGGTTTCAACCATGCGGTCGATATATTCCTCGTAGTCCTTGTAGCGCGAGAGAGGAACCTTTGCCTGATAGTCCGCAACGGAGTGAACGTCCTTGAAATTGTGCGCCCTGCCGTATACGGTGTTCTTGTTGTCGCGCATGAGCTTCTTGACAATGTGCTCCTGAACCTTAACGGCGTTTTTTGCGTAAATCCCGAGCTTGACGTGCTCCGCAAGACCCAGGAAGCCGCCGAAGTCGGTCATAAGGCGGCTGAGCGGTTTGATTTTCATATTTTCCTTGCATCTCCATCCCATGGCGGCGGCCGTCTGTTTGCAGCCTGTCCCACCTTAATATGCTGTTATTTTAGTATAAGTATAATTGTATTTTGTTCCTTTTATGAACTTAAGAAAGATTTAACAATAGAGAATGAAAACAGCAGGGGATTCAGAGCCAATCTGTTTTTTGATATTGAAAAGATTGTACTTATATGTTATCATCTTCTTGATATTCGCAGGGGAGGCGGAAAGGTGAAGAAAAAGAGTAATAATGCAGTTATTCAATACCTGAAATTCATCGTCGTCGGCAGTATAAACGCGATAGTCAACTATGTTGCGTATGCCGCCGTTGTTTTTGTCGGGGGTCACTATGTGCTTGCGACTCTTGTGGGTTTCGTGTTCAGTGTGCTCTCGTCATATCTGATTAACAGCAGGCTTGTCTTTGAACGCGATGAGGGAGTCAAGGGCTGGCAGGTTCTGCTCAGACTCTATGTTGTGTATGCTTTCTCGGGACTGTTTTTGACAACCTTGCTCACCTGGCTCTTCCTTGACGTATTGAACCTCGAGGAGGGCGTAAGGTCGTTGGGCGAGGCCATAAGGCAGTCGGGCGTCGATATGACCGACAGAAAGCTCGCGGAGTATATCGCCCCGTGCATAGTCGCGGTTATAGTAACGCCGTTTAACTTTGTGACAAACAAGTTCTTTGCATACAAAAAGCTCGGCAAATCCTCGAAAGAAAAAGCAAAAAAAGAAGAAGTGCAAAACGCATCGACCGGACGCGATCAGTGAAGCTGATTCGTCCGGCTTTTTGGCTTTTTAATATAAATTATAAATTATAAACTTTTTCTAAACTAATGCAAATATTTATTAATTTCGCTATGGTAAAAAAGAATGCTCTGCAATCATATAAAATTATGTTTTGAGAGAACTCTGTAAGGGGTACGGAGTTCAAGACCAGAGAAAATAAAATATGAGGGAAGGAATCAAAAAAATGAAAAAGAAGTACAAGGACGTATACTATGATGTGCCCGATGTCAAGACCATAAAGGAGCTTGTCATCCACGGCGTCGGCGAGGGAAAGGATCAGCCCCTCTTTATGTTTGACAACGTGAACGGCACAAAGGACGATCCGTTCATCACCAAAACCTTTAACGACGTTTGGCACGATATCAACTGCCTGGGCACATATATGTTTGCCCACGGCATCAAGGACTGCAACGTCTCCATCATCGGCGAGAACTCCTATGAGTGGATAATCGCGTTTTTTGCGAATCTTCTCGGTAAGATAGTCAGCGTTCCGCTTGACCCCAAGCTCCCCGCAGAGGATCTTGCCGTTCAGCTCAATGAGAGTGAGTGCAAGGCTATCTTCTATTCCGAGTACTATGCTCCGACAGTCGAGAAGATAAAAGAGATAGGCGCTCCCATGGACACATATCTCTATATCCCCGATTTCCAGAAGTACATCGATGAGGGCGAGAAGCTCCTTGCGGACGGCTACACCGAGTATAAGGATGTCGTCGTATCTCCCGATGACCTCGCAACCATCGTTTTCACCTCCGGCACCACCGGCAAGAGCAAGGGCGTTATGCTCACTCATGGCAACCTCGCTTCTGTTGTCACCTCCTCCTGCAAGTGCTTCCAGGGCGGAAACTCCGTCGGTTTCCTGCCGCTTAACCACACCTTCTCATGGGTTGCGACTATCTTTGCCGCGTTCATCATCATCACCTACGGCTATATCTGCGTGGATATAAAGAACCTCGTCAGGGATTTCCAGACCCATCATCCTCAGAATTTCTCCGGCGTTCCGCTGGTTGTCGAGACTATCTATAAGCGCGTCTGGAAGACCGCGAGAAAGACCGGCAGAGAGGAAGTCCTCAAGAAGGGCATCAGGATAAGCCGCTTCCTTCTCAAGTTCGGCATCGACGTCCGCCGCAAGTTGTTCGCTCAGGTTCATGAGCAGCTCGGCGGAAGACTTCAGTTCATCGTCGTCGGCGGCGCTGCGCTTGACCCCGAGTATGAGCAGGGTCTCTATGACCTCGGTATACAGGTTCTTAACGGCTACGGCATAACCGAGTGTTCGCCCGGAGTTACCACCAACACCATGGAAAATCATAAGTCCGGCAGTGTCGGCAGACCGCTTCCGTGCAACGAGATAAAGATAAACGATCCCGATGAGGACGGCGTCGGCGAGATATATGTCCGCGGCTCCAACGTCATGAGAGGCTACTACAAGGATCCCGAGGCTACCGCCGAGGCATTCGATAACGGCTGGTTCAAGACGGGCGACTACGGCAGAATCGATGAGGACGGCTTCCTGTTCTTCGTCGGCCGTAAGAAGAACCTCATCATCACCAACAACGGTAAGAACGTATCCCCCGAGGAGCTTGAGGATAAGCTTTCTCAGCGCTGCCATGCCATCCATGAGATTCTTGTCAGCCAGGAGGGCAACAAGATCGTCGCAGAGGTTTATCCCTACTACGAGGACTACGGCAAGGAAGCGGATCAGCTCATCAAGGACGCTGTCAACCAGTTCAACCGCGATATGCCCAGATGGAAGAACATCGACAGACTCGACTTCCGCGCCGAGGAGTTCCCGAAGACCACCACTCTCAAGATCAGAAGAAACTACAAAGAGCTCGAAAAGGCCGGCAAGATCTAAGCCTTTTCCTCGGAATAACAGAAAAGAGAGCTTTCGGCATACGTCGGAAGCTCTTTTTAAATATTTTTATTGTCATTTCTCACAAACTTTCGAGAGCTGTTTTGTAGAAAGTTCCAAAAATCTGCATTGTTTTCGTTATAGTCCACAATCAAACGCACCTGATTTGTGCAATCTGCACACAAGAATTTAACGCAGCTAAATGCAATTATTTAAACCGGCAAGATTGAAAAAGTCGCTCCTTTGGTGAAATTGCACAAATCGGAGTGTACTCGTTTGTGCAAAATCACTTGACAAATCGCGTAAAGTGAGTATAATGAAAGCATACCAAATGAAAGGACTGACAGATATGATGAACATGCAGTATTACAAGATGGAACAGGACCTGTTTGGTGAGATTGAGAAAGAGAAGAAGTTTAGCCTTCACAAGCTCTTCATGCTTCTCGCACTTAGCTCCGTAGCAAGAAAGGCTGCGTAACTAAGCGGCGGCTCTCAGCCGCAGGAACTGGACAACAAGCCCGAAAGGGATAACATATCGGCACCGCACGGTTTAAGTGCGGCGCTTTTTTTATACCCGCAATTTAGATGACTCCTATTGTTTTTTTCGTCTCAAAATGATAAACTAAGCTTAAAGAGAAATACCGTATGGAGGAATCAGGATGAACAAGCCCGTATTGAAACTAAAATATTCTCTCGCCGGCGCGGTTTATGAGACGGTCGGTTTTTCGGGTCCGCACTTCTCGGTCATTTGCGTCAACGACGAGAGCGGCGTCAAGCTGACTCTTATTCCCTCGCGCCCGATAACGCTTATATCCGCCGCGCTTGAGTTCTGGCACGAGTATGAGGAAAACGAAAAATTCTTTGTCAACGGCTATCAGTCATGGACGACTTCCGCCGAGATGTCCTCGGAGGATATCTATCCCGGCGTGACCTCGCTTGCGGGTATAACTAAAACCGTAAAGGATATGGCGATAACCTCCGGCGACTACGCCTTCACCCGCTACAAATCCCGTCCCGGCTTCTTCCACAGCTTTACATATACCTATTTCCGCCGCGGGGATGAGTTTGAGCTGTTCGGTTCGCTCAGCGAAAGAAACGGATATACTGTTTTTTATTCCGATATGGATAAGCATTTCTTCTCCATGGAAAAGGATGTCGAGGGGCTGACCGTGAGCGAGCCTTACGAGATGTTTGACGTTGTCCGCTTTGTCGGCAGCTATGACGAGGTGTTCGACAAATATTTCGCCGCCATGGGTTTGCCCGAAAAGAAGCGCATAGACAGGCTCACCGGCTATACCTCTTGGTATAACTACTTCCAGAAGATAGACGAAAAAATAATCCTGCGCGACCTCAAGGGCCTTTCGCGGGCACATGACAGCGTCAATATCTTCCAGATAGACGACGGCTATGAGACCTTTGTCGGAGATTGGCTCGACTACAACGGCAAGGACTTCCCCAACGGCATGAAGACCGTCGCCGACGCTGTTCACAGAGAGGGCTACCTTGCGGGTATTTGGCTTGCGCCCTTCAATGTTCAGCGCGGAAAATCGCGCATATTGAAGGAGCATCCCGACTGGATTATCCGCACTCCCGAAGGCAAGCCTCAGATAGGCTGCATCGGCTGGGGCGGCGCATATACGCTCGATATCTATAACCCCGAGGTGCGGGAACATCTTAAAAATGTCTTTGACACCGTGCTCAACGATTGGGGCTACGATATGGTGAAGCTCGACTTCCTTTACAGCCAGTGCAGAACTCCGCGCAACAACAAGACCCGCGGCACTATCATGTGCGAGGCTATGGACTTTTTGCGCGAGTGCGTTGGGGATAAAATCATCCTCGGCTGCGGAGTGCCGCTCGGCCCCGCATTCGGTGTTGTCGATGCGTGCAGAATAAGCTGTGATGTCGATCTCACTTACGGCGGCAAGTTCTATAACTCCATGTCGATAAACAACGAGCTGCCCAGCGCGCAGAACGCTATAAACAACAGTATGTTCCGCCGCCATTTAAACGGCAGGGCGTTCCTCAACGACCCCGATGTTTTCTTCCTGCGCGACCATAACCTTAAATTTACCTGGGAGCAAAAGCTCCTGCTCGCAAAGATAAATAACCTCTTCGGGCGCGTGCTTTTCGTCTCCGACAACGCCGAGGAATACAGCGATGCGGAGCTGAAGGTGCTCAAGGAGACCTTTAACGACACAGACGCGAAAATCCTCGACGTCAAATGCGTCGGCAGCCGCAAGGAGGGGAATTACGAGATAAAATATATCGAAAACGGCGAGGAAAAAATGCTGTATTTCAATATTTTCAGCGGTTCGGGCAATATCCTCGAGGTGAGATAACAGAATAGCTTTTAAAGCACTCCGCATTTTTGCGGGGTGCTGAGCGTGCCGATAAACCTATTTTTGGTGGTTTCGCAAAAATCAAAGCCTCCCTTGTGTAAAGGGAGGTGGCGCGAAGCGCCGGAGGGATTGTTCTGAATAATGGAAAAATTTTCAAAATGCTGAGTATTTTGAACTTTCATTACAACAACCCCTCAGTCACGGCTTAGCCGTGACAGCTCCCCTTACACAGGGGAGCCTTGAGTCCGTGCAATGACAGACTTTTTCGACAGACTGAGCACTCCGCATTTTTGCGGGGTGCTTTTTTTATGTCCTTTTTCCTGTTCTACCCGGGGACAAGATTTCATATTATTTAGGGAAACGGAGGCGAGGCTATGCAGGCGGCGGATTCTTTTGACAGCGCGGCGAATTATCTCGACAGTCGGCTTCGCGCCGCTCTCGTCGGGGTTGAACCCCGCGTCAAGGAGAGCGCTTACGAGATACGCCTGCGCTCGGCAAGACCCGTTGTGATAGTCACGCGCGGCGGCTCTCTGTTCGTTTACGGGAGCGGCAGAACGGGGGAGGTGTATTCGCCGGGCGCGCTTACGGCGAGCCCTGCGGAGCTTCAAGCGAGCTTCTCGCGTATGTGCGGCTATTCCGTCCACTCGAACTCCGCCGCCGCGGCGAGCGGCTTTATAAGCCTTGCGCACGGCCACAGGGCGGGAGTTTGCGGCACGGCGGTCATGGCCGAAAACGGTACGGTGAAGGCGTTTCGCGATATCTCGTCCGTCAACCTGCGCATAGCCCATGAGGTGAGGGGCGCTGCGGATGAAATATATACGCGGCTCTTTAATAACGGCGCGGTATCGGCGATTATCGCGGGGCCGCCGCTCTCGGGCAAGACGACGCTCCTGCGCGACCTTGCACGCAGGCTTTCGGGACCCTCCGGCGGCAATTTTTTTCGCGTGGCGGTCGTTGACGAGCGCGGAGAGATAGCCGCTTCAAGCGGCGGCTGTCCGCAGTGCGACGTCGGATTTTCCGATGTGTTGACGGGCTACCCCAAGGATGCCGGCATATTGACCGCCCTGAGAACGCTCTCGCCGCAGATGATTATTTGCGATGAGATAGGCAGTCTGTCCGAAGCGAAGCGTATTTCGGAGGGAATGAGCTCCGGGGTGAACTTTCTTGTCAGCGTCCATGTCGGCAAAAACGAGGACTTGCGCCGCCGTCCCGTCGTGTCGGAGCTTATCTCGTCCGGCGTGTTTTCAAAGCTCGTCATGCTCGGCGAAGCCCCCGGCGAGATTGAGGGAATATATGACCTGAAGGAGCGTTCTTATGCGAATGACGGGAGCCTTGTTGACGGCTGTCGCGCTGTGCCTTGCGGGCGGATATGCGGCGCGTATGCTGACGCTTCGCGTGAGCCAGCTTGAAAAAATATGCGTAATGCTGCGCATTGTGAGAACTCAGCTCGAATGCTGCTGCTGTCCGGTCGGGGATGTCCTTGAGATACTTTCGTCAACTCCGGAGCTCAAAGAGCTTGTGTTTATCCCCGAGTGCGAACGGCTCTGCCTGAGCGAACCGTTTCCGCAGGCGTGGAGCGATTCGCTTTCCGCGCGGGAAAATACCGTCGGCTTGGGTCCGTCCGATGTCTCGCGCCTGGTCTCCTTCGGGCGTTCGCTCGGCACTACCGCGCTCGAGGGTCAGCTTGCAAACTGCGATATGTTTATATCCGACTTCGAGCTGCGTCTGTCGGGGGCGCGGGAGAAGAAAAAGAAATACGCAAAGGTTCTGCCGCCTCTCGGAGCGCTCGCGGGCGCGGTCATCGTGATAGCGGCTGTATAAAAGCTGTATAAAAAAGAAAGGAACGGCGTTCGCCGTGCATCGTCTATGGAAGCGGGAATAGTTATAAAAATAGCAATGGTCGGTATAATCGTGGCGGTGCTGAGTCAGGTGCTCTCGCGTGCGGGGCGCGACGACTATGCGCTGATAACCGTGCTTGCGGGTATCGCCGCCGTGCTGATAATGCTCCTGCCGTATCTTTCGCAGCTGCTCGATGCCGTGAGCGGACTGCTCGGAGGCTGATATGACGGAGATACTGAAAACCGCCGCGCTCGCGGTTACGGTGTGCGTTATATGCGCCGTGATAAAGCAGCACCGCCCCGAATATGCGCCGATAGTCCAGATAGCGGCAGTCGCGGTGATAGCGGCTTATGCGGTGCGCGTTTTGCAAAATATAATCTCGCAGCTCGACTTTTTTGCCGATATGAGCTCTGCGGGCAATGAATGCGTGTCCGTGCTGATAAAGGCGCTCGGCGTTGCGGTCGCGGCTCAGATTACGGGCGACATCTGCCGCGATAACGGAAACTCCGCCGTGGCGGGCGCGTCCGAGCTTGCGGCAAAGGCGGCGATAATCGCGCTCGCCCTGCCGCTTATAAGGTCGGCGGTCGGGCTTGCAAAAGAACTTATAAATATCTGAGGGAAGTTTATGAGAAGCTTAAAAGTATTTGCGGCTCTGCTCATTCTGCTCTTTTTGAATGCCGCCGTGTGCTTCGCCGTAGGGGAGGAGACGACGGATGATTACTCGTCCTTTTATGAGTCGAGCGGTGCAGACAGGCTCGGCGACACCTTGCCGGATGATATAAAGGACAGCCTTGATTCTGCGGGAATTGATATTGCCGATTGGCAATCTCTGATCTCGCCCTCGCCGAAAAAGCTCGTTTCGATGCTCGGCGATATGGCGCGCGGAAGCTTTTCAAAGCCGATAAAGGACATGGCTTTGATAGCGGGTATTGTCATTCTTGTCGGACTCATAAAGGGCACTGCCGCCGCCGAAAACTTCTCCGAGCCTCTCAATACAGTCATAGGCTGCGCGGTTGCGATAACCGTGTTCGCCTCGTCTACGGGGGTTATCTCTCAAGGGGTGAGCGCAGTCAAAGCTACCTCCGACTTTATGCTCGCACTCATTCCCGTGTTGGCGGGCATAATAACGGCCGCCGGGAATCCCACTCTCGCCCTGACTTACGGCTCCTTCGCCATGGCGGCGGCACAGGCGGCGGCGCAGACCGCGGGGAATGTGATAATGCCTCTGTGCGGCGCGTTTTCGGCTTTCGGCGTGTCCGCGTCGCTCAGCCCCGAGTTAAAGCTCACGAAGCTCGCCGAGATGATAAAAAAGCTTGCGATAGGTGTTCTGTCTTTTGCCGCGGCGGCGTTTTCGGCGGTTCTGGGACTCAAGAGTCTGCTCGCCGGGAGCGCGGACACGCTGACCTCCAAGGGCATAAAGCTCGCGCTCAGCTCCGCCGTGCCTATAGTCGGCGGCGCTCTGAGCGATGCGTATTCCTCGATAATCGGCAGCGTGGCGCTGCTCAAAAGCACTGTCGGAGTGTTCGGCGTTATCGCCGTTGTGCTTATGGATCTGCCCGTTATTCTGCAGCTTACCGCGAGAATCCTGCTTTTGAAGCTTTTAGGTGTGCTGTCCTCGTCTATGGGCGACGACGCTTCCGGCGAGGTGCTCGAAACGCTCTCGTCCGCGCTGACGGTAATAAACGCGGCGATAATTTTTACGGTGGCTCTCTTTATTATATCGACGGGTATAGTTATCTCGGTGAAGGCGGGTGCGTAGCATGGAGGAACTGAAAAAATGGGCGCTCGGCGTGTGCGCCGCGGCGATATTCTCGTCGGTCGTATATGCGCTCGTGCCAAAGGGGAATATGCAGAAAATAATGCGGTGCGTCGCAGCTGCTGCGGTCATATGCGCCCTCGTTTTTCCGCTTGCAAACGCTCTGATAAAAACGGATTTTTCTCTTGATTCGTCCGACACCGAGGCGCTGATACCGAGCGGGCTCAACGACGAGGTGAACTACCGTATTACCGCCGCCTATGCGCAGCAGATGCAGGACTGTGTGCTCGAAATACTCTCGTCCTGCGGCTATCCCGACTGCGAAATCGATCTTTTGACGGATATAGACGAGAGCGGCGGCATATTTATAAAAAAGGCGAATATCATATTGCCGAGCGGAGCTGTTATAAACGACGCGGCGGTCGAGAGGCTGCAAAAGCTGCTGGGCGACGCGGTGATAGACATAAGAAACGGGAGTGAAAGCTATGGATATCAAACAGACCTTTGAAAAACTGAAGTCCGCGTTCACTTCCGACAAGAAGCTGGCGGTGCTCTGCGCGGTCGGAGTGCTCGGAGTGCTGCTGCTCGTTATCTCCGAATTTCGACCGTCCGACGGAAAGAAAGCGGAGAAAAAAGAGAGCGTCACTGCGGCGCAGAATCAGGAGACCTACGCCGAGGATATCGAAAAGCGGCTGACGGAGATAGTCTCATCGATAGACGGAGCGGGCAAGACCCGCGTTATGGTGACCTTAGACAGCGGCGCCGAGCAGGTCTACGCAAAGAATGAGAAGATAAAAAGCGACACCTCGGGCGGCACCGCGATAGAAAAAGAAAACTTTTCAAACGAAAAGGAGTATGTCCTCATAGAGACGGACGGGAACGAGGGCGGGATGATTATAAAGCTCATCCAGCCCAAAATACGCGGCGTTGCGGTCGTCTGCGAGGGCGGCGGCTCGGATGCCGTGCGGCAGGAGATAACTCAGGCGATAACCGCCGTGCTCGATATCAGCGCGTCGCGCGTATATATCACAAAAATGTCGGCGTAACCGCGCCGTTCAAATAAAAGAAACCCGAAAGGACTGATATCTATGGTCGTCAGGAAAAGGCAGATAATCGCCGCGGCGCTCGTTCTCGCTCTCGGCTCGGCAGTGTTTATAAACTGGTACTATAACCGCCCGTCGGTGAAGAACGCGAACACGCGCCCGTCGGTAGAGGAGGTTGAAAACACGGGCGGAAACTTGGGCGACGCAAAGCTCGTCAACTCGTCGGGAGTCTCGGAGAGCGCGGCGGCGTCCGGCAAAAGCGGCGACTATTTTGCCTCTGCGAAGCTCAGGAGAAGCTCCGCCCATGACGAGGCCGCCGAAATTCTCAATAAGGTCATAAAGGACAGCTCGTCCGACCCGGCAACAGTCAAGGAGGCGGCTGACGCGCTAAAGGCACTTTCGAACGCCGTGAAGCTCGAGGGCGATATCGAGTCGCTGATAAAGGCGAAAACCGGAAGCGAATGCGTTGCGATAATCAACAACGGTACCGTTGAAGTAATTGTTGCAAAAGGCACTTTAAATGACACGGTTATTCTCCAAATAAAGGAAATCGTTCTGAAACAGACAGGTTTTTCGGCCGAAAACATAACAATTGTTGAATTAAGTAGTTGAGAATTTTCAAGTTTGTGTTATAATATAGGGCAGAAGGAGGAATGCCCTGTGGAAGAAAACAAAACTGTTGACAATATCGGCAACCTCGTAATATCCGAGGATGTTATCGCAGCAATAGCTCTCAACGCCGCCAAGGATGTTGAAGGCGTGAGCAGCTTTGCCGCCAGGACCCCCGACGTGCATTCGATTCTCAGATTCGGAGAAGACGCGATAAAATCCGTGCGCGTCCTGCCGTCGGATAACGGCGTGAAGATATACATCCATGTCAATATCACGCCCGGAACAAAGATTCCGAAAGTCGCGTCGGAGATTCAGAAGAACGTCAAGAACGCCGTGCAGAGCATGACCGGAAAGATGGTCTCGAAGGTCAATGTCTCGATAGCCGGTATTGATATCAAGCCCGAAGGCGAAAAGTGATTTTCTCAAGCCCTCTCTTGCGGGAGGGCTCGATTCGGTTTTTATGCCGAATAATGCCGACCGCGGGAGAGCGGAATTTTAAGGGGAGTACAGAAAAAGTTTATGACCAGAAGCCAGTCGAGAGAGCAGGCGTTTGCCCTGCTGTTTGAAAAGTCCTTTAATCCCGAGACGGATATGGACGATATTATAACAATAAGCCTTGAAAACGAGCTTATCGAGCCGGACGAGTTTGCGTCCATGCTCGCCCAGACCGCATGGGACAAGCTGTTTTCAATCGATGATATCATCGAGAAATATTCGAAGAACTGGAAGAAGCACAGAATATCCCGCGTTGCGCTGTCCGCCTTGAGACTCAGCATCTGCGAGCTTTTGTACATACCGTCCGTTCCGGTGGGCGCCTCGATAAACGAGGCTGTCGAGCTGTGCAAAAAATACGCCACGGCAGAGGATGCGTCGTTCGTCAACGGTGTTCTCGGCTCTGTGGTGCGCGAAGAAAAGCTTGCCGACAGAAGCGGCGCGGAAGTCCCGGAAGGGGAATAAGCCATGGCTGTTTATCTCGGCATAGATACAAGTAACTATACTACATCCGCCGCAGCCTTTGATGATGTGAGCGGATGTGTTTTTCAAAAAAAGATGCTCCTGCCCGTCAAAAGCGGTGAGCGCGGACTGCGCCAGAGCGACGCCGTGTTTCATCATACTCAGCAGCTTTTCAGGGTGGTGAGCGGTGTTATATCAGAGTGCGGCAGACCCGATTATATCGGCGCATCGTATGCCCCGCGCGACGCGGAGGGCTCGTATATGCCGTGCTTTACCGTCGGACTCAATACCGCAAAGTGCCTCTCGGCGGCGCTTGATATACCGCTTTGCGAGTTCTCGCATCAGGCGGGTCATGTCGCGGCGGCGGTCTATTCGAGCGGGCATACGGAGCTTTTTGAGCGCGAGTTCATAGCCTTCCATGTCTCGGGCGGCACTACCGAGGCGCTCTTGGTGCGCCCCGACGAAGAAAAACTGCTCCATATAGACATTGTCGGCAGGACGCTCGACCTCAACGCGGGACAGGCTGTTGACAGAGTGGGCGTCGCCATGGGACTGAGCTTCCCCGCGGGCGCCGAGCTTGAAAAAGCGGCGCTCGAAAGCCGAAAAACTTTTAAGCCCAAGCCCTGTGTCAAGGGCACGGACTGCTGTCTCTCGGGCATAGAGAACAGGTGCCTCGATATGATAAAAAGCGGAGAGAGTAAGTGCGATGTCGCGCTCTTCTGCCTTGATTCCGTGGCGGCGGCTCTCGAAAAAATGACGGAGAATATCCTAAAAAAATACGGACGGCTTCCACTGGTCTTTGCCGGCGGCGTGATGTCCAATTCAATAATACGCCGAAGGTTTACGGAGGAGTTCGGCGCATACTTTGCCGAGCCCGCATTCTCTGCGGACAATGCCGCGGGAACGGCGTATCTGACTTATCTCAGGGAGCGGAAAAATGCTTGAAACCGTCAGCGTAACAGTAAGCCAACTTAACAGATATGTAAAATCCCTCATGGATTCGGACTATAACCTGCGGTCTGTTTTTGTCAGCGGGGAGATATCGAATTTTACAAATCACTACCGCACAGGGCATTTTTATATGACCCTCAAGGATGAGAAGGCGGCAGTGCGCGCGGTCATGTTCAAGTATGACAACGAGCGCATCGGCTTCATGCCCGAAAACGGTATGAAGGTTATCGCCAGGGGTCATGTCAGTGTCTTTGAGCGCGACGGTCAGTATCAGCTCTATATCGAGGATATGCAGCCCGACGGAGCGGGCGCTCTGAGCATAGCTTTTGAGCAGCTCAAGAAAAAGCTCGAAGCGGAGGGCTTGTTTTCTCAGGAGAGAAAGCGCCCGATACCGCGTTTCCCCCGTCGTGTAGGAATTATAACCTCGCCCACGGGTGCCGCCGTCAGGGATATAATAAACGTCATAACGCGCCGCAGCCCGTCAACGCAGATTATCATCTGCCCCGTTCAGGTTCAGGGCGCGTCGGCGGCGGGTCAGATATCGGACGCGATAAAGCGCTTCAATGCGGGACATTACGCCGATGTGCTCATAGTCGGCCGCGGCGGCGGCTCGGTTGAGGAGCTGTGGGCTTTCAACGAAGAAAAGGTTGCCCGCGCGGTCGCGGCGAGCGATATCCCCGTGATTTCCGCGGTCGGTCATGAGACTGATTTCACCATCTGCGATTTCGCGGCCGATTTGCGCGCGCCGACCCCGTCTGCGGCGGCGGAGCTCGCCGTCAGCGACAGAGCTGAGCAGCACGCATATATCAATCAGCTCGGCAGGCGCTGCGTCTCCGCGCTGGATTCGTATATTCGGTTCGGCTGCAATGAAATAAAGCGAATATCGGCAGAGCTCTCGGCATACGGACCTATGCAGCAGATAGTCGCTCAGCGCCAGACGCTCGATTCTCTGCTCTCCGATATGCAGTCGGCAGCTCTGCGGGTGCAGCATAGGGATAAGCTCAATTTGTCCGTACTCGCGGGCAGACTCGATGCGTTAAGCCCCTTGAGGATACTCTCGAGCGGATATGCGGCGGTCGAGCGCGGCGGGAAGCTGATTTCAAAAACGAACGTCCCCGAAGCGGGCGACGATATAACCGTGACCTCGGCGGATTTGAAGCTCACCGCCCGCGTCACTTCAGCTGTCAGAAACGGAGGAACAGACAATGGCTAAGAAAACCTACGAGGATTCTGTCAAGAGGCTCGAAGATATAGTCTCGGCTCTCGAGCGCGGCGATGCGTCTCTCGACGAGTCGCTGAAGCTCTTTGAGGAGGGGACGAAGCTGGTCTCTTTCTGCAACGAGTATTTAGACAAGGCTCAGACGAAGATAAAGGAGCTGTCCGAGCTCGAAAAGGAGAATGAAGATGAGTAAAAAATATACCGCCGACGAGTATATTTTGATGATAAATAACGCGCTGATGTCCCGCTTTTCGGTTGAGCCGTCCGGCGCGGGCGAAGCAAAAATGCTCGAGGCGATGAGGTACAGCGTCGAAAACGGCGGCAAGCGCATACGTCCGATGCTGACCCTCGAATTTTGCAGAATGTGCGGCGGCTCAGTCGAAGCGGCTCTGCCCCTTGCCTGCGCCATCGAGTTTATCCACACCTACTCGCTCATCCACGACGATCTGCCGTGCATGGACGACGACGATATGCGCCGCGGAAAGCCGTCGAGCCATATAAAGTTCGGTGAGGCGAATGCATTGCTTGCGGGCGACTCTCTTTTGACCTTTGCGTTCCAGTCTGCGGGCGAGGCCGAAGATATCCCCGCCGATGCCGTTGCAAAGGCGGTCTCGCTCCTTGCGCGAGCGTCGGGCTGCGCCGGAATGATTGCGGGGCAGGTTCAGGACCTTGAAAACGAAAATAAAACGGTTGCGGCCGACGACCTCCGCTCGGTCGATATTCTCAAGACAGGCGAGCTTATAAGATGCGCCTGTCAGCTCGGCTGCATAGCGGCGGGAGCCGATGATATGAAGCTTGAGGCCGCAAGGGTATATGCCGAAAATCTCGGCATAGCGTTCCAGATAGTCGATGATATTCTCGACGTGACGAGCGATGAAGCGACCCTCGGCAAGCCCGTCGGCAGTGACGCAGAGAACTGCAAAAACACCTACGTCTCGCTCCTCGGACTCGAAGAGGCGAAGAAAATAGCCGCTGAGCTCACCCGAAAAGCGATAGACGCGCTCGGCGTGTTCGGCGGCGAGTCTGAGTTTCTTGTGTCGCTTTCAAAAAAGCTGCTTTCAAGAAATAAGTGACCGTCAATTCGATTAAAGCGAAAGGTTGAAGTCAAATGTCAACTGACAAGTACCTTAAAAATATACATTCCCCGGCGGATATAAAAGACCTGAGCTACGCTCAGCTCAACGAGCTTGCCGCCGAGATACGCACCGTTCTTATCGACACCGTGTCAAAGAACGGCGGCCACCTCGCGTCGAATCTCGGCGTTGTGGAGCTGACGCTCGCCATGCACAAGGAGTTTGATTCCCCGCGCGATAAGTTTGTCTGGGATGTCGGCCATCAGGCTTATACCCACAAGCTGCTCACAGGCAGATACGAGCGCTTCCACACCCTGCGTCAGGAGGGCGGGCTCTCGGGCTTCTGCCGCCCCGAGGAGAGCGAGCACGATATGTTTTACAGCGGCCATTCCAGCACCGCCGCATCAAGCGCCCTCGGTCTGTCTACCGCGAATACCATGCGCGGTAGCAAGAACACCGTTGTCGCCGTCGTCGGAGACGGTTCGATGACCGGCGGAATGTTCTATGAGGCGCTCAATAACGCGGGCAGAACGCATGACAGATTAATAATCGTGCTCAACGACAATGAGATGTCCATCTCCGAGAATGTCGGCTCTATGGCGCGTTATCTCGCCGTTGTCAGAGCAAAGCCCGAGTATTACCGCATGAAGGCGCACACCGAAAAGCTCTTAAAGCATATCCCGCTTATAGGAAACGAGCTCTCGGATGCGGCGTTTGACATAAAGAGCGCGTTGAAGCGCATTATCTATTCAGACTCGTGGTTCGAGGATCTCGGACTTCACTATATCGGGCCTATCGACGGGCACAATATTCAGCAGCTCTGCGAAGCTTTTGAAATGGCGAAGAAGTACGATAAGCCCGTGCTTCTCCATGTCAATACGCTCAAGGGTAAGGGCTACGACTTTGCCGAGCGTTCGCCCGAGCAGTTTCACGGAATCTCGAAGTTTGATATCAATACGGGTGAACCGCTCTCGACTGGCACCAGCTTTTCGAGCCATTTCGGCGATATCATGTGCCGCTTCGCCTCCTGCGACGACCGCGTCTGCGCCATAACCGCGGCTATGTCCATCGGCACGGGGCTTGAGCGGTTCTCGAATGAATATAAATACAGATTCTTTGATATAGGCATCGCCGAGGAGCACGCCGTGGCGTTTGCACTCGGCCTTGCAAAGAGCGGGTTTATCCCGGTGTTTGCCGTCTATTCTACCTTCCTCCAGCGCTGCTTTGATCAGCTTCTGCACGACGCCGCGCTGCAAAAGCAGAAGATGGTCATAGCCGTTGACCGCGCCGGCTTTGTCGGCGAGGACGGCGAGACTCATCAGGGCGTTTTCGATGTCTCCATGTTCAGGAGCGTGCCCGATATAACCGTCTATTCTCCCTCGTCCTATGAGGGATTGAAGCACGCCATGCAGCAGGCGCTCTATTCCGAATCCAAGCTTGTCGCGGTCAGATATCCGCGCGGCGCTCAGCGAGCCATACCCGAGAGTATAAAGCCGACCTTTGAGGACTTTGACGTGTTCGGCGACGAGAAAGCCGAAAAAGCTATTGTGACTTACGGCAGAACCTTCTCGGCCTGTGCATTCGCATATGAGAAGCTCCTGAATGCGGGCGAATCCGTGAAGCTCATAAAGCTCAACCGCATAATCCCCGTCTGCGAGGGCGCGGTTGAGGCGGCAAAGACCTGCAGGGATGTTTATTTCTTCGAAGAGGGCATACGCCGCGGCGGAGCGGGCGAGGGCTTCCTGTTCGACCTGTCCAAGGCGGGCTTTGGCGGAAAATATCATTTAAGAGCCATTGAAAACGGCTTTGTCAAGCAGGCGTCCGTCGAGTCTCTTCTGCACGAATACGGCTTTGACGAGGAGGGCGTTCTCTCGTTTATTGCCTCCGCGGAGGACTGAAAGTGGACGGAAACAGAAAGCGTATAGACGCTCTTATGGTCTCCCTGGGCATCGCGCCGTCGCGTGAAAAAGCCAAGGAAATGATAAAAAGCGGCAATGTATATTTAAACGGCAAAGTGGTCTCTAAAGCTGGACTTTTGGCAAATGCCTGTGATATAATCGAATATAAAGGGGAGACCGAGCGCTATGTCAGCCGCGGAGGGCTGAAGCTCGAGAAAGCCGTTGAGGTTTTCAAGCTCGATTTAAACGGATATTTATGCATAGATATCGGCGCTTCGACAGGCGGCTTTACCGACTGTATGCTTCAAAACGGCGCGAAAAAGGTCTATGCAGTCGATTCGGGAAGCGGGCAGCTCTCGCCCGTGCTGGAGCGCGACCCCCGCGTTGTCAACCTCGAAAAGACAAATTTCAGATACATAACCGAAAAAGAAATTCCCGAGCGCGCGGATTTTGCGAGCGCGGACGTCTCTTTTATTTCTTTGAAACACATCCTGCCCGCGCTTTCGCCGCTGATAAAAGACGGCGGCAGTGCCGTCTGCCTGATAAAGCCCCAGTTTGAAGCGGGGAGAGAGAATGTCGGCAAGAAAGGCGTGGTCAAGAATCCGCGCATACATATAAAAGTTATCGAAAATGTCTGCTCTTATGCCGTGCAGGCGGGATTTTCGGTATCTGCTCTCGATTTTTCTCCGGTCAAAGGGCCGGAGGGCAATATAGAATACCTTGTATATCTGAAAAAGTCCGAAGTGCAGACTCCGTCGGCGCCCGATATCGCGGGAGTTGTCGGCGCGGCGCACGCACGGTTCAAGGCGGGAGAATAATTATGATTTTTGCGATAATTCCCAATTTAACGCGCAGGAATGCCGCAGGGGTGACGAGGCTCATCTGCGGGCGGCTCGACGAGCTCGGTGCGGCATATTCTCTGCCGCTCGACACAAAGGAGGTTTTCTCCGACACAAAGGCGGTATTTTTGCCGGAAAAAGAGCTGCTCGAAAGCTGCGAGGCTGTTATAACCGTGGGCGGAGACGGCACGATAATCCACTCCGCAAAGAAGGCGGCGGTTTATTCGAAGCCCGTTTTGGGTATCAACGCCGGCCGCCTTGCGTTTATGGCGGGTCTTGAGATACACGAGCTCGACCTGCTCGAAAAGCTCATAACCGGCGACTACAGCATGGATAAGCGCATGATGCTCAAAACCACCGCAACGGACGGAGACCGCGTGCAGAGCGGCTACAATATGAACGATTCCACCGTCATGCGTCCCTCAAGGCTCAGCAAAATATCCGAGATAAACGTCGACCTCAACGGAAACTTTTTCAACCGCTATCTCGGAGACGGGCTCATTGTTTCAACGCCGACGGGCTCAACCGCATATTCGCTCTCCGCGGGCGGACCCGTTGTTGACCCGAAGCTCGAGTGTATGATTCTGACTCCCATTTGCTCGCATTCTGTGTTCACCCGTTCGCTCGTTCTCGGCGAGGACTCCGTGCTGCGGATATATTCCGACGACGGGGGTCCGATATGCGTCTCGTGCGACGGCGACGAGCCGTTCACCGTGTCGGCGCAGGGGAGTATAACCGTCGAAAAAGCGGACATCTCCGCCGATTTTATAAGACTTAAAAATGATAGCTTTTTAGATATACTTAACAGAAAAATGATGAAGTGGAACAGCAGTTCTCACGGCAAACGGGAGGTAGAACTTTGAAAAAAAGAAGACAGGAAGCGATACTCGAAATAATTGAAAAATATGACCTGTCAACCCAGGACGAGCTTCTTCAAAAGCTCAGAGACAGCGGCTTTGACGCAACTCAGGCGACAGTTTCGCGCGATATCAAGGAGCTACGCCTTGTCAAGACCATGGGTGCGAACGGTCAGTATAAGTACGCGGTCACAAAGACCGAGTCCGACGAGCTGCTTTCGAAGTTCAAAAGCATCTTCGCCCAGTCCGTCGTCTCCGCCGATTTTGCGGGCAACATCATAGCCATTCGCTGCTATACCGGCATGGCGCAGGCGGCGTGCGCGGCGTTCGATTCCATGCATTGGGAGGGGCTTGTCGGCACGCTTGCGGGCGACGACACGATATTTGCCCTTTGCAGAAACGAAAGCTACGCTTCGCAGATGAAGGATTCCATAAAACGACTTATCGAAAAATGAGGTTTGAGCTATGCTTCTCAGTCTGAAAATAGAGAATATAGCAATAATTGAGAGCGCCGATATCGAATTTGATTCGGGGCTCAATGTCCTTACGGGCGAAACCGGCGCGGGCAAGTCGATTATAATCGATTCGATAAACGCGGTGCTCGGCGAACGTACCTCGCGCGAGCTCATAAGAACGGGAGCGCAGTCCGCAAGTGTCACGGCGCTGTTCTCCGGCGTTTCAAAAGCAACCGCCGCGAGACTCTCGGAATACGATATCGAGCCCGACGAGGACGGGAATATACTTCTTCGCCGCACCCTCGGCTCGGACGGCAAAAATACCTGCCGTATAAACGGCGTGCCGACTAATGTCGCCGCGTTGAGGCAGGCGGGGCATGAGCTGATAAACATACACGGTCAGCATGACAATCAGGCGCTCATGGCACCCGAAAAGCATTTCGAGTTCATCGACTGCATAGCGGACGACGCCGATTTGCTTGAGGAATACAGAGAAAAATTCAGAGAGCTCTGTTCATATATCAGGGAGCGCGACTCTCTCAGAACGGACGAGTCGGAGAAGCTTCGCCGTCTCGACTTGCTCGATTATCAGATATCCGAGCTTGAGCAGGCGGATATAAAGCCGGGCGAGCGCGATGAGCTGAACGAGCGAAAGACGCTGCTGCAAAACTGCGAGCGCGTCACCGCTTCGCTCCGCGCGGCATATGATATCCTCCGCGGCGCGGATGACAGCTTCGGCGTCATAAGCGCAATAGACGACTGCGCCGGCAACGCAGAGGATGCGGCGCGCTTCTATAAGGATGTCGAGCCCGCCGCAAAGACGCTGCGCACCGTCGGCTACGAGCTTGAGGACTGCGCAGGGGAGCTTCGCTCGGCGATAGAGGATTTTTCATATGACCCCTCCGAGCTCGAGGAGATAGAGGCAAGGCTCGATGAGCTTTTCCGCCTTTCCGTAAAATACGGCTCTACGGAGGAGGATATGCTCTCATTCCTCGATTCCGCGCGCGAGGAGCGAAACGAGATAGCGCTCTCCGACGAGCGCGTCAAGGAGCTCGATTCGCTTGTCGGCTCAACGAAGGCAGAGGTTCGTGCCCTTGCCGAAAGGCTTACGGCGGCGCGTGAAAAGGCGGCGCGCGAGTTTGAGCGCGGAGTGACCGAGCAGCTTGAGTTTCTCGATATGCCGTCGGTCAGCTTCAAGGTAAACAGAGAAAAAACTGCGTTTACAATAAACGGCGCGGATAACATAGAGTTTCTTATCTCCGCTAACGCGGGCGAGACGCTGAAGCCCCTTGCAAAAATAGCCTCGGGCGGCGAGCTGTCGCGCATAATGCTCGCGATAAAGAGCGTCATAGCGGGCAGAGACGGGCTCGACACGATGATATTCGACGAGATAGACACCGGACTCAGCGGCAGGGCGGCGCAGAAGGTCGCCATGAAGCTCAAGGAGGTGTCCCGCGGCAGGCAGGTCATATGCGTCACCCATTCGGCGCAGATAGCGGCGCAGGCGGACTGCCATATGAAAATCAGCAAATCCGTCTCGGACGGCAAGACCTACACAAAGGTCGAACGCCTTGATACAGAGGGCAGAATACATGAGATAGCGCGGATAACCGGCGGACTTGAGGTAACGGAGCTTCAGCTGAAATCGGCGGAAGAGATGCTCAAAAACGCGGGAAATTCGTAAAAAATAAAAGGGGAGACAAATATGTCGGACAAAAAGAAAGAAAAACAGGACGTTGCCGAAACTCAGAAGCTCAGCACAAAAGAGAATATTCTCCAGACCGTAAAGTTCGCTCTTTTCTCGGCGTCTGCGGGAATCATTCAGATAACGACTTATACTCTGTTCTTTGAGGTCTGCCATTTCAAGGAGTGGGTAGCTTATCTTATCTCACTTGTGCTCTCGGTGCTTTGGAACTTCACCTTCAACCGCAAGTTCACCTTCAAGTCGGCTAATAATGTCCCGATAGCCATGCTCAAGGTCGCGGCATATTACTGCGTGTTTACTCCGCTTTCAACCTGGTTTACAAAGTACGCCACAACCGACCTTTTATGGAACAACTACCTCGTCGAGGTCATCTGTATGCTGACGAACTTCGTCACCGAATTCCTGTTTGACCGCTTCGTGGTGTTCCGCAACTCGATGAACACCAACGATGTTGCAAAGAAAGACAGAGAAAAGGCGGAAAAGAAGGCTCGACAGGGCAAATAAATCTCGACAGGGCAAATAAATAAAAATAATAAATATCGTATACCCAAACGGAAAGAAGAAAACATGACGGAAGAAAAGAAATGTCCTCTCTATAAAAAATGCGGCGGATGCCAGCTTCAAAATCTGAGCTACGCGGAGCAGCTCGGCTTCAAGCAGAGAAAGACCGAAAGACTGCTCGGCGAATTCGGACGTGTCGAGCCGATAATCGGCATGGACGAGCCGTATCATTACCGCAACAAGGTTCAGGCGGCGTTCGCCACGGCGAGAAACGGAAAGATAATTTCCGGAGTCTATCAGTCCGGCACGCACAGTATAGTCTGCGTCGATTCATGCCTGACGGAGGACAGAAAAGCGGATGAGATAATCGTCTCCGTCCGCAATATGCTGAGGAGCTTTAAGATTCAGCCGTATGACGAGCGAAGCGGCAGCGACACGCTCCGCCATGTTCTCGTCAAGCGCGGCTTTAAAACGAATCAGATAATGGTCGTTTTGGTCACGGCGGGGCCGATTTTCCCTGCGAAGAACAACTTCGTAAAGGCGCTTCGCAAGGAGCATCCGGACATAACCACAATAGTCCACAATATAAACCCCTATCAGACGAGCCTTGTGCTCGGCGAGCGCGAAAATGTGCTCTACGGTACGGGCAAGATCGAGGATGAGCTTTGCGGACTTACATTCAGGATATCTCCGCGCTCGTTTTATCAGATAAACCCGGTGCAGACCGAGGTGCTCTATAACACCGCTATGGAATATGCCGACATGAGCGGGAGCGAAAAGGTCATCGACGCCTACTGCGGCATAGGCACTATAGGTCTTGTCGCGTCGAAGCGGGCGGGCGAGGTAATAGGCGTTGAGCTCAATCGCGACGCCGTTCACGACGCAATATCGAACGCCAAGCGAAACGGCATAAAGAACGTGCGCTTCTTCTGCGACGATGCGGGCGAACTCATGCTCGGCATGGCGCAGGACGGGGAGAAAGCGGACATAGTTTTTATGGATCCTCCGCGCGCCGGAAGCGATGAGTGCTTCCTGTCGTCGCTTGTGACCCTCGCGCCGAAAAAGATAGTCTATATCTCCTGCAACCCCGAAACTCAGCAGCGCGACCTGCGCTTTCTGACAAAGCGCGGCTATAAAGTCGAAAAAATCCAGCCCGTCGATATGTTCCCGCATACGAATCATGTGGAGACGGTTGTATTGATTACTCGACCCGAGTAGAGATTACAGGCTGGATGTAAATAAGGAGGCGGAGAACAATGTTTGTACTCAGAGCCGGATGTAAAGTTCCTTTTCCCGAAAAGCTTTCCGAGGAATATATGCTGATTGAAAACCAGATTATCGCAAACATATCGGCGGATAAAATCAAGGATATAATGAATCATTTTATCTACATTCATGAAGAACCTGTTTTTTTCATTCTTGAGTTACCCTCTAAACAGGATGACGAGGAAGAGATTCGACCGGGTATTGTGGAAAAAATGCATAAGGATGTTTATTATATTGACGAATGTACAGGTGAAGAAGCATTTACGATTCTTCTTCGTATCGGCGATTTAATGATAAATGATGGATTGTGTTCATTCGGCTTCGGCTGCCATGAATCAGAAGATGAGATTGTGTTCGGCAAGTATAATGTAACAACCATTTTTAGCAAGAACATCAATCAATACAATAGTTTTATGGCGGAACACGGGATTGCAAAATCAGAAGACATCGTGACCGCTTGGGATACTTTTTCGCAGGAGAATCCCGGTATTTCGGAGCGTATTGAGACGGGCGGAAAAGATATATACTCCATTCCTGAGATGTTTGCCGATTGGGGAATCTACAAGGCTGAACAACGCGAATGTTAACTGATTTTTTGATCATGTTTAATGGCATATTCTTTATATCAACAGTCTTGACAACAGAATGAATATTTGCCCCTTTATTCACGCTATTGCCACAAGTCATACGAAAAACGACAGTATCCCTGAAAAAACAATCAAAAACAAAGACAAGACCTTTTTTAAAGCGGGAGCAAAAGGCTCTCTTAAAGCCCGAAATATTGCAAGCCTGATGGCGGTGCATAAACTCGAATCGGCAACGAAAATACAAAAGGAACGGAGAATTCGATGAAAGCACTGATTTTGACCTGTAATACCGGCGGCGGACACAATTCCGCCTCGCACGCGATTGCGGAAGCCATGACCCGAAACGGGGATGAAGCATATGTGTTGGACTATCTGACACTGGCGGGAGAGGGCGTCTCCAAGCTGGTCGGCGACGGATATGTCCGTGTTGTTAAAAAAACTCCGAGGCTGTTCGGATTTACCTACAAGCTCGGGATGCTCATAAGCAGAATTACGCGCAAATCTCTTGTGTACTATGTAAACGGCCTTATGGCGAAATATCTCGACAGCTTCATTGAAGAAAACCCGGTGGATGTGCTGATTATGCCCCACATCTATCCGTCGGAAACTATCACCTATATGAAGCGCAAGGGGATGAAGCTGCCTCTCACGGTATCGGTTATGACCGATTACACCTGCATTCCTTTCTGGGAGGAGACGGACGCGGATTATTACATTATCCCGCACGAGAGCCTGACAAAGGTATTTACGAGGAGGGGAATGCCTAAAGAGAAGCTGATCCCGCTCGGAATCCCGGTGTCCGAGGTCTGCCGAAGAGAAATTTCCAAGGAATCGGCAAGAGAAGAGCTGGGACTTTCGAATGATAAGAAATATATCCTTGCGGCAGGCGGCAGCATGGGCGCGGGCGATATGAAGAAAATGGTGGAGAGCCTGCTGAAATCTACCGATGACGAAGAGCTTATAGTCATATGCGGCAGCAATAAAAAGGTTGAAAAGCAGCTTAAAAAAGCTTTCGGAAAAGAAGAGAGAGCGCATATTCTCGGATACACAAAGCAGATGAGCCTCTATATGAGAGCCTGCGACGTGCTCTTTACAAAGCCCGGCGGTCTGACCTCCACGGAGGCCGCCGTAATAGGTATCCCCATTGTCCACACGGAGCCTATACCCGGATGCGAAACGGCCAACCGCAAATTCTTTGTAAAATACGGAATGAGCCTTTCGGGCAGAACGGTGAGAGGACAGGTGCAGGCGGGACTTCGCATTCTCCGCGACGAAAACGAGGCCGAAAGAATAGTGGAAAATCAGCGAAGAATCATCAATAAAACGGCTGCCGACGATATTTGCGGCTTCGTGCGGGAGCACGTAAAAACCGATTGATTACTCCCGCAGCAGACAGACTGAGTTTGTCAATACGCACACGCGAGTCGCTTAAAATTTCAAAGAAAACCCGCCGTTTGTCTGCATTGAACGGCGGACTCTGTGTTTTCTGTCCGTTTTATCGTACACAAGATATGTTATAATTATATCACAGAACGGAGAATATGTTTTGTGAGGTGTCAGCTATGGACAGAAATATAAATAAATGGCAAAAGCTCAATGAGCTGCGTAAGACCGATCCTCGCATATCCGGCGGATACTATACGACCGAATTTCTTAAAACATACAGACCCGATTTCTATTCGGAGGGATACAGCTTTTTCCCGGAGTTTGTGGAGGTCGCTAAGATAAACGGCGAAATTGTCTGCCGTCTTGCAGAACCGGATATCCCTGATGAGGACACGCCTTTTGACAGCGACGAATGCGTGTTTAAGACGTCCGTCGGCAATTTCGTGTCCCGCAACCACGGCGAGTTCGGCGGCGCGCTCGAAACGCCGGGAGGGGAGATAGACGGAAATTTTTGCGATGTTTTTGAGCTCGGAGACAGAGTATACGCTGTCGATTCATTGAGCCACCTCGGTTTGGCGAGCACAACTGTTTATTCCTTTGACCGCGGCTGCAAGTATCATAAAATATTCAGCGATGAAAATTTGGGCTTTAAAGCGCGGTATGTGACAGACGAGCGGGCGTATATTCTTCTTTCCGATCGCGTCGGAGAAAATTCCAAATCGGTCTTGCTCGAAATATCCGAAAACGGGGATATGCTAAAAACAGAGTTCGACTGCTATTTCCAGCTTGTCTTTAATATGCTTGTAAGCGACGGGAAGATGTTTCTCGGCGCAGATAAGGCGGTCGTTGTTTTTGACCTGCAAACGAAAGAGATAAAAGCTTATACTCCTATCAGCGTTGAAGCGGAGGAAAATATACTGAAAAAGAGGTGACGGGATGTTTAAAAAGCCCGAGGTAAAGAGGCTGAACAACTGCATATCCAATAATAGCAATTGGTGCCGCGATGCGATTGCTTTTGAGGTGAAAAACGGGCTTGGCAAACTTGTGCATGCCGAAAACGGCTGCAATTCGCAGCTCCTTCTTAACGGCAAACCGCTTATCCAAGGCAGATATCTTGCCAGCCCGACATGCTTTGGCATGCTCGCCACCGGATATGGAATAGAAAAATTAGATTGCGCTGAGCTTAATAAAATTCGCGAGCAGCTAAATTTAGAATATCAGGGGATAGATAAGGCTTTTGAATCTATAAATCCGCTTTTGAAACTTCTCAATGACGGCGGCTATATTTTAGCCGATGCGGAACTTTCGCCTACGAACGGTGACGTGTTTTTTTACAATGTCCCGAATGAATTGACCGAAAACGAAGCCGCTTGCGATGCGTATTTCTGCAACGAGCTGATGAGCTGCACGGACGGATATCCGGCATATATGTATCCGACTCAGTCCGTTGATACCATATCAGAGGACAGAGTCGAATATTATCGTCAACGCCTAAAAGCAGGGGATAACATACGAGGTCTTGCGTACTACGAAAAGGGTTTTATCTGCGCCCTACTTGACGGTCACCATAAGGCTGTTGCTGCGGCGCAGCTCGGACTAAAGCTCAAGTGTCTTGTTATAATCCCGCCGACCGCATATTATACTTTGGAAGATGGCAGTGAAAGCTTTTGCGGAATTTCAGTTCCCGATTGCCAAAATTTTGATAGTAAAAAACACTGGTATGATAAACTAAAAGTCAGAATGAAAAAATTCAAGCTGACCGACAACAGATACGGATACCTCAATGCATCTGCCTCGAAAAATTATCCGAGGATAAAAGATATCTGCTTTTATAACAGCCTTGACTCAATTAAAGAGGATCTGACCGCTAAAACAATTGAAAACTGGATAGACAATCCCGATGATAAAAATGTGTTTATGCTCAAGGGTGTTCTTCGGTGCCGCGTAAATATGGATTCTTTGAGCACATTGCAAATTGCAGAAAAAGTCATATCCGCTGACGATTACAGGCTGCCGTACGAAGCGGCATGGCGGGTTATCGTCGAGAACAAAAATGAAGATACCGAAAAGCTCGCCGTTGATTATCTTGTAGAGCATACCGTCGGGGATAGGTGCTGGGATATCGTTAACTCTTATTGGGACTGAAACTCTTTTCGATTTGCGGCATTTGACCGATTATTTTATTGTATTCAGCCTTCTAAACACTAATCCCGACTGTTTTTGTAGATAATTTACTTTTTTTGCCCTCGGACATTGATTTTCAAAAAAATCTGTGATACTTTAAAGTCGTACAGTTTCTTGACTGTGCGGCTTTATCTATTTTGATAGGAGGATCAAAATGAAAAGGTTTATAAGCAGGGCGGTCGCAGTGATTCTCACATGCGCATTGGCCTTCGGCTCCGCGGTCTGCTTCGCCGCGGACAGCACCGAGAGTGCAGACGCAAAGAAGTATTACGATTACGGCACATATGTGCTTCTGGGCGACAGTGTCGCCAGCGGTCACAACGACCTTGTGTATGTGGATTCTGAGTTCAAGCGCGTTGAAAATTCATACGGCGCGTATGTTGCCGATGCTCTCGGAGTGAATTATGTTCCGATGGCCTGCCCCGGATTCAGGACGATAGATATCCGCTACATGCTTGAGGATGATTATCCGGGAGACGATTATCTCTTCCACGATTCTCATGATCCCGAGGTCATGAAAACGAGGATCCCCGAGTATCGCCGCGCAATTTCACAGGCGGGTCTTATTACCCTCGGTGTCGGCGGAAACGATTTCGGCACTTATCTCACATGGGTCATCGCCGATATTCTCGAAAAAGAGGGCACTTGCAGCAAGTATGTCAAGGCTCTGCGCGATCTTCTCAAGGAGAACGGCATAGTCAACGACAAGCTCGACAAAATAGTTGAGCTCGCTAAGATTACCGACGCAATGCCCGAGCTTATCAGAGTTCTCCCGCGTGCGCTTAAATACGGGCTCGAAAACTTCTTTGAGAACTGGAACCATGTCATTGAGGATATATATGCTCTGAATCCCGATGTTCAGCTTTTGGTTATCGGAATGTTCGACACGAGCGTCAAAAGCGACGACGGAGCGACAGACACCGAGGAGAGCAAGGATGACAGCCAGAGCATCAATCTCGGACAAATGGTCGTCGATATAGCGAACAAGCCGATGAAAGAGGGCGCCGAGAAATACGGCTATATCTTTGTCGATACAACGGGCACGACCTGCGACACATACCATCCGAACGCAGCGGGTCACAGACATATCGCCGACAGAATCCTTGACGCTCTGCCAGACGCAAACTTCCCGTTTGCGGATGTCGCGTCAGATTCGGAGTATTACGATGCAATCGAGTTTATGTTCAGAAAAGGCTACATGGCGGGCACCTCCGAGACGCAGTTCAGCCCCGATTCCGCGCTGACAAAGTCGGCTCTTGTTCAGGCTCTTTACGGCATGGCCGGCTCGCCCGAGGTCAATACCGAGAACATTTCATTTGCCGATATCGACAGCTCGGATCCTGCGTTTAAAGCCGCAGTGTGGGCTGTCGGCAACGGAATAGTCAAAGCGTTCGACGGCAAATTTGAGCCGGACAGCGAAGTAAGCATCGCCGATTTCGGCCTTACGATGATTCGCTTCTCCGCAAAGGTCGATTTCAACCTGAAGAGGGTAGTAAAGACCGTTTCGATGTCGTTCAATCTTGCCCTTGAGAACAAGTTTATGATTATCAAGAGATCTATAACCCGTGCCCGGGCCGCGCAGAAGCTCGCCGGATATCGCTATTATTGATAGAAGTAGGGTACCGTAAATAAAACAAAGCGGAGAGCTCAAGAGGTTCTCCGCTTTTGTGATATATAATTGTTATCCCCTCGCTGCTTTCGGGCAGAGAGGGGATAGCTGTTTTTTAAAAATCAATTGCGGTGGTTGTTTATGACCAATCTCACTATCTGCTTTTCTTCATCATTCAAGAATCTATATCCGGACATAACAAGATGTTCGTCATGCGTCAGCACAATGCTCTCTGCGCCGTCCATGCTTTCCATTCGCCCGACAAGATAGTCCACTGTTGTTGAAAAATAATCTGCTATCTTTATCAGCGTTGATATATCGGGCTCTACATTTTGATTTTCATATTTATTTATGGATTGTTGGCTGACCCCCACAACATTGGCAAGTTGTTGCTGGCTTATACCGTGAAAATTACGGAGTTTTTTGAGATTCTTTATCATTTGCATCACCCATAATAATTTTAACAACGATTCGGAGTAAAATAAAAAACTTATTATTAGTTATTGACAACAACCTGAGGTTGTGATACAATCAAATTACTTTATTAAGGGAGGTCAAAAAAATGAAGTACTGTGAAAAATGTGGCAAAGAAATTCATGATGAAGCTGTAGTGTGTCCGTCGTGTGGATGCTCGACGCAGGCTAAGCCTGCACCGGCTCCCGCACCCGTAGCAAACGACATGGCGGAAAACCCGAAGACTGCGCGTTTTGCGCTCGGATTCGCGTTCCTTTGTCCTATTGTTGGCTTAATTTTCGGTATCAAGGGCATCAAACAGTATGCATCAAACAAAAAGCTCAAAACGCAGTGTATAATCGCGATACCCCTTTCTATAGTTTTGTCTTTTGTTTGGGGTGCGCTGTTATTCGAAGGCTTGGGATGATTTTTATGGCTTTTTGTTCAAAATGCGGCAAGGCATTATCTCAGGGTGCGTTGTTCTGCTCCGGCTGCGGAAGCAAGATAGAGCCCTCTGCACAGAATGCGGCATCCGGGAAAGTTATAGTTAACGGTATTACCCAAAAAGCTCTGGTAGGTTTTACTATGAAAGTTTACGCGAACGGTGTCTTTAAAGGCGAAGTGAAGAAAATGCAGAAGCTGGAGTTTGATATCGACTGCGATTCTGTAATCACCGTATCGTGCGCGAACTTTTTCACTGATGAAACCATAAGGGTCAGAGCCGGACGGACATCGGTAATTGACTTCAAGTATAACAGAATTATCGGACAGCTTGAAAATCATGTAACGGAGTATATGTAAGCTGCGCTGTATAGGAATGAATACGCAAAAGGGACACTTGTTCATTCTGTGGCTCTTTTGCGTATTTTTTTGCTGTGTGAAGGAGGATAATAAGTATGAAATACTGCGCGTATTGCGGAAAGGAATTAAATGACAATGCGGATGTCTGTATCGGATGCGGCTGCAGCACAAGAGTGTTGAACACATCCGGTCGCGAGACCGTATTCTGCACGCACTGCGGAAAGGAAATTCCCGCTCAAGCGGCAGTTTGCGTTAATTGCGGATGTGCCGTTAAAACGAATTTTGCGGCAGAGGAATCGGCAAAAACTCCGGAAACGCTCCTGAAAGACCTTTCGGAAAAGATGAAAATTAACGCGATAATATGGCTCTGCATCGCAGGAGTTCAAATAATTGCGGGAATATATCTTTATTGGATACTGATAATTCCCGGTGTGCTTAATATTATCAGCGGAATAATGGATTTAAAATACAGCAAGGAGGTCCTGACCAATCCGGTCGGGATAGTCAAGAAGTTTGAACCGCTGGTTTCTCCGATTATAACTCTCGCATATAATGCTGTTATCGGCGGCGTGGTCGGAATCGCCGGTTCGCTCTATTATTTGTTTGTTATAAGAAAACTTGTCATGGATAACAGAGCGGCGTTTGACGAACTTGAAATGAATTGCAGAACTGTCAAGGATAAGTCGGAATTATAAGTATTTACAATATAAAGAATACCTGTCCGCAGATACACAGCTCCCGCGGACAGGTATTTTTTATTCGCCGTTCCCGATATTTTCTCCGCGATTTACGGCTAAAACATTGACATCGGGGAAAATTAAGAGTAGAATATTTGAGTAAATATTTTTGGCTGTGAAGAGCAGAGCCGTTTATTCCGCTCGCAGAGAGGCGCGCCGGCATTATGCCGCTGTGAGGTGCGCCGTGTCAGGAAGTACGGCAGCCGGCTCGGAGCCTCCCGCGTTGAACGGGCGTAGCCTGCGTTAAGGGCAGCAGAGGGGTGCAGTTTTGTGCAATCCGGGTGGTACCGCGGCTTCGGCCGTCCCGGGCAGAACGGCATCTATTTTTATTTTTCAAGGAGTTGTTATTATGGAATGGACGGGACTCAATGAACTCAGAGAGAAGTATCTGAGCTTTTTCGAGAGCAAGGGTCATCTCCGCCTGCCGAGCTTTTCGCTCGTGCCGCAGGGGGATAAGAGCCTGCTGCTCATCAACGCCGGCATGGCGCCGCTCAAGAAATACTTCACGGGCGAGCTGACCCCGCCGAGAAAGCGCGTCACAACCTGCCAGAAGTGCATCAGAACGCCCGATATCGAGCGCGTCGGAATCACCGCGCGCCACGGCACTTTCTTTGAGATGCTCGGCAATTTCTCGTTCGGCGATTATTTCAAGCGTGAGGCGACCGCTTGGGCATGGGAGTTCTGCACCAAGGTGCTCGAGATGCCCGCGGATAAGATATATATCAGCGTCTATGAGGAGGACGACGAGGCGTACGACATCTGGACGAAGGAGCTCGGCATTGCGCCCGACCATATGGTTCGTCTCGGTAAAGAGGATAACTTCTGGGAGCACGGCGCAGGTCCCTGCGGCCCCTGCTCGGAGCTATATTTCGACCGCGGCGAGAAGTACGGCTGCGGCTCTCCGACCTGCGGAGTCGGCTGCGACTGCGACAGATATGTTGAGTTCTGGAACCTCGTTTTCACTCAGTTCGACAATGACGGAAACAATAACTATTCCCGCCTCAAGAGCTGCAATATCGACACCGGTATGGGTCTTGAGCGCCTTGCCTGCATAATGCAGGGCGTGGACAACCTCTTTGAGGTCGATACGGTTCAGAACATCATGAAGCACATCATGGAGATAGCCGGCGTCAAGTATCATGAGGACGAGAAAAAGGACGTCTCCCTGCGTGTTATTACCGACCATATCAGAAGCACGACGTTCATGATAGGTGACGGCGTTATGCCCTCAAACGAGGGCAGGGGCTATGTCCTTCGCCGCCTGCTCAGAAGAGCGGCGCGCCACGGCAGACTCTTGGGTATAAACGGCACCTTCCTCTATAAGGTGTGCGAGACCGTTATCAAGGAGAATGCTGCCGCATATCCGAACCTCGTCGAGAAGCATGACCTTATCGTAAAGGTCATAAAGGCCGAGGAGGAGAGCTTCAATAAGACAATCGACACAGGTCTCAACCTGCTCGAAAATATAATCGCCCGGAGCGATTCCAAGGTGCTCGGCGGCGCCGATGCATTCAAGCTTCAGGACACCTTCGGATTCCCGATCGACCTTACAAAGGAGCTGCTCGAGGAGCGCGGCATGAGCGTCGATATCGACGAATATGACCGCCTCTACGCTCAGAGCAGAGCGGCGGCGCGTGCGGCGCGCAAGGATGCCGGAGCTCAGGCGTGGAAGGACAGCAACGTTTCATTCAAGGATGTCGGAGCCACCGAGTTTGTCGGCTATACCGATTATTCCTGCGACGCCGAGATAAAGGCGATAGTCACAAACGGCGAGCGCGCCGAGTTCGCAACCGCGGACTCCGAGGTGGTTGTTGTGCTCGACAAGACCCCGTTCTACGGCGAGAGCGGCGGACAGGCGGGCGACACGGGCGTTATCAGAACCGAAAACGCGGCGCTCGAGGTCACCGCTGCGGGCAAGACCCCCGACGGAGTCATACTTCATATCGCAAAATTCATAAGCGGAGACAGTATCGCTCTCGGCGATAAGGTCTGCGCTCAGATAGATATTGAAAAGCGCGAAGCGACCCGCCGCAACCACACCGCGGCTCATCTGCTTCAGGCAGCCCTCAGAAAGCACCTCGGCAGCCATGTTGAGCAGGCGGGACAGCTTGTCAACAGCGAGGAAATGCGCTTTGACTTCACCCATTTTTCGGCGCTCACGGGCGATGAGCTCAAGGCAATAGAGCGCGAGGTGAACGAGACTATACTCAAGGGTATCCCCGTTGAGACACGCGAGATGCCCATTGAAGAGGCCAAGAAGCTCGGCGCAATGGCGCTGTTCGGCGAGAAGTACGGCGACGTCGTGCGCGTTGTCAGCGCGGGCGATTTCTCCGTTGAGCTGTGCGGCGGAACCCATGCGGACAATACCGCAAAGCTCGGTCTGTTCAAGATAGTGTCCGAGTCCTCCGTTGCCGCCGGCATCAGACGTATAACGGCAGTTACGGGCTTCGGCGTGCTCAAGCATATAGAAAACGACGAGCGCATCATGCAGTCCGCAGCGGCGGCGATGAAGCTCGGTAACGTCGCTGAGCTTGATAAGCGTGCGGCGACTCTCTCGGCCGAAGTCAAGGCCAAGGACAGAGAGCTTGCGGAGCTTCGCGGCGAGATATCCGCTCTCAAGGCGGGCAGCCTTATGGACAGCGCAAGACAGGTCGGCGGCGTAAGACTCATTACCGCCGAGGTAGAGGTCTCCAATCCCGGAGAGCTCCGCTCGATGTGCGACACCGCGCGGGACAACGGCGCGGATATCGTCGCGGTCTTTGCGGGTGTCAATAAAGAGAAAGGTACTCTGAACTTCGCCTGCGCCTGCGGTGCGGATGCAATAAAGCTCGGCGCTCATGCCGGCAATATAGTTCGTGAGACCGCCAAGATAGCGGGCGGTTCCGGCGGAGGCAAGCCCGATAGCGCAATGGCGGGCGCCAAGGACGCCTCCAAGGCCGACGAGGCTCTTGCGGCGGTTGACTCTATAGTCGGCGCCATGTTAAAATAAAATCGCAGCTCCGCCGACCCTCGCGGTCGGCGGGACGGGCGAATTACAGTGCGGAGGTTTTTTAAATGGATGACTGTATTTTTTGCAAAATAATAAGGGGCGAAATTCCCTCAAAAAAAGTCTACGAGGATGACAGCGTCCTCGCGTTCTATGACCTTGAGCCGCAGGCTCCGTTTCATATACTTATTATCCCGAAGCAGCATATAAAGAGCGCGGCGGAGATAACCCCGGAGAACAGCGTGGTCGTCTCCAAAGTGTTCGAGGCGGCGGCGAAGATAGCAAAGCAGTTTGACCTCAAGGACGGCTTCAGGATAGTGAATAACTGCGGCGAATGCGCGGGCCAGACCGTGAAGCACCTGCACTTTCATATGCTCGGCGGCAGAGATTTCGGCTGGCCGGCGGGCTGATAAAAAAGACCATATTAATATTCAGGAGATGTTTATTTTGGCAAAGACCTATACAATGGAAATCGCAGGCGTGAAGAGAGAGCTTCCTCTCTGCCCGGTCAGCGACAAGCTCGATATCGCGGCATTTATCCTTTTCGGCGATGTCGAAATCACCGTAAGAGCGGCGGAGGAGCTGCTCAAGAAGTGCCCGGAGTTCGATTATATTCTCACTCCCGAGGCAAAGAGCATTCCGCTTGCCTATGAGATGTCCAGACAGAGCGGCAAGAAATATTTTGTCGCCCGCAAGAAGCCGAAGGTCTATATGACCGACCCCGTCAGCGTTAATGTGCGCTCGATAACCACCGACGCAGAGCAGACCCTTCTTCTCGGCAGAGAGGACGGAGACCAGCTTCGCGGCAAGAAAGTACTTATCGTTGACGATGTTATCAGCACCGGCGAATCCCTCGCAGCAGTCGTTGCCCTCGCCGATAAGTTCGAAGCGAACATAGTCGCCAAGGCGGCAGTCCTCGCAGAGGGCGACGCGGCAGAGCGCGACGATATTGTGTTCCTCGAGAAGCTTCCTCTTTTCTTCAAATAATCGGAGAACTCGAGAAATGGCGCGCCCCTTCACGGTTATCGGTTTCACAATATTTTTTACGCTGACTCTTATTTTTGAACTCGGTCAGAAGGCGGCAGTCGTTATCCTTTCGGCAGCAGCTGCCGCCTTTGTCTTTTCTCTGTTCTTTGAGAGTGTTCGGCGTGATTTTGTTATCCCGACCGCGTGTATTGCGGCGGCTGTTGCGGTTCTTCTTTCTTTTGCCGCTTCGTCGGTTCCCGTTGAAGCGTCGGAGCGCTTCTGCGAAAGCGCCCATACCGTCAAGGCGAGCGTTGTCTCGCTCGAGGAGCGCCGCGGCGAAAGATACTATACGCAGATAAAAACCTCCGAGATAGACGGCGAGGAATATAAGCTCAATATCCGTCTCTCTTCAAAAACGCGCCTCGGCTTTAAGCCCTATGACACTGTCGAGGGCGAGCTTCAGCTCTACGACCTCGGCAAGACCCGCAGCGCGAGGAATTACTACCTGTCCGAAAATATCTTTACGGGCGGATACGCGAGGGGAGATATAACCGTATCCCGGCCGGAGAGCAGGCCACTCGGCTATTACTTCCTTTCGCTGCGCGCCTATATCAAAGATACAGTCTCGCGCCTTGTTCCGGGTGAGCGCGGCGCACTTGCAACCGCGCTTTTGATAGGCGACAAGTCGGAGCTTCCAAAGAGTGTCTCTGCCGCGTTTTCCTCCGCCGGCATATCGCATCTTATCGCCGTGTCGGGTCTGCACCTCTCTGTTTGGTGTCTGTTTATTCTGAAAATTTTCGATATTTTCAGGCTCAGGAGCAGGATAGGAGCGGTTATCTCGGCCGTGTTTGTCGTTATTTTTATGGCGATCTCGGGCTTTACTTATTCCGTCATGCGCGCAGGGCTTATGATGCTCGTCATGCTCCTCGGAACGCTGATTTCCAGGCAGTCGGATTCGCTCAATTCTCTCGGAGCCGCGCTTGTTATACTCTGCTTTATTAATCCGTATTGCGTGATGAGTCTCGGACTTCGGCTGTCGTTTCTCTCGACGCTCGGCATAATTGTCGGTTACGGCAATATAGACTTTCCTTTGAATCCGTATATCGAGCGCGTCAAAAATAAATATGCAAGGCGTAGTTGCGAGTTTATTTTCGGTTCGGTCAGAAGCACCGTTTTAGCCTGTGCGTTCACTCTGCCCGTTATGATACTTGATTTAGGCAAGGTGTCTTTGATTTCGATACCCGCCAATATCATCGCCGACCTCCCCGCATCCGCCTGCATGATACTCGCGGGACTTACCGCCCTGACGGCAAAGCTTTCGTTTCTTCGCGTGATTACGGCGGGACTTGCGGATATAACCGGAGTATGTGCGTCTTTTCTGATAAATCTTTCAAAAGCGCTCGCGGCGGTTCCGCATTCGTCTTTAAACACAACGTCGTTTCTCTTCCCGCTGTGGCTCGTGTTCGCCTTTATCGTCCTTGCGGCGGTCGCGCTGATTTACAGATTCCGTAAGCGCAGCGTCCTGCGTGCGGCGGCGCTGATATGTACCTTTACCTTCTTCGGCGTGTGCGCAGGCTCTTATGCAATCTCGCGCACGGCTACGGTTATAACCGTGGCTGATGTCGGCAACGGCTCGGCGGCAGTTGTCAGCTCCGGCGGCAAAACCGCCCTGCTCGGCTGCGGAGGGGACAGCTATTATGCCCTCTCGAATATTGAGTCCGCAATGGACAGCGTCGGCGCGGATAAGCTCGACTTTTTGCTCATTCCGCGCATCTCAAAGGGCGAAAGCTCGCTCGCTCTCGATGCGATAGACAGCTTTTCTCCCGATTATATTCTCACGGGTGAGCTTGACTCAAACCTCGAAGAAATACTAAAAACAGAAAATTATGCTCTTGCACCCGCCGCCGAGATAAGTGTCGGCAATGCGGAGCTGAAATATAAAACAACGGACAAAACGAGCATTGCGGTGCTCAAAGCGAAAGGCGCGGATACGGTCTTTGTTTTCAGACCGTCCTATGCGCCGAATATAAAAGGGGATATACTCATCCTGCGGGAAAATCTGCCGCAGGGCGTTTCCCCGGGAAATTTTAATCTTACTGCGCTCTCGGCGGATGAAAACAGAACGCCCGCCGTTATGGGCAAATTGCTCTCTTTGGGCGCAGACGCATATGCGACCGGAGGGCAGGGGAATATCAGAATCACCGTGTTCCCGTCGGGAAAAATATTTGCGGAAAGGGTGGATTGAATGGCTTCTATCGGCGAAAAAGAGTTGAAAGCGCTTATAAAAAGCGGCGATATCGGCGGAGCGTTTCTGTTCTTCGGAACAGAGAGCTATCTCAAGGAATTTTATTCCTCGAAGCTCAGAGATAAGGCCGTCAGTCCCGATTTCGCGGATTTTAACTATCATTTTTTTGACGGCGCGTCGTGTGCCCTCGAGGATATAGAGCAGGCCGTCGAGGCGTTTCCGATGATGAGCGGCAGCACCTGTGTATTCGTCAAGGATATGCCCGTCGATTCGCTCGATGAGGATTCCTACGACAAACTCGAAAGCATAGTCGGCGATGTTCCGGACTACTGCACGCTGATTTTCTATGTCGGCAAAGCGGATTCGCTGAAAAAGACCGCAAAGGCAAAAAAGGCGGTCGCGCTTTTTGCGAAGTGCGGCAACGCGGTCGAGCTGAACAAAAAGACCGCCTATGAGCTTTCAAAGCTACTTGTCGGCGCGGCGCAGAAGCGCGGCTCGGAGCTCAGCCAAAGGAACGCAGAGTATCTTGTCTCCTGCGTCGGAGATGATATGGTGACGCTGCTCAATGAGACGGATAAGCTCTCGGCCTATGCCGAGGGGCGCGAGATAACACGTGCCGATATCGACCTTATGTGCGTCAAAACCATTGAGGCGAATGCCTTTGACCTGACAAAATATATAATCTCCGATAATTTCGACAAGGCGTATGAGACGCTCAATATGCTCTTTGCCCAGAGAGCCGACGTCATGATGATAATGGGCGCGGTGATATCCGTCTTTGCCGATATCTATCGTGTCAAGGTGAGCGTGTCGGCGGGCTACAGAGCCACTCAGCCTGCGGAGATATTTTCAAATTACCGCGGACGCGAGTTTAAATTGACAAAGGTTTCGCGCCAGGCGGCGGCGCTGAGCGTCCGTGCGCTCAGGCAGTGCCTTGACGAGCTGGACAGAGCGGATACGCTGCTTAAAAGCTCGGCGGTTGATAACAGGATAGTTATGGAGGAGCTGTTGGTCAAGCTGTTTGTGGCGATACAGTCCGGAAAATAACTGCCAGACGGTGTAGGGAGTAAAATGATAAAGATAAAGCAGGCGGTTATCGTCGAGGGAAAGTACGATAAAATAAAGCTTTCGACAGTCCTCGATACCGTCATAATTCAGACAGACGGCTTCGGCATTTTCAAAGACAAAGATAAGCAGAGGCTCATAAAGCGCCTCGCCCAAACGCGCGGCATAGTTATACTTACCGACAGCGACTCGGCGGGCTTCAAGATACGCTCGTTTATCGGCGGCAGCGTGCCTAAGGACAGCGTCATTCACGCCTATATTCCCGATGTGTTCGGAAAAGAGCGCAGAAAGGACGCGCCCTCGAAGGAGGGCAAATTGGGAGTCGAGGGTATTAATACGGAAACTCTGCTCGAAGCGCTCAGTCGAGCCGGAGTCACCTGCGAAAAAACTCAGGAAAAGAGCCGCACCGTCACCGTGGCGGATCTCTACGAAGCGGGGCTCAGCGGAAAAGCGGACTCGGCGGCTCTGCGCAAAAGATTTCTGCGCAGCTTGTCGCTTCCCGAACGTCTTTCGACGGGTGCTCTCGTCGATATGATAAATATTTTCATGACATACGATGAATTTCAGGAAAGTATAAAAAATTTTTCACTCAACGGAGATGATGACAAATGATAAGAATAGGCAGCGGATATGACGTTCATAAGCTCGTCGAGGGGCGAAAGCTCATAATCGGCGGAGTCGATATACCTCATACCATGGGGCTGCTCGGCCATTCGGATGCCGATGTTCTGCTCCACAGCATAAGCGACGCCCTGCTCGGCGCGGCGGCCATGGGGGATATAGGCTGCCTGTTCCCGGACAGTGACGAAAAATACAAGGGCGCAGACAGCCTTGAGCTTCTGCGTGAGGTCGTGCGCGCTATCGGCGCTCGGGGCTGGCACATAGTCAATATCGACTCCACGGTTGCCGCCCAAGCTCCCAAGCTGCGCCCGTATATAGATGAAATGCGCCGCAATATAGCCGACGCCTGCTCGCTTGACGTCTCCTGCGTCAGCGTCAAGGCGACCACCGAAGAGGGACTCGGCTTTACCGGACGCCGCGAGGGCATAAGCGCCTCGGCCGTCTGCCTTATTGAGAAGTGATTTGATTTCGGACGCGTTTTATGTTATTATAAGAATTGAAGAGAGGTATGCCTATGTTTACTGAAAAGATTGCATCTCTCTGGGATCAGCTGAGGGTCGTTTTCTCCGACTTCGCCTTCACCGACTTCCTGGATATCTGTCTCGTTGCGTTCGTTCTTTACAGTGTTATCAAGCTTATCCGTGAGACAAAGGCCATTCAGCTTGCAAAAGGTCTTTTGCTTTTCGGAGTGGCTTATCTTGTCATATACCTGCTCGATATGCAGGCGAGCGAGTTTATATTCAAAAAAGTTTTCGGCGAGATAATTATTGTCCTCGTCATTCTCTTTCAGCCCGAGCTGCGCCATATGCTCGAGTCCGTCGGCAGGCGAAGTATAACGAAGCTCAACCTCTTCGGCGTGCGCGACGAGGAGTCGGAGCGCAACCAGAGAATAAAGGAATCGATATATGCCGTTTGCAAAGCGTGCCACACTATGAGCGAGAGCAAGACGGGTTCGCTCATAGTCTTTGAGCATGACACTCTTTTAGGCGATATCATAAAGAGCGGAACGCCCGTAGATGCGATAGTCTCGCGTGAGCTCATAGGCAATATTTTCTATAACGGCGCGCCGCTGCATGACGGAGCCGCGGTTATCCGCGACGGCAGGGTAGTGGCCGCAGGCTGCGTTCTTCCGCTGACTCAAAAGGAAAATCTTGACACTCAGCTCGGCACCCGCCACAGAGCCGCCATAGGCATGAGCGAGCAGGGTGACGCTATGATAGTCGTAACCTCCGAGGAGACGGGAACGATTTCCATAGCCTGCAAGGGTCAGCTTACAAGAAACCTCACCGATTCCGACCTGCGCGAGCATCTTATCCGCTACCTGTGCGACACGGACAACGAGGAAAAAACCGCCGTCAAAGGCATACGCAAGCTGTTCGGAGGTTTTAAAAAATGAAAAAGAAAAAGATAAGCCTCAAAAATCTCATATATGATAACAGATTCGTCTTGACTCTCTCGATTATTGCGGCGGTTATAATCTGGATAGTCGTCGCCATTCAGGCGAGCCCCGAGGATGACCGCATAGTTAAGGACGTTCCCGTGAAGATTGAGATTTCGAACAATGTCTCGAATCTCGGTCTGCAGATGTTCGGCAATACAGATTTTACCGTTGAAGTCAAGGTTCACGGCAAACGCTACGATGTCGCAGAGAGTGTGCTGACAAAGGACGATATCTCCGTTGTCGCAAAAACGAACTATGTTGACTCCACGGGCAGCCAGACGCTCAAGCTCGAGGTGACGCCGAAGGATCCGAATAAAGCAAACTACGAGATAGTCTCGCTCTCGCAGGACTCGATTAATGTGTATTTCGATTATTATAAAGAGGGCGAATACACTCTCCAAACGGATATTATCTATGACGGAGCGTCATATGTAACTAACGGCCTGATAGCGGAAACTCCGGTGCTCTCGGCGAACACGGTCAAGCTCTCCGGCCCCGTGACCGAGATGGTGAAGATAAAGAAGGTAGTCGCGCGCGTCACGCTTAACAAAAAGCTCAGCGCAACAACGACGCTCGACGCCGAGATAATCCCGCTTAGCGAATACGGCGGAAAGCTCCAGTATATCACCGTCAACGACGGCATAGCCGATATCACGATGACCCTCCCGGTTTATCAGCGCGCAGAGCTGCCGACTACGGTCACCTTCAAGAACGCACCCGCAGTCTACGCGAGTAAGCCTCCCGCGTTTACGTGCAGCCCCGCAAGACTCAATTTCACCATGGACGCGACAAAGCTTGCCTCATTAACCGAGCTGTCGGTGGCCGATATCGACTTCTATATGCTCGGCGCGGGCAAAAATGAGATAACGATAGATTTGACCACCCTGAACGGAGTCAAGATAATGAGCGGGGAGACGAAGCTAAAGGTAACTGTTGAGATGAGCGGCGTTACCTCGGAAAAGAACTCGGTAAGCGCCAATAACGTCTCGTTTATAAATGTCCCGACAGGCTATAAAGCTGTCTTGACGCAGACGAAGATACCGTCGGTTGAGGTTGTCGGTCCGGAGTCGGAGCTCAAAAAGATATCCTCGGAGCAGCTCTTTGCGGAGGTTGACCTGAGCAATGCCGATCCCACCCAGTCGCACGGTACGGCATATGCCCGCGCCTATGTAAAGGACAGCAACAACTGCTGGGTGCATAACAGATATACGGTCAGTTACAGACTTGAAAAAGTCCAGTAACGGAAAAATCAAGCTTTCCGCAAATGCAGAGAGTGCCATCAGACAGGTAACAGGCACAGCGGTATTAACTGCTGTGCCTGTTATTGCATAATTCGTTTCTGTACGGAACTAAAGCAGGACCGAAACGATAAACTTGTATTAGCTGAATCAGCCACACAAACAGCAAGAAGAAAGGGGGACGCAATATTGCGATATTTTAGGTATGAGAATACAAATGAAAATCTGAACAATGATCTGAAAGAACAATATAAAACCTTAAACAATTGCGAAAAACGCATCTTCCGAAAAGAAAAAATGCGGCAAAAAATCATTACGGCTGTTTCGATCTTCATCTACATTGTTGCTGCTGCCGCGGGCTTATGTCTGCTTAACTTGATTCCGCAACCGAACGGTTTGTTTTGGCGCCTTCTTGTTGGTGCCGGAAAATTGATTGCCGCTCTTTTCATTCTCGTTATTTGCGGAGTATTAACCGTCGAATTGACCAAAGGGTTATGGAAAAAAGCCGAATCGGTCAATGTCCCCGCAAAGAAAAAAGAAATCTTATCAAAAGCCTGTGGTCACTTGCGGGATTGTTATGGTTTACAGGAGCCATATATTATAACCAAGTGTTTTGATGCTGCGGATAAAAAGTTTCAAAAGCATGATGTTTGCCTTTTCATTGTTGGCGACGAGCTGCGCATCACTGCCGATTTGATTCATGGATTTCTTCACGGAGAAAGGGATTTAGGCTGCTATGCTTTCGTGAAGCATGAGATAACATTATCAAAACAGCCGTGCGGGCAACAATTAATGCTGGAAATGAAAGCAGGTGAAAACACCTTTTTGTTAGGATACCGGGCAAAAGGGTTTATTGAAAAGAACTTCATCGGAAAAGAAACTGATTAAATTCTGATTTTACAAGTTGATTTAAGGGTGCCTTATATGCATAGCATTCGGCACATAGCGCAATCAATGATAAAAGCTAAGCTGTTTTTGCAGCTTAGCTTTATTGCTTTTCGGCCACCTTGCCAATGCGTATACTTGTTTTTGCCAAAGCAAAAAGCGGGGCACGAAAACCGTGCTCCGCCTTTCGTTATGCTCTTTTCTGAAGCTCGCGCTCAAGCCATATCGAACCGATATCTATCGCGCTGTACAGACCTCTGCGCTCCGCTTTCTTGAGAATCCTGTCTCGCGGACGAAGATCTTCGTCTGTGCTGACGAGCTGCACGAGTATTTTGTCTGAGAGCTCCGCGCCGTTTACGTTTTTAGTCGAGGTTATCTGCATCATGATTATGCAGGGCTCATCCATATATCCGTAATAAAGCGTGTTGTCTTTTCTGACAAGGGGCTTGCCCTTGTACATGAGAAGCTTTTTGTTCTCCGCCACTCAATGTCACTCCAATCAGGTTATAGTCGCACTTATTTCTTGATTCCGAGATAATCCTCAACCATGCTCTGCAGCAGCTCGTCTCTGTCGAGCTTTCTGACAAGGCTGCGGGCATTGTTGTGGGTGGTGATATAAGTCGGATCCTCGGAAAGGATGTAGCCAACTATCTGGCTGACCGAATTATACCCCTTTTCGTTGAGCGCTTTATAAACCTCAAGGAGTATCTTCTTCATTTCTTCGTCATTTTCATTCTTTATCGAGAACTGAATGGTCTCGTCGGCCATGAGTACCACCTCCGTAATTTTATTATATACCAAAACTTGTAACAAGACAATGGTATTTTTGAAATTAATTTAAACTCTCAGCGAAACGCCTATTGCGGAAAGTCTGCGGAGTATCTCGTCTATCCAGCCCTGAACCTCTTCCATTTCGAGCGTGCGGTCATGCGAGGAGAAGGTGAAGCGAAGCGTGATGCTCTTTGTGCCGAGCAGCTCGTAGGTGTCGATGAGCTTAACGCTCTCGAGCTCCTCGATATTCATGCTTCTCCAATTCTCGGAAAGCTCGTCGTATGTGACGCCCTTTCTGAGCACGAGCGAGAGGTCGTAGTAGGTGGACTGCCTCGACGAGGGCTCCTTAAACGTAATGTCGTATGCTTTAGCATCGCTGAACTTGTCTATATCCAGCTCTATGCAGACCGCAGAGCCCGTCTTGTCGAGCTTCGCGGAGTTCTGCGGATGCAGAGCACAGATAAAGCCGACCTCATTGCCATCCGCAAGAACGGCGGCGGTGTTCTTGGGATGCTGCCAGGCGTGCGTGGGCGCTTTCTTTGCGAACTTCGGCGCGCAGTGCTTTATCTGCTCAAAGAAGCAGTTGACGACTTCGACCGCCTTGTAGTAGAGGTCGCGCTCGCTCTGCGACTTCGAGAACAGCACAACGCCGAGGTGGCGGCGCTCGTTGCAGTAGCCGTTTTCGAGTGTGCCTTCAACAACTCTGCCTATCTCGAATATGCCGTAGCTGTCCGCAAAATCCTTGTTCTCATATGCCGCGACAAGCAGGGTGGGCAGCATAGAGTCGCGCAGAACGCCGTTATCCGAGCTTTCGATGTTGAGTATCTTAACATTGTCCTCAACCTCAATGCCGAGCTTCTTGTATTTCTTCTTGTCGCACCAGATGTAGGAATGAACCTCATGTATGGAGTATTTCTTGACGAGAATGTCCTTTATCTCGTCGGCTATGAGCCTCTCGGGCGCGCTGTGTACGGGCTTGAGGGGGCTGCGGGTGGTGGTTATCTCGAAGTTGTCGTAGCCGTAGATTCTCGTTATCTCTTCGATGATGTCTGCCTTTATCGTAACATCCTTGGTGGCTCTCCAGGAGGGGACGGTGACGGTGAAAACGCCGTCCTTCTCGTCAACGCCGAAGCCGAGCAGTGTAAGAGTCTGAACAATTCGTTCGTTGCTGATTTCGATTCCGGTGTATCTGTCAACATATGCCTTGTCGAAGGTGAGCGTTATCTGAGAATATCTCTTAACGTATTCGTCCGTCAGCTTTGAGTCGATAATCGCGCCGCCGTCTATATCCTTGACGAGCTTTACAAAGCGCTTTATCGCAAGAATGGTCAGCTCGGGGTCAAGCATCTTCTCATATCTTGCGCTCGCGTCGGTGCGCAGACCGAGGCGGGAGGAGGACTTTCGAACGCAGATGCCGTCGAAGTTCGCGGACTCAAGCACAACGCTCGACGTGTCGCCGACTATCTCGGAGTCGAGTCCGCCCATTATACCGGCTATCGCAACGGGCTCTTCGCGGTTATATATGAGCAGGGTGTTGGTGTCCGCTTTTCTCTCTGCACCGTCAAGGGTGACGAAATCGATTTCCTCTTTGGGTGTGTCAACTTTTATGCTGTCAACCTTGGAGGCGTCGAATGCGTGGGTCGGCTGACCGATTTCGAGCATGATGTAGTTGGTGAGGTCTGCGAGCAGATTTATCGGTCTCATGCCGCAGTAGAACAGCCTTATTCTTATCTCCATGGGGCTGACGTGCTTTGTGATATTCGCCATCCTGAGGCAGGAGTATCTGTACACGTGGTCGGTGTCGCCGACGGTGACGGGGATAATATCTTCGCTGTCGCTGTCAAGCTCGGCGAGGTCGAGCGGCTTTAACTCGCGGCCTGTGAGGGCGGCGAACTCGCGCGCGATTCCGTAGTGACCCCAGAGGTCGGGACGGTTTGTGAGCGACTTGTTGTCAACCTCAAAGACAACGTCGTCTATCGGGAACAGTTCCTTTATGTCGGTGCCGTTCTTATATGCGGGGTCGAGCTCCATTATTCCGGAGTTCTCGTCGCTTATTCCGAGCTCTTTTTCGGAGCAGCACATACCATCGGACTCGTATCCGGCCACGGTAGCTTTGCTTATTTCGCCCGCAACGACTCTGCCGCCCGCAGTCGCAAAAGCGACCTTCTGGCCGACCTTGACGTTCGGCGCGCCGCATACGCAGTTTACGACTCTGTCGCCGATATCAACGGTGAGCAGGTGAAGCTTCTTTGACTCGGGGTGATTTTCGAGCGTCTTTATCTCGCCGACAACGACCTTCTGCACGTCGCGGCCCATATAATATATGTCCTCGACCTCGGCCGTAGCGAGGGTGAACTTGTTGATGAGCTCTTTTATATCGCATCCGTCAAGGTCAACATAATCCCTGATCCAGTTTATTGAAACAAGCATGACTTTAAGCCTCCTCTTTCTTCGTGCCGTCGGGCACGGTGAACGATGAATTGGTGAACTGCGAGAGCGACTTGAGATTGCAGCTGTTGAATACGCGGATATCCTTTACGCCGTATTTCATCATCGCAAGGCGCGTAAGTCCGAGACCGAAAGCGAAGCCCGAATACTTTTCGGGGTCGATTCCGCCCGCCTTGAGAACGTTCGGGTGTATCATGCCGCAGGGGCAAAGCTCAAGCCAGCCGGAATCCTTGCAGGATGAGCAGCCCTCGCCGCCGCAGATAAGGCACTGGATATCAAGCTCGAAGCCGGGCTCGACGAACGGAAAGAAGCCGGGGCGCAGGCGCACCGTGACATCCTTCTGAAAGACCTCGGAGAGCATGGTTTTCATGAAATATATGAGGTTCGATATGGATATGTCCCTGTCGACCATCATGCCCTCCATCTGGAAGAAGGTGTTCTCGTGGCAGGCGTCAATCTTCTCGTTTCTGAAGCAGCGTCCGGGGAAGATTGCGCGCAGCGGAATACCCTTTTCAAGGTCGGCGGCGTATTTGCGAAGAATCGTGTTCTGCGCCGCGGAGGTGTGGGTCTTGAGCAGCTGACCGTTGCTCAGATAATAGGTGTCCTGCATATCGCGCGCGGGATGATGCTTGGGAATGTTGAGCGCCTCGAAGCAGTTGTAGTCGTCGGTGATTTCGGAGTAGTCCTCTATGGAGAAGCCCATGTTGAGGAAAATCTCGTCAACCTCGCGCTGAACGAGGGTTATCGGGCTGTAAGAGCCGGGATTCGTGTCGCAGGGGAAGGACTCGTCGTAGACCTCCGCGCTGTCGATAAGGCGCTGCTCTTCGAGAGCCTTGAGCTCCTGAAGTCGCTCCTGCATGGAGCTCTCGATGAACTGCTTTATTGTGTTTATCTTCTGACCTGCCTCTTTTTTCTGATCGTTGGGCAGGGCGCGAAACTCGCTCATGAGATTTGCGATGTGACCCTTTTTGCCGAGGAATTCTATCCTCAGCTCCTCGAGCTCAGAGACCTTCTCCGCGTCGGCGGCTTTCTTTCTGAATAATTCTTTGAGCTTTTCGGCGTTTTCGTTCATACTTCTCATCCTTTCAAAAAGCATAATTTACTTCATATCTGCCGGCAGGGGAGGCAAAATAAAAAATCCTCCGTCCCACTGAGGGACGAAGGAAACTTCGCGGTACCACCCTGCATTCGCGTCCGAGGACGCCTCAGCCTGTTCCGCGCGATGGCGGACAGCACCGTGTAACGGCGGTGAACCGTCTCAGCCTACAACCCGAAGCTTCAGCCGAGCCGCTCCGGAGTGAACTTCGGCGTGCTCTGACACGGGATCATTCCAGCCAAGTGACCCCTCTCTGCGGTGTTCGCCGCGCGCCTACTCTCTCCATCTGTGCGTTGTTATATCCTATCTATAATAGCACATTATTTTATTTCTTGCAAGTGCCGTGCGAAAAATTTATTTGCTGTCGTAATCATCAAGGAAGCTGTGCTTTATCCCGTCCTTTTTGTAGGCGAGAACCGTGTCGATATTGACATTCTCAACGCTGCTGAATATGCACTTTTCAACGTCGGGATTGCTCCTTTTAAGCTCGCGGATGAGCTCCTTTGTCTCCTGACGCTTTGAGTGATTCTGCCCGTCGTTGCAGGTGGTGCAGGTGTCGGTAAATTTGCAGGCGCATTGAATAAAGTGCAGCCCGTTGTAGTCGCGCCACGCCTTTATGTCGTCCTCGCGCACAAGATAGAGCGGGCGTATCAGCTCCATGCCGGGGTAGTTCGTGCTGTGCAGCTTGGGCATCATCGTCTGTATCTGCGCCCCGTGTAGCATACCCATTAAGATAGTCTCGATAACATCGTCGTAGTGGTGGCCGAGCGCTATCTTGTTGCAGCCGAGCTCCTGCGCGAATTTATAGAGATATCCGCGTCTCATCCTCGCGCAGAGATAGCAGGGAGATTTTTTGACATTGTAGACGGATTTGAATATGTCCGACTCGAATATGTTTATCGGGATGTTCAGCGCCCGCGCGTTGTCCTCGATTATCCTGCGGTTCTCGGGATTATAGCCGGGATCCATGATGAGATACTTGACGTCGAAATTAACATTGCTGTATCGCTTGAGCTCCTGAAAGAGCTTAGCCATGAGCATCGAGTCCTTGCCGCCCGAGATGCAGACCGCCACTCTGTCGCCCTCGTTTACGAGCTTGTAGAGCTTGAGCGCCTTTGTAAACGGGCTCATTATCGAAACGCGAAACTTTTTTCTCAGACTCTGCTCAACCTTTTGGCACAGCTCGCCGTCCTGCCGATTCTTAATATCAAGGCGCATCCATGCGAGATAGCCGCCCTCGAGACTGTATGCCTCATAGCCCTGCTCGCAGAGTCTGTCCGCAACATCTATGCTGAAAATTCCGTGCGCGCAGTAGATTATTATCTTCTTGTCTCTGTCCGTCGGCGGATTTTCGCAGAGCTCCTCGGCGGTTATGTGCACGGAGCCGGGGATAAACCCGTAGGCTCTGTCCGTCTCGCTTCTTATGTCGTAGACGGTATATTCTCCGTCCTTCAGTCTGTTCAGCTGTTCTGCCGATATTTCCATTGCCCGCGCTCCAATGCTGCGTTTTTGCCGTGTGCGGCGTGTTTGATATTATACCGCGAAACATGGCGATTTGTCTATAAAAAGACGCAAAGAACAAGCGGGAAATCTGCTTGATTTTAGTTTAGAAGAAACGCTCTCGGCAAAATGAAATATAATCCTTGATAAAGCTCGGAGATTTTTATATAATAAAATCAAGAATTGCATCCGGCGGGTGTTTAGAGTTAGCATACATGAAAAAATGATTTTATGCGAGGTCATGATTATGTACAGCGTGCTTGTAGTTGACGATGAGATACGCCAGAGAGAGGCGGTTATACGAAATGTAGATTGGCAGAGAGCGGGCTTCGAGGTCGTCGGAGACGCCGAAAACGGAATAGAGGCGCTCGACCAGCTCGAAAAGCTCGAGCCCGATTTGGTTTTGACGGATATCAAGATGCCGCTCATGACCGGTCTTGAGCTTGCAAGAAAAGCCCGCGAAATAAGACCGGCGACTAAATTTGTTATCCTGAGCGGGTATGACGATTTTGAATACGCTCAGGAGGCGTTCAAATATAATGTAATAAGATATCTTTTGAAGCCCGTTTCCGCGTCGGAGCTCACCGATGAGTTCGAAAAAATCGGAGCTGAGATGAACAGGGAGTTTGACCTGCTCAAAAGCGGCGGGTCGAGCGAGGATATCTCGCTGCGGCTTGAAAAGGCCGAATTTCTGCTTCCGCTCCTGCTCGGCACGGGCGAGGATGTCCACGCCTCGGACGACCTGACAGAAAACGCGAAAAGGCTCGGTATAATCAAAAATGACGGCGACTGCTACAGCGTCGTAGCCTCGAAGTTCAAGACGAGCGCGGGTGAGACCTGCACCGCGCAGCACCATATAGACTTTGTCAACAGCATTATCAATAAATATGCCCTTTGCGAGAGCTTTTTTGTCAACGGCAGAATCATCACCCTTGTAACAAGCGACCCGGAGGAGATGTCAACAAAGCTGAGACTTCCCGTTATCGAGCTTGTTCAGAGCGCGAAGAAGCTTTTGAATCAGAACTGCACTATCGGTATCAGCGAGACCGTGAGCAATCCGTCGCTCTTGGCGCTCGCCTGCTCGCAGGCTATCACCGCGCGGCGCTATACCTCCGACGGCACGGGCAGCATCCGCTATATAAACGACCAGGAGCGAAAGAGCACCTATGAGTTTGAAAGCGCCGAAAAATCCGTCAACAAGCTCGAGCAACTCTTGAAAATAGGAAGCAAGGAGGAGATAACCTCGTTTCTTGACGAGATACTCTCCGGAAAGACGCGCGAGGGGATAGATTATATAATTATCCAGATTCTCGCCACCGCGCACAGGTGCGTGAGCGTCCTGCCCGACGGAAACGCCGCCGCGGAGCTCTTTACCGCCAACAACTCGTTTACCTCCCGCCTGTCGTTCGATTTTAACGAGCAGTACAAAAACGAGCTTGTGTCCCTCTGCCTTGACGCAAGGGATATCATCTACCGCTCGCAGAGGCACGAGAGCGAGGCTCTCTGCGACCACGCGCTGCAAATAATCAACGAGGAATATATGAACGAGGAGCTGTCGCTGACAGACGCGAGCGACAGGCTGGGCGTCAGTCCGAACTATCTGAGCGCTCTGATAAAAAAGAAAAAGTCGAAGAATTTTGTAACGCTTGTGACCGAAAGGCGCATGAAGGCGGCGAGCGACCTGCTCCTTTGCACCTCGATGAAAATATTCGAGATAACGCAGAAGTGCGGTTACAGCGACCAGCATTATTTCAGCTACTGCTTCAAGAAGTATTACGGCGTTTCGCCGAACAAATACAGAGAGGAACATTTGGGTGCAAGAGATGCTTAAACATGCCAGAATAAAGCTGTCAACGCTTATAATTGCGGTAGTCGTGTTCGGCGTGCTGTTCTCAACGGTAGGCGCCACGCTTCTTTTCGGCGTGTTTTATCAGAGAACGATGTTCAACTCGGCATATGTCGCGTCCAAGCAGTCGGTGTCCCAGACGAACGCCACGGTCTCCAATTATATCTCGTCCATCAAAAATAAGCTCGACAATCTCTGCAATGAGGTTGACAGCTGTGACAGTCTGCAATCGCTTAAAAACGCAGTCTCGACCGCGGCGCGGCTCGAGGACGATATATATTGCGTGACGGTTTACGATACGCACGGCAACATTCTCTTAACCGAGAACGACAGCGGCGACACCGCAAAGGAGAACGCCACCGACCTGTCCTTTGACAAGTCGCTTTTCCCGAATCTGAAGGACGGCTATTTGATAACTCAGCCCCATGTCGATACGCTCTATAAAAACAAGTATCCGTGGGTAGTGACTATAGCGAAGAAAAAGTATTCCGATTTGTTCCAAAAGCAGGTCTTTGTCGCCGTCAACTTCGAGTTTATGTCGATAGCGAAATATATCGACAGAATAAGCATCGGACAGAGGGGCTACTGCTATATCGTAGATTCAAAGGGCGGGATAGTCTATCATCCGCAGCAGCAGATGCTCTTCTCCGGCATAAAAAAAGAGAATACCGACGCGGTTTCAAAAATGACCGACGGCATCCACAGAGAAGGCGACAATATCTATACCGTGTCGTCGCTCAATTCGTGCAGCTGGAAGATAGTCGGCGTGAGCTTCACGGACGAGGTGACGCAGTCCGTCAAAAAGCAGATAGCGGTCGGCTTGGCGTTTGCGCTTCTGTTCAGCCTTATTATCTCCGTCACGGTTTATTTCCTGCTCTCACGCACGGTTACAAGACCCGTCAGACGTCTCGTTTCATCCATGCAGAACTTTGAAATGCAGGCGGAAACATATAAATATAAGGCCGATAAGGCGAACGTAGTCGAATTCAGCACTCTCTCCGCGTCGTTTGAGCACATGGTTCAGATGATACAGTCGCTCATGGAAAAGGTGCATAATGAGGAGATAGTCCTCAGAAAAACGGAGCTCAAGGCTCTCCAGGCTCAGATAAATCCGCATTTCCTCTATAATACGCTCGACTCCATCCAGTGGATGTGCGAACAGGATAACAGCAAAGAGGCGGTCGAGATGGTCGGCGCGCTTGCAAAGCTGTTCAGAATAAGCATCAGCCACGGCAACGAGTTTATCACCATAAGCGACGAGCTGCGCCATGCCGAGAGCTACCTCATAATCCAGAGCTACAGATACAAAAACCAGTTTACTTATTCGTTCGATGTAGACGAGAGCCTGCTCGGATATATGTGCAACAAGATAACCATCCAGCCGTTTATCGAGAACGCCATTTACCACGGACTCGACAGAATGGTTGACGAGGGCGAGATACGCATCTGCGTTCGCGCCGACGGCAAGGATATCATAATCACCGTCGCCGATAACGGACTCGGAATGACAAAGGAGCAGTGCGAGACCATCCTGAAAAAAGACAGGAGCGACTCGAAGGGCATCGGCGTTAAAAATGTCAACGACAGGCTTAAAATCTATTTCGGCGATGAATACGGAATTTCAATCGAAAGCGAGCTTGATGTCGGCACGACGGTTAAAATTAAGATTCCGAAGATTGAGAAAGGACGGGAAAATGAATATTAAGAGAAGTATCGCGTTCATGCTGCTCGCCTCATTCTTGCTCTGCGTGTTGTTCGGCTGCGAAAGCGGAAGCGGCTTTGCCCCCGAATATCCGAGAGTTGCCATAATAATAAAGGGAAGCGAATCCGATTTCTGGAACGACGTGAAAAAGGGGGCGTATTCGGCCGCGACCGAGTTCAACATCGATATCACATTTGAGGGACCGGAGAACGAGGAGGATTACGAGACTCAAAATAAAATGATAGAAAACGCCGTTTACCGCAATGTCGGCGCGATTATCCTCTCTGCAATCGATTTTGAGAAAAACGCTCCCGCCGTTCGCAAGGCTGCGGAGAAGGGTATAAAGATAATAACCGTTGACAGCGACGTTGACGTAGCCGAAAAGGAGCTGTATATAGCAACCGACAATTATTCTGCCGGTCAAAAAACGGCGGATGTCGCGCAGAAACTCTGCGGAGACAAAGAAAGCATCAATATCGGAATAGTCAACTACGGCGAGAACACCGAAAACGGCAGCAAGCGTTTGCAGGGTTTTAAGGACGGCATAAAAAACATTAAAAACGCAAGGATAGTCGCCATGATAAGCATATCGTCGAACGCCCAAAGCGCAACGGCGGGCGCAAGGAAGCTGCTCGAGGAAAATCCGGAGATAAATGTTCTTGTCGGCTTCAACGAGTGGTCAACTTTAGGCGTGGGCACGGCGATAAAGGAGCTCGGAGTCAAGGACAGCGTCTGCGGCATAGGCTTCGACAACAACACGGAGTGCGTCGGAATGCTCGAGACGGGCGAGCTTGATACTCTCATTGTCCAAAACCCGTTCTCCATGGGCTATCTCGCCGTCATGAATGCGGCAAACATACTCTCGGGCAAGAAGACCGAGCATGAGATTAAAACCGACGTCTATGTCGTCGACCGCAGCAATATGTTTTCAGCGGACGTTCAGAAGATACTCTTCGGCTTTGACAAATACAAATAAAACAGCTGTCCGAACACGTTGAAAGGTGTTCGGGCAGTTCTTCTCGTTAAAGCGTCAAAGTCTATATATTGGTTCGACAAAAGCGTAAAATTTTATACATTTTAGATAGAAAATCTCATTCTGTTTTTGAAACCGCAAAGCTATAATAAAGATGCTGATAACGTAAGAAATTTTTTAAGGAGGTACTCTTATGAAAAAGTTGTTAGCAGTTTTATTGGCAGTTATTATGGTATTAGGCTTAGCCGCTTGTAAGCCCGGCGATTCCGGCGACAAGAACAAGAACAAGGGTGAGATTTCCGTTCTGTACTATTCGTTCAGCGACGCGTACATCTCCACCGTCCGCACCGCAATGGACAAGATCCTCACCGACGGCGGATACACCTTCAACGACTATGACGCAAACGGCAACCAGACCACGCAGACCGAGCAGGTTCAGACCGCTCTTGCAAAGGGCTGCTCGATGCTTATCGTCAACGTTGTTGACACCGGCTCGGACGACGCAGCTCAGAACATCATCAACCTCGCCAAGGCGAAGAACGTTCCCGTCATATTCTTCAACCGCTCTGTCGATCAGAAGGTTATCGAGAGCTATGATAAATGCGTATTCGTCGGCACAGACTATGAGCAGGCCGGCCATATGCAGGGCAAGATGATAGGCGAGTATGTCCTTGCAAACTATGGCAAGCTTGACCTCAACAATGACGGCGTAATCAGCTACGTTATGTTCAAGGGTCAGGAAGGCAACATGGAAGCTATCGCTCGTACCCAGTACGGTGTTGAAGATGCAAACGCAGTCCTCAAGGCTGCCGGCAAGCCCGAGCTCAAGTTCTATGACGCAGCGAACAAGAACAAGTATCTTGTTGACCAGGACGGCACATGGTCCTCCGCAGCCGCAACGAACTATATGAGCACCGCTCTTGCGCAGTACACCGAGTCCAACAAGAACATGATAGAGCTTGTTATCGCTAACAACGACGAGATGGCGCTCGGCGCAATCTCCGCTCTCCAGACCGCCGGCTATAACAAGGACGGCAAGACCGTCATCCCCGTATTCGGCGTTGACGCTACGGACGCAGCGAAGTCCGCTATCAACTCCGGCTCGATGACAGGCACCATTAAGCAGGATGCAGAGGGTATGGCAACCGCTATAACCACCGTTATGAAGAACCTGCTCAACGGCACGAACGCACTTGAAGGCATCGACGCAGCGAACACTGTCGGCAAGTGGAGGGTCAACATTCCTTATTCAACCTACACTTCCGAGAGCAAATAATTAAGACGTTGTCAATTTGCGGTTGGGGCGCTTCGCCCCAACCGTAAACTCGGATGAAGAGGAGTGAAACATATGCAGACCAATATCAATAAGCCGGATTCCGATAAAGACATATTGCTGAAAATGGTGGATATAGAGAAGTCGTTCCCGGGTGTCAAGGCGCTTGATCATGCGCAGCTGACGGTCAAAAGGGGAACGGTGCACGCGCTCATGGGCGAAAACGGCGCGGGCAAATCAACCCTTATGAAATGCCTTTTCGGCGTTTACAGCAAGGACGGCGGGCATATATATGTCGACGGCCAAGAGGTGAACTACAAGAACTCCAGGGAAGCCCTTGAAAACGGAGTCGCGATGGTTCACCAGGAGCTTAATCAGGCTCTCAAACGCAATGTTATGGACAATATGTGGCTCGGCAGATTCCCGACCGTTTCAAAATTCGTTCCGTTTACGAGCGAAAAGAAAATGTACGAAGAGACGGCACGGGTATTCAAGGAGCTTGAAATAAATGTCGATCCCAAAACAATAATGAGCACTATGCCGGTTTCGCAGAGACAGATGGTCGAGATCGCGAAGGCGGTTTCTTATAATTCAAAAATTATCGTCTTTGACGAGCCCACGTCGTCGCTTACCGAGGAAGAGGCGGAGCACCTGTTCCGCATAATCAATATGCTGCGCGACCGCGGCTGCGCGATTGTCTATATCTCCCATAAAATGGAGGAGATACTGCGCATAAGCGACGAGGTCACAATAATGTGCGACGGCAGATGGGTTGCGACAAAGCCCGCAAGCGAGCTTACCATGAACGAGATAATCAAGCTCATGGTCGGCCGCGAGCTGACAAACAGATATCCTCCCAAGGATAACGAGATAGGCGACGTGCTTTTGAAGGTAGAAAATCTCAGCAGCGAATATACGAATCTGAGAGACGTGTCCTTTGAGGCAAGTAAGGGAGAAATTCTCGGCGTTGCCGGACTTGACGGTTCGGGCAGAACAGAGCTTCTCGAGCAGATTTTCGGTATAACGACGCGCCGCGGCGGAAAGATTTATCTCGACGGCAAGGAGACGAAAAACAAAACTCCTCATGAGTCGATAAGAAACGGCTTCGCCCTTTTGACCGAGGAGCGGCGCGCAACGGGAATCTTCGGCATTCTCAACGTCAGAGAGAATGCGACGGTAGCAAGCCTGAAAAAATATATGGCAGGCCCGTTCGTCAGCAAAAAGAAAATGAAGGTAACTACCGACAAGTATATAAAGTCCCTGAAGATAAAGACTCCCAACCAGGAGACGAAGATAAGATCTCTTTCGGGCGGCAATCAGCAGAAGGTTATTTTTGCAAGGTGGCTTTTGACCGATCCCACGGTGCTCCTCCTCGACGAGCCCACAAGAGGTATTGATGTCGGCGCGAAATACGAGATATATCAGCTTATTCTCGACCTCGCCAAAAAGGGCAAAACAGTTATTATGGTATCTTCCGAAATGGCAGAGCTTTTGGGCGTTTGCGATAAGATACTCGTTATGTCGGGCGGCAGGCTCGCGGGCGAGGTAGACGCCAAAACGACGAGCCAGGAAGAAATAATGACCCTTGCGGCGAAATATGTCTAAGGAGGAATCATCATGGCTGAAACAGGTGCAAAAAAAGCAAAGCGCTCGCGAATTTCCGTTTGGATTGAAAATTTCAAAGCGGCGGAGCGCGGCGATAAAAAAAGACTTATAACGGATCTTTTGTTCAACAATGCAATGTTTATTATAATCGCGATCTCCGTGATTTTCATTGCCATAAAAGTTCCGGCGTTCCTGAGCATTTCATCTATAGTAAACATAATCTCGCTAACGGCGGCTAAGCTGCCCATCGCTCTCGGCATCGCGGGCTGTATCGTGCTGACCGGTACCGATATTTCGGCAGGCCGCTGCGTCGGACTCACGGCGTGCGTGGCTGCGTCTCTGCTCCAGATGAGCGGCTACGCCAATAAGATGTTCAAAGACCTTGACACCATGCCGCTTATCGTTGTTCTTCTCGCGGTTATGGCAATAGGCGCGGTAGTCGGTCTTGTAAACGGATTCTTCGTCGCAAAGTTTAAGCTCCATCCGTTTATAGTCACCCTTTCGACTCAGCTTATCGTTTTCGGTACGGTTCTCATGTACCTGATGATAGGCGGCAACAACGGACAGACCCTCTCCGGCCTTGACCAGTCCTACACGAAGTTCATCACGGGCACGCTGTTCTCCGTAGACGGTGTTGCGATTCCTAAGTACGTTCTCTATTCGATAATCCTGACGGCTATCATGTGGGTCGTTTGGAATAAAACGAAGTTCGGCAAGAATATGTTTGCGGTCGGCTCGAACGAAGAGGCTGCGAGGGTCTCCGGCGTTAACGTGTTCATGACCATCATTCTCGTCTTTGTTCTTGCGGGCGTTATGTACGGCATCACGGGCTTTATCGAGGGTGCGAGAATCGCCTCCTGCTCGGCAAACACCGGCCTTAACTACGAGTGCGACGCCATAGCGGCGTGCGTCATCGGCGGCGTATCGTTCGTCGGCGGTACCGGAAAGATAAGCGGAATAGTCGTCGGCGTTCTGCTCCTGCAGATAATTTTCGCGGGACTTAATTTCCTCTCCGTGTCCGCAAATATGCTCTACATCATCAAGGGTATGATAATCCTCATTGCCTGCGCTATCGATATGCGTAAATATCTCGCGCGCAGATAATCAAAACCTGAACCGAAAGGCAGTGAAACATCATGGACAATGAAAAAAGCACAATGGGTCTTACGACAGAGAGAAAGCCGGGCGGACTTTACAGGAACGTCAAGATGTCCGTAAAAACCGTCGATAAGCTCATAGCAATAGGCATCGTTGTTCTTATTGCCTGTGTTGTTTTTGCGATAAGCCATGCAGGGTTTACGGTCACCTTCGATACGAACGGCGGCTCGCAGATCGAAAATCAGAAGGTTATGCACGGTCAATTGGTTAGCGTCGAAAATGACCCCGTCAAAGAGGGCTATGTGTTCACAGGCTGGTATATCGACAAAGACTGCACAAGAAAGTTCGATATCGGTAAAGACACGATAAGCGAAAGTATAACACTCTATTCGGGCTGGGTCGAAGCGGAATAACAAGGGTATATATAGGAGATTTGAGATGTATTTTGCAAACGAAAAGAGATATGAGAAAATGCAGTATAACCGCTTGGGAAAAAGCGGACTGAAGCTGCCTGCCGTCTCCCTCGGACTTTGGCATAACTTCGGCGATACCGCGCAGTTTTCCAATATGAAAGAGCTGTGCTTTACTGCATTTGACAACGGTATTACGCATTTCGACTTAGCCAATAATTACGGTCCGGCGCCCGGCAGCGCCGAAGAGAATTTCGGCAGGATTCTCGCTCAGGAGATGGGAGCCTACCGCGATGAAATGATAATCAGCACCAAGGCGGGCTATGCCATGTGGCCCGGACCGTACGGCTGCCGCAACGGAAGCCGCAAATACCTTCTTGCGAGCCTTGATCAGAGCCTTAAACGCATGGGACTGGAGTATGTTGATATTTTTTATCATCACTGCCTCGACCCGGAGACTCCGCTCGAGGAGACAATGGGCGCGCTCGCGCAGGCCGTTCACAGCGGCAAAGCTCTCTATGCGGGAGTCTCCAATTACGACGGCGAAAATCTTGAAAAGGCGTGCGGAATTCTTGACGACCTCAAGTGCCCGTTCGTGATAAATCAGAACAGGTATTCAATATTTGACAGAACCGTTGAGCAAAACGGTCTCAAGAGCACCGCCGCGCGGCTTAATAAGGGCATTATAGCCTTCAGTCCGCTCGCGCAGGGTATGCTCACCGACAGATATTTAAACGGCATTCCCGGCGACAGCCGAGTCATGACGGACGGCAGATTCCTGTCCGCCGACGCAATAACCGAAGAAAAGCTTGAAAAAGTTCGCGCGCTTTCGGAAATTGCAAAGGAGAGAAACCAGACTCTCGCGGAAATGGCTTTGGCATGGGTGCTCAGAGACGGCATTGTCAGCTCCGTTCTGATCGGTGCGTCGAAGCCGTCGCAGATAGTCGATAATATAAAGGCTATCGAAAACATATCGTTCACGAGCGATGAGCTCGAGCGAATAGATAAAATCAGCCTTACCTGATTTTTCTGTAATCTCCCCGTAAATGTGAATCGCGCCCCGTTTATTAAGCTTAACGGCCTGATAAACGGGGTGCGGTTTTTATGTAAAATGTTAAATTGTACAAACGGTCGGGAGGGATTCGAACCTCCGGCAGGGCGGCGTTGGTTTTTGCCAATTTACATCCTGCGGCAAGCACGATGTAAAGCACCAAAAGAGCACCTGCGAATAGTTCTCTTCCTGTTTTCCTCCGTTCGAAATAATATTGTTACGGCGGATGTTACCTCCATTTTCGTATATATCGTCTCAGTCAAGAGCGATTATGGTAATAGTACCACTGAAGCCATTGAGATAAGTATTGTATGCCGAATTTTCAAACCTCAACTGCAATGTAATATCTTTATTTGACGCATCATACATTCTGCTGAAATTAAAGGAATGTTGATCATTGGTATACGGTATTTTTGTCCCGTCCCTTTTTATTCGCGTAAGCTCCCTGCACAGATTGTCATCATACCCGTCTGTCATCTGAATAGAGTAATTGCCGCTTTTGTTAGATTCGTTTGAACCAACCTCGAGAGAACCGCTTATGCTGACACTGTAAATATGTCCTTTTTTGAGTGTAATATTATTCCTGTAGGATGAAATCAAGCCGCCCTTGTTTATTTTTTCGTAGACAGTAATATTGACACGACTGTTATTCAGTACGGCACTCGGAGAGTTTGCCTCTGCATAAAAATATCCGGAGCTTCCGCCGTTCTGACCGGCATCGCCCTTGTCGCCTTTATCTCCCTTATCGCCCTTGTCGCCTTTTTCGCCTTTTTCGCCGTCAATTCCGGCAGCCTTCACCCCGGTGTCGATGTCTCCGATCCACCAGTTGCCGTTTTCGTCGATGAAGGGTGTATTTCCGTCTTTTCCGCCTGCGCCGTCCTTACCGTCAGCGCCGTCCTTGCCGTCAAGACCTTTCAAAACCGAAAGATCGTAGATGTTCAACCAGATCTCATCGCCGACATATCGCCATTGCAGGGTGTTTTCGTTCACACGGAATTCAGGCGTTTTTCCGTTTGCTCCGTCCGAGCCTTTCTGCCCGGTAGGACCTGTGATATCGGCTATCGCAACAAGGTTCTGCCAATCTTCGCCCTCGTAACGCCACTGTATGTGGGTCTCGGCTCTTTGAACCTCTATGTTTTTGGCGTTTGCGCCGTCAGCGCCGTCTTTGCCGTCGATACCGTCAGCGCCGTCCTTGCCGTTGATGCCGTCTTTTCCGTTAATTCCGTTTGCGCCGTCTTTTCCGTCAGTACC
>DPOR01000011.1:97499-98652 GCA_003538135.1 Oscillospiraceae bacterium
CCGTCCTTGCCGTTTGCTCCGGCAGCACCTCTCAACTCGGACAGAGCCACAAGGTCGCGCCAATCGGTTTCGTCACTGTATTTCCACTGGATAGCAGTGCCGTTGTTCCGAACCTCCGGCAGGGCGGTGTTGGTTTTTGCCGAGTTACACCCTGCGGCAAGCACGATGTAAAGCACCAAAAGAGCACCTGCGAATAGTTTTCTTCCTGTTTTCATCATGTTTTCCTCCGTTCGAAATTGTTGTTACGGCGGATTTTGTACCGACGCCCATGCCGCTAATGGGCGGCGGTTGACGGGTCTATGCTTTGTCTGCTTTTTTTGTTACCTCCATTTTCGTGTATATCGGCTCAGTCAAGAGCGGTTATTGTAACAGAGCCGCTGAATGAAAGCAGATAGGTCTTGTAATCACCTTGCTCCAGCGAAAATTTGAGTTCAACATCGTTTCTCGCGCCGGTAAGGTCATATATTCTGTTGAAGCAGAGAGAATTTGATCCCCTGCCGCTTTGTTCTATCAATGTAATATATCTGCAATAGTCATCATCGTAACCGTCAGTCATCCGAACGGAATACTTTCCGCTATTATCATTTGTCATCGCATTAACCATGCCGCTTACACACACATTGTAGGTATGTCCTTTTTTCAGCCTGAGGGTTGTTCCGTTGTACGAAACAAGACCGCCGCGGTTATGCATTTCCCGATAGTACAGGGGGACTGCACCGCCTGAAAGATGGGTTGACGGTATATACCCCGTGCCGTAAAAATACCCGGAGCTTCCGCCGTTCTGACCGGGGTCGCCCTTGTCGCCTTTGTCGCCTTTGTCACCTTTGTCACCTTTGTCGCCTTTTTCGCCGGGATCGCCTTTGTCGCCCTTTTCGCCGTCTCTGCCGTCTGTGCCGTCAATTCCGGCAGCCTTCACCCCAGTGTCGATTTCTCCGATCCACCAGTTGCCGTTTTCGCCGATGAAGGGTGTATTTCCGTCTTTTCCGCCTGCGCCGTCCTTACCGTCTTGGCCGTTTATTCCGTCCTTGCCGTTTTGGCCGTCAGCTCCTTTTAATGCGGTAAGGTCATATAGGTTCAGCCATATCTCATCGCCGACATAACGCCACTGCAGGGTGTTTTCGTTCACGCGAAATTCAGGCGTTTTTCCGTTTGC
>DPOR01000011.1:98984-99172 GCA_003538135.1 Oscillospiraceae bacterium
GCGCCGTCTTTTCCGTCAGTACCATTAATACCGTTTTTACCGTCGATACCGTCTTTGCCGTTGATTCCGTCAGCGCCGTCTTTGCCGTCAGCGCCATTAATACCGTCTTTACCGTCGGTACCGTTTTTACCGTTGATTCCGTCAGCACCGTTTTTGCCGTCAATTCCGTCCTTGCCGTTTGCTCCGGC
>DPOR01000011.1:99549-128069 GCA_003538135.1 Oscillospiraceae bacterium
TGTACCGACGCCCATGCCGCTAACGGGCGTCGGTTGACGGGTTTATGCTTTGTCTGCTTCTTTTAATTTGTATTTATCCGCAAACAGGGAAACGCCCTGCTTTAAGATCTCCATCTGGGATTTTAAGTAGTATTCGTCCTCGAACATCGCATAGTGCACGCAGGCGCGGACAAATATAAAAATCAGCGGGGTGATGACCGTATAGGGGATACCGATTTTCGGCTCAAGCTGCTTGGCGTATTCGGTATAGCGCTCATTCACGCCTTCAAAGAACCGCTTGCCGTGCTCGATATATTTCGGAAGAGTATAGACCTGATACATCAGCCGATATTTTTTGCCGTGCCGCTTCGCGGTCCAGTAGGGGACTTCTCTCACAAATCTGGCCACATCCTTCGGGTCGGTGGGAGCTATCTCCATGAATTCGTCCTCGACCTTTGACATACAGTAGGCGGTAGATTCAATAATCAATTCATCTACACTGCTGAAATAGGAGTAAAGATTTCCCGTTGTACAGCCGCACGCCGCGGCCAAAGCTTTGATGCCCGTTCCGGTCAAGCCGTTTTCCGCGTAGCATTCAAAGCATTTTTCCATTATCTCTTGTTTACGTTCATTGTGTTGCTGCTCTGTTACCTTCATTTACTGCGCCTCTTTTTGTTTACTGATTGATTAGTCACCATTAGTATAGCATGGAATAAAGCCGAATTCAAGAACTGCTTGCCGAAAGATGTAAAAATCGGGGCAGCGGTGAGAATCGACCCGAGCGCCTTGTCGGGTTTGCGGGAGGGCGGCATTTCGCTGCCGATATTACTACGGATCGGTGAATCCTTGAATATGTAATGTTTGGGCTTGTTGGAGTGCTGACGTTTCGTGAGCACGCCCGGTATATAGACTGTAATATAGTTTTATTCGGGTGGTAATAATTGATTTTGTTCAAATATATTTGAAGTAGATAGAGAAAAAGCCCGTAATCTCAACGATTACGAGCTTTTCTCATGTCTATGTGCTGCAAAAAAGATATTTTCGGCAGTTTTGCATAAGACCTCGAATATTTGAATTCTTGATATTTATTTATATCATTTATATCCATTTCCTGTTTCTCAGTTTATTAAATTTGAATTACAAACTCTGCAAACAACGATTTATTAAAATCATTGTACCATAATGCGGTCTGTGAAACAAGAAAAAGCCCGCCGTAGTCTAATTAGACTACGGCGGGCTTTTGGTCGGAGTGACGGGATTCGAACCCATGGCCTCTTGGTCCCGAACCAAGCGCGATACCAAACTTCGCCACACCCCGAAGCGCTTTAAGAATTATATACTATTGTCGCGGAAATTGCAAGAGCTTTTTTCAATAAAGTCGCCCGTTGCGCAAAATTATTCCGTGCGCGGAGCAGGGGAGCCGAATCTGTCGGCTCCCCTTAGAAGTATCAGCCTCTGTGTTTTTCCTCGAGGGCTTTTTTAGTCTCGTCCCATTTCTTTCCTGCGAGGGGATAGAATCGCAGGCTTATTGCGCATATTATGAGCAGCGCGGCAGGCGCCGCCATCCATGCGACGAGCACGCCCTGCTTTGCCCACTCGCTCTGCATTCCGGAGGCGAGAGACGTGTCGTAGCCGAACGCCTTTGCTATGAGCAGAAATGCGGAGTTTGCAAAGCTGATTGCGGGCTTTGTTATCAGGCTGTTGACTCCCGCGTACATACCCTCGCGGCGCAGTCCGCCGACGCTCTCGTCGTAGTCGATAACATCGCCGTTCATCAGCGGAACGAGGTACATTCCGCCCGCAAAGCCCATTCCGGCAGTGAAGAACCCGAGAACGGCAATAACGCTTATCTTGCCGAATATCGCCATTGCCGCAGAGCCGCAGGCGAATATCAAGCACATGATGAATACGCATTTTTTGATGCCCCATGTCCTGACCTTAGTCGCCCACAGAATAACTCCGAGCACCGCGCCGAGCCCCAGCGCGCCGTAGGCTATCGGCATAGGCAGGTCAAATTCGTCAAAATAGTATATAACGCCCTGCATAAGTATCGTCTGAATGAACACAACCGTGAAAGAGAGCACCTCAAAAACGACAAACGAGCGGTTCCTGAAGCAGTCTATAACTGCCTTGAAAATGTTTTCGTTTCTGTCGCTCTCTGTTGTGACCTTTTCTTTGTAGAAGAAGGTCGACACAAATATTATAACGAACGCGAGTACGCCTATTCCCGTCATTATCAGCTGGAATTTTGTCGGGTCGCTGCCGACCTCCGGCTTTATCAGCGGGAAAACTACGAGCGGAACGGCCATGGCGATAAGCGTGAAGAATATCTTCCAAAGGAAGATGCCGCTGCGCGCCTTATTCGATACCGCCATGGTGTAGGGCATGACATAGAGCGAGGTTGCAATCGCCGTATAAAGCGTGTCAAACAGGAACAGTGTAGAAAGCATCTGAATGAACAGTGCCGTCTGCGAAGTCCCGAGCGGCCATCTTATCCAGGTCAGCACGAATATCAGCGAATAGAAGAACGCGCCGTATCTGATATACGGTATTCTGCGCCCGAGCTTTGACTTTGTGTGGTCGGAGATATAGCCGAACAGCGGGTCGTTCAGTGCGTTCCATATGGCGAAAATCATCCATACCGTGCTCGCACGTCCCTCGGAAAGGCCGAGAAATTTCGTGAAGAAATATGTCATTCCTCCGCCGGTCAGCAGGCTGTTTATCGTTGTGCAAAGGCAGTCCGCCGAGCAAAGCCAAAACTTACTTGATGCGGACACTCTTTCCTCAGTGCCTGCGATGTTCTTTTTCATATTTTTACCCTCATTTCCTGAATACTTTGTCGGTGCGGTAGATTATTCCGTCGGGTCTGTTCGGATACTGTGTTATCCTCGGCAGCTTTGTGTTTCCCCGACTTTTTGCCATTATTTCCTCGCCCCAGGCTATGACCTGAGCGATGTAGCCGCGCTCAAGCTGCGGGACTCTGTGACCCCAGAAGATTCTGTAATCTTCGCTCATGCCGTACAGCCACCGGGCGCTCGGAAGCCATTCCTCAATGCTCGTAACTCCGGGCAGCTGCATCCAAAGCGCGTCGCAGACATTGTCTCCGCTGAATATTATTTTGTCCTGCTCGTCGATGAATGCGACGCTGCCGTGCGAGTGACCGGGAGTGTGCTTTACTCGCACGGATTTCCCTCCGAGGTCAAAAATATGTCCGTCGTCCATAGGAATGATTTTTGTTTTATACTTGCCGGGCTTTACGTCGCTCGTCTTGAATCCGTGCGATTTTACGGGCGCGTTTGACGCGAGAAATGCCTTGCGAAACAGCAGCGACATCTGCGCTTTGTTGAGCCGTTCGCAGTCCGCGCGGTGAATGTATATCTCTTCAAACTGACCCGCGCCGCCGATGTGGTCGCCGTGTCCGTGTGTCGCGGCGAGGGTTATCGGCAGGTCGGTGAGCTTTTCGGCTGCGCCCCTTATGTCGCAAAAGCCCGTGCCGCAGTCTATCAGCAAAGCCTTTTCGCTGCCGACGACAAGATAACAGTTCGTGCCGTCAAATTCGTTTAGCAGATATACATTTTCGGCGAGCTCGGTTACGGGAAGATCGCTTCTCATTTTCCGCCCTCCGCTTTCTTTTCGCTTATGCGCCTGTCGTGGTATTTCTTTGCCGGGATGAGCGGGATTACCGTCAGCAGAACGAGAGCCGCGCCGACGAGCAGAAGAGTGTAGGTCGGCAGATATGCCGTCAGACCGTTTTTGTCAACAAATTCTCCGCTCTTTTTGATTATCGGGTTTGCGATAAGCGGCGCCACTATCATCGGGATGAGTACGAAGAAGAGAATACGTATTCCCTCAAACTGACCTCTTGCGTCCTCGGGATAGAGCTGCTTGCCCCAGACCGTGCTGCTCTGCAAAAACAGCACATATCCCATGCCGAGCAACAGCACGCCGAGCAGAAGCATCGGATTCCAAATTGAATTTGTGTTGACGTTTTCCGGCCTTACGAACAACCCCAGCAGTCCGACTCCGAGGCTGTTGAGAACGGTTGAAATGAAGCAGAGCAGAGGGGCTTTATTGTTGTTGAGAAGCTTTGTGCAGGGGATAGTGAACAGCATCGCAAGCACAAGGGCGACGCCCTCGATGTATCCCATCATATCGGCGGAGAAGCCGAGATAATATATCATGTAGTTGCCGATATGGGCGAAGTACATATTGAACGCTATAAAATAGACGGAGAGCGAGAGGTTGACCCACGCGAGCTCCTTGTGCTTTATGTAGTTCTTGAAGTTGAGTATGCTGAAAAACTGCTGAGCAAATGTGCCGCGCTTGCCGGGCTTTAGCTCCGGGCTGTCCTTCATCGCAAACAGGCAGTATATGCCGAAAAGAATAACGGCGACGCCCATGACGAGAAACAGGCGCATATAGTTGTCATTGCTGCCGACTAACATTCCGCCGGCTACGGTTCCGACTATCGTGCCTATGACAGGCTGAGTGGCAAGAGCCGCGCCTATCTGCCCCTTGTTGCTGTCTTTCATGTGGTCGTTGACCCATGCGTTGAAGCCGATATCATTTCCCATCGAGCCGAAGAAGCTCATTATCGCATCCGCCGCGACGACCGCAACGCCGATTGCCATGAGCACGGACGGTGTGTCGCTGCTGCCGCGCACAAGATACTGCGTCAGCCCGAAAACAATGGTGAATATGCCCCAAAGGATATAGCCGACAGACGCCATTATTTTCCGCTTGCCTATTCTGTCGGAGATACAGCCGAAGAGGAAGGTGGATATGGTCGTTGCCGTTGCGGAAACGCCAACCATCCAGGAGATTATTGTCGGATCTTTTGCGATTTTTGCGTAGACAAAGGTGTTGAACCACTGGTTTTCCATGTTCCAGCAGATTTGTCCGGCGATTCCGAGTCCCCATACGAGGATCCAGAATTTTGCGTTTGAAAGTTCGTTTTTGCTTTTCATTATTTTTCACCGCCTCGGAAAATTTCCTATCGTTTTTTATATTAAACTTGTGTCGCAAAAAAGTCAATAAAACTCTATGCAGATTTGCCTAAAAGTTTATAAAAATTTTCATCGTTTTGTGCAAATGAAAAAAACACGGCCTGAAAATCAGACCGTGTAAAACTGAGTATGTGTGTTTGTAAAATCTATATGAGCTTTAGTTATGTGTGCTCGATTTGCCAATTTAAAGCTTCGATTCTTTTGTTCAAATTCTCGTATTCGGTAAAGACTTCAACTGTTTCGTCATCGTTTTCGAATTTAGGGCGCACGGGATATTTTTTGCTGATTACAAAAATCTTTTCCGCGGAATCAAATTTTACGGTGACCTTGTTTCCCTGCTGAGCGATAATAATACCCTTTCCGTAGGCCTGCTGTGTAACTTCGACATTGAGAAGCGAGATTTCACCGATTTGCGCGCGCCGCATCTCCAAACGGCTCCGCTCGTCGGTCAGCTCGGCTATGCGTGCTAACCGCTCCAACCTTTCTTTCTCCCGCGCCTCTTTCAACGTAAAAGCTTTTATGCTCTCCTTTTTGGAGATGTGAGACATGCCGTTATAATAATTATAGGTTCTGCAGCAGTACATAAGGTCAAAAGCAAGCAGGTGCAAACTTTCATCGGGGTAGCATTTGTCGCTCAAAAATGTAAAATGCTTTTCAAGCAGATCGGGATGCTCCCTCAAGGCCGCGACGATAATTTCGCACATCTCATAGTAGCAGTCGAGCCTGAATGATTCTCCGGAACCTATGTCTTTGCCGAATTCTATGTGCTGCGCAAACGCTTCTGCGTCGCTGTAGCGGTAAATGAAGTTGATATCGGGTGCATAAAAAGCTAAATAGCAGGATGCCGAATGTCTGTCCTGCTTGAACTTGAAGCTCTGCGGATAATATTTTATTCGCAGCTTATCAAACTCCTCAAGAAATTTATCGGTGTTGTTTTGCCGCGCATCAAGATTTCCGCTGTCCTCCGCAAACAAAAAGTCCTCGAACAGGTGACGCACACCATCTTGGTCGTGTTCCGCGATTTTAATAACTCCGTTTGAGGGAGAAATATAGCTGTTGTCCGTCAATACGGAAAAATGCTTTGTCGCCAGCGCAAATTTTGCGGAAAAGGGCATAGCCTCGGCTTCTTTTGAGAACCATACATCACGAAACTGTTTGGCCGCACGCCATTTAAAAATCTCATCATGCTCGGAATTATTTAAAATATAGAAGTTTTCTTCGTATCTGTCGATAAGCTTATGTAGGTTTGCTTTGTTCATGCTTCTCCCTCAAGTCAATTTCTGCAATTTTTTCAGACAGGGCATATAGCTGTGCAATTGCTGCCAATGCCTCGTCAACTTTTTCGATTTCATCTTCAAAACGGTTTTCGAACCGTATGGGGGAAACGATAATGCGTACAGAAGCGGATTTGCCGGTCTGTACCACGGTCATGCATTTTGCGAGATATTTCTTAGTCCGTGCAAACAAATCCTGAGCCGAAGTGTGTCCAAACTGGAGGTCGCAAAAGCCTTTATCCGCCTTGAAAATCGTCACAGTATCTTTTAAAAGAGTGGGGTATCCCGGCCACCATGCGACTGAGCCTGTCGGAAGACCCGGATATTTCTCTCTTTGATATGCTGTCATTGCAGCACAAAACTCTACTACACAAGGATTGGCTTCGTATTGATAGCCGGATTTCTGTTCGAGAATGGCGCGCTCGATAAGTGCCGATTTGTATTTTGAACGTGTATCGGAGCGCGATAAATAATGTTCAAGCATTTGCTCATAACTTACCCGGTGTATATATTTCTGAGCTTCTTTGTTGTGCGAAAGGTACTTGTTCGGCGCAACAATTAAAACAGAAAAAGAATCGTATTGGCCGCCGGCAATGTCCTTTTGTGCACGAAGGATGTATCGATTATACTGTTCGGGCATCGCCATTGCATCGATTTTATCCTCAATATGTAATGCGTGTCGCTTGCCGCTCGTATTTAAAATGAAAACAATATCCGATTCGCCGAGGGTGGCATCTGTTTTAGAATGAATTGCCTCCTCGATTATATACGGTTCTCTGATTCCGGCAGCGGTTAGAAAAATTCTCGCAAAACTTTCATCGGAAATGAATTCTTCGAGGATAAGAAGATCGATGTCCCGTTCAAGTGTTGTATCAATCTGAATTTTCATTGCCTCACCCTACAGTATTGTATCAAATTTTCGGAAGCATTTCAATATTACCGCGATTTGGTTTGACTTTGCGATACCGCACGGCGTACAGGCTTTCCCAATGGATACTCGCTTGACACGGCACTATAAAAGTATTATGCTAAAATCAGATGTTATGTATACTCGAAACAAGGTGATTTTATGCAGAAAACAGTGAACTGCCGCAGGCTCGATTCGAATATGTTGAAGCTTATTGCGATAGTCGCCATGACGGCGGATCATATTGCGTGGCTTCTGTTTCCCGGCTATCCCGCGGAGCCTCTGCCGATTATTTTACATATAATAGGCAGGCTGACCTGCCCCGTCATGTGCTTTTTTATCGCCGAGGGCTATCACTATACGCACGATGTGAAAAAGTATACGGCGCGCCTGTTTGTGCTCGCCGTTATCTCGCATTTTGCCTATGTGCTCGCTTCAAACGACTTCGTGGATTGGCATTCGTTTATCCCGTTTTATTACGGGAGCGTGCTCAATCAGACGGGCGTAATATGGTCGCTCGCGTGGGGACTCGTTATGCTGCGAGTAGCAAAGGATGAGCGTCTCGGTATGCCCGTAAAGGTAATCCTGACCTTGCTCATTTGCGCCGCGGCACTTCCCGCCGATTGGAGTTGCATAGCGTCGCTAAGTATAATGTCGATAGGCATGAACAGGGGAGAGCCGAAAAAGCAGATAGCGTGGTGCGTGCTCTGGGTCGCGGTCTATGCCGTTGTCTATTTCTTTGCGATAGATAAGATATACGGGCTTATACAGCTCTGCGCGGTGCTCGCCGTACCGCTCCTGTTCCTCTATAACGGAAAGCGCGGAAGAAGCCCGAAAATCAATAAATTTATGAAGTGGCTGTTCTACGCATATTATCCTCTCCATTTGCTTGTTATAGGTATTATAAGAGAGCTTGTGCGTTGACAAATAAATTCACGGAGACAATACAATGGCTAAAAACGACAGATTTGAAAATGTCTATTCGCAGGGAGCGCTGTCAACCACGGAAATCTGGGTCGATAAAGAAACAGGAGTAAATTACCTGTTTCACACAAGCGGCTATGCCGGAGGTATGACCCCTCTGTTGGACAGAGACGGAAAACCGATAATTTCTCCTGTTCAAAGATAATACGGACGTAAAAACACGGCGCGGAACTCGCACCGTGTTCTTTTATATCTTCGCCGAGAGCTTTATGTAAATCGCTCCGGCCGTCAAAAACGCCGTGTATCCGATTATCGCGGCGGCTGCCACGTCCGTGAGATAATGCGCTCCGACGGCAAGCCTTGTATAACCCATCGCCGCCGCATATATTGCGCTGACATAGAGAGCGGGCTTAAAAACAGAGTATAGGAAGAGGGTGTTAATATTGACACCCTCCCTATTTTATTTATCAGCAAGAAATGTTTCTTTTCTTAACAACAAGATAAATGCTGCAATAGTAATTATCATAGTCAATAATCCCAAATAGACACCTAGCGCTGAGTTATTAAATCTTCCGTATGATTCAAACTTGGAAAATTCAAGTGCAAACAACATACTAAGAGAGCACAAGCCGCTTATAAAACATATTGTCTTTAACTTTTTGTAAAGCAATAAACTCAAAAAGAAAATACATAAAATAACACCTGATAAAACAATATTACCGGAAAGAACAAGTACGCCATCGCGTGAAGTTATTCCCTCAATTGTCTGCCAATCCAACAGCAGCGTTGATAAATTTACTAATAATAAAGCAGCTAATAATACTCTCTTTAATATACTCTTCATTTTAATCCCTCATTTGTTATTTTCTGACTCGAGCATATTTACCTCCGTCACCGCCGATATTATCCCAACCGTTTTTACTGCTACTTGCCCACTCATTGTAATTGCTTGTATGCTGAGCCACCATAGACTAATGTATTAGACCACGCTTTTAGTCTAATGCATCAGACAGGCGCTTGTCAATATTTTTTAATTTAAAATTTTCTCCTATTGCTATGATTTTTTTTAATGATTTTCTAAACTGTTTCATAAGTTTAGCCTTTCGACGACGAGCCTCGGTAATTCCGGGCTCTTTTTATACTTTTTTTGACTGTTTGCTTATGATAAATACGTGTTAAACCTCATTTGAATTAGGCTGTTCAAGAAAAAAATCGGCGTGCCGGCTGTGCGCAATCATGCGAATTTGTAAATTATTTTTAAATAATATGAATAAGCGGAGCATTGCATACCAAAAAGGTGTATAATATATCCGCAGGCGGGAGTCGGAGACTCCGGCTATCTTGAAACAAAGGAGCTGTGTGAAAATGAAGCTTGTGCTGCTTCGCCACGGAGAAAGCGAATGGAATCTTGAAAACCGCTTCACGGGCTGGACGGATGTCGACCTCTCCGATAACGGCAGAAAAGAGGCGCTGTCTGCGGGAAAGGCTCTGCTCGACGGCGGATATGATTTCGATATTTGCTATACATCTTATCTTAAACGCGCTATTCATACCCTTGACGCTGTGCTTGATGTCATGGACAGGGCATGGCTCCCGGTTATAAAATCATATAAACTGAACGAACGCCATTACGGCGCGCTTCAGGGGCTGAACAAATCCGAGACCGCCGAAAAATTCGGCGAGGAGCAGGTGCTCATATGGCGCCGCTCGTTCGATGTCCGACCGCCCGTGCTTGAGCCCTCGGATGAACGAAACCCCGCCAATCAGGCGCAGTACAGAGACGAGGACAGGGCGGAGCTTCCGCTCGGCGAGAGCCTCAAGGACACAATAGCGAGAACCGTGCCGTATTTTGAAAGCGAGATAGCGCCTGAGATGCGCGCGGGTAAGCGTGTTATTATCGCGGCGCACGGAAATTCGCTGCGTGCGCTCGTTATGTATCTTGAAAAGCTGACAGCGGACGAGATAATGAAGGTGAATCTTCCGACGGGCGTTCCGCTTGTCTATGAATTTGACGACAGCTTCAATGTTATCTCGAAACAGTATCTCGGCGATCCGTCCGTGATAGCCGCAAAAATAAACAAGGTTGCGGCTCAGGGCAAAAAGCAATGACTGCCGCGTGCATCCGAAATAAATAAAATATACCGTACCTCCCGGGCTTTTAAACGGGAGGTATTTGCTTTACCGTGTTATTGTATAAAAAGCGGGGCTTGAGAACGAAATTTTTTACAGTTTCGCCGATAGTAAAAAATTTTGAAAAAAAGTGTTGACTTTAGCGTAGTAACGTGATATCATACAACCACACTAAAGAAAACGGAGGAACACACCATGAAAAAAAGAATTGTTGCACTTTCGCTCGCAGTCCTGACCCTCGTTCTCGCGCTCGGCTTTGCGGGCTGCAAGAAGAACGATAAGACCGATTGGGACTATATCGCAGATAAGGGCGAGCTGGTCATCGGAATTACTTACTTCAGACCCATGAACTATATGGAGAACGGCAAGCTTGTCGGCTTCGAGACAGAGTTTGCTCAGGCCGTCTGCGAGAAGCTCGGCGTGACCGCCAAGTTCCAGGAGATCGACTGGGATTCCAAGGTTACCGAGCTCAACTCCAAGACCATCGACTGCATCTGGAACGGCATGACCGCAACGGACGAGCTCAAGAATCAGATCAATTTCTCCGGCGCTTACATGAACAACTCACAGGTTGCCGTTATTCGCAAGGCTGACGCCGCAAAGTATAAGGATCTCGCTTCAATGAGCGGTGCCAAGGTTGTCGCAGAAGCAGGCTCCGCAGGCGAGATAGCCGTCAAGGCAGACGCGGGACTCAGCAAGAGCTACCTTCCCGTCAAGGATCAGGGCACTTCGCTCATGGAAGTCAAGAGCAAGACTGCCGATATCGCGATAATCGACGCTGTTACCGCAGCGGGCAGCATCGGCGAGGGAACCGACTATGACGATCTTATGATAGTCGATGTCATCTCGGACGCAGACTCCGAGGTCTATGCGGTCGGTATCCGCCAAGGCGACACCGAACTCACCGCGAAGATCAACGCTGCTATCAAAGAGCTCTACGATGACGGTACTCTTGCAAAGCTTGCCGAAAAGTATAACCTCTCCGGCAGAATTATCGCCCAGTAACGCAACAAAAAAATCACGCAGGTCCTGCCGACTTTCTGCGGCGGGGCTTGCGTTGTGTGAAGAAATGTTTTAATATATATCGGACAGTCAGATAACCTCAAAGGAAGAAGGATACATAAATGGATTTTCTCGGCGTCAACGCTCAGCTGCTCGGGGGCTTTAAATATACGCTGTTGATATTTTTTATAACCCTCATCGCGGCTATACCGCTCGGTCTGCCGATAGCTCTCGGTTCGATGAGCCGCTTCAAGCCCCTGCGCTGGATCAGCCGTGCTTTTGTGTGGGTAATCCGCGGAACGCCGCTGATGCTCCAGATTATGGTCGTCTTTTATGTTCCCGGCCTCGTGTTCGGCACGCCGTTCAGATCGCGTATAATCGCCGTTATCATAGCGTTTATAATCAACTATGCGGCGTATTTTTCGGAGATATACCGCGGCGGCATAGAGAGCATACCGGCAGGTCAGTATGAGGCGGGTCAGGTTCTCGGACTCACAAAGACACAGACCTTCTTCAAAGTAGTGCTGTTTCAGGTCGTCAAGCGCATCATGGCGCCTATGAGCAACGAGGTAATTACGCTCGTCAAGGATACATCGCTCGCGAATGTTATTGCAGTCGGCGAGCTTATTATGTCGGCTCAGAATATTGTTAAAGTCTACGCCATAATCTGGCCGCTGTTCTATACTGCGATATTCTATCTCATTTTCTGCGGAGTTCTCACTCTGCTCTTTAACGCGCTCGAAAAGAAACTTAACTATTACAGAGGTTAACCATGGCTATACTTGAAGTTAAAGATCTCAAAAAATCCTTCGGCGATTCGGATGTGCTCAAGGGCATAAGCTTCTCTCTCGAGGAGAAAAACGTCCTTGCGATAATCGGCTCGTCCGGCAGCGGCAAAACTACTCTGCTTCGCTGCATAAATATGCTCGAAACTGCGGACAGCGGCTCGATAACCGTTGACGGCGGCGTCGTTTTTGACAGCGACAGAACCGAAAAGCTCACCGCCGAGCAGAAGCGCGAGAACCAGCTCAAGATAGGACTCGTGTTCCAGTCCTTCAACCTGTTCCCGCAGTATACCGCACTCGAAAACGTCACTCTCGCCGCAAGGATTCACGCCAAAAACCGTCCCGATTTCAAGCAGAACCGCAAGGCTATTCTCGCGGAAATTGAGGAGAACGGCAAGGCGCTGCTTAAAAAAGTCGGTCTGAGCGACAAGATGAACAACTATCCCTGCGAGCTTTCGGGCGGTCAGCAGCAGCGCGTGTCGATAGCCCGCGCCATGGCTCTCAAGCCGAAGATTCTGTTCTTCGACGAGCCCACGAGCGCGCTCGATCCCGAGCTCACGGGAGAGATTTTAAAGGTAATAAAGGATCTCGCCGCGGAGAAGATGACCATGGTTATAGTCACCCATGAGATGAACTTTGCCCGCGAGGCCGCCGACAGGATAATCTTCATGGATAACGGAGTTATCGAAGAGGAGGGAACGCCCGAAGAGGTGTTCGACAATCCCAAATCCGAGCGCACCCGCGAGTTTATCGCAGGATATTCGGACTGATAAAATCAAAAGATTCGCTTGAGAGGCGCACTCCGTAAGGAAGTGCGCCTCAGTTATATTCGCCTGACGGCGAGTTATATTGTCCTTCGGACAGTGATATCATGCTTTGCATAGTTATATTGCCCGCGGCAGTTTAACCGGCAAATATAATATCACGAAAACCGGCAGGCTTTCATATCCCTTTCCGAAAGGAAAATATCACTTTTGTCCATGGGCACAGCAAGCTTCGGATTTGTCACCAAAATCCCGTATGGATCTTTTGGGGATAGTACAAAAAGGGCAGCACAAATTTTGTGTTGCCTTCTTCCTTATGGAGCCTCTCTTTAGCGGGTCTTTTTTTGATATCGGAATGTTTACAGATTGTTTATATACATTTGCGCGCCGTTATGATAAAATAACCAATAGATAAGATATCCCGCATATATCGGGACATAATATGTGATAAGGAATAAAGGAGAAAAAACCATGCTTGAATTCAGATACGATACCCAGCTTCTTATTGACGGTCACGACCTTGATGAGGATGTGATAAACGATTATTTTACGGATAACTTCAAGGGCGACTGCCTGCTTGCCGTCGGCGACGATGAGCTTATAAAGATTCATTTCCACACAAACGAGCCGTGGAAGGTGCTCGAATACTGCGCCTCTCTCGGTGAGATTTACGACATAGTCGTCGAGGATATGGACAGGCAGGAGCGCGGCCTCAAGGGCTGATAAAATCCGATATGAACCCGTGTGCCTTTCGGCATGCGGGTTTTTCATATTTTCCGACCTGTCCGCATAAATTTAAACGACTGCTTTTTGGGAGGCGGATTTATGGATTCGGAAAACGGACGCATGACGCGCAGGGAATACCGCGCTCAGTTGGGGCTCGATACGGAGACGCCCGAAAAACGCGAGAAGAGCAGAGACGCCGTAGCCCGACTGATATTGCTCCAGTCGGTCATCTGCGCCGCGATGCTTTGCTTGCTGTTCGGTATTCGTAAGCTCTCTCCCGCTAATTTTGAGACGCTTAAAAACGGCTATAAATCCGCCATGCGCTACAGCATGGATGCCCGCGAGGCGTGGGGAAAAATAAAGAGTGCCGTCGGCTTTGTATTTGAACCCGCAGGCGCGCTCGCAAATAACGAAAGCGATTCGGAGAGCAGCACGGAAAGCCTCGGCAAAGGCTCGTCCGAGCCCGATGTCAAGGCGTATAAAATGAGCTTTTCGCCCTATTATACAACGGTGAGCGCGTATATGCCCGTCAAGGGCAGAATAAGCTCGCCGTTCGGCAGACGCGACGATCCTTTTACGGGCGAAGCGTCGCTGCACTCGGGGCTCGATATCGCGGCAGAGCAGGGCAGCCCGATTTCGGCTGCGTTTTGCGGCACGGTTAAAAAGACGGGCGAGGACAAAATCGCCGGCAAATATATTCTCCTTTCCCATGCAGACGGGCTCGAGACTTTTTATTGCCACTGCTCGGAGATAATCGCGCCCGTGAACGCCGTTATTCGCCGCGGCGAGACGATAGCGCTCGTCGGCTCAACGGGTATGTCAACGGGTCCTCATCTTCATTTTGAAGTGCGGATAAACGGACTCAAATATGACCCGGCACGTCTGCTCTTTGACGGGAGCGCCTGATGCGTTTCAGAATAAAAAATACCCGCATTGAGTTCGGCTTTCCCTTTGCCGTGACAGCAGCCGTTATACTTATGCTCGACCGCAGCAAAACTGCGCCTGCCGTGTTCCTGTGCTGCGCCGTGCATGAGGCGGCGCATATTCTGCTCCTTGCGCTCTGCTCCGCGCCGCCCGATGCGATAGTCCTCGGTGTGTTCGGCATGAGGATAGACAGGGGAGAGACGTGTCTTGATTACCGCCGTGAAGCGCTCTGTGCCTTGGCGGGACCCGCGGCAAACTTCCTGCTTTCGCTCTCGGCTCTGCCGTTTGCGGAAAAATATCCCGCCGCCTTGAATCTCGCGGCGCTGAGCGCGGGGATAGGCGTTTTCAATCTCCTGCCCGTCGAGCCTATGGACGGCGCTACGGCGCTGAAAAGTCTGCTGCTGCTCAAATACGGCGAGCGCACGGCGGACAGAGCCGTTGATATCTTTGCCGCCGTCCTGCTCGTTCCGCTTACTGTGTGCGGGATAGTCCTGCTGATAAAAACCGGAAGCAACTTTACTCTGCTTTGCGTGTGTGTTTATATATCCGTCTATCTTTTGGCAAAAAAGCGGGGCAGCCGTATTTAGCGCAGACCGAACAGCAAAAATATAAAGGTCATAATTCGCGTCCGACGGCGCAGATTATGACCTTTATTTCAGTTATTTTTATCTGTTGATGTTAAATGGTGATTACGCCGAACGCCGAAAGCACCTGCGCTACGAGGATAACAACGAGAAGAATCGGCGCTACCCACTTTATCATCACGCGGTGAAGCTTCTCACCCGTGAACTTTGCGGAAAGACCGACCTCGTCCGCGATAACCTTTGTGCCGACAACGTGGCCGACGAGTATGCAGGTCAGGAAAGCGACTATGGGCATGAGCACGGAGTTAGAGATGAAGTCGAAGAAATCGAGCATCTGCATACCGAGAATCTTGAAGTTTGCAAGCGGGCCGTAGCCGAAAACGGAGAGCGAGCCGAGGGCAATTATGCCGATAGTGACTGCTATTGTAGTCGGTATGCGGCGCCAATGGAACTTGTCTCTGACCATGGAGACGACCGTCTCCATAAGAGATATGGAGGAGGTGATGGCCGCGAAGAAAACAAGCAGGAAGAACAGCGTGCCGACCACGCCGCCTATCGGACCCATGGCGTTAAATACCTGGGGCAGTGTGATGAACATAAGGCCGGGACCTGCGTTGATTCCGTCGGCGGAGCCGCCGTTGAAGGCGACGACCGAGGGGATTATGATAAGACCCGCAAGAAGCGCTATGCCGGTGTCGAAAATCTCAATCTGGCGAACGCTCTTTTCGATGTTGTCCTCTTTCTTCATGTATGAGCCGTAGGTTATCATAATGCCCATTGCCAGCGACATCGAGTAGAACAGCTGACCGAGCGCACCGAGAACGGTTGCGGAGGAGAACTTTGAAAAATCGGGCAGAAGATAATATTTAAGACCCGCAAGCGCGCCGTCTATTGTCAGAGCAAAAACGGCGATGACAACGCAGAGGATAACGAGCAGCGGCATCATGACCTTGCTGACCTTTTCTATGCCCTTTTCAACGCCGAATATAACAACTGCCGAGGTGAGCACGACGAAAATGACAAACCAAATCATCGGATTATCCGCTATTCCGCCCTGCATACCGATGAAATTTGTGAAGAAATCGGCGGAGTTCGCGGCGATATCCTTGCTGTGACCCGAGATAAACTCGGCGAAATATCTGATAACCCAGCCGCCGATAACGCAGTAGTAGGGGGTTATAATAACCGGCACAAGCGCGGACAGCCAGCCCAGGAAGCCGAAACGCTTGTCAAGCTTTTTGTATGCGCCGATGCAGGAGAGCCCTGTTTTTCTGCCTATGGCAATCTCGGTGACCATCAGCGCAAAGCCGAAGGTTATCGCAAGAATAATGTAGACAAGCAGGAATATGCCGCCGCCGTATTTTGCCGCAAGATAGGGGAAGCGCCAAAGATTTCCGAGTCCGACCGCAGAGCCTGCCGCCGCCAGAACGAAACCGACGCGCCCGGTGAAGCTGCTTCGTTTTTTGTCCATTTTAAAAGATCCCTCATTCCATTAGATTTTTTTGTTGAAAGCACGCTAATATATTAAAGCACAAAATCGTTCCTATTGCAAGAATCTTTTTATATTTATGAACAAGCTTTGTGTTTTATTGACAAGAGATAGTGAAAAATGCTATATTAGCAGTGAACTGATTTTACGCAGTCAATCTAATTTACGGAGACAGAGAAAAATGAAAACTATATGGCTCGTTGTGCCGTGCTATAACGAGGAGGAGGTTCTGCCCGAAACCTCAAGACAGCTCAAGGCTGTTATGAACTCGATGATAGAGAGGGGCAAAATCTCGCCCGAGAGCAAAATAACCTTTGTTAATGACGGCTCAAAGGACGGCACATGGGATATAATAAGCTCGCTGTGTGCCGAGGACAGCCTCTTTGCGGGAATCAACCTTTCGCGCAACAGAGGACATCAGAACGCCCTTCTCGCGGGACTTATGACCGCAAAGAAATATGCCGACGCCGCTATAAGCCTTGACGCCGACCTGCAGGACGATGTGGACGTCGTTGAAAAAATGGTGGACAACTTCCTTGCCGGCGACGATATAGTTTACGGCGTGCGTTCCTCGCGCAAGACAGATACGTTTTTCAAGCGCTTTACCGCCGAAGGCTTCTATAAATTTATGGCGGCGATGGGCGTCGAGATAGTTTTTAACCATGCCGATTACAGGCTCATGAGCCGCCGCGCTCTCGAAGCCTTGAGCGAGTTCGAGGAAGTTAATCTGTTCCTGCGCGGAATAGTGCCGCAGATAGGCTTTAAAACCTCAACCGTCGAATATGAGCGCAAGGAGCGCCTTGCGGGTGAGTCGAAATATCCGCTGAAAAAAATGATTTCTTTTGCCTTTGAGGGCATAACATCCTTCAGCGTCAAGCCTCTCAAAATGGCTACGACTCTCGGCATATTTTCGCTGATAGTGTGCTTTGCGATGATAATTTACTGTATAGTCAGCAAGGCTACAGGCCACGCGGTTGCGGGCTGGGCGAGTATAGGCGCGTCGATTTGGGCGCTCGGCGGACTTCAATTATTCATGCTGGGCGTTATCGGCGAGTATATCGGAAAGATATATATTGAGACAAAGCACCGCCCGAAATATATAATCGAATCGATTATCCTCGACCGCGAAAAGCTTGAAAAATAATTGATATGACTGCGAAACTGTGGTAAAATGAAAGCATAAACAGGAAAGGAAGCTTTACTATGACCGAAATTACAAAAGATACACTTATAGGGGATATCCTTGACGCCGACAGAGGCACCGCGAAGTACTTCCTTGAGATGGGGATGCACTGCCTCGGCTGCCCCTCCGCAAGAGGCGAGAGCATCGAGCAGGCCTGCATGGTTCACGGCGTTGACGTCAATTCGCTCGTTGACGAGATCAACGACTATCTTGCTTCAAAGTAAATGACAGTACTTTCACCCCGCCTGAAAACGGCGGCTGATATGGTGCGCAAGGGCGTGGTCGCTGCCGATATCGGTACCGACCACGCCTATCTTCCGTCATACCTTGTTTTGAACGGTATCTGTCCGCGCGCGATTGCCTGCGATTTGAGACGCGGTCCGCTTGAAAACGCCGCGGAGACGCTCGAGCGCATGGGCGCTGCGGACAGGATAACTCTGCGCCTCTCCGACGGGCTTGACGAGCTGTCGGCGGGCGAGGCGGACGATATAATAATGGCGGGCATGGGCGGGACGCTCATATCAAGACTGCTCGAGCGCACCGATTGGATAAAGAATAAAAATATTCGGCTGATACTTCAGCCGATGTCCCATGCCGAGGATGTGCGGCTGTTTCTGTGCCGAAACGGCTTTGATATAATCGAGGAGCGCACCTGCCGCGACGACGGGCGCATCTATTCGGTAATATGCGCGGAATATTCGGGTCAAACGGAAGCTTTCCCGCAGGGTTATGAGTTTTACGGCAAGCTCGACCCGACCGACGACATTGCGCGTCGGCTCGTTGAAAGGCAGCATAAGCGGCTAATGACCCGCGCCGTGTCCCTGCGCAGAGCAAACATAAAGCCCGACGAGGCGGAGTATTGCGAAAAGGCCTGTCTCGGTATGGAAACGTTTTTGAACGGAGGAGAAAAATAATGGCTGTTGTCGGTGATATCTATAAAGCGCTCGATTCGTTCTGTCCGTTTGAAGTGCATGAGCCGTGGGACAATGTCGGTCTGCTCGTCGGAGAAAAGGAGAGCGAAGTAAGAAGAGCCGCCGTTGTGCTCGATATAACCCCCGACGCAGTCGAAAAGGCGCACGAGGCCGGGGCGCAGCTTATAGTGAGCCACCACCCGGTCATATTCCATCCGATAAAAAATCTCGGAGCGCATGACCCGGTCTATCTGCTTGCAAAGTACGGCATGAACGCGCTCTGTGCCCACACTAACCTCGACTGTGCCGACGGCGGAGTGAACGATGTTTTGGCGCAGTGCCTCGGACTTGAGAATGTCCGCAAGATACTGTCGCCGAGCGCCGATACAATGCTTTTGAGAGCGGGTGAGCTTAAAGATGCGCTTTCGCCTAAGAATTTTGCCGAGCTTGTCTCGCAGAGACTCTGCTGTCATGTGCGCTACTGCGACGGCGGCAGAAGCATAAAAAGAGTTGCCCTTTGCGGCGGAGCGGGCGGCGAATTTTTCTCCGACGCGCTCGCGTTCGGCTGCGAAGCGCTCGTCTCGGGAGATGTCTCGCACCATGAGTTCCTCGGCGCGGCGGCCTGCGGAGTTACTCTCGTTGCCGCCGGTCATTTTGAGACGGAAAACCCGATTGTCAAAACACTTTTCGAATATCTTGCCGGAGCTGTTGACGCAGTGGAGTTCTTTATTATCCCCCAGCAGTCGCCGACCCATTTTATATGATATATTCAGTTTGGAGTTTTACCTATGCCGCTTGACGGATTTACACTGCATTTTTTAACAGGGGAGCTTCGCCGCGATATTGTCGGCTGCCGTGTCGAAAAGGTGCATCAGCCCTCGAAGGATGAGCTGGTTATGCATCTGCGCGACAGAAACGGCGCGAAGAAGCTCTTTCTTTCCGCGTCCGCAAACAGCCCGCGCGTGCACCTGACCGCCCGTGCGCCGGAGAATCCGGCTGTGCCGCCGATGTTCTGTATGCTCATGCGAAAGCACCTGACGAGCGCGCAGATAACCGATGTGCGCCAAAACGGGCTTGACCGTGTGCTTGCGATAGATTTTTCGGCCACGAACGAGCTTGGGGACAGAGTAGCCCTTACGCTCTATGCCGAAATAATGGCTAAGCACAGCAACCTGATTCTTGTTTCGGAGTCGGGCAGGATAGTCGATGCCGTCAAGCGCATCGACTGCACCCAATCGTCCGTAAGGCAGATATTGCCCGGCGGCGAATATCATAATCCGCCCGCGCAGAATAAGCTCTCTCTGCTCGACGAGACGGCGGAAAAGACGGCGGAGACCGTGTTCTCATTTTCTTCAAAGCTGCTCTCGTCCTCGCTGCTCTCCTGCGTCGAGGGCGCGTCGCCGCTCATATGCCGCGAGATAGCGGAGACGAGCGGGGGAGATATCCAAACGGGCTGCGCCGACAAAGCGCAGCGCGAGCGCGTGTGCGCCGCACTCGAGAGCATAAAAGAGCGGCTTGTCTCCGATTCCGGCGAGCCGACTATGCTGAAGGATGAGACGGGCAAGCCGTTCGACTTCTCTTTCAAGGATATACGCCAGTACGGTACGGCATATGCATTCGAAAAATATGAGAGCTTTTCTCAGCTTCTTGACGAGTTTTACAGCGAGCGCGACAGGATAGACCGCACGCGCCAACGCTCGTCCGATTTGCAAAAACTCTTGAGCAACGCCACCTCTCGAATAAGCCGCAGGCTCAACAATCAGCGTGCCGAGCTCGCCGCCTGCGCCGACAAGGACGAGCTGCGGATAAACGCCGAGCTTATTACCGCATATCAGCACACATTGAAAAAAGGCGTGCCGTTTTATGAAGTTGCGGACTACTATAATGAGAATAAGCCGCGCCGCATAAAGGCGGACCCCGCGCTCTCTCCGAGCGCCAACGCTCAAAAATATTATAAGGAATACCGCAAGGCAAAGACCGCCGAGCAGATGCTCGCAACCCTCATTGAGCAGGGCGAGGCGGAGCTTCAGTATATCGATACCGTGTCCGACGCATTGAGCCGGGCCGCGGGCTTCGGCGAGATTAACGAGATCCGTGCGGAGCTGGCGGCGTCGGGATATATAAAGAGAAAGAGCGTTCAGAACAAAAAGGGTCTGCAAAAGCCGAGCGCCCCCATGGAGTATCGTTCGACGGACGGCTTCAAAATACTCGTCGGCAGGAATAACGTGCAAAACGACAAGCTCTCGCTCAAGACCGCAGCAAAGGGCGATATGTGGCTCCATACGCAGAAGATACCCGGTTCCCATGTCATAATCTGCTCCGATGGTGCGGAGATACCCGATTCGACGCTTGAGGAGGCGGCGCGCCTTGCGGCCTATCACAGCAGGGCGAGGGAGTCGTCAAATGTGCCTGTTGATTATACGCGGGTCAAAAACCTCAAAAAGCCCGTCGGTGCAAAGCCCGGCAAGGTCATTTACCATGTGTATAATACCGCCTTCGTAACTCCGGACGGCGCCGAGGCGGAGAAGCTCGCCGTTAAGCTATGAGGTCTGCGAGCCAGACGATACCGCTCAGCGGAGCGGGCAGAAAATATAGATAATCCCTGTACTTTTTCGGCAGTGACAGATTGAATGTCGCTGCCGTTTTTTCGTTTATGCTGAGCTCAAGCTGCTTTTCCCTGTGCGCGAGAGCCACCGTACTCCCGCGCTCTCCCACGGCCATCTTGCGCGAGTTCCCGTCCGCATAGGCTATCCCAGCCGCAAGTCCCGTGAGGCTCAAAATTAACATACAGCTTATTATAAACCGCTTTGCGGCGAGCGTGAAAGTCCCGTCTTTTCTGCTTTTTTTATTGCGCTTTTTCTTTTTCATCGAAATACCTCCGCTGCGTTCTGCGGGAAGTATTCCCTTTTTTACCGTGAATATTCGTCGAGCAGCTTTGCGATTGACGCGCCGACAAGCCTGCCCGAATAAGCGGCCTCTTCGAGCGTATTGGCGTCGCTGCCCATTTCGAGCAGAAGATTGCAGTGCGACAGGTTCATATTGTATTTGCGCTGCGAAAACAGGATGGGGCGCATAAGTCCGGGGTACATAGTCTCGCAGGTCTGCTGCAATTTTACCGCAAAGCGAAGATTCTGCTCCCAGTCGGGAAAGTCCTTGACCTTGCCCTCCTGCGCCCCAGTGATTATCATTATTTGCGCCGCCTTTTTGCCGTTTATCTGTGCTGTGGGCTTTATTTTGTTGCCGTTGCTAAGATGTATTGCGTCTCGGTGAATGTCAAGAACAACTTGAATAGACGGATATTTTTTAAGATAGGCTTCGACATTGACCTTCGAGTGGTCGTAAGCGCCTGTGTATTTTCTGTCGTGTATCTCGGTGTCGTGTATAACCTTGTAGCCGGACTTTTCGAGCATTTTTACTATCTCGTCGCCGACGCGCACCATATTTTTGCTCTTATCCTCTCCGCGCCCCGTGTAGCTTTTTGTATAGAAGCCGCGGTCGATAAGCTCATAGCCCTCGGTCGTATGCGTGTGAAAAATCAGCACCGCAGGCTGCGATTTGTCAACGGCTTTCAGGTCAACGGGCTCGCCGAGAAGCTTTTCTATATTTACGGATTTTGTCTGCGTCGTGTTTTTTATGCAGATGTTTTTATAGGTGTTCGTGGCGTTCGCCTTACCGTATTTTGTCTCGATTATCTTTCCGTCGCCCTTTTCGCTCCCGTGCTTAGCCTCGAACTCCGCCATCGCAGCCAGAATGTCGGCGGGTGTCGCGGTGATATCAAAGCTTTTTTCGCTCCCGTTTACTCTTTCCTCCGATTCAAAAGCGTTTTTGTTCTGCACGGCTGCACTCGCCTGCGCTTCGCTTTCGACAGGCTCGGTGCTCCCTTCGGCGGATATGTTTGTCTTGATATATGCTATCCCGCCCTCGGGCATGGCAAGTCCCGCGCTTATCAGCGCAAGCTTTGTCCCGCCGACTCCGAACAGCAGAGCCGCCGCGAGCATAACGGTTATTGCAAGAGCGGGCAGTCCGCCGGCAAAGGACGGCAGACGGAATGTGCGGTATATTTTTGCTTTTCTTGCTTTTTTCATTTTGGTTATCGCGCCTTTCATCAAGCTGTGAAAATTATATGATGAAATTCCCGCGATTATGTTCAAGCAGCTTTAAACCGAGTGAATATTCACTGAATGGTATATTATATTTGTGAACAAAACGTTAACGGGCGACGGCTCGAATTACAAAAATATATTTAAATCAGAACTAAAACGACGAATTATCAACAGTTTCCACATAGTTATCCACATTGTCAAGTGATTTCCTTTACACTTTCGTAATATTCATCGAAAATGAATAATGCCCGCAATATTCATTTTTATCTCCGGCTCCGGCGGCGTTGAAGAATATCCGCGAGAGGCTCTTTTGCCGCCCGAATGCGATAAGGAGAAACATCAGCGCAACCGTGAGCACGGCGACCGCAGTCCAAAGCCGTATTATTTTTTCGTTTGAATTTCTTCGCATATACTTTCCCGACCTTTCTCTCTTGCTATTTTCTGCACAAAAGAGAGCCTGATTCAATGTAAAATATTACTCTTGACTAAGACCATAAAAGGGGATATAATATATTTGAACAAATGTTCGAAAGGAGAGGCGACAATGGGCGACAGGGTCATTCTGCACTGCGACCTCGATAATTTCTTTGCCTCGGTCGAATGTACGTTCCGACCGGAGCTGCGCGACGTGCCTATGGCTGTCTGCGGTAGCGAGAGCGAGAGACACGGAATAGTGCTCGCCAAAAATCAGCTTGCCAAAAAAGCGGGGGTGAAAACCGCGCAGACCGTTTGGCAGGCTCGCTCGCTCTGTCCCGGGCTCGTCTGCGTGCCGCCGCATATGGAAAAATACCGAGAGTTTTCCGTCCTCGCGCGGCAGATATATCTTCGTTATACCGACCTTGTCGAGCCGTTCAGCATCGACGAATGCTGGCTCGATGTGACGGGCAGCACGCTCCTTTTCGGCTCGGGTGAGGAGATAGCGCAAAAAATCTCCGCCGATATGCAAAACGAGCTCGGTATAACCGTGTCCGTCGGCGTCAGCTTCTGCAAATTCCTTTCCAAGCTCTCGAGTGATATCAATAAGCCCAACGGCATTTTTTCGGCAAACCGCGGCGATTATAAAGAAAAGCTCTATCCGCGCCCTGTAACGGAGCTCATGGGCGTCGGCGGCTCAACGCGGGATAAGCTCTTTTCCGTCGGCATATTTACAATCGGCGACCTCGCCGCAGCCTCCGACGAGCTGATAAAGCGCCTGCTCGGAAAACCGGGGGACTATCTTCTCAAAGCCGTCAGAGGGCTCGACTGCGAGCCCGTCCGCCGTTACGGCGATAAGCCCGCGCCCAAGAGCATCGGGCGCAGCGTGACCCTGCCCGAGGATGTCAGCGACGCTCTGCGTGTAAGAGGGATTTTTGCCGAGCTTGCCGATGACATATCCTCAAAGCTTCGCCGCGAGGAAATGCTTGCCGGCGCGGTTCAGATTCAGATAAAGGATAACACCTTCAAGACCTCGCAGTATCAGAAGAAACTCGCCAATCCCACGCGCATAGCCGATTCCCTTCTTGCGGCTGCGACTGAGCTTCTTTTGGCGAATGATGCCCTGCGCGTGCCAGCCCGTCTTGTCGGCATGACCGCCTGCGACCTCACGGATGAGAACGAGGGATTTCAGCTCTCTTTTGATTTTGACCGCGCTCACGCCGAGACTATGGAGCAGCTCGGCAGCCGCGTTGACGGACTCAGGGACAAATACGGTAAGCAGATAATAAGGCGCGCATCTCAGCTTAATAATGTTCATAATGAACCAAAAGATAAAAAATAGTTATATTTTCATAAAATTTGCGCTGAAAAATGATGAATTTGCACGAAAAAACGTTGACAAAAATTTTTTATTTGTTATCATATACCTAATGATGTTGAATGAAGGAGTGGAATATGGATCGCAATCTCGGCAAATTCAGCGATGAACAGCTCTGCTCCATGGCAGCCTCGGGCGATGATTCCGCAATGGCGGAGCTCATCAGCCGCATAACGCCGCTCGCCGGCGCAAAGGCCGCAATGTACAATAACGGCGATATCCACAGGGACGATCTTTTTCAGGAGGGCATGATAGCCTTCATAACCGCGGTCAACACCTATGACCCGCAGAAAAACGCGTCGTTCAGAACATATGCCGCCGCGTGTATCAACAACAGAATTATCTCCGTGCTCAGAAGCAGAAATTCGCAGAAAAATATTCCGCAGGACATGATGCGAAATATCGACGACGGGGAAGATTTTCAGGATTTTTCCGCCGACCCGCAGAATATATATTCCGCGCAGGAGGACGATGCCAGATTTGAGGATTTGCTCAGCGAGAAGCTGACAGATTTCGAACGCAGTGTTTTGGCTCTCAGGGCGGAAAAGCTGAGCTATGAAGAAATAGCCGAGCGCCTCGGCACCAACTCAAAAGCTGTTGACAATGCTCTCCAGCGAATAAGGCGCAAGCTTGCTTCCGACAGCCGTCGGTAATCGCAAATACACCCGACCGGCGCTGTTAGATAAATAAATGCCCGCGTAGCTTAAAAGCAGAGCGTTGAAGATCAAAGGCGGCGGTGCGATTCCGTCCAAGGGCGACTATATTATCAAGTGAGGTTAGACAAATGTACGAAGACAAGACTCTCATCTGCAAAGACTGCCACAACGAATTCGTTTTCACGGCCGGCGAGCAGGAGTTCTATGCTGAGAAAGGCTTTGAAAATGAGCCGCAGCGCTGCAAGGCGTGCCGCCAGGCGAAGAAGGCAAGCACGATGTACGAGGCAGTTTGCGATGATTGCGGCGGAGTCGCAAAGGTTCCTTTCAAGCCCAGCGAGGACAAGCCTGTTTATTGCAGCGCCTGCTTTGAGAAGAGAAAGAACAACGCATAAGGATATTTTAATATAGTTCTATGCAAACGGAGCAGGACGGGTTATACCGTCCTGCTCCGTTTTTGCTTATATGCCGAAATCATTCGGCTTATTTTTTTAATCGCTCCTCAAAATCGACTATACGGCAGTTTGAATATCTCTCCGGACATTTGTCAAATCCGCAGCTGAGAAAATCGGCATCGTGGCAGTCCGAGGAGAGAATGAATTCCCCGCCGCGCTCGGTGATGTATTCGGCGATGTCCAACGCCGGGTAGGGCGTCACGCGGCATTTTCTTGCGATAGCTCCCGTGTTTATCTCGAACGGCACGTTGAGCTTCAGCAGTTCGTCTGCGGCCGCCTGCCACGCCTCGATATATCTCGGATCTTTTGTCGAAAACAGGCAGTCGTTTTCGTTGAATTTGGTCACGAGGTCAAAATGCCCGATGAACGACGGGTTTATTTTTTCTCCGAGCTTTGCGACGTTTTCGTAATAAGTCTGCGAAAAGCTTATGAATGAGCTTCCGAAATATCTTTTGACGCTGTCTATTTGACACTGCGCCGAGGCTTTGTCAACCGGAATATAAACGCCGCCGACTTCTACATAGTGAACCGAGCCGATCGTGTAGTCGAACTCCGACAGGTCGGTCTCGTCGGTGTAGAGATCCGCCTCGAGTCCGATGTATATTCTGATTTTGTCTGCATATTTTTTGCGCAGAGCCTTGATTTCGTCAATGTATCTGCGCGTATCTGCCGTCGTCATGCAGTATGAGGGGTCGATAGATGTGCGCGAGTGCCCGGAAAATCCGAGCGCCGTGAAGCCTTGATTTATAGCGGCGAGAATCATCTCCTCTGCGGTGTTCTTTCCGTCGCAGTAAGTCGTGTGGGTATGAAAATTTTTAAGCGCCATTGTTTACCCTTGCTTTCTCAGAGATCTGTTTATCGCGCAGAGTATGCCGCGAATCGAGGCATAGTTGATATTGTGCGAAATGCCGACGCCGAACAGCGGCTTGCCGGCGGGCGAGGTGAGGTGGATATAGGATACGGCCTTTGCGTCCGAGCCTATCGATATGGCGTGCTCGGAGTAGTCAACGAAGCTGTAGCCTGTCACGCCGACTGTCGCAAGCGCGTTGAAGAATGCGTCGATAGGACCGTTACCTTTTCCGACGATTTTTCTGTCTCCGTCGCCGTCATGGCGGAGAACGCCCTCAAATCTGACCTTCGGCGAAGTGTCGTTGACTTCGTTCTCTTCGTAAAACTTGTGGCTGATGAGCGAGTAGGGGCCGTGAATGTCGATGTATTCGCGCCTGAACAGCTCCATGACCTCGTTGGCGCTTATCTCCCTGCCGACCTCGTCGCAGTAGTGCTTAACGGCGCGCCCGAATTCGGGGTGCATGGCCTTGGGCAGATTGTAGCCGAAGCTGTTCGCCATGACGAACGCCGCGCCGCCCTTGCCGGACTGGCTGTTTATGCGGATTATCGGTTCGTATTCGCGCCCGAGGTCTGACGGGTCTATCGGGAGATAGGGCACCTCCCAGTATTCGCCGCCGTGCTCCTTCATATATTGCTCGCCCTTGTTTATCGCGTCCTGATGCGAACCCGAGAACGCGGTGAAAACAAGCTCGCCTGAATATGGGTGACGCGGCTCGACGCGCATATGCGTCGTGCGCTCGTAGATGTCCTTTATCGCATTTATATCGTGCAGGTCAAGCTCGGGGTCAATGCCCTGCGTGTAGAGATTGAGCGCGAGGGTTATGAGATCTACGTTTCCCGTCCTTTCACCGTTTCCGAAGAGCGTGCCCTCTATTCGTTCCGCGCCCGCAAGCATTCCGAGCTCCGCCGCAGCAACTGCCGTTCCGCGGTCGTTGTGCGGATGCAGGCTGATTATCGCGTGCTCGCGGTGGGGGAGACAGCGGCAGAAATACTCTATCTGATCGGCAAAAAGATTCGGCGTGCTGCTCTCGACGGTCGAGGGCAGATTGAGTATCACCTTGTTGCTCTCGCTCGCGTCAAGCGCGTCCATGACGGCAGCGCAGATTTCCGCGGCAAAGTCCGTCTCCGTGCCCATGAAGCTCTCGGGCGAGTATTCATATATAATGTTTGTTCCGTCGGCCTTGGCTTTGTCGCCGAGTTGCTTTATGAGCTTTGCAGCGTTGACCGCAATATCCGTAACGCCCTGCTTGTCCGTGTTGAACACGACTTTTCTCTGCAGAGCGGAGGTGGAGTTGTAGAAATGGAAGATGACATTCTTCGCGCCCTTTATAGCGTCAAAGGTCTTTCTTATCAGGTGTTCGCGCGACTGCACCAGCACCTGTATCTTCACGTCGTCCGGTATGTACCCGCCGTCTATAAGCGCGCGGAGTATCTCATATTCCGTCTCGCTCGCCGACGGAAAGCCGACTTCGATTTCCTTTATGCCTATGGCGCAGAGCGTTTTGAACATCTCAAGCTTCTCCGGCAGGTTCATCGGGTCGATGAGCGCCTGATTTCCGTCGCGCAGGTCGACGCTGCACCATATCGGCGCGTGCTCGATTTTATTGCACGGCCAGGTGCGCGACCTTAACTCGACGGGCTTGAACGGGATATATTTTTTGCAGCCCTCTTTCATTTTGAAAACCTCCAAAAATAAAACACCCCTACGCAAAAAGCATAGGGGTGTGAAGCTTCACACGGTACCACCCTAATTCGGCGAAAACGCCCTCTGAGGTCTCCGATAAGACCCGGCATATAACGCTGCCAAACGGATCGCCCTATACATCGGCGGACTTTGAGGCGACCGACTCCGGAATGAGCTATCCATCTGCGCGGCGGCACCGCTCTCAGCATACGCGGCTCTCTTTGGCTCGCGGGCGCAGATCTTATTTCCTTCACAGTCTTTGTAGTGTGTATTTGCATTATATCTCAACTGTTTGCAATTTGTCAAGGGGCGATTAACGGCTATTGCCATATGACTGCTATATAATGTATATATAATAGCAATTTGTACTACTAAACGCCCGGATAAGTGTAAGAG
>DPOR01000005.1:0-67423 GCA_003538135.1 Oscillospiraceae bacterium
TGCCGCGCTGAAAATTAGCTCGCGAAAAATTGCGTCCTATTTTTCGGCAACACCTCTGTCGAGTTAGCTCGCCAAAAATCGCATCATAATTTCAAATATTCCGATATTTCTTCCTTTGCCCGCTCCCACCCGGAGCACCACACGGCGCGGAAACCCTGTCGCTCAAGCGCTTCAAGCCACCACTGCTGGTCGACCGTCGGCTTGTTTCGGCCAGCTTTCATTTCGATGTACAAGCCGTGGTATTTCCCCCGGGCGACCGGTAGGCAGAGGTCGGGCACGCCCTTTTTCATTCCCTGCCGCCGGAGCGCTGCACCGTAAGCCACGCTGCGCTTACCCTCATTCGGTATGTGGTATAAAAAATTCAGTTCCGGGTGTGCGGCGGATTGGTACTCCGCCCACACAAAAAGCGCTTCCTGCTCCTCGGCCTCGCGGTTTTCTCGCTTGGTCTCGGCGGTTTGGTCGCTGGCCGTGCTGCCGTCGTCCGTCGAGTAGACTGTCAGACTGTCGAGCTCACAGCCGCAGGCGCGGCAGAGCTTCAACCCGCTCGCGTTTGCATAATTATATTCTCGCCCGCACTGCGGGCACTTGTAGGATTTTATCTTCATTTTGTGCCTCCGTTGACATTTTTCGGCGGCAATGTTATAATATTGACGGTGTCTGATGTTGCCTCGGCAACATCTCCGGGGCGTCCTGTCGCATCAGGGCGTCCTTTTTCGTATTTATCGAGCCTAGGCCACAAAGCCCGCTCGATTCGCTCAAGATATTTGTTTAGTGCTTCGCGGCCGTCGTGAAAGCTCCACTCCGTTTCTTTCGTGCCGTCGGTATATTTCACGGCATATTCGCCTTCTGCACGGTTTGGCCGAAACAGCAGCGTCACAGGCTTCGCGCCGCTGATTTCCGCGCGCGTCACTATTTTGCCGTCAATCATATCTTTTTTCCCTCCTTTTTTTGTAGTACGCGCAAAAATCGTTAGTCAAGGGAATTTCGCGAAACTGCTCAGTTTCATAAGTATAGGCGCAGCACTTCCCGTCCCAGCCCTGACTTGCGCTGTCAATTTTGCGCAGCCAGTAACAATTCTTGCAAATCTTCTTTCTGCGCCACTTCTGCCCGCTCCCTGGCATATCAGCTGTTTTTTCTGTCGAGCTCATCGCGGCCGCTCCTCTTGCTCTTGATGCTTGATTTAACCTTGTCCTCAAATGCTATAAGCTTGTCCTCGCGGATGAACCCATAGATGATAAGTACGGCGACGGCGATCTCAAACACCGTCTGGATTGCAAATTTCAGCGCCATTTTCTTTATCCTCCTTAAATCGCAGGCGGTCAATTCGGACCGTGGCCGTTGACCTGCCTTCCCTGCCCTCAAGCTCGGCGGTGACTGCGAGCTCTCCGTTGATTATGCGATATATGACCGCAGACACTCGGTCATATCTGACATCGCCGACAAGCGGCACAAAGTATATGACCGGCTTGCCGGTGACAAGCGCCTGCTTGACTTCTTCGTTAGTCATCGGCGGCCTCCGTTTATATCATAAATCAGCGAGCGAAGCGTCAAATTCTCCTGCTCAAGCTCCTGCACTCGCTTTTTCAGTACGGCCTTGTCTCCGGAACGGCTGACCCACTCCTCAATTCTTCGAGCTATTACGGACGAGCCGTCAAAATCGGGGTAGTATAGTGACAGACCTGATGTGTCAGGGTCAATGCCGACTTGCCTTGAGATGATATCAATAACCTCCCGAGCGGCCTCATAACGCCGGACAAATAAGTCGTTGCTCTTGTCCTTCATTCTGCACAGCAGCGCAAGGGCATCTTTGGGCAGGGTGTCATATCTGTGAGGGTCTTTCTTTTGGGCGAGTATGCCCTCGTAACGGGCGAGGACTTCGGCCTCGTTTTCGTCTATTGTGTAAATATAATTACTCATTTTCCCGCCTCCTCAAAAAATCGGTGTCCACCGATTGTGCAGACATAGGTCTGCGACTCGTGCCAAGGGCTCTGACACAGCGCCGGCGCATAAAAATAAAGTATTTCGCGATCCGTAGCGGTCTCGCCGTCGTCAAAAACTTTGGCGACGGCTTTTTTGACCTCGTCGCTCGGCTCGGGTCGGGCGGCGGTGTAGCCAAAACTGCGGACGATTTCGAGCGGCCGCTTGTCCTCCTGCTCGCAGGCGTTAAGTATGCATTGGGCGACCGCCATTTGACCGATATACGGCTCGGCTCCCGCCTCAGCCATAACTACCCGCTCGATTTCGTCGCGTTCGGCAGCGGTTAGCGGATATCTTATTTTTGCAGTCAACTCTGTGGCCACTTCCGTCTCCAGCAGCGTGGAGGGAGATTTGACATGATACGTCTTTGGTATTGCATTGGCAATCTTCAACATCATCACAAAAAACATTATTACAACCAAGCATATAATCAACATATTCTTAATCATTTTCTACATTCCTTTCTATTCTCTCGGCTCCCGCCTCTGCCATGACTACCCGCTCGATTTCGTTGCGCTCGGCGGCGGTTAGGGTGTATCTGACGCTTGCAGTTGACTGCAAAACCGTTTCCGCCTTTGCCTCCACCGCCGTCTCCGGCTCGGTCGGCTCGACATAATAGACCTCCGGCATCGCGCTTGTTATCTCCGGCAGAGCCGCGAGTATCATAATCGCGACGAGCGCGACGACCGCGCCGATGATAAGCAAGTCTTTAGTCATCGCTGTCGACCTCCTTGCGTACGGGCAGCGTGACCGTTATTCTTCTTGTGTGCGCATTTGCTGCGTTTTCAATTTCTCGCTTTCTGAGCGCACAACGAAAATCCGCGTGAGTCTCCTTTAAGCTTTCAATCATTTTCTTTTCTTCCTTTCTTTTTTTCAAGAACACAGTTTCTCAACCGTGCAACTGATTACTTTTCTCAGGTGGTCCTCCAACGCCATGTAACGCTTCACACCACCATGCTCGTTGTATTCAACCAGCGCCTGTGGTCTGATGTCATAACACCACTCTTTTTCGCGCAGGTACGCTGTGCCAATCGGCAAGACCTGTTTCTGCATCGCGCAGTAAATAAAGTCTTTCGACTGGCCAAGGTACCGCGCCGCCATTTCGACCGGCACGCTGCCGTCGATGGCGAGGATCTCCTCTGTCGTAGGTTTTTGCATGCTGATTCCGCTCCTTTTCTCAAGCACTCTGCTCTTTAAGCCAGTTTTCTTCGGCGTGAATAATATTTTCCACCGTAAGATTCAAAGCTGTCGCGAGTTTTGCAACGAGAGTGATGTCCATTTTCTTTTGGCGCGTGCCGTTTTCGATTGAATTGAAATACTGTCGGCTGATTCCAATAGAATTGGCAACATCTTGTTGCGAAAGATTCAGTTCATTTCGTCTTTTTACGAGATAAGTTCTCATTTAAAACACCTCTTTGCTTCATTTCGTTGACATGATTTTAGCATGTTCAAATCAATATGTCAACATTTTGTTTACATTTTTTTATTTTTTTGCTTTTCTCGGCATATTAACGTTTCATTTTGTTGCAACAATTGACAAGCAACAAAATGTTGCGTATAATGGTATTGAGGTGGTAGAAATGAATAATATGGCCTATTACAGAAACAAAAAGAATTTGTCACAACAGAATGTCGCGGATTATTTGGGGATAAGCCGTCAAGCATATTGCAACTATGAAACCGGTAAAAGAGAGGCATCCTACGAGACTCTCTTGAAATTAGCCGAATGCCTTGAAACCTCGGTTGACGAACTTCTGAGAGAGCGTCCAACATCCCAAGAGGTCAACGATGAGGACCTCATGTTCGCACTTTTTGACGGCGCAACCGAAGAAGAAATAACTCCAGAAATGTATGCAGAAGTTAAACATTTTGCAAAGTTTATTTTGGAAAGGGAAAGAAACAAAAATGAGCAGTCTTGACGGCTTGTATGATTTAGCAGAAGAAGAGAACATTGAAGTGCTTGCTGTCTCTCTGCCAATAATCGGCGCAGTGTCGGCCATGCGGCAGAGCGGAAAGTGTTACATAGGAATTGACCCATTTTGTTTGGAGACGTCCAGCGATGAGTGCGTTCGTTTGGCGCACGAGCTCGGGCATTGTGTTACTGGCAGCTTTTACAACATATATGCCGCCTGCGACATCCGCGCCAAGCACGAATATGCCGCCGACAAGTGGGCAATAAAAAAGCTCGTCCCGGAGGACGAGCTTGAGGAAGCGGTGAAGCACGGTTTCACGGAATCGTGGGAACTTTCCGAATATTTTGATGTGACCGTTCCGTTTATGCAAAAAGCTATGAGTTATTATAAAGAACAAGCCCTCGGGCGTTTGTAATAAGCTAAGGAGATGTTAAAAAATGAAATGGCTAATACTCATCTTAATCATTGTCATCGGCATTGTTTTCGCGCTTATCGACGAAATAAAGGTAAGCGCGCATCCGGCTCTTTTCTCAGTCTTGCTTGCGCTCGCTCTGGCCGTGCTTGCCGTCGGCGCATTCTTTTTTCTGCGCTATTTGCTCAAATCGTCTAAAAAAGCAAAGAGCCAGCCAAACGAAGAAATGGCTCCGCCCGCTCCCCAGCCGATCAAGCAGGAAGATTTATATGAATTTTATCGCGTTAAGACCGCCGGGGTGACTTTTAACAATGACGACGGCACGAGCCGCCAAGATTTAATCAGAAAGATGTATTACCACGAGCCGCCGTTCGAGGATAAGGAAGCAGAACTCGCGCTTGAAAGGTACGAATATCGCGGCAGGCCGGCATATAAAGTCCTTGTTAACGACTGTCAGATCGGCAACCTTTCAAAGACGGATGCCGAATATGTGGACGCAAATATGGATCGCTTTGTAACGCTTTGCGGTGCCGAAATCGTCGGCGGCGACAAGCCGAAAGACCACTTCTTTGATGATGTCTACGACGACGATTATGACGACACTTTCAGTCACCGCCGCTATGACGACTACGATGATGATGATATCCCGCTGAATTGGGGATTCCATTTCAACATAAAATTCAAAAAATAATAAAAAAGCCCGCCCCTGCGGGAACAGGGACGGGCGGAGCATCAAACCACACCTACGACAGAGTGAGTTGATATATTTATTATATCACCCGCTCCGGAAAAGTACAAGCAAAGGAGCGGTATTTTTATGAAAAATCCGAACGGATATGGATCCGTGTATAAGCTCGGCGGCAAACGGCGCAAACCGTGGATCGCGTTGACCCCGGCGCACTTCGTCGCCGACAGCATATCAAAAAAAAGAACGGTCATAGGCTACTACGCCACGCGCGCCGAGGCAATGACCGCCCTCGGGGCGTGGAACGAATCGCCGACGGCTCTTGTTCCGGCTCCCGCCGAAGAAATGACATTCCGGCAGCTATACGAAGAGTTTGTCAAGCTTCAGCGTTTCCAGAATTTATCCAAGCAAGCCCGCGACACCTATCTCGGCGCATGGAAAAACCGCCTTTCCGTTTTGGGCGACTACAAAGTAAAAGACTTGCGGACAGCTCATTATCAGGCTGTGATAACCAAGGCGTATGAGGACGGGCTTTCCGTGTCCTCGGTGCAAAAAACAAAGGTCTTTGCCGGAATGCTCTGCGACTACGCCGTACAGACGGATGTCATATCAAAAAATTACGCTTCTTTTACCACGCTGCCGAAAATGGAAGAAAAGGAAAAGACGCCTTTTTCCGATCTCGAACTGCACAAGCTCGAAGAGGCGGCGGAAAGGGGCTTTATGTATGCCGATCTGATAGTGATTATGTGCTATACCGGATGGCGAATCAACGAGTTTCTGGCACTCACACGCTTTAGCTGGGACGCCGAAAACCACACCTTGACCGGCGGCGAAAAGACCGAAGCGGGCAAAAACAGAATCGTGCCGGTCTCGGACAAGGTTATGCCGTATCTGCAAAAGTGGCTCGACAAGAACGGTCCGACAATCGTCTGCAAAGAATATCGCGGCAAGCTCGTCCGCGTGACCGACAAGTATTTTCGCAACCAATGGTATTATCCGACGCTCGAAGCACTCGGATTGCCGCGCCTGACTCCGCACGCCACGCGGCACACCTTCGCGTCGATGCTTTATCGCAACGGCATCGACAAATGGGGAATCCAAAAGCTTATGGGTCAGGTCTCCGACGCGGCGACCAAGCGTTACACGCACATCGAGATGGCACAGCTCAAGGACGCCGTCAACTCGATTTGACCTAAAAAATTTGTTAGATTTTTGTTAGCAACCGTCAGAAAATCAGGTCTTTTGAGGTTGTACGAGAAATATAGGAACGCGCCGATTTACAAAACAAAAAAGCCCCGAAGCCGTTGTATATTAACGCTTTCGGGGCTTTTGCTTCTGGTGGACACGCACGGACTCGAACCGTGGACCTCTTGCGTGTGAAGCAAGCGCTCTAACCAGCTGAGCTACGCGTCCTAAAAAATAAAGATGTCAGAATCCAGATCAAACGAATTCTGATCTGCCGATTGCGACATCTGTTTGGTGGCTCTGGTGACCCGGACGAGAATCGAACTCGTGTTACCGCCGTGAAAGGGCGGTGTCTTAACCTCTTGACCACCGGGCCAAAATTGGTAGCGGCAGTTGGATTCGAACCAACGACACTCCGGGTATGAACCGAATGCTCTAGCCAACTGAGCTATGCCGCCATAATGTGAGCCCCGTCATTCGACAAGGCTTGATTATTATATTATATCGCAAGCGATTTGTCAACAGATTTTTTGCAAAGTCGGATAAGATTTTAAAATTTTTCTGAATTTTATTTCCCGCCCCGCCGAAAGCTCCGACGGGGCAGTAGGTTGTCATTCAAAAATTTCGTGCACTCCCGCTCCGACATCATGGGTTTCTTCGCCTATTATAACAGAAGCGGTGCTGCCCTCGGGGACGGTGAAAATATATCTTATTCCGCCGTTTTCACGCCTCCACTCGCTCTTTACCGTGCCGCGGCGGGTGTCTGTCGAGGCTCTGACAAAGTTCAGACGCTCGTCCGTCACGGGGCGGAAAATTATATGCTCGAAGCCGGGACGCTCGGGGTCGGCGTTTATGCCCGCCGCCGCGCCGTACATCCAATCGGCAACGGCACCGTAGGCATAGTGGTTGAACGAGTTCATGTCGGCGCTCCACATCGTGCCGTCGGGCTTTATGCCGTCCCAATGCTCCCAGACGGTCGTTGCGCCCTTGGATATCGGATAGAGCCATGAGGGATATTCGCGCCGAAGCAGAAGATCATACGCCGTTTTTTTATAGCCGTTGTCGCTGAGCGCATGGAGCAGATACGGCGTGCCGACAAAGCCCGTCTCAAGGTGCCCCGCTCGCTCTATAAGTTCATTGAGCTGCCCGGCGGTCGTCGCCCTGTCGTCGGTGATATCAAAATACAGCGCGAGCACGCAGGCGGTCTGCGTGGCGTTTTTCACCCTGCCGTTCTCCATATATTCGCGCCTGAACGCCTTTGCCGCCTCCGCCGGGATATTCTCATATTCCTCGACATCCCTGCCGAGCGCATGAGCCGCCTTTATAAATAATTCGGTCGAATATTTGTAATACGCCGTGGCGATGAGATCCTCGGCTGTCGCGCCCTTGTAGCTGCACTCCGGGGAGTCAAGCCCGAGCCAGTCGCCGAAGTGAGAGCCGCCGGAGCGCCTGCCGTTTTCGCTGCGCTCGCGCATCCAGTCTATCCACGCCTTCATGGAGTCGAACTGCTCCTCGAGTACTGCCTTGTCGCCGTAGGTTCTGTATATCTCCCACGGGCAGATGACCGCCGCGTCGCTCCACGCGCTCGAGCCGCCCATGTCGTCGAATATATTAGGTATAACATGGGGCACGCAGCCGTCGCGCCCCTGGTCGGCGGCGAGATCGCGAAGCCACTTTTTAAAGAAGCGCTCAACGTCGAAATTGAGGCTCGCCGTGCGGACAAACACCTGCGCGTCGCCCGTCCAGCCGAGGCGCTCGTCTCTCTGCGGGCAGTCGGTCGGGACATCGAGGAAGTTGCCCTTTTGACCCCATATTATATTCTTGAAAAGTCGGTTCACCGCCTCATCCGAGCACTCGAAGTACCCCGTGCGGCGGATATCCGAGTGTACAACTACCGCCGTAAAATTCTCTTTTTTTATCTCATCCGGCCAGTTCTCAAGGCGGATATAGCGAAAACCGAAGAAGGTCAGCGCGCTTTTATATGTGTGCTCCTCGCCGTCGCAGGTGAATTTTATCTGTGCGCGGGCGGAGCGGTAGTTGGCGTTATAGAAATTGCCGTCGCGGTCGAGCGTCTCGCCGTGAGAGACAGTCGCCTGTGCGCCGGGGACACCCTTTATTTTAAACTCGACATAGCCCGTTATATTCTGACCGAAATCAATAACCGTCTCGCCCGCCGGAGTTTCCGTTATCTGCATGGCGGATATGCGCTCGTGCTCGGTAATTTTCTCGCCCTCCTGCGGAATAAGAAAATCCTTTTCGAGGTCGACGCAGATACAGTGCCGCGCTTTTCCCGCCTTAAAAGTCGCGTCATATATATCGCCGTTATATATATGTGTATATCTGAGCTTGCTCTCGCGGGCAGTCCATGAGCCGTCGGTGACTATGCTCTCCTCGCTGCCGTCCGCGTAGAAAACAGTCAGCTCGGCTATGAGCGCTGTGTCGCGGTAGCCCAAAAAGTCGCTGCTCCCACGCCTGTTCGAGACAGCACGCCAGCCCTGCCCGACAGTCACCTCGAGCGAGTTTTCGGCCTTTATCAAATCCGTCACATCATAGCGCTGCACCTGAAGCCTGTGGGCGTAGGAGGTCCAGCCCGGCGCGAGGATGAAGTCGCCCACCCTGCCGCCGTTTAGCTTTGCCTCGTACACGCCGAGCGCGGTGATTTCAAGCACGGCTTTTCGGACGGGCTTATCGCATCGGAATTCCTTCAAAAACACCGTGCCTCCGCGCAGATTCTTTTCGCAGCTTTTTATCCATTCGCTTCTCTCGAGCATATTTTATCTCGCTCCTCTCTGTCGCCTCATCATATTTTTTATTCTCCCGCATACATTTTATATGTGTTTGCAGTCCAAAGTCAAGAGGCTGAAAACCTTTTGTTACCGAAATGTTATAATTTGTATATCTGTTTTTCTTGACTTTTTGGTTATTTTAGGGTACACTGAACATACTGTGAAACGTTCTATTCACAAAAACCAATAAAAAGTTAAAAGGAGCACGAACAAATGAAGAGAATTCTCGCAATCATTATGGTTCTCGCCATGGTCTTTGCTTTTGCGGCTTGCAAACCCAAGGATGACGGCAAGGACACCACAGCCCCCGGCGTAAGCGGCGACGCAGTTACCAACGATAACAACGAATCCGTTCCCGCAGACGCTTCCGAAGCAGACGCTTCCGAGGCAGAGAGCACCGACGCTGCCGAAGTTTCCACCGACGCTTCCGGCAAGCCTGTCGAGACTCCCTCTCAGGGCGGCTCTCAGGGCGGCTCTCAGGGCGGCTCTCAGACCGGCAACCAGAAGGGTCTTAACTCCACCGACGCTAAAGCAGTCGTTGCTTTCTACAACAAGGCTGTTAAGGCTTCCGTAAAGAATCCCCCCAAGGGCAAGCAGACCATGAAGCTTGATAAGCTTCAGGGCACCGGCGGACTCGGCAAGATTCTCGGTTCCTTCGAGGGCATCGCAAAGAAGGCTCTTGAGAAGAACTCGACTGAGACCACTTGGATCCCCGCAGGCGACCACGGTGACGTTCTTCCGACCGATGTCAAGAACGCTAAGGCGGCTATCTCCGCAGACGGCAAGTACACCATCGTTTCCTTCAACGTCAATTCTCAGACTGACGGCCCGAAGGAGAGCAGCTCGAAGGGCCCCGTCGGTCGTTCGATCGGTACTCTCGGCAACGTTCAGAACGCTCTCGATGAGCTTCCCGGCGTTTCCGTCACTTCCGGCATGGAGAACATAAAGCTCACCTACAACGACGCTTATGTCAGAGATGTCAAGATCGACAACGCCACCGGCAAGATCATCAGCGGCACCTGGCACTACAAGGTCAATGTCGACGTTAAGAATCTCGGCGTTAAGGTTATCGGTATCCCTGCAAGCATTGATACCCTTACCGGTATTGTTGACTACACCGTTAAGCTCGGCTAAGAAATTACCGTAACGGCGATTAACAAAACACACAAAGGCTCTCACCCAAACGGGCGGGAGCCTTTTTCATATGCAATGCAAAGAGCCGCGCCCCGAGTAGGCGCGGCTGCCGTTATTCTGTTTTCATCAGGTCTTTTACGGTTATGCCGTCGAAGTATTCGTTTGTTATCTCCTCGAACCTGCGCCACATGCCGACGGTGCGGCAGCTGTCCGCGCGCTCGCACGGCTCATCGCAGGAGAGACACGCCACCGGCGCAAGGCTGCCCTCCGTAAGGCGCAGGATATCGCCGACAACGCACTGCTCCGGCGGTCTGCCGAGCCTGTAGCCGCCGCCCTTGCCGTGGACGCCCTCAACGTAGCCGTCCCTGACGAGCAGCGCCATTATCTGCTCCATATATTTTTTTGAGATGCCCTGGCGCGCCGCCACATCCTTCATCGGCACAAGACCGCCGCCGTGCTCCGCAAGGTCTACGAGCACCCTCAGGGCATAGCGTCCCCGCGTTGATATCATCATAAAAATTCCTCCGTTTTGCGCTCAGCAGATCTCTCCGCCGCCGATAACCGTATCTCCGTCATAGACAACAACAGCCTGACCCTTTGTTACGGCTCTCTGCGGCTCGTCAAAAATTATATGCACCATGTTTTCGCCCGTAACTCTCACCGTTGCGGGCTGCTCCGGCTGCCTGTATCTGACCCGCGCGCTCGCGCGAAACTCCGCGGGCGGGTCGTCAAAGGCGATAAAATTGAAGTTTTTCGCGTCTAATTCGCGGCTCATCCCCGCGTCCTTGTTATCGAAGAGCTTCATCGTTACGCCGATGCAGTCAAGCCCGCTCTCCGCCGCGAGATAGGCGGCAACGGACGAGTCCACTCCGCCGCTCATTGCGACGAGTGCCTTGCGGCGCGGGTTATCTGGAGTAAAGGTCATATTATTCCTTTCAAAAAGCCCGTAAGCCCCGACAAAGCAGCCTGAGCCGATACCCCGCAGCATCTGAAAATTACAATTCTTGTAGCGTCTCGGGTGCTGCGGGACGGGAAACTTTATTTATCAGTCTCCGAAAAGCGGAGTTGACAGGTAGCGGTCGCCCGTATCGGGCATGAGCACAACTATCGTCTTGCCCGCGTTCTCCGGGCGCTTTGCAAGCTCAACGGCGGCATAGGCGGCGGCTCCCGAGGATATGCCGACAAGCACTCCCTCGCTCCTGCCTATGAGCCTGCCCGTCTCGAACGCTGCCTCGTTGCTCACGGGGATTATTTCATCGTATACCTTCGTGTCGAGCACCTCGGGCACAAAGCCCGCGCCGATACCCTGTATCTTATGCGCGCCCGCCACGCCCTTGGAAAGCACGGGCGAGCTCTCCGGCTCGACCGCGACTATTTTTACGCTCGGCTTCTTCTCTTTCAGGTATTCGCCGACGCCCGTAACGGTGCCGCCCGTGCCCACGCCCGCGACGAAGATATCGACCTCGCCGTCGGTATCCTCAAAAATTTCGGGGCCAGTTGTCTCGTAGTGAGCCTTGGGATTTGAGGGATTGACGAACTGACCGGGGATGAAGCTGTTCGGTATCTCCTTTGCAAGCTCGTCGGCCTTCTCTATCGCGCCCTTCATACCCTTTGTGCCGTCGGTGAGCACAAGCTCGGCGCCGTATGCCTTCATCAGCTGGCGGCGCTCGACGGACATGGTCTCGGGCATAACTATGATTATGCGGTAGCCGCGCGCGGCGGCGACTGACGCAAGCCCTATTCCGGTGTTGCCGGAGGTCGGCTCGATAATAACGGACTCGGGGGTGAGCTTGCCCGCCGCCTCCGCGTCGTCAAGCATCTTTTTGGCTACTCTGTCCTTGACGGAGCCTGCAGGATTGAAATATTCGAGCTTTGCGAGCACCTTCGCCTTGAGTCCGTATTTCTTTTCAATGTGGGTCAGTTCGAGAAGAGGGGTCTTTCCTATAAGCCGGTCTGCTGAAGTATAAATCTTTGACATAATAAATTACTCCTTTGAAGTTAGTTAGTTAAAATTCTGAGTTCCGCGGCACAAAAAAGCCGGGGAACTCCGATGAGTGTCCCCGGTCAAAAAGCCGTTTATCGGATCAGTTCAACGACCCGCATTTGGAGGACATATCGGAAAAAGGCATGACGAAACACGCGCACTGACAACAGGCGCAGCTACAGCGGTTCATTCGGTTCATGGCGATCTTTTTCATAACATTCTCTCCTTTCAAACGCCTACCTCGGCGGTATGTTGGATACAATATAGCACATATTGCCTACCCTGTCAATAGGCAAATCAAAAATTTTTCAAAATCTCAAAGCCACTTCTTCCGTCGGAAGAACAGTATCAGCGCAACGAGCACCACGATACTCACGACAATTATCACAAGATATCCATATTCCCAGTTGAGTTCCGGCATACCGGAAAAGTTCATGCCGTACCAACCCGTGAGCAAAGTAAGCGGCAAAAAGATAACGGTAACAACCGTGAAAAGCTTCATCAGATCGTTCTGCTGGATAGACAGCTGCGCCTGATACTCCTCCTGAAGATGCTCGATAACATCGCGCAGGTTCTGCACCGTCTGGAGATAGCGGTCGGTGCGATTCTTGAGAATGGCGAAGCGTTTCGCCGCAGAGTTCGAAAATACGGAATTGTCGTTCGCAGAAGCTTCGTCAAAAATCAAAGTCAGCTGCTCATAGTAGCGCTTTATTCTCAGCAGCTCGCGCCGCCAGGCGGACAGCTTTTCAAAAACATCCTTGCCTGACTCACTCTTGAAAAGATAGACATTTTCGTATTCGTCTATTTCATTCTCGAGCCTCGAGAGGCAGTCCATATCGCCGTTTAAAAGCCGGACAAAGAATCTGTAGAGCAGCTGCTCGGATCTAAGTTCCGGATTCTCCGCCGCGAGCCCGTCCATTATCTTCTTTGCCGTATCGCCCGCCGCGCCCTCTGTGAAAATTATCAGATTCTCGCGGCTGACATAGGCGAGCATTTTATAGTCCTCGGTGCGCTCGCTGTGGACATCGTACCAGTCAAAGGCGAGGAAATCGAACTTTTCAAAGCTCTCGAAGCTCTCTATCTCACCCTCGCGGACATATTCAAAAACCGACGGCTCCATATACTGCGCCGCCTTTGCCATATGTTCAAACGGAAGAACAAGCTGCATAATAAAACCTCTTTCTGCATTCATATCCCTATAATTATACCACATTTGCAATCCCAAATCAAAAAATTTGCTTTGGCTCGTGTCAATACACTGAAAAAGCTTTCAATTAATTTTTGTTGAAAAATTTGCTTTGCAATGATACAATAAAGCTGTAACAGAACTACTCTGGAGGGCATTGATATGGCAGGGAAAGAGCTTACACTCGACGAGATGAAAGCAGTCGAACTCGGAATACTCAAAAAATTCGACAGCATATGCAAGGAAAACGGTCTTGAATATTCCCTCGCATACGGAACGATGCTTGGTGCAATAAGGCACAAGGGCTTTATTCCGTGGGATGATGATATCGACGTTTTCATGAAGAGAGAGGACTACGAGAAGCTGCTGAAGCTCAAATACGACGACGGCGACTTTGAGATAAAGAGCTACAGATACTCGAAAAATTACTATTTCCTCTACTCAAAGATGGTAGACAAGAGAACCTATATCTGCGAGGATTGGCGCGCGGAAAAGGATATGGGACTGTTTGTCGATATCTTCCCGCTGGACTACTGCAATTTCAGCGGAGAGGGCGACGAACTGAAGGCTCAGATGGACGCCGAAAGCAAGCGCATAGACAGAAAAGTTGAAATTGCCGGTATACTCGGGCACAAGTTGTCGCATCACAGGTCACTGAATCCGAGATACATTGTAAAGTTCCTGTTCAAGCTTTTCACCCTTCCCTTCAGGCGGCTGATACTCAAAAAAACAGATCTCATGCACAGGAAGAATAAGAGCGGAAACTATATGGTTGAAAACTTCGAATGTCATACCTTCTATAAGCCCGACCTGTTTTCAACGCTCACTACCTGCCGCTTTGAGGACGGTGAATTCCCGATATATTCGGAATATGACAAGATTCTCACTCAGTTTTACGGAGACTATATGACCCCTCCGCCCGTCGAGGAGCGAAAATCAGTCCACTGGTACAAGGCCTATTCAAAATAACAGTGCAAGGAGATACATATGTTAACCAAAGAACAGTTTGAAATATTATCATCGGCCGCGCAACCCGATTCGTCTGTTTCCGCCGCAGACTCCGCCGTTATTCGGCAGCTTCAAGCGGACGGGCTTATAAGCAACGGCAAAATAACGGAATCCGGACTTGCCGCGCTCGAGCCCTACAGAGTCAAGCGTGCAATATTTATCGCTGCGGGAATGGGCTCGCGCATGATGCCCATAACACTGAGCTGCCCCAAGCCGCTCGTGCGCGTCAACAACAAACGCATAATTGACACTCTCATCGATGCGTGCGTCGACGCGGGCATCGATGATATAACCGTAGTCCGCGGATATCTCGGTGACTGCTTCGAGCAGCTTAAAGTCAAATATCCGTTTATAAAATTTATTGACAACCCGTATTTCAAGTCCTATAACAATATTTCCTCCGCGTACCTTGTCCGCGACATCATCGGCGGGGCGTACATATTTGAATCGGACATATATCTTATAAACCGTTCACTGATAACAAAATATCAGTATTGCAGCAACTATCTCGGCGTTCCGTGCGAAGAGACCCCCGACTGGTGCTTTGACGTTGACGAGAATATGAAAATCACCGACCTGCACAGGGGCGGAAAGAACTGCTTCCACATGTTCGGCATATCGTATTATGACGAGGAAACGGGAAAGCTCTTCAGCCGCTGCGTCGAAGAGGTATTCAACAACACGCTCGGCGGAAAAGACCACTTCTGGGACGATGTTCTGTGTCACTTCTATGCGAAAGAGTCAAATATATATGTGCGCAAATGCTCGTTCAGCGACACTATAGAGATCGATTCGTTCGATGAGTTATGCGACGTTGACGAGAGCTACAGGATGAAAAACTGAAAAGGCTATAAAAAGTCACGGTATCAAAGCCGTGACTTTTCTTTATGCGGGCTTATTATCTTTTCGAGTATGTTTTTGTCCGCGGGGCAAAATCTCCGTTTTTTGAAAAATTCGCGCAGATTTCCTCTTTATAGATTATATCCCACAAACGCCGACATAAAAAGCGGAGTTTATTTGTACTTCCAGCCATTGACACCCGCATTTTAAATCGGTATAATTTAATCAATAAATATAAGGAGCTGTAAAATATCATGGAAAAGAAGTATGCGATTCTCGTCGTTGATATGCTCAACGATTTCGTAACCGGCGCGCTCAAGTGCGACAGAGGTCTTGCGATAGTCCCCAAGACCGCAGAGCTCGTCAAAGGTGCGAGAGAGAAGAACATCCCCGTCATTTTCTGCAACGACGCTCACCTCAAGGGCATTGACCACGAGCTCAAGTTCTGGGGCGACCACGCAATAGCGGGCACCGAGGGAGCAAAGGTTATCCCCGAGCTCGAAGTTTGCGAGAGCGACTACATTGTTCCCAAGAGACGCTACAGCGGTTTCTTCCACACCGACCTTGACCTTCTCCTCAGAGAGCTCGGCGTCAACACCGTTGTTCTGACCGGTCTGCACACTCATATGTGCGTGCGCCACACCGCCGCCGACGCATATCAGCTCGGCTATGACGTTGTTGCCATTAAGGACGCAACCAATTCCTTCACCGCAGAGGACTATGAGTACGGTCTGAGCTATCTCAAGGGCACCTACGATGCCGAGATTACCGACACCGACACCTTCCTCGCATCGCTGTAATCAACATAAGAACACATCAACCCTCCGACGGCACTGCCGAACGGAGGGTTTTTGTTAGCTATAAGAATAAATTTATTTCAGTATTCTGCCTACCGCGTCTATCTCGTCGGCTGTGAGTCCTGCGGAGACGAAATAGTCCTCGACCGAGCCGTAGCGGCGGAAAAGATACTCGAACACGGCGGTTATATTCTCCGCCGGGGCGCCGAGATGCGACATATCGCTCTCCCAGACGAGCCCCGTTTTCTTCTCTATCTCCCTGCGGTAAAACGGCTCGAGATAGCTCGAGGACAGGCGGTAATCCGCAACGATATCCTCGAAGTATACGCCCGTCAGGTGCAGTATCAGCGCGGCGGTTATGCCTGTTCTGTCCTTGCCGAGGAAGCAGTGGAACATCGACGGCGCGTCGACGCGCGACAGCTCGGAAAAGAGGCGCGCATAGTTGCCCTTGCACTCGCTCAGGCTCGTCACATATATCTCGGGCATAGTCAGCTCCATATGCGGCGAGGTGGGGTTTATTTCGAGCAGAGAGAAGTGATAGTAGTTGATTCCGGGCTGATTTTCAAACTCCGACGGCATGGTTATCGCCTCGGAATCGCCGCGCAGGTCGAATACGTTCTTTATCCCGTAGTCGCGGAAGAACTCCATATCGTTCGGCGTTGAGGCGCGCGGTCTGCCGCAGCGCAGAAGTCTGCCGTATTTCGTGAAGCCGCCGCCCTTTATCGGGTATCCGCCGAGGTCGCGGCAGTTCTGTATGTTTTCAAGAGGCATATGTCTGAAGCTTTCCATAGTCCGCCCTCCTCATAGATTCTATATCTATTTTAATGCATTCTCAAATATTTTTCAACCGTGAAAATGCAGAAAGCGCCTTGAAAGCTGCAATTATTTTTCCTCTTATATATTACTGTGGAAATAATACAGAGTTGTCGTCTGCGAATCGAAGAAGTAGACGTTGTAATAATCGTATTTTGAATAGGCTCCGTCGCCTATCGGCTTGTCTTCGCGGTCGTAAATATAGAGATAGTCGCTCCCGTCGATATCGTCGCGCGAAAAACGGTAATTGTTCACAAGGTCGGCACCCTCGTCGCCGTCGCGCAGAGAGTCTATAACCTGCTCAAACTTATCTATATATCCGAGAAGTTCCGTCTTGCTCTCGGCGGTCACGGGCTTGAAATATTCGCTCTCCCCGGGCTTTGCGCCGGGAAAGGTGTATATCCCGAAGTCCGTCGAATCCCCGAAGCCCGCGCAGCTGTAGCGCTGCACCGACATCGCCTTTCCGAGCGAGGCTATGACGGGATCTCCGCTTTTGAAAACGCAGGCGGAAAGCGACAACGCGAGCAGAAACGCCGCCGATATCAGAGAAATCATTTTAAGCTTTTTCATTCTTTTTCACTCTCCCCCGATACATATTCGAGCAGGTCGCCCGGCTGGCAGTCGAGAATCTCGCAGAGGGCATCGAGAGTCGAGAAGCGAAAAGCCTTTGCCTTGTGATTCTTGAAATTCGAAACATTCGCCATCGTCATGCCCAATCTGTCGGCAAGCTCGGTGAGCGACATTTTTCTTTTTGCCATCATAACATCCAAATTTATAACTATCATGCCGTCACCCCGTTAAAATATCCCGTCGTTTTCTTCTTTTATATCCGCCGCGCGCTTGAACACGCCGCTCATCGCAAACGCGAGAACTCCCGCGACAATGCAGACGAAAATGAACACGAAAACCGGCAGATAATAAAGCCCCATGAGCTCATATACAGCGAGCATCGAGCAGAGCACCGCCTGGTCGACTGAAAATATCAGCAGCTCCGCGAAGGCGCAGATTCCGATATTGCGGAATTTTTTCGCCGTTCCCATTGAAAACGCCTTGTCGGTGAAAATGCGCGAGCAGATGAGCTTCAGCTCAATGAGCGCCGCCAGATACGGCACGGCGCAGACATAGACCGAAGCGGTGGTCAGAATCCAAGTATAGGGCGGCAGAGCCGAAAATTCGCCCGCTTTTATTATCGCGACGATTATAAAAGGCGAAGCGAGAACCGCAAGCAGCGTCAGCACTATGCCTGCAATCACAAGCCCGTTGAGGACGATTTTTTCTGTTTTTATTTTCTTGTCGTCTTTCATTTCACATACCTCTTCTCCTTGGTTTGCGAGGTCATTGTAGCACGGTGATTCAAGATTTTCAATAAATATTTATCGTTATTCTTTAAATTTTTACTGTTTTTCTGCGTATCGGCTGCAAAAAACTCCCAAGGCCGTTTAGCCTCGGGAGCTTTCGGTAAATTTAAATTACAGGAATCTTACAAGTATTCCCGCGAGCAGAACGGAGACTATAGTCACGCAGACAAAGCCCGCTATTAGCATTTTGGGCATTATCTCGGCGGTAATATTGTCTCTCTCGTCGCCCTCTTCGGTGCTTATGTTGATAGCCTCGGTGGTTATCAGCATATTAATCGGGAAGCCGGAAAAGGCGTTGAGGACTATCGCGTAGCACATGAAGAACGACTGCTTGAAAATCTTGCTTGCAAGCAGAGCCATGAGACCCATGGCTACGGTCGCAAAGACGACGAGCGCTGCCGATATGCCGACAACGGATGCGATACCGTCTGTGCCGGAGCTTGCGAGGGTCTTGAACAGTCCCATCATAAGCACGGTCATAACGAAGCCGTAGGAGCTCGCCTCATGGAGGGCGTCCGTCTCAACGAGCTTAAGCTCGTGCGCGGCGAAGCCGAGCAGCAGGCAGACAACATACATCGGGACATAGCCCTTTGTCACATAATCTATCCAGTAAGCGGCGAGAGTGATAAGTGCGAGCTTTAAAAGGATAATGGTAGTGCTTGTGGCTCTCTTCTTCTTTTTCTCGTCCTTCTTCTCCTCGGAGGCGGCTGTAGCGGCCTTGAATTCGCCGTTTCTGTAGAGCTTTGTGAGCCTCCTCGTCTCCTTCTTCAGGCAGAACGAGGTCAGCGGATAGCCGACAAGTCCCTGGAGGGAGAGGCAGACTATCGCAACAAGGGCTGCGGAGGTCTTGCCCGCTTCCGTAGCGGCGCTCGACATCATCGCGGTAGCTATTGCGCCGCCGGCGAGCGGAGGCGCTGCGGCGATTGCATTATCAAAGCCGAAGAGTGCGGTTCCGAGCGTCAGGCATATTATCGTTATTGCGGCGACACCCATGAGTGAAATTATGACGGTCTTCCACTGCGCCGCCATCTCTTTTCTGCTTATGAGCGTGCCGAGGTGGGTGACGAGCAGACCGCAGGCGACTTTAAACAGCGCATCGGACACGCCCGCGTCGTCTATTATCGTCTTCGGAAAAAGTCCCGTAGAAAAGCCGACGAGCATAAGTATCATGATAACAAGCACCGAGGGTACCCAGCCCTTTGTCACCTTTGCCAGTATCTCCGAGATGGCGAACACCAGCAGCAGCGCGGTAAACGCGCCGAAAGCCGAAACTATTATAGGATTCACTTTACATCTTTCCCCTCATTAAAAACGGTATTGCTATTAAAGGAACTTATCGAGCTCGCGCTCAACGTTCTCGTACTTCTTGACCTTGGGCTCGCGGATGATCTTTCCTCTCGCCATGACCATCTTCACGTCACGAAGAGCGGTGAGGTCGTCGATAGGATTTTTCTCCGTAACGATAAGATCCGCGCACTTTCCGGGCTCGACGGTGCCGGTGATATCATCGATATGCGCTATCTCGGCGTTCCTCTTCGTAGCGGTATAGAGCGCAAACTTATTCGACACGCCGCAGTACTTGTGGAAATAGACAAGTTCTCTCCACATATCGTAGTGGGTGATGAACGGGCAGCCGGTATCGGTTCCGAGGCCGACGGGAATGCCGTTTGCAAGGCACTTCTCGGAGCAGTCGATTATGCCCTCAAAGACCACCTTGCCGTTGAACTGCGAAAGCTCGGTGGCGTGGCTTACGGAGCGGTCAAACAGCGCAAAGGGAAGCGCGGGAGAGAGCGTCGTAATTAGCGCCGCGTGCTTCTCCTTAAAGAGGGAGATTATCTCATCATCCGCCTTCGCGCCGTGCTCTATAGTGTCCACGCCGTTTTCAAGCGCAACGCGCACGCCCTCGGGGCTCTCGACATGGGCGGCTACTATGAGTCCGCGCTTATGCGCCTCGTCGCACGCAGCCTTGACTACCTCGGGAGGCATTTTCAGCGCGCCCGGCTCGCCCTTGACCTTTGCGTCAAGCACGCCGCCGGTTATCATAAGCTTTATGAGGTCGGGCTTATCCTCAGCGATTTTCGCAACAAAATCTCTCGCCTGCTCCGGGCTCTCGGCTATATATGCGAGTGAGCCCGCCATGTGTCCGTCAGGGACGGAGACAGCCATATTTGCGGCGAGGATTCTCGGGCCGACTGTCTTGCCGGCGTTTATATCGTCGCGGATGCTCGAATCGGCGTTCTCAACTCCGCCGACGGTTCTTATGGTCGTAACTCCGCTGTTGAGCTGCATCTGAGCCGCGCTGCGGCAGACGGCCTTGATTATCTTGCGGAAAAGATTGTTGCTCGTCATTATCTTAACGAGCTTCTTCGGGTCGGACTCCTTCTTCTTCGGCTTGCCGCTCGAGGGAAGGTGGAGATGCATATTGATAAGACCGGGCATTATATATTTTCCGCCGAGGTCTATCTTCTCGTATCCGGAGATGTCCGCGTTCCCGTCAACAATGGCGGCTATCTTCTCGCCATCGACAAGAATTATCTTGCCGGACTGAGGCTCCATATCCTGAGTACCGTCGAGAATGATGCCGTTTACAAGTGCGTATTTCATTTTTTCGGTTCCTCCTTGAAAAAATTGCAAGTCCGCATTGTATGTCGCGGCAGCTTATTGGCTTATGCGAATATTAACACGGCTGCTATGTTTAAAATTATAGAGCTTTTTCCTCCGTTTTGCAAGCTTTTTCCGTTTAAATCGCTGAAAAGTTTTCGTTTTTTATCACCTTTGAACGGAGAAGCAGATATTTGTACTTGAAATTATGTTATGAGCATAAAAATACCGCCGCATCCTAAGACACGGCGGAATTTTCATAATGTTTTCTCTTACTGGACGTATCCGGCGACGGTGAGCATATACTCGCCGATCTGGCCGCCGAACTCGGGAGCGCCTTCCATGATAAGCTTGCCCTTCTTAGCGGAGTCAAGCATATCGTCGAGACCGAGCAGGATGCCCAGTGCGCTGTCGAGAGAATCAAAGCGGAGCGTGAAGAAAGGCATAGCTCTCTTGTAAACGCCTCTGCCGGCTCTCGATTTGCCCGCCTTTACGCGCAGATAAGCCGAAAGCTCATCGTGGCCGTTGACAGCCCACGCATAGACGCGGTCGGGGCTCTTGAGCGCCCAATCGTGAACATCGGGATGGCCGAGCTTGTTGAGCTGGCTGATACCGCTCGAAAGCAGGTAGAAGTAGCACTTGACGAGCAGAGCCTTGGTGTCCTCGTCCTCCGGGATGCCCTTTGCGGTAAGCAGAGAGGACATCTTCAGCAGCACTGCCATGAACGAGGCGAACAGGCCGGGATGCTTCGCAATACCCTTCATCTTGGGCAGAGTCGAAAGGCTCATCTTGCCCTTGAAGAATGCGTTCATCGCCTCAATGCTCTTGAACTCAAGCTCGATGTGGGGAGCGGTGTCCACTTTATCGTTGTGAACGAGCCACTCGCCGCAGTTGACTACGAAATGGGTAGCCACCTTGCCGTCCGGGCTTTCGGGATCGAGAGCACTGACCTGCATAACGCCGTGCGCGTGCTCAAACTTCTTTGCGAGCGAGGGAACGTCGCTTGCAATTACCTTGATGAGCGGAAGGACAGCGTTGAGAAAAAGTTTATTTGTAAAAATCTCATCTCTTGATGCCATATAATCATTCCTTTCCTTATCGGGATACGGGCGAAGCTATTACACCTCGTCGTCCCAATCGTCATCAAGCTCGAAGTCCTTGCCCATGACCTCACGGACAGCCTCAACGATACCGTTCGAGTCGATACCGAGCATGGACATGATGTCCTCATGCAGTCCGATGGGAGCAAACTTATCCTGGATACCGAGCTGCTTGAATGCGCAGCCCTTACCGGATTCAACAACGACCTCTGCAACAGCACTGCCGAGACCGCCGATGACGTTGTGATCCTCAACGGTGATTATGCGACGGGTGTCCATAACGGCCTTGAGGATAGCCTCGCGGTCGATGGGCTTAATGGTGTGCATATCGAGAACTCTGACCTTCAGGCCGTCGGAGCTCTCAAGGAAGTTAGCCGCCTGAAGAGCCTGGAATGCGCAGGAGCCGCAAGCGATAACGGTGATATCGGTGCCCTCTTTAAGAGTGACAGCCTTGCCAAGCTCGAAGCCGTAATCGGTGTTCTCATAGAGGACACGGTCGAAGCCTCTGTTGATTCTGATATAGAACGGGCCGGGAGTCTCATATGCCGCACGGACTGCGTTGACAGTCTCCATACCGTCTGCGGGGCAGATAACGGTGAGGTTGGGCATAGCGCGGGTAACTGCGAGGTCGCAGATAGCGTGATGGGTCGAGCCCGCCTGGCCGAACGAAGTACCCGAATGGGTAGCTATAACCTTAGCGTTGACATTCTGATAGCAAATGTCGGTGTGAAGCTGGTCGGCGCTTCTGAGAGAAGCGAAAACCGAGAAGGTCGAAAGGAACGGCACGAGGCCTGCTCTTGCCATACCTGCGGCGACGCCGAACATATTCTGCTCTGCGATACCGACGTTGAAGAATCTGTCCGGATAAGCGTCACCGAACATACCGATCTTTGTTGATTTGCCGAGGTCAGCGGTCAGCGCAACAACTTCGGGGTGCTCTGCGCCGAGCTCAACAAGGGTCTTGCCGTAATATTCCGCGGTAGAAAGAGCGGTTGATTCAACGGCTGTATAGGTCATTCCGCCTGCCATAATTATTCGCCCTCCTTTTCTGCTCTTGCTTTGCGTGCCTCATAGTACTTATCGAGGCTCTCTATAGCTTTCTTGTACTTCTCTTCGTCAATTGCGCCGTAGTGCCAGCGATAGTTGCCCTCCATGAAGTCGATGCCGGCGCCCTTTATTGTGTCGGCAATTATCATGACGGGAGAATCGGTCTTGTTCTCAAGAGCAAAGTCGATGGCGTCGCAAAGCTCTTTGATGTTGTGTCCGTCGACTTCCTTGACGATGAAGCCGAAGGAGCGCCACTTGTCGGCGAAGGGCTCAAGCTTCATGACATCCTCGGTCTCGCCGTCGATCATGCACTTATTGCGGTCGACGAAGGAGATCATATTGGTGACCTTGAAGTTGGAGGCTGCCATGGCTGCTTCCCAGTTCGAACCCTCGTCGCACTCGCCGTCGCCGAGGATGCAGTATGTTTTGTAATCCTTGCCGAGAACTCTTGCGGCAAGAGCGGTTCCGACTGCTATCGGAAGTCCGTGGCCGAGAGAGCCGGTGGAAGCGTCAACGCCGACGACCTTGTTCGAGTCGAGGTGGATACCCATCTTCGAGTTCGTGTGGTTAAAGGTCTTGAGCTGCTCGGGATCGTTCCAGCCGAAATCGACGAGCACGGGAGCGTAAGCTATACCCGCGTGACCCTTACTGAGGATAAAACGGTCTCTGTCCTCCCACTTGGGGTTCTTGACGTCGAGTCTCATGTACTTGTGGTAGAGAACGGTAAGCATATCCATGACGCTCATGCCGCCGCCGATATGACCGCTGCCCGCCCAGTATGTGGTGTCGAGGCAAAGTCTGCGCAGCTCATGAGCCTTCTTTTCGAGCGCTAACCATTCCTGCTTTGATAATGGCATTTACATTTCCTCCTTACAGAAAACATTTTTTATCGTCTGAGTGAATAAGCGGGTACCCCCGTAACTCACAAAGCTTCTCTTTTACCCGGGAAACAACGCCGGATGAAGTATATGACCCGTGCACGGCAAAAATCACTCTGAACGTCAAAATATCCAAAGCTTTAAGCGCGCACAAAGTCATTTTTATCTCATATGCATATATAATAGCACAGAAACCCCCGTCTTGTAAAGACAGGACGGAGGTTTTTTTTGGGAAAAATCAGGCAAGCTCGGGGTGATTCTTGCGAAGGGTGTTGAATGCATCCTCTGCAACATCAACGGTGTGAGCAATATCCTCATCGGTCAGGGACGCATTGAGGAAATGGTTGTGGTGGCTCGTAAGGAATATGCCGCGCTTGACCATCTCGGCGATCCACTCCTGATGAAGCATGAGGGAATCGTCATCGGCAAGGCGCAGATAGAACAGCGACGGCTCGCCGGAGACTACAAGATGGAAGCCGTTGTTCGCGGCAGCAGCCTTGAGACCCTCGCCGACCTTGAGACCCTTCTCGCGGAAGATGGCGGGAGTGTTGAGCTTCTTCATCTTGTTGATGCAGGCGATACCCGCTGCGAACGGGATTGCGCTGAGCCAGTAGCTGCCGGTATAGGACAGGCTGCTGATAGAGCTCTTGAGGAACTCCTTGCCGCAAAGAGCGGAGACGTTCCAGCCGTTTGCAAGAGCCTTGCAGAAGCAGATAAGGTCTGCCTCGAAGCCGTAGAAGTGGTCACTGCCGGCGATATCAAGACGGAAGCCTGCGCGGACGTCGTCGACTATGAGGACGATGCCGTTCTTTGTGCAGAGCTCACGAACCTTCTGCCAGTAGCCGTCTGCGGGAAGCTGGTTGTCAAAGAAGTTGCCGTGGAGATAGGGAGTCGAGATAAACGCGGCTATCTCGCCCTCGTTCTCGGCGATAACTCTCTCGAGCGCGGGGATATCGTTCCAGTCTATATAGATGTTGTTTGCAACGTCCTCTTCGATAACGCCGGGATAGTCGACCTTCTGGGTCCAGGGCGAAATACCGTGATAGAAGCCGTTGATGAAGATTATCTTCTTGCGGTGGGTATGGGCTCTTGCGGTCATTATGGCGGCGGTGGTGACATCGTTGCCGTTCTTTGCGAAGAATGCCCAATCGGCGCAGTTTACGGTGTCAACAAGCAGCTCCGCGAACTCGACTGCCTTGTAGGACGGAGAGGTGGTGCAGTTGCAGACCTTTGCCTGAGCGATGGCGGCCGCGTCGACGTCGGGGTCGTTGTAGCCGAGAACGTTCGGGCCGTATGCGCACATATAGTCGATGAATTTGTTTCCGTCAACATCCCAGAAATAGGAGCCCTGCGCTCTGTCGCCGAAAAGCGGGAACGCGCTGACGGGGATAAAGCAGCCCTCTGCCGGGCCGAGGTGGCCGTAGACGCCGGAAGGAATGACCTTTTCGGCTCTCTCGAACATCTCTCTGCTCTTTGTGTAATCGTTAATCTTGAAGCTCATTAAAGTTCCCCTCCCTTATGCCAAGTACAGAGCAACTCTGTCGAGCAGTCTGTTCATATTGTCTATCATCGAGATCATGCCCTTCATGGTGATAGCACCCATGCCTATGCAGGCAACGGCGTTTATCTTTCCGTCGAAGAGGTCTCTTGCAAGATCAATTGAAGCGAACTCCATATCGGCGCGCGGATTCTCGCAGCGCTTCTTTATGGTTACAAGGCGTCCGTTCTTTGCGCGGATCGTAGCCGCGGGACCGTCCTTTATGCCGAGGCCTATCTCGCCGTCAACTATGTGGGATGCCGAGAACTGACCGATCTTGTCGTTGTTGGCTATCTGAGATATAGCAACAGCGATAGTGTAGAGCATGAGCGTGGTGCTCTGCTCGAAGAAGGTTCTGTCCTGAAGATCCTCGGGCGAGGGACGCATATATTTCGCAAGCAGGTCGGTCAAGGGGGTAAAGGTCTTGAGGAGGAACTTGATGTGCTGGAATCCCTTCGAGGGGATGGGTGTTACGGTTCCGTCAATAAGACCGTTGAATTTTTCGCAGGAAGAGAACGGCAGTTTGACGTCGCACTTGCCGACGCCCTGCTCCATCCTGCATCTTCCGTTTTTGAAGGTTATCGTGGCGCTCGGGCCGTCTTTAACTTCAAAGCCTATCGAGATGGGCTTCGTGTTGGTGAGCATTGCGCTCGCCTCCGGGACTATCTCGCAGAGATTCTCCAAAGTTCCCAAGACAGCATAAAGGTTAATGTACGCCATTGTTTTCTGATCAGTCAACCTTCATTCCTCCTTTTTAAATTGATAAAAATATTCAGAGCCGGTTTTTTGAACGCCGGTTTACTCTTGGACTGTATTCTACCACATTCTATGCCTTAAAGTCAATTGCATACCGGAAGCGTAGCAAAAAATTCACAAAATCGGCTGATTTTTTCGGGCTTTTATACTTATTTTTTCGGCGTTTTTCGATAAATCCGTAAATTTTTCTCCGTGCTACCGCCGACCCTCCGAATACTTCTTTTTCGGAAAGTAATAATAAAATAATTTTTTCAATATCGGCGGCGGCAAATTCACCGTCCGGCAGCCCTTTGCCGGCTAACGGCGCCGCTTTATATTCTTCTGTCGTTGTGCGACTCGTGCTTTATCAGGCTTATGACTATTATATACATAGCCGCCACAAACGCTATGAATATAGCGGTCGAAAGCGTTGTGCCTATCATGGCGCAGGAGTCGTAGAAGCCGTGCAGGAACACGGCGGAGAGGTATGAGGCAAGAAGATTAAGCACCTTTTTCCCCTTGCAGCCGAGGTCGGAAAAGAGCTTGGCGCGCCCGTAGAACAGACCCATGAACACGGCAAAGCCCATATGCCCGGGAACGGCGAGCACCGCGCGCGGGAGCGCGACGGACAGGCCGAAGTTCATAACATACTTTATATTCTCAAACGCGGCGAAGCCCAAAGAGACCGAGACGGCGTAAACTATTCCGTCAAAGCTGTAGTTAAAATTCGGATTCTTCCAGGTTCTGAGCTTCATCAGCAGGAACTTAGTCCCCTCCTCGACAACCGCGACAACCGCGAAGGCGAGGATTATTTTATAATATTTATCGTTTTGGCTCACCTGGTCGTTGAGTATCTTTTCGCCTATCATTTCGAGCACTATCGACATCAGCGCCGCAACGATACCCATGAGAATCAGCGACAGCAGCAGCCCGGGCGGCTCCTTGTCGACCGTGTCGTGCTTATAGATATAGCGCAGCAGAAACACCGCTGGCAGTATTGCCGCGAGGATATATATTGAAAATATCGCCGCCGAGGGAAGAACAAAAAACATTTTATCAGCTCCTGTTTTGCTCAGAGCGTTGCGAACCGCGCTGTCAATGCGTCGCTTCGCGTGCGCCAAAAGCTGTTTGCAACTATTTTAACGGTATATTCCGTTCGGGTCTTGAGTCCGCATATATGCTCGGTGAGAGTCGCGGGCATATTATACAGATAATAGCGCGAGGTTATGTTGAGATGCTTTTTTACAAGCCCGTCGCCGCTCAGAATATATATGTCGTAGCTGTCCGGGCGGTCTTTACCGCCCGCCTGATTGAAAGTAATATCGCAGCCGTCCGCCGTTATATTTTCTACAGATATCCGCACGTTTTCAAAAAACGGTCTCTCCGCCGTCACATAGCGCGCGTCGGTATATTTGAACGAATCTATATTCCACGGCTCGTCTATCTCCCAAGTATAGGGGAAGAAGTGCCCGGTGAGTACATCGTAGGGATAGACCCTGACTCTGCCGCCGGCGTCGGCCTCGACTATCAAAAACTGCGCCGCGCTGCCGTCCTCGGGGGGTATGGTACCGTGAGCCTTGTCGAACTCGTCGAGCTCGAAGTAGCTCAGCGTCCCCGTTCCGAAGGCGCTGAAATGGCGCTGATGCGCGGAACGCGGGTCATTTATCGGTGCATGGGAATGGCCGGAGAAATCGACTGTCTGCGGATAATTCATAAGTATATCCGTTATCTCGTCCTCGCCCCAATTTATGCTGCCGTAGACTGTGTCGGTGATATGCGGGTGCTGAAAGAAGAATATCGGCTTTCTGCCGTCTCTCTCGGCCGCTTTTTCAAGCTCCGCCGCCGCAAATTCGCGCTTTTTTTCGTCGAAGTGGCAGCCGCCGGTCGTTGTGACGGCGATGAAATCAAAGCCGTTTATAATTTCATGCGTGTCGGGCGTCAAAGAAAATATCTCGCCGAAGCGGCGCAGGGCATTCTCCTCGCCGTCGCTCATATATTCGTGGCTCCCCATGGTCATTATCAGCCTCGCTCCCGAGGGCAGACCGCCGTCAAGAAGCTTTTTGACCTTGCGCATCTGAAGCTCGGTGCCGCGCGAGGCGAAGTCACCGACAATGACGAGCGCGTCAAGACCTTCGTATCTCACGTCCGAAGAGCACAGCTCTCCGAGATCGGCGAGAGCTTTCGCCAGTCTCTGCTCCTCTATGCAGTCCTCGTCATCTATATGTATATCGCTCATGACCGCAAAGCGCAGGGTCGTAGCAAAGCTCTTGTCAAAAGGCATTGGGGCTCTCTCTTTCATTAAAGTATCTTGTCAAACGCCTCGAGCCAATAGCGGGCTATCAGCGCCGCGCCGTCGAACGAGGGGTGAACTCCGTCGGGCGCCCACTGCTCGGGGCAGGTGTCCACGGCGGCGGCATTGAGAAGTCCGTCGAGCGGGATAAACGCGTCGGCGTAATCCTTTGCCACTCTGCGCACCGCCTGAATCCTCGGATCGAGATCCTCTCTCCAGCTCGCGCGCTCCTCGGAGACATGGAGCACGAACGGCTCCATGATGATTATTTTAAGGCTCGGATTTTCGCGCCTCGCGTCCTCGAGCAGCGAGCGGTACACGCGCTCGAACTCCTCTGTATCCGAGGGGTCGCCGCTGTCGTATCTCCGCCAGGTGTCGTTAATGCCGATGAGCACGGAGAGCACGTCGGGACGAAGGTCGAGGCAGTCGCTCTGCCAGCGGGCGCGCAGGTCTCTGACTCTGTCTCCGCTGATTCCGAGGTCAAAAAAGTCTATATCGAAGTTCGGTCTCGCCGCGCGGAAATTCGACGCGACGAAAAGCGGATAGCCGCTGCCCATGTTGCGGATATCCCCGCGATCTCTGCCCATATCGGTTATACTGTCTCCCTGAAAGAGAACTCTGAGTTTTCCCATTAAACATTCCTCCGTCGGCTCGAGACCGCCTGTCTTTGTATATAGCATTATTATATATTTATTTTTCGTCTTTTGCAACAGTTTAAGTAAATTTCGGCTATGTGTGGTATATACAAAAAATTACGGCATTTTTTGTGATATAATACAAAAAGGAGGCGTTTATTATGAAATTCAGAATTTATACCGCCGGACTGCCGGAGGAAGCGAAAAAAATACGGCTCGAGGTTTTCGTAAAAGAGCAGGGCTTCAAGGAGGAATTCGACAGCGTGGACGACACCGCCGCGCACATAGTTCTCTTTGACGGAAAAACTCCCGTCGGGGTATGCCGCGTCTTTAAAGACAGCGGAAGCGGCAAGACGGTAATAGGGCGCGTCGCGGTCAAAAAGGAGCTCCGCGGCAAAGGGCTCGGTACACGCATAATCGAGGCCGCCGAGAAATACGCCGCGGGCACGGGAATAAGTGCAATACGAATACATTCGCAGGAGCGGGCCGCCGGCTTCTACAGGGCGCTCGGCTACAGAGACACGGGAGAAAGCGACCTCGACGAGGGCTGCCCGCACATATGGATGGAAAAACTCCTGTAAAATGTGTAAAAACTACAAATAGCATATGCTAACCCACTTGACTTTTGTGCTAATCGGCGGTAAAATAATTTCACAAAAGTTATGGAGGGATATACAATGAATAAAAAGCTACGGAGAGTCATAAGTGCGCTGCTTGCTCTGTGCCTGTTGGCGTGCATGATAATCCCCGCCGCTTCCGCCATGCCGCAGGAGAGCGCAGACGGCTCGATAAAGCGCATAAGCGTTGTCATTAACGGCGACGCAAAGACGAGACGCGGCATCTGCTGGTACACGGCGGAGAAATGCGGCAGCGATGTTGAAGTAATGCCCCTTGCAAAATACAGCGGCAGCTTCGACGGCGCGCTCAAATTCTCCGGCACCTGCACAAAGTGGAAGGAGAACTACTGCCACAAGGTGCTCGCCGAGGGACTTGAGCCCGGAACCAAATATGTTTACAGAGTCGGCGACGCTTCGACCGGAGTCTGGAGCAACAACGGCACGTTTGAGACAGCCTGCGACGGCGAAGAGGCGTTTTCGTTTATAGCTCTCGCCGATGTTCAGGCGGGCAACGAGACAAACTTCACAAAGAGCGGAGCCGTTCAGCGCACCGCCATGCAGGTCTGCCCCGACGCCAAGTTCCTCATGAACGCGGGCGATTTCGTCAACGACTGCAACGACCAGGAGTGGGACTGGTTCTATGAGAAGAGCTGCGACACGCTCATGAATATAACCATGGCGCCGACCGCCGGCAACCACGAGGGCAACCTGCGCTGGGGCTGGTTCGACAATATGTTCAACCTCGACAGGAGCGCGGGCTGGAATCACATCACCGGCGTATACTATTCCTTTGACTATTCGAACGCGCATATCGCCGTGCTCAACACCAACGATATGTATCCCATAAGCGAGGAGCAGCTCAACTGGCTTCAGAACGACATGAACTCCTCCGACGCGCAGTGGAAGATAATCCTCATGCACCGCGCCTGCTACTCCGCGGGCAAGAACATAAACAAGCCCGACACCGTTATCATGCGCAAGCGTCTGCTGCCCATAATAGACAGCCTTGATATCGACGTTGTCATCAACGGCCACGACCATATGTATCTGCGCACCTATCAGGTCAAGGACGACAAGATTCAGCCCACCGAGTACATCACCGAGAACTACAAGGGCGAGGAGATAACCTACGCGCTCAACCCCGAGGGCACGGTACACATCCTGCCCAACACCGCCGGCACTAAGCGCTACGGCGTTCACAAGGACGCCATGGAGCCTATCCTCAAGAATTCCGCCGTTGCCGCGCAGCCCTACAAGTCGATGTTCAGCACCTTTACCATAGACGGCGACAGGCTCATCTACCGCGCCTACACCGTCGACGTTGACGACGAGACCTGCGAGGCAACCGGCTACGAGAAGTTCGACGAATATGCGATAAAAAAGACCGTCAAGGGCGAAGCCAAGGAGCATAAGGAGCTGCCCACCGACTTCCTTTCAAACTTCAAGCAGAATGTTCTGAATGTCCCGATCGCAATAGTCTATATGCTCGTCAAATATATTCTCATCCTGCCCCATATCATAAAGAACAGATAAATCAAATCGCCCGTGCCGAGAAATCGGTGCGGGCGGTTTTTTGTTATCAGAATTTAACCGCCGCAGAGCTTTGATTCTGCGGCGGTCGGCTTATCTTATTATTTTATAGCGGCTCGGGTCGCGCGGCTTCTGCTCCGGCACCTCGTCCGGTTCGCCTATCGCAACGCCTATCATATACTGAAAATCAACGGGAATATCTATCTCCCCGCGCCAATAGGCTCCCCTGTCCGCGTCGTCAAACAGCGCTCCTACGCTGCCGACTATGCAGGTGCCGAGTCCGAGTCCCTTTGCGGCGATGCATATGTTTTCTGCCATTATCCCCGCGTCCGTCTGACTTCCGGGGGGCGCGAATATTGCGGCGAACACGGGCGCGTTGTGATAAAACGGGTTCTTGTCGCTGCGCGTATGCACGGGTGTGTCCCAGCCGACGATATTCTTGAAATCTATCTGCATTTGGCGGAGCATCGCGTCGTTGCAGATAAATCTGACGTGACAGGGCTGGCTGTTGCGCCCGCTCGGAGACATCATCGCCGCCGCCGTAAGCGTATCGAGCTGCGCGTCGGTGAGCATGACGGGCTTATACTCCCGCACAGTCTGACGTGTCAAAATGGCATCTGTAACTTCGTTTCTGATGATATCAGCCATTCTTGTCGACCTCCCTGACAGCTCTGTTTATCACTCTGTCGTTGCGCTCGACCGAAAGCTCCGCGGCATAGCCCTCGACTATCTTATCGAATTCCTCGCCGCGCAGGCTCTTGAGGCAGTCGTCGCGGTAGCGCTCGTAGTATTGCTTCGCCTCGTCCTCGGATGGATTCTCCCTGACGATTAAGAAGATATAGTTGTTCGTTATAATAACCGCATTCGAGCCGACGGAGAGCTTCTGAACATTTTCGAAGAAGCCGTCCGGATATGAGTCCGTGCCCTTCTTTATGAACTGGAGCTGATCGGAAACGGTGGAGTCGGGGTGCTTCTTGGAATAGAGCTCGACTATTTCGTTCATCGTCTGACCGTTTCTCAGACGCGTTGAAAGCTCCGTGAATTCCTTGTTCATCTCCGCCTTCTGATCGGCAGTCATAACCACGGTGTTGCCGTTTGCGTCGGTCGTTGTGAGGTAGCCGGTTATCGCGCGGAAAGAGATATAGTTCTCGTTATAGTACTTCTTTATATCGTCCTCGTTGACCGCCTTTTCGCCGCCCTCGTCATAGATATAATAGAAAAGTCTGTTGCGCGAGGTGTCGGCGGTCTGTATTTTCATGAGCGTCTGCTTCGACACGCCGAGCTTTTCATAGTAGCCTGAGAAAACGTGCCACAGATCCTCGAGATTGTTTGACGCGGAGCGCTTCTCCGAGGAAGAGAGCGTGAGTCCGAGCTCGACGATTTTCGTGTTGACCGCGACATATTCGCAGCACTGCTCTATAGCGGCGTCTATCATCTGGCCGTCGGTCGCGTCGGAAGCGAGCCCGTACTTTTCCGGAAAAGCGTGAACACGGTCGTAGTAATATAGAAAAGTTTCATAGTCTATCTGCGCGCCCGAGATATTCAGCGCGCTCTTTTTATTCGCCGCGCACCCCGCAGTGCAGAATACGGCGGCAAGGCAGAGCAAAACGGCGACAAATGCTTTGAATTTCTTCATTTTCGGTTATCCTTTCATCAGATATCGAGCCATGCTTCGGCGTGAGCGTCGGAGGGCATCCGCCAGTCGCCTCGCGGCGAGAGGCTGACCGAGCCGACCTTTGGACCGTCCGGTATGCAGGAGCGTTTGAACTGCTGGGAGAAGAATCTCTTCAAAAAGAGTCTGAGCCACTTTTCGAGCTGCTCGCGGCTGTATACTCCGTCAAACGCGCGGCATGCCATGAACATGAGCTTATCGGGCGAAGCGCCGAAGCGCTGGAAATGATAGAGGAAGAAATCGTGAACCTCGTATGGGCCGAGGGTATCCTCCGTCTTTTGGGCTATCTTGCCGCTGCTGTCGGGCGGAAGCAGCTCGGGGCTGACGGGGGTTGCGAGTATCTCGCGCAGAACCTCGCCCAGCTCGCCGCCTCTCTCGTCCGCCACAAATGAAACGAGATATCTGACGAGGGTCTTGGGCACGGAGCAGTTGACCCCGTACATACTCATATGGTCGGCGTTATAGGTGCACCAGCCGAGCGCAAGCTCGGAGAGGTCGCCCGTGCCGACGAGCAGCGCGCCCTCCTTGTTGGCGGTGTCCATAAGTATCTGCGTGCGCTCGCGCGCCTGAACATTTTCGTAGGTCACGTCGAGTATGCTCATATCGTGCCCTATGTCCCGCATATGCTGAGTACACGCGGGGACGATGTCTATATCCCTGAGCTCGGCCCCGATGCACTCCGTGAGCGTAACGGCGCTCGACTTCGTGCGCTTCGTGGTACCGAAGCCGGGCATTGTGATGCAGATTATATTTTCCTTCGGCAGGCGAAGCAGGTCAAACGCCCTGTCCGCAACAAGCAGCGCAAGTGCCGAATCGAGCCCGCCCGAAATGCCTATCACAGCCTTTTTGAGCCCTATGTGCTCGATTCTCTTTGCAAGCCCCGCCGCCTGGATATTGAATATCTCGGCGCAGCGCGCACGTCTGACATTTTCGTCGGACGGCACGAACGGGTGCGCGTCGAACGCTCTGTCCATATCATCCTCTTTGAGCATCGGCAGAGTTATCGCAACGCGTCTCATGTCCCGCTCGGCATAGCGTGCCGCATTGTCGTAAAATTCGCTGTTTCTGCGCAGGGCTTCGAGCTTCTTTATATCGATACAGGCGCAGACCGCCGAACCGTCTCGCTCAAAGCGTTTGTTTTCGGCGAGTATGCCGCCGTTTTCCGCAACAGTACACGCGCCCGAGAACACAAGATCCGTCGTGCTCTCACCGACTCCGGCGGAGGAGTAGACATAGCCGCAGTAGCACCGCGCGCTCGTCTGCTCGATAAGGCTGCGTCTGAACTCGTTCTTCGTAACCATCTCGTCGGAGGCGGAGATATTGACTAAGATATTCGCGCCGCCGAGCGCCAGAACCGCGCCGGGCGACACGGGCACCCACATATCCTCACACACCTCTATTCCGACGGCGGCTCCGTTGTCCGCGCAGAAGAGCATAGTGCCGAACGGCACTTCCTCTCCGCAGATTTCGGCCGTGTCGCACGGAATATCAAAAGCCGAGACAAAATGGCGCTTTTCGTAAAATTCATTGTAATTGGGCAGATAGCTCTTCGGCACCACGCCCGCTATTTTGCCGCTTTGGAACGCGGCGGCGCAGTTAAAAAGCCTGCCGCGCACGCGCACGGGAAGTCCGACTATAACAAGCGCACCTATATCCGCGCACTCGGCGACAAGTCTGCCGAGCGCCGCTTCCGCGCTTTCAATAAGCCTGTCCTGCGAGAAGAGGTCTGAGCAGGTGTAGCCGGTTATGCTAAGCTCCGGCAGGGCGATTATCTGCGCGCCGGAGGAGGCCGCCTCTCTTATCAGGGGCAGCATATTATCAACATTCTTATCGGGCGCGCCTACGGTCACTCTCGGGCAGACGGCCGCGGTCTTGACAAAGCCGAAGTCTTTCAAGCTATCACGTTCCCTTCCGCAAATCCTGTTAAATCCTATTATACGTATATAGTATATACTAATTCGCGCTCTAAATCAATCCTTTTCATTTTTCGGAGGTGATCCTACGGACACGTTTTATTCGCTCGTTTCCTCTGTAAATTCCGCCCTTTGGGGAGTCCCGCTGCTCGTCGCTTTTACGGGCACGGGACTGCTTTTAAGTGTGCGGTCGGGATTTTTTCAGCTGACGCACATCGGCACCTGGATGAAGACGACGCTCGGCAGCATATTCGGCAAGAAGAGCCGTCGCTCGGGCGAGGGCTCGATATCGCAGACTCAGGCGCTCTCCGCCGCGCTCGCCGCGTGCATGGGCACGGGAAATATAGTCGGCGTGGCGGCGGCTGTTGCCTCGGGCGGCGCGGGCGCGGTCTTTTGGATGGTAATAAGCGCGATAATCGGCATGATGAGCGCATGCTGCGAAAACATCCTCGGCATAAAGTACCGCTGCCGCGACAAAAACGGCGAGTGGATGGGCGGCGCGTTCCTCTATATGGAGCGCGGGCTGGGCTTTAAAAAGACGGCGAAGATTTTTTGCGTTCTGCTCGTTGCGGCCTCGCTCGGAATAGGCAACATGACGCAGGCGAACGCCGCCGCGCTCTCGCTTCGCGGCTCGTTCGGGCTGAGCCCCGCGATAACGGGCGCGGTGCTCGCGGTCGGCGTTTTCGCAGTCACCTGCGGCGGGCTCAAGAGAATAGCATCGGCTGCGGAGAAGATAATCCCCGCCATGACGGCGATATTTATTTTGGCGAACTTCGCCGTCATAGCAAAAAACTTTCGGGCAGTTCCGTCGGCGTTTTGCAGAATAATATCGGAGGCCTTTTCCCTGCGTGCGGCGGCGGGCGGCGCGGCGGGCTGCGGGATAAAAAAAGCTCTGCGCTACGGGGTGGCGCGGGGCGTGTTTTCAAACGAAGCGGGGCTCGGCAGCAACGCCATAATTCATGCGGCGGCCGAGACGGACTCCCCTGCCGAGCAGGGCTGCTGGGGAATACTCGAGGTTTTTCTCGACACCGTTGTTATGTGCACCGTGACAGCAATAACGCTCCTTGTGTCCGGCGTGCCCATAGACGGCGACGGCTCTCTCGCCTGCGCCGCGGCATTCGGCAGCGTGTTCGGATCGGCGGGCAGCATTTTCGTGTGCCTGAGCGTCTGCGTATTCGCCTTTGCCACGCTCATCGGCTGGTCATATTACGGGCGGCGCGGGCTCGAATATCTGCTCGGCGAAAAAAGCGCGGGGATATACAATCTCATCTACTCGGCGGCGGTATTCGTCGGCTGCGTCACCGACCTCAGGCTCATATGGGAGCTATCCGACCTCGCAAACGCGCTCATGGCCGTACCCAATCTCATCTCGCTCTGCCTGCTCGGCGGTGAAGCGACGGAGGAACTGAAAAAGGCATATCCGAAATGATATATAAGTGTTGATTTATTGATATAACCATGTATAATATGTATAGACAGGATGTATTATGGGGGTTTGTGCGGAAACGCGGCGTAAAGCTGTTTTTGAGCGTATATCGCCGCGCTGAATAAAAATCAACTATAATCATTATTTTACGCGCAAGCGAAAATATTCGGAGTCAAATCATGCCGGGATTTTTATGTGATCTGCATATTCATTCGTGCCTGTCGCCCTGCGGCGACGGGGACATGACCCCCTATAACCTTGTCAACATGGCAAAGGTCATGGGGCTTGATATCCTTGCGCTGACAGACCACAATTCCTCTCTCAACTGCCCCGCCGCGGCGCGGGCGGCAAGGGACGCAGGGATAGCCTTCGTGCCCGGGATGGAGCTTACCACCTCGGAGGAGGTTCATGTCGTTTGCCTGTTCCCGGATGTCGATTCCTCGCTCCGGTTTTCGGGCTATGTCTCGGAGCGCCTGCCGAAGATAAAAAACAGGCTCGATATTTTCGGCGAGCAGCTGATAATGGACGAGCTCGACGGTGTTCTCGGCTGCGAGGAAAATCTGCTGAGCACCGCAAGCTTCATTTCGATAAGCGAGGTTTTTTCGCTCGTCTCCGACTTCGGCGGCGTCTGCTACCCCGCGCATATCGACCGCCCGTCGTTCAGCGTCACGGCAAACCTCGGTTCGTTTGACGAGAGCTGGGGCTTCATAAACGCCGAGCTGTCCGCTTTTGCTCAAACGGACAAGCTGACACAAGCGCATCCCCTGCTCGAGAATATGCGGCTTTTGCGCGCATCGGACGCGCACTTTCTCGAAAATATCGGCTCGGCGAGCACCGAGCTCGAGCTCCCCTGCGCATCGCCGCAGGCGGTCATTGACCTGTTAAAAAGTAATTACTGCCCGCCGGGTATGTAAATTGGTATACAGCTTATCGATATTTTTTTCCTTAAACTGTAGAAATTTTGCATTTCGCGTGTTATAATTACTTCTAATGCGAAAGGGATTCCCCTTTTTGCCTATCTGTATTTTTCTCAAACTTAAGGAGGGAGAGGCTACAAATGCTCAAAAAAATCAGTAAGATACCTTTTTCCGGCACCCCGGAGCAGGAGGAGAAGCTCAGAGCCGTTATCGCCGAGTGCAACGGCGACAAAAGCCTGCTGATGCACGTCATGCAGGAGGCGCAGCTCATCTACGGTTATCTTCCGTTCGAGGTACAGGCTATAATAGCCGAGGGAATGGACGTTCCGCTTGAAAAGGTATACGGTGTATCAACTTTCTACGCTCAGTTCGCTCTGAGTCCCAAGGGCAGATACAACATCTCCGTATGTCTCGGAACCGCGTGCTATGTCAAGGGCTCGCAGGCTATCCTCGACAAGATAAGCGAGAGGCTCGGCATAGCCCCGGGCGAGTGCAGCGACGACGCGTGCTTCTCTATCGAGGCCTGCCGCTGCATAGGCGCTTGCGGACTTGCCCCTGTCATGACTGTCAACGACGATGTCTACGGCAGGCTCACCCCCGACCAGATAGACGGTATTCTCGACAAATACCTCGACGCTTAACGCCATGCGCGAGCTGTCACTCAACATTCTCGATATAGCCCAGAACTCCATCTCCGCCGGAGCGTCGCTGATAACAATAGAGGTCAGCGAGGACACAAGGGAGCACCTGCTCTCGCTCACCGTCTCCGACAACGGCTGCGGCATGGACGAGGAGACTCTCAGAAACGTCTGCGACCCGTTTTTCACCACGCGCACAACGCGCAAGGTCGGCATGGGGATTCCGCTGTTTCGCCTCGCGGCGGAGCAGACCGGCGGCAGCTTTGAGATAACCTCCGAAAAGGGAGTCGGAACCTCAACTAAGGCCGTATTTCATTCGGACAGCATAGACTTCACCCCCTTGGGGGACATGACCTCGACTGTAACCGTGCTCGTCTCGATGAACACCGACAGGGACTTTATCTACCGCAGAAAGGTCGACGGCGAAGAATTCGTGCTCGACACGCGGGAGATAAAAAATATTCTCGAGGGCGTGCCGCTCGACAATCCGGAGGTCGTGCAGTGGATGAAGGAATATATCGACGAGAACACCGCGCTTCTCACAAAATCCATATGACGGCGTTTGCGCCGGGAAAGGAACAACCATGAAATCACTTGCTGAACTTAACGCAATAAGAGATAAGGCAAAAGCCAATATGAACGTCCGCGACGACAGCGAAAGCTCGACCCGCGTACTCGTCGGCATGGCGACCTGCGGCATCGCGGCGGGCGCAAAGCCCGTGCTGACAGCCCTTGTTGACGAGGTTGCGCGCCGCAATCTCAGCCACGTCACCGTCTCGCAGACCGGCTGCATCGGTATGTGCCAGTATGAGCCGATAGTCGAGGTTCTCGAGCCGGGCAAGGAAAAGGTCACCTATGTAAAGGTAACGCCCGAAATGGTCGCGCGCATTGTCAGCGACCACCTCGTCAACGGCAACCCCGTTACGGAATTTACGGTCGGCGCTATCGCCAAATAACAAGGAGGGAAATCAATGTATCGTTCACACGTTCTTGTCTGCGGCGGTACCGGCTGTACTTCTTCTCACAGCGCAGAAATAATTGCCGAGTTTGAAAAGGAGATCGCCGAGAAAGGTCTCGCAGACGAAATCAAGGTCATCAGGACAGGCTGCTTCGGTCTGTGCGCCCTGGGCCCGATAGTCGTTGTCTATCCCGAGGGTGCGTTCTACAGCCAGATAAAGGTTGAGGACGTCTCCGAGATAGTTGACGAGCACCTTATCAAGGGCAGAATAGTCAAGCACCTGCTCTATGACGACACCGTGGCCGGCGACACCGTCAAAAGCCTCAACGAGACTCAGTTCTATAAGAAGCAGAAGAGAGTCGCGCTGCGCAACTGCGGCGTCATCGACCCCGAAAATATCAACGAATACATAGCCATGGACGGCTATCAGGCTCTCGCAAAGTGCCTGACCGAATACACCCCGGACGAGGTCATCCAGATAGTCAAGGACTCCGGCCTTCGCGGCAGAGGCGGCGGCGGATTCCCGACCGGACTCAAGTGGAGCTTCACGAGAAAGAATCAGGCGGATCAGAAATATGTCGTCTGCAACGCCGACGAGGGCGACCCCGGCGCGTTCATGGATCGCTCCGTGCTTGAGGGCGACCCGCACTGCATCGTCGAGGCCATGGCCATATGCGGCTACGCCACCGGCGCCACCGAGGGCTACATCTACGTCCGCGCGGAGTATCCCATAGCGGTCAAGAGACTTCAAATAGCCATTGACTCCGCCCGCGAGCTCGGGCTGCTCGGCAAAAACATATTCGACAGCGGCTTCGATTTTGACCTCCACATAAGACTCGGTGCAGGCGCATTCGTCTGCGGCGAGGAGACCGCGCTCATGACCTCCATAGAGGGCAACCGCGGCGAGCCCCGTCCGAGACCTCCGTTCCCGGCGGAGAAGGGTCTTTTCGGAAAGCCCACTACCGAAAACAACGTCGAGACCTTCGCAAATATCCCGCAGATAATCCTGCACGGCGCGGAGAGCTTCGCCTCCATGGGCACCGAGCGCTCCAAGGGCACCAAGGTCTTTGCGCTCGGCGGCAACATAAAGCACACCGGCCTCGTTGAAATCCCCATGGGCACGACCCTGCGCGAGATAGTCGAGGACATCGGCGGCGGAATACCCAACGGCAGAAAATTCAAGGCTGCGCAGACCGGCGGCCCCTCCGGCGGCTGCATCCCCGCAAGCCTCATGGACACCGAAATAGACTACGACAACCTCACCGCCATAGGCTGCATGATGGGCTCGGGCGGACTTATAGTCATGGATGACAGCAACTGCATGGTCGATATAGCTAAATTCTTCCTCGACTTCACGGTTGACGAGTCCTGCGGAAAGTGCTCCCCCTGCCGTATCGGCACGAGAAGAATGCAGGAGATACTCGAGAAGATAATCGCCGGCAAGGCGACTCTCGACGACCTCGACAAGCTCGAGGAGCTCGCCCACTACATAAAAGAGAACTCCCTTTGCGGTCTGGGTCAGACGGCGCCCAACCCCGTTCTCGCAACCCTCAAGTTCTTCCGCGAGGAGTACATAGCGCATATAGTTGACAAGAAGTGTCCCGCAGGCGTCTGCAAGGCGCTGCTGAGCTTCAAGATAGACAAGGATCTGTGCATCGGCTGCGGCCTTTGCGCCAGAAACTGCCCCGTCTCGGCTATCGGCAAGACCGACTATATCGCAGAGGACCACAAGCTGCCTTCGTACGAGATAGACACCGCCAAGTGCATCAAGTGCGGCGTCTGCCTTGAAAACTGCAAGCGTGCCAAGGCTATCAGCAAAGGTTAAGGAAGGAGGGTCAACACAGCATGGAAATGGTAAATATTAAGATAAACAATATGCCTCTGAGCGTACCCAAGGGCATATCCATACTTGAGGCGGCGCGTACGGCCGGCATAGAGATCCCGACCCTCTGCTACCTCAAGAAGATAAACGAAATCGGCGCGTGCCGTATCTGCATGGTTGAGGTCAAGGGCGCCCGCTCGCTCGTGACCGCCTGCGTCTACCCCGTAAACGAGGGCATGGAGATATTCACAAACACGGAGCGCGTGCGAAAGAGCCGCAAGACGACTCTCGAGCTCATCCTCTCTACGCATGACAGGAAGTGTCTCTCCTGCATACGCAGCGGAACCTGCGAGCTCCAGCAGCTCTGCAAGGAGTTCGGCGTTGACGACGAGGGTCGCTTCGACGGCGCGAATCCCGTCCACGAATACGACGACTCCGCCATACATATGATAAGAGACAACGGAAAGTGCATCCTCTGCCGCCGCTGCGTAGCCGCGTGCCAGGCTCAGCACATCTCCGTTATCGGCGCAAACGCCCGCGGCTTTGACACTCACATCGGCTCGGCATTCGAGAAGCCGCTCGACTCCGTGGCGTGCGTCTCCTGCGGCCAGTGCATAGTCAACTGCCCGACCGGCGCTATCTACGAGAAGGATGACACCGCAAAGGTGCTCGAGGCTATAAACGACCCCGAGAAGTTCGTCGTTGTTCACACCGCGCCCTCTATCCGCGTCACTCTCGGCGAGTGCTTCGGAATGCACATAGGCACCAACGTTCAGGGCAAGATGGTCGCGGCGCTCAGACGTCTCGGCTTCGACAAGGTCTTTGACACCGACTTCGGCGCGGACCTCACGATAGTCGAAGAGGCAAACGAGTTCCTCGGCAGAGTCCAGAACGGCGGCGTGCTCCCGATGATAACCTCCTGCTCGCCCGGATGGATAAAATACTGCGAGCATTACTACCCCGATATGCTCGATCACCTCTCCTCCTGCAAGTCGCCCCAGCAGATGTCGGGCGCGGTAATCAAGACCTGGTATGCGGAGAAGATGGGAATCGACCCGAAGGATATCGTCGTTGTCGGCATAATGCCCTGCACGGCGAAGAAGTTCGAGACAAAGCGCGACGATCAGTCCGCGTCCGGCTATCCGGATGTCGACTACTCCCTGACCACGAGAGAGCTCGGCAGAATGATAGAAAGCGCGGGTATCTTCTTCAAGCACCTGCCCGACGAGGAATTTGACAACCCGCTCGGCGATTCCACCGGCGCGGCAGTCATCTTCGGCGCAACCGGCGGCGTTATGGAAGCGGCGCTGAGAACCGCCGTAGAAAAGCTCTCCGGCGAGGAGCTCAAGAGCCTCGACTTCACCGAGGTTCGCGGCACCGAGGGCATAAAGGAAGCGTCCTACACCGTCAACGGCATGGAGATAAAGGTCTGCGTAGTCAGCGGACTCGCAAACGCCAACACTATTATGGAGAAGGTCAAAAACGGCACCGCCGACTACCACTTCATAGAGATCATGGGCTGCCCCGGCGGCTGCGTCAACGGCGGCGGCCAGCCGATACAGCACGCAGTCGTGCGCAACTTCGTCGACCTCAGAGCGCGCAGAGCCGCAGCTCTCTACGAGGCGGACAAGGATATGCCCCTGCGCAAGTCGCATGAGAGCGAGGCTGTCAAGCGTCTCTACGCCGAGTTCCTCGGCGAGCCCGGCAGCCACAAGGCGCACGAAGTGCTCCACACCTCATATGTTGCAAGACCGAAATATAAATAAGCACAAATAAAGAATCAATCCCGCTCTGCAAAGGTGGGATTGATTCTTTAACTTTTTTAAAAATCAAAACACGATTGACTTTTTTACTCTTTCTGTTAAAATATAATTGTAGCGCAGAAGTATTGTCATTTATCCGCCTCAAGGAAATTGAAAGGATGTGAAGTGATGAAAAAAAATAAAAAAGCTTTTGTCGTGATTTTCGAGGTGCTTCTTTGGCCGCTGTTCCTGCAGGCGATAATATACTGCGTCTGCGAGCTTTTCCGCCCTGTATTTAACTTCTTTTTTACACATATGCACGATTTCTATTATGACTGCATAAGGATTTCAGAGTATGGAATGTTTTACTTTTACGCGTTTCGCTTCATATGGGCGGTCGCCTTTGTCAGCCTGTTCTTCTTCTATCTTTCAAGGAGAGCTCAAATTCGTAAATTCCGTTCTTTCTTCACCGTCTTTGTCTTGTCGGCGATACCGATGATTTTGATGCGAATCACCATGCAATATGATTGGGTAATACACCCTGTATTCACTTCTCCTTATCAGGATTTACTGCCGTTTTTAACTTTCTTGTTCCGCTTTCTGTATGTTATAATTACGCTTTGGTCATTAGCAAACATCATTTTCTCCGTAAGGAGAATAACGGCAAAGATTCAACCGTAAACACTGTAAAAACTATAGCAAAACCCGCCTCAGACTTATATCTGCGGCGGGTTTACTTTGGCGGGTTTACTTTACATTTTCTTTACTTCGTCAAAAATCTCCTGCGAAATTCGTCTGTCTTTATAATAAAACTCTCGGTCGTGCTCGCTTATCTCCCTCGCGACGCGGCAGGGATTCCCGTAGGCGACGACGTTCGCCGGAATGTCTTTCGTCACGACGCTGCCCGCGCCGATAACGCTGTTATCTCCTATCGTCACTCCGGGCATTATCACGGCTCCCGCACCTATCCAGCAGTTTCTGCCGATATGCACGGGCATATTGAACTGATACGCCTTTTCGCGCAGCTCGGGCAGAATAGGATGTCCCGCTGTGGCAACGGTCACGTTGGGTCCTATCATCGTATAAGAGCCGATATAGATATGCGAGTCGTCCACGGCGGTGAAATTGAAATTAGCGTATACACTGTCGCCCAGATGCATATGCGCCCCGCCCCAATTCGCGTGAAACGGCGGCTCGAGATAGCAGTTCTCGCCTATTTCGGCAAACATTTCTTTCATTAATTCCTGCCTTTTCTTCTGCTCCGTGGGGCGCGTTGAATTGAACTTGTAAAGCAAATCGAGCTTTTTGAGCTGCTCGTCAAATATCGACTCCTCGTTGGGATAATACAGCTCGCCCGTGAACATTCTTTCTTTCATTCCCATGATACTTCTCCTTTTTGTGTTTTTTCGCCTTGATTATACTTTATGCGCCCGATTTTTTCCAGCCTTTTCGGGCATTTGTGCGGGTATCTGCGGACATTCGCCTTTTTTATTGACTTTAAGAGCGCCAAATATTATACTTTATAATATAACAGCTGCAACGATACCGGATAACAATAATACTGCTTTAAGTCGGAGGGTGAACAGAGAATGGATAAATTCATGCCGAAAACCATAGAAGAACTCAATGCGGAATTTGAGGCTCGCATGGAAAAGGCCAAGCAGGACGAGCTCAACGCCGTAGCAGAAAGGGCGGCGGAGGAAATTCTGGAGGCCGAGAGAATGAGAGCGGCGCACAATGCCGAGGAGAAAGCTGAGGCAAGGCGCGTTGAGGAGCGCAGCTATGAGAGCGCACTCGACAGCTCCATTTCCGCAACCGAGCTCGAGCCGACCGGTGCTGACTTTGAGGACAGCTACTCGGGAGAGGACGAGGTTCCCGCAGAGGAGCCCGTCAAGACCGAGCCCGCGGAAACCGAGCCCGAGAAAGTCGAAGCCGAGCCCGTGCAAAAAACCGAAAACGAATACGGAGAGCCCGATCCTCACGGATATTTCGGCGCGCCGATAGACAAGAGCAGACCGCGTCAGACCCTCTCGGAGGAAACTGCGGCCAAAGTTGAGCCGAAATTCGACTTTGAGCGCACCTCGGACTACTCCGGCGCAATGCTTCAGGACAGCTTCAAGCCTAAAAAGGACAAATTCAAGGGCGCAAGAATATTCTCTGTCGTCCTAATTATCATAATAGCGGTCGTGTCGCTGTTAACCGCGCTTTTGAGCGTTGCGGCGGCTCATCCCGACAAGTTCCTTCTCGACCGCGGACTTGCCGTATGCACCGACGACATCATGGGCTCAAACATAAAGGACGGCTCGCTGTGCCTGACCCGCAGGGCGTCTGCCGCATCCGCGGACGAGGTCGCGATGTATAAACTCGGAGGAAAGTACGGATTCGCGTTCGGATCTGCCCTTCCCACGGGCGCTTCCGTAGTCGCCGTAGCCACGCACTGCGTACCGTTCTTAGGCAAGCTTATAGCGAGCGTCATAAATATGTGGCTGGTCTACGCCTGCTCGGCGCTCGCGGCTATACTCGTCATAATGATAATCAAGATCGCGGCTTTCGGCAAGCCCGATGACAATGTCACCGATGGAGTAAAGAGAAAGAAAAGCCGCAAGTAACAAAACAGTGAGCAGCGGAGGAACAACAGTGGAACAGATTACGTCTCTCTCGGAACATATTTCCGACAACCGCATTATAGCCGACGCACAGAAAAGCTCGATGGACGGCTCAAAAATAATATTTAACGGCTCCGGCAACATTCTTGTTATTGAAGACGGCGTCAGGCTCGACTCATCCACCGTTCTTTTCAACGGCAGCAACGCGGTATGCTATTTAGGTGCAAATAAAAATCCTTATTATGTCAATTTGACCGTAAACAACAACAGCTGCATATTTTTCGGGCGCGGCAACTATATCAACGGCAAAATGACGCTCATAACGTCCGAACAGCAAAATATAATTATCGGGGACGACGGGCTGTTTTCCTTCGGTATTTTTATCCGCACGGCAGACCCTCACCTTCTGTATGACTGCGAGAACTGCACACGCATAAATCCGAGCAAATCCGTCTTTATCGGCGACCACGTTTGGATAGGGCAGAACGTGCTGATTCTGAAAGGCACGGCAGTCGGTTCGGGCTCCGTTATCGGCGGTGCGGCTCTGCTTTCGGGCAAGTCCGTCCCTTCGAACACCGTCTGCGGCGGCAACCCCGCAAAAATAATACGCCGCGGCGTATTTTTCTCCAAGGAGTGCGTCCACACATGGACAGACGCGCAGACAGAAAAATATAATACTATGAAAACAGACCGCTACACCTACCGCAGGGATTCGGACACCGTGTCTCCTCAGGAGATAGATTCGGCGCTCAAGGCCTGCAGGAATTCCGACGAGCGCCTTGCCGCCGTCAAAAAATATCTCGCCGACAAGTCGGGCAAAAACCGATTTTTTATCCCGGATACAGAGAACGGCAAGCCGGAAAAGCGCGGATTTTTCAGAAGATAAAAATACAAAGCCGCAAAAGCTGCGGCTTTTTCACTTGGGAGAAAATAATGTCTATAGAGAGAGTCAGAGAATATTTTAAAACGCTCGGCATAGCGGACAGGATAAAGGAGATAGACGAGTCGAGCGCAACCGTCGCGCTCGCGGCCAAGGCGCTCGGCTGCGTTGAGGGCAGGATAGCAAAAACCATATCCTTCTCGCTCGACGGCGCGCCGATACTCATAGTCGCGGCGGGCGACATGAAGATAGACAACGCAAAATACAAGGCCCGCTTCGGCAAAAAGGCGAAGATGCTCTCGCACGAAGAAGCGGCAGAGCTCATCGGTCACGCAGTCGGCGGGGTATGCCCGTTCGCGGTGAACGAGGGAGTAAAGATATATCTGGACGAGTCGCTGAAAAGATTTCAGACGGTATTCCCCGCCTGCGGCAGCAGCAACAGCATGATAGAGCTGACCCCCGCCGAGCTTGAAAAATACTCGAAGCCCGACGGCTGGGTAGATATCGGCAAGCCGATCGGATGAAAAAGCGGGGCGGCAAAGAAAAATTTTTCCAAACCGCTCCGTAACACTTGACAAACCGAAAAAAAAATCTTATAATCACATAGCAAACAAATGGGGGCGTAGCTCAGCTGGGAGAGCGTACGGTTCGCATCCGTAAGGTCGAGAGTTCGATCCTCTTCGTCTCCACCAAAAAGAAACGACTATTTTCGAAAGAAGATTGTCGTTTCTTTTTGTTCTTTTCACTGTTCTTTTCTCGTTCTTCTCTTTTCCCTGAAATTATCGTTTCCAAATAAAAGATAAAGGAGAAAAGATAAAAGAAGAGGTTGCTTTGCTGTGCAAAGCGTTGATTGTAAATACTGTTTATGATACAATTCATTTTGAGGTGATACCGATGAAAAGCCCCTTGCTTAATAAATCTCTTGACTTTGCAACTGAAGCAGTATTGTTTTATGAGGAGTTTTATAAGACAAAAAAGGACACCACTGTTGCAAAACAGCTGCTTCGTTCCGCTACGAGTGTCGGAGCGAATATAAACGAAGCTGTTTACGGCAACAGCAAAGCAGATTTCATTGCAAAGTTACATATTGCGCTTAAAGAAACAGGCGAAAGTATCTATTGGCTCACTCTTTTGAAAAGAACAAATTTAATTGATTATAAATATGACGAATTGCTTTTGCTTGCCGAAGAAATAAAAAGAATGCTGATAGCGTCACTCAACACAGCAAAGGGAAACAAATAAAACGATTGATATTTTTGATATAATGCTGTATTTCAAAGTGCATGAGCTGAAATTTGCGCAGCAAAAATATCACGCCGAGCGAAGCGCGGCATATCGCAAAGAGATGTGCCGTTAAATCAAAAAAGCCGAGAAAAGCAGTACGGCGGACGGTCGGAAAGTCTGCGTAAAATTAACAGAATATAACTGCGTCGGTGTTTTTATACTCGATACGTTATACTGAATTCGATAAACCGGATGCTATGGAGGAAATGATGATAATCAAAGTCGATAGGGACACTGAGCTTGCGAAAATGCTTCTGTCCTTCGCGGAGAACTGCTCGTGGGACGGTGTTAAAGATCATATTGCGGATATGCTCCGCTCATGGACATTTTCGGATTGGGAAACGATGTTTGCCGCGATTGCAGACGGAAAAATTGTCGGCATGGCGTCCGTGATGAAAACGGATTATTATCCGCTTGCGGAAATCTATCCGTGGGTGTCCTGCGTTTTCGTATCCGAAGACTCCAGAGGTCAAAAAATCAGCGGAGAACTGATTGAATACGCAAACAGATATCTAAAAGAAAACGGCTTCGGCAGAAGCTATATCCCCGCGGAGTTCTTCGGCTTGTATGAGCGCTACGGATACAGGTATCTCAAGGATATCGTAAACTATGACGGCGGTACGGATCATTTATTTGTGAAAGACTTTTAAGAGACAAACCGCGCCGTCGATGTCGAAAAGCCGCCGTATCGGTTGATACAGCGGCTTTATTTACTTCATCTCTCCGTATATTTCCCTCGCGCGCGCCGTGAGAGCCTCCTGCGTATTTTTAGTCACTCCGTCTATGACCTCGTCGAGCAGCTGTGCGAGCACCGCACCGAGCTGCCTGCCCTGCGGAATACCGACATCCATGAGAGTCCGCCCGTTTATCTGAAGCTCGCGCAGCGACAGGCACGGTTCCTGAGCCGCCAAAGCTTTTGCCGCCTCCTTTGCAGCCGATATCTGCTCTAATCTGTATCTGTATTCGGGTGACTGCGCGAGCACGTCGGCGCGCATGACCTTGAGCAGCTTTGTCACGCCGTCAAAGCCGAATTTTGAGAGGTAGCGCGGCATTTTGTCCGTATTTTCATAGAGCTCCCAGCGGTCGTGGTTGCTGACAAGGAACAGCACCTCATCTCTGAATCTGTTCGACACCTTGAGCCGCGCCAATATCTGCGCCGATATCTCCGCGCTCACCCGCTGATGTCCGTAGAAATGCGCTACGCCGTTTTCGTCGAAAATCTTGACGGCGGGCTTGCCGCAGTCGTGCAGGAGCATCGCAAAGCGCAGCGTCGGCTCGGGGTCGATATTCTCGAGCGCTACGAGCGTATGCTCGTAGATGTCGTAGCAGTGGTGCGGATTGTCGTGCCCGTTCTTATACATCGGGCGAAGCTCCGGCAAAATTTCAAAGAGCACGGGGGCAAAATCCGTGAGTATACGCCGCGCGCCTTTTCCGCAGACGAGCTTTATCAGCTCCTTTGCTATCCTCTCCTCGGAAATGTTGCCGAGCAGGGCGCGGTTATTTATCAGGCTCTGTGCGGTCAACGGCTCTATCTCAAAGTCGAGCGTCGAGGCAAAGCGCAGGGCGCGCAGGATTCGCAGCGCGTCCTCGTTGAAGCGCCTGTCCGGGTCGCCGACGCAGCGGATTATTCCGTTTTTGAGGTCATCCCGCCCGCCGAAAAGATCGACCGTGCCGGTTTTTCGGCTGTAGGCCATGGCGTTTACCGTGAAATCCCGCCTGCCGAGATCCTCGCCGAGAACGGAGGTAAAAGTGACGCTCTTCGGGTGGCGGTTATCCTCATATTCGCCGTCGAGCCGGAAGGTCGTTATTTCGAGCGGTTCTCCGTCCGCTATGACGGTCACGGTGCCGTGCTTTATTCCGGTATCTATGCAGTGAAAGTCCGCGAACACCGCTTTTATTTCTTCGGGAGACGCGGAGGATGTTATATCCCAGTCATTAGGCGTTTTTCCGAGCAGCGTATCGCGCACGCACCCGCCCACGGCATATGCCTCAAAGCCCGCTGACTGCAGCAGGCCTATCGCGGTATCAACATTTTTCGGCATATCCATCTTCAAAGCCAAATCTCCCTTGCATACTTTACAACATATATATTTTATCATATAATTGTCCTCGGATACAAGAGAAAAAGGAGTCTATATATGAACATACAGATATTCGGAAAAGCCAAATGCTTCGATACGAAAAAAGCCGAGCGCTGGTTCAAGGAGCGCAGAATAAAATATCAGCTCATCGACGTCGCAAAATACGGCATGAGCCGCGGCGAATATGCCTCTGTCAAAAAAGCCGTCGGCGGCATGGACAATTTGTTCGACGAGAAAAGCAAGGCCTATGAGCAGCAGTTTATTAAATATCTCGCGCACGACGAGGACAAGGAAGAAAAGCTGTTTGAGCACCCGGAGCTTTTTAAGACCCCGATAGTCCGAAACGGCAGGCAGGCGACGGTCGGCTATTGCCCGGAGATATGGAAGGACTGGGAGTGACCGTCGCTTTGCACGGGGAACTATGTCGGAGAACTCCATCCGAGCCTAGAGTCCTATCCGAGCTTATAGATATACCGAATACATAACCGGCAACCGCCTCTGTAAATTGGGAGCTGTGAAGCACACAAAGCCCGATTTGCGGAAAAAATCAACTTGACAAAGCGCCCCGCACGGGTCAATGTGCGGGGCGCTTTGCTTTCGGATACAGGAGTTAGTATTTAACGCTGAAGTCGTTTATTGTCGTCATGCCGACCTTGACTCTCGTGTTCGAGCCGAGCAGGTGCGCTGTGAGCTCGATGATGACGGGATAATCATAGTGGGCATAGACTAAGTTGCCGGTAGCCTTGCTGAACCTTGCTACTATCGTTCCGTTATAATAGGTGAATTTCTGGTCAGTGAGCGAGAGGCCGGGATAGTCGAAGTTTACCACATCGGCAGTGAGCACGCCGAACGCTGCGGCATAGCCTTTTTCGCCGGAGGGATTGACATCAGTGCCGAAGGTCAGGGTTATCTGATATTCGCCGCCCTTGTCCTCGACCTTTGCGCCCTTGACATCTGCGGGAGTGAGCTTGCTGACCCAATCCTTGCCGCCGACGGGGAATACGTTTCTGATGTCCTCTTTTGAGGTCAGGACTATCGCCTTATCGTCGCGCTTCATGAAGGTCTTCATCGCGCTCTTGCCTATTGCATCTATCGCCTTGGGCAATTCGGTCTTGTCGGCATTGTTCTTCGTCTCGGTGTAGTTGCGGGTGACAGACTTCGCCTGATATTTTACTCTGTTCGCGCCGGTGTTGAAATAGGCGATTATCTCGGCCTTAGTCCAGTCTTTTGCATTCTTCGAGGGCGCGGCAGTTACCTGATTCGAAGCGGTCTCGCCGGGCTTTGCGGGGTCGGCCGATTGAGTTTCATTTGTCTCGCCCTCCTGCGCGGTGCTGTCCTCGGGAAGAGCGGTCGTGTCATCGACAACATCGCCCGCCGCGCTCGTCTGAGCGTTGCCCGTGGTGTCCGCACCTGTTTTGCCGTCGTCCTTCTTGCACGCGCAGAGCATTGACATGAGCAGAGCAAAGAGTGCTATAACGGCGACTATTGATTTTTTCATAAGTTTTCCTCCTTAAAGTTCATACTCACCTGCTCCGACGGTCTGTTTTCTTCCGTCGGGCAGAAGAATATCGGCTTTGCAGTTCGACGGGACGGATATTTTATATTTATATCCCCCGTCCGTCTTATCCCAGCGCACGGAGATTTTTCCGTATACGCTGTCGTAGCTCGCCTCGGCGAACTCGAAATGCCCGCCCGGGCGCGGGGCTATAGTGAATCGGTTTTCTCCGGCGACATTTATTCCGCACATCGTGCCGAACAGCCACTCGCAAACCGCACCCTTTGAATAGTGGTTGAGCGAGGCAATGCCGCCCTGTGCCGCAGTGCCCTCCCACGACTCCCAGACGGTGTTTGCGCCGTTTTTGGACATAAACAGCCAGCCGGGCATCTGCTCGTTTTCGAGTAAGCGGTAGGCGTATTCAATATCGATATCCGCCAAAACGCTCAGTATCAGCGGCGTCGAGAGAAATCCCGTGCCGAGCCTCCACGAGTAGTTGTCGAGGGCTTTTATGAGCCGCTTTTTCGCATATTCCGTCTGCTTTTCGTCGAGCAGACCGATATAAAGCGGGCGAACAAGCTTCGCCTGGCGGTCGGTGTCTATTGAAAACTTCTTCGTCGAGACGAGCGCGCTGTAGCCCTTTCTCGCCCTCGCCGCATTCTTTTCGCAGAGCTTTCTGTCGTCGTCTTTTCCCAAAATGCGGGCGATATCCGCCATCGCCTCGAGCATGAACACTATGTAAGCCGTCGTCTCCTCCGGGTTCGGATTGACAAAATCTTTAAATTCAAGAGTCCTGACATCTGCGGGCTCCGCCCATTCGCCGTAGGACTGGCGGTAGTTTGAAATGTTGCGGAAATTTTTCAGCCCGACGCCCGTCGGCAGGGCGGTAGGATACCACTTTCCGAGAGTCTTTATTTTATATTCCGCGAAGGCGCGCATATTCGGATAGAAGCGTTCGAGAATTTTTCTGTCGCCGTACTGCTTATAGAGCCTGTACGGTATGAACACGCCCGCATCCGACCAGCCTGCCGAGCCGTCCATGAAGGTCATATAGAAGTCCACGCCGCCGCGCGGGGATATCTGGCGGAAGTTTCCGTTTTTGAGCTGCTCGTCGCACATATCGCGCACGTACTTTTCCGCAAACGGGGCGTAGTCGAAAAGATAGCTCGCGGTTTTGCAGAATATCTGTGCGTCGCCCGACCAGCCGTGGCGCTCTCGGGTCGGGCAGTCGGTGGGCAGGTCGGTCGAGTTGCCCTTTGCCGACCACTTTGTCACCTCGACGAATTTGTTCAGCAGCTCGTTTGAGCTGTTGAAGAATCCCGTCTCTTCCATGTCCGAATAGACGGCTATGGCGGTGAAGTCCTCCGGGCGGACGGTCACATCCGTCTCGACGCTTATATACTGAAAGCCGAATATCGCAAACTTGGTCTTGTAGCGGTTAACTCCCTCTTTGCAGATGTATTCGACTCTCTGCAGAGGCGTTGTCTTATGCTTGTTCTTGCACTGTATGTTTTCGAGCGTCAGCTCGCCGTCACGCAGCAGCTCGCCGAACTCGAGAATAATTTTCTGTCCCTTGCGGGCGGTTACCTCAAACTCGGCATAGCCCGCTATATTCTGCCCGAAGTCGAGCAGCTTTTTCCCGCTCGGGGTGACGGACAGAGTGGGCTTGAAGCGTTCCTTTTCGGCTATCGGGAAATTGTTTGACGCGCTCGGCAAAACCTTGCAGACGGTCTCTTTCGCATGATTTTTATATGACGGGATATTATTTGCGTTGACCCGCTCGCCGTCCTTGTTGTCCGCAAAGCGTATGGCGCCGTCGTTGCTCCAGAGCCACGAGCCGTCGGATATGACGGTCTGCGCCGTGCCGTCGGTATATTTTATCTCAAGCTGAGCGAGCAGTTTAGTCTCGGTGCCGTACTGATTTTTGAGTCCCCATGCGCCTACGCTGCCCCTGTACCAGCCGTCGGCAAGCTCGGCGCAGAGCACGTTGCTCCCCTCATGCAGAAGTGCGGTCACATCGTAGGTCTGATACTGTATGCGCTTTCTGTATTCCGTAATTCCGGGGGCTAAGGGCATGGTGAAGTCCGTACCGTTTAGCCCGGCCGAATATATTCCGCAGGCGGTCATATAGAGACGCGCCGAGAGCACGGGCTTTTTGCACTCGATCTCCTTTTTGAAGCAGTCAACCGGGTAGCGCTGCTTTTTGTTGACGCTGTAATTCCCGGTTATCCACTTTGCACGCCAATCCGAGGCGTTTCTTAAACCTATCTCGAAGAACGCGGGCTCGCTCCAATCGCCCTCTGCGCCGTTTTCGTCCCAGAGCTTTACCTTCCATTCCACTCTCAGGCGCGACGGCGTATCCAACGGATACGGGATAAAGGCCATCTGCGGCGATTCGACCTTGCCGCTGTCCCAAAGTGTGTTGCCGCGCGTGTCGCAGGCGACTATTCTGTATGCGCTCTGAGCTTTTCCGCCCTCGCAGTTCCACATGAAGCGCGGGTTTTCGAAGTCAATGCCCAGAGGGTTTTTGAGATATTCTGTTTTAAGCTTCGTTGCTCTCATCTGTCGTCTCCCCGTTTCTCTGCTTTATTTCCTCCTGCTCCTTGGCTATGTTCTTTTCGACATTCAAGAACAGCAGAAGTATTGCGAGCACAACGCCCGTTATCGTCTCAAGTCCTACAAATGTAAAGGTTATGGCGCTCTTTACGCTGTCCGACTGCACGGCGATGAGCTTACCCGCCGCATCGAGATAGGGCGCGACATAGCCGGATTTCGAGAGAATAAGATTGAATACACCCGTGCAAATTCCGACGCTCGCGACGGCAATGGTGTTATATATCGACATCGCTATTCCGTCGCACCTGAAGTTGTGCTTCCACTCGATATGGTCGAGTACGTCCGCAAACAGCGCCATGAACACATAGGAGCACGGCAGACCGCCGATATTCTTTATAAACTGACCTATGAGGACTATCACCATATTTGTCGGCGCCAGCCAGCATATCGCCGAGCCTACGGCGTATAACACGAAGCCTATAGCCGTAATATTACGCTTGCCGAATTTTTTGGCGAGCGGCCAGACCGCAAAGATGCCGATGCCCATCGGTATGCCGCCGATAACGGAGAGCATGGTCTGCGTCTTTCCGTCGTTATATGTACCGAGGACATAGTTCGAGAAATAGACGAGCGAGATGTTCTTGATAGTAGAGCCGACAGTATAGATAAGAAAATATATAAAGGTTATCAGCATATATTTGTCGCTGAATATTGCCTTTAGCTGGGTTTTCATCGCAACGCTCGGTTTCTCCTGCTCGCCGCCCTCAAGGGTTATGCGCTCCTTTGTGAAGTAATACTCCATGAGCGTCAGCGGCAGGGCTATGCACGAGAGGATGCTCATCGTTGTTATCCACTTCGACCTGTCAACGCCGAGCTGGGGCATAATGAGCATGGGGAAGATGAGCGCGACGATTATGCCGCTCATCATAATGGTCGAAACCTGATTGAAAACCGAGAGAACTCCGCGCTGCTCGGTATTTCTCGTCGAGAGCGGAACCATGAGGTTGTGGCTCATGTTATATATCGTATAGGCGAACGAATAGAAGAGGTTATATGAGAGCATGACCCATATCACCTGCACCGTCTGATTGCCCGTGGGCACGGTGAAGAGCAGTATGCCCGTCACGGCGACGAGCGGCGCGGAGAGCAGCAGCCACGGACGTGCCTTGCCCTGCTTTGTGTGCGTGCGGTCGATGATATAGCCCATAACTATATTCGTTATGGCGTCGATTATCTTCGACACTATCGGGAACACCGCGAGAAATGCGCCGCCCCAAACGGTGGTCAGGTTCAAAACGTCCGTGTAGTAGACGTTCAGATATGTAGCGAGCACGGCGTTCAGCAGCAGTGCACCGGACGGGCCGAGTAGATAGCCCAGCCACTTTTCCTTCGCCGTTACCTCGGGCGAGGTCAGGCGCGAATCGAGCGCCCGCTTTTCGAAGATTTTTGCTTTTGACATTTCTAAGAACTCCTTTATCCTTTTGTCTCATAAATTTGAAAATATTTTCAGCCGTTCTGCGGCTTATGCGCTTTTTTGCGGTTTCTCCCGCTCGAATGCGGAGATATGCCGCGCCGGAGACCGACCCCGCAGGGTCGGCGCGGCAAAAAAATTAAAAGGGCTGTATAAAAATGTTTGTGTGCAGATTATTCTGCGGTTCGGGCGCGCCCGAGTTTCCGTCTGAAGGTTTTCGGGGCGCGCCGTTTTCCGCGGGTAACAGAAGTGCCGAAGACGAAAGTCGCCTTGACATTTGGAAGATTTCATATTACACTATTATTATAGCTACATGATGTTGGATTAACAATCATCAGTTTTGTTAATAACGGCTATGAAACCGACAAAATTCACCGAAAGTGACGGTATAAAATATGAACACAAAAAATAATCAGCGCACAAGACTTTCAAAAATTTTGCTCAAAAACGCTCTGATGGATCTTTTGAGCGAAAAGGGCTCGGTGACTAAAATTTCCGTAAGGGAGCTTTGCGAGCGCGCCGACCTCAACCGCTCGACGTTTTATGCCCACTACTCCGAGCCGAAGGAGCTGCTCGAGGAGGTGGAGGCGGAGCTGCTCGACGCAACGCGGGAGCACCTCCAAAAGATAGGCGCGGAAAATGATATCGGCGCGCACAGATATCTGCTCTCGTTTTTGATTTATATCAAAGAAAACGACAAGCCGTTTCGTACCCTGCTCATCGACGCGGGCGACCCGGAGTTTCGCTCGAAATTCATGCAACAGTCGATAATTCAATTCGTAGAGAACCTTGATATTGCATTTCCTAAGGAGCAGGAGCAGTATATCTACTCCTACATCTTGAACGGCAGCACGGGCGTTATAATCCAGTGGATGCGCTCGGACTACAGCATAGACGAAAACGCACTTGTCGACCTGCTGTTTTTCATAAATCAGAGCGCTCTCGTAAATCTTGCCACAAAAAAGAATTTATGATTGAAAACATAGTAAATCGGCAGTATAATACTCCGTAAATAAGCAAAGCAGGGAGACGGTTAAAATGAGGAAAAGCAATATCACAAGAGACGAGGCGTTTGAGCTTCTGAAAAAATACAACAACGACCCCTTTCACATCCGCCATGCGCTGACCGTCGAGGGCGTTATGCGTTGGTACGCGAAAGAGCTCGGCTATGCGGACGAGGAGGAATACTGGGCTATAGTCGGACTCCTGCACGATATAGACTTTGAGCTCTATCCCGAGGAGCACTGCAAAAAGGCGCCCGAGCTGCTCAAGGCGGGCGGAGTCGGCGATGACATGATATATTCCGTCTGCTCCCACGGCTGCGGTATCTGCGTTGACATCGAGCCGGTTCACGAGATGGAGAAGGTGCTCTTTGCGGCGGACGAGCTGACGGGGCTTATCTGGTCGGCGGCACTGATGCGCCCGTCAAAGAGCGTCATGGATATGGAGGTCTCGAGCCTCAAAAAGAAGTTCAAGGACAAAAAGTTCGCCGCGGGCTGCTCGCGCGACATTATCCGCACGGGCGCGGAGAGGCTCGGCTGGGAGCTCGACAGGCTCTTCGAGCAAACGATACTCGCCATGCGCTCCTGCGAGAGCGACATAAACAGCTTTATGGAAACCTATCAGTCATAAATAAAAACGGAAATCCCCCGGAGCGCATAACACTGCTCTCCGGGGGACATTTTTAATTTATCAGAGCTCGCGCTCTATTTTTTCGCGTGTCTCTTTGAGTATGGCGTCGGGGTCGCTGCCGAGAATATCGAGCCCCTCCGCGCTGAAAAAGCTGAACTTTTCAATGCCGAAAAACGACTTTGTTACGGTCTTTACATATTCGAATCCGAAGTCGCTGTCTCCGATATAGCCGCCGGCGGTGGTTATATATATCAGCTTTTTTGCCCTGCAATAGCTTATCGGAACTCCGTCGCTGCCGTACAAAAACGTGAGCCCGCCGACGCACAGGGATTCTATGTATATCTTCAGAATCGACGGGAAGCTGTAATCCCAAAACGGCGCGGCGACAACAACCGTGTCGCAGGCGGCGAACTGCTTGGCGCAGTCATAGACCGGGTCGGAGAAGTCGTTTTTCTCCGCGCTCTCTATGCGCTTGGCAAGCCCCGCCGCGTCGAGCGGCTTCTGATTTGCCTCGGTAAGGCAGATTTCCTCTATATCGCCGTCAAGACGGTTGAGCGCCGCCTTTGCGAGCGCAAGGGTGCGCGACTCTTTCTCCCCGCGCACGCAGGCGTTGACAAAAAGTATCTTCTCTTTCATTTTTCCTCCTGTTTTCACTCTCTGATTATTTTAAACGTTCCGCCGTAAAGCTCTTCAAGGCTGCCGCGCCCGTCCTCGAACGCGTAGCCGTCGGGCAGCCTTATACGCCCGTGAACGCCTTTGTCCGCAGATATATTAAGGGTTATACCCTCGTTCGTTCTGCACCATTTTACGCTCACCCTGCCGCCGACCGTCTCATACGAAGCCTCGGCGCTGTCGAGCTTTTCAATAAACACCGGCGATATTTCGACCTCGGACGGGTCGGTCAGGAAAGGATTCACTCGTATGCCGCCGATATATTCGATGAACCATGCGGAAATGTCGCCGTACATATGGTGATTCTGCGAATTGGGGGTGTCCTCCTCGCGCAGGAAATCCTCCGGCAATGCCGTAAGTCCGCGCTCGACGAAGTTTCCGTAGGACGGATAGTCCGGGCGGGTTATCAGCTTAAACGCGAGATCGGGTTCGCCGAAATCCGAGAGCACCCTGAACAGAACGCGCATACCGAGTATGCCGGCGTCAACGTGGTCGTCGCGCCGTTTGATTATCTCAAGAAGCTTTTTGAACGCCGCCGTTTTTTCGCCGGGGGTGAACACGTCGTAATATATCGCCATTGCCTGCGAGGTCTGGCAGGAGCCCGCGGCAGTCATGGTGCCGAAGTCTGTTAAGTGTCGCCTGACGGCGGTTCTCAGCTCATCATAGAGCTTTTCGCAGAAGTCGCGCTCGAGCGAAAGTCCGAGCTCCGAAAAAATATAGACGGCCTTTTTGAGTATACTCATGCAGGTGACGCTGTCCGTAAACTCGAGCGGTGATTTCACGCTCGTCACCGGGCACCAGTCGCCGAGTCCTATTGCAACAAGCCCGCGTTCGTCGCGTCGGCGTGAGATATACTCGCAGTAGCGGAATATCGCCGTCGCGTTTTCTTCGATTATCTTTCTGTCGCCGCGCAAGACATAGCAGAAATAGGGAATGTATGTCAGCGCCGCATCCCAAGCGGGTCCGTTGCCCCACTCAAAGCCCCAGCCGCCGGTCGGCACTATGCCGGGCAAAGCCCCGTCCGCACGCTGAGCGGCACGGATGTTGCGAAGCCACTCGCGGTAGCTGTTGACAGCATCGAGATTCATCAGTATATGCTCGGCAGAGAGAGCGGCGTCGCCCGTCCAGCCGTTTTTTTCGCGGTGCGGGCAATCGGTCGGGAAATAATAAAAATTCGAGAGATCCGAGTTTCTCGTCATCGCCTGCAGCTTGTTTGTCGTCTCGTCGGAGCAGCGAAACGAGCCTATCTCGCAAAGAGCCGAATTCTGCACGATAAAAGTCAGCAGCTCCTCGGTCGCCTCCTCCTCGGTTATACCGAGCACCACGCAGTATCTGAAGCCGTGATAAGTGAACACAGGCTCAAAAACTTCCTCGCCCTCGCCTTTGAGAATATACACGTCGCGCTGGGAATATCCCTCGGGATAAAAGCAGATGTTGCTCGTATCGGGTTCACCGTCGGGCGCGATATATTCGCCGAACTGCAAATCGATTTGCCGTCCGCGCTCGCCGCTTATCCTGAGCCTTACGGTACCCGCCGAGTTCACGCCGAAGTCATATAAAAAACCGTCGCGCTCGTCGCTCGCTACTTTTTTCGCCTCTTTGACAACATCGCCGCGGGAAATATATTCCTTGAGCCTGCATTTTCTTATCAGAATCGGCTTTATCTCGCGCACGGGCGCTATCGGCTCCGCCTCGCACAGGCGCCTTTCGCCGCGCGGCGTCTCCGCCGCAAGAGCGTTTTTCCAAGTGCTGTCATCAAACTCGGGCGTTGACCAGCCGGGAATTTCAAGGCGGGCGTCGTAGTAGCAGCCGCAGCGCAGGTCGTCAAAAATAATCGGTGACGGCGCGGTTCTGACCGAACCGTCCGCCTCGAAGGTATCGGTTCTGCCGTCGGGGTATTCAACTGAGACGCAGAAAGCCGTGCGCGGAGCACCCCTGAACGCGGCTATATCGAAATCCCAGATCTGACCGCCCGGCGCGTTCTGCATACCGTTGCCGAGCAGTATGCCAAGAACATTTTTCCCCGGCACAAGAGCCTGCGTTATGTCGTATTCGTCGTAGTAAACAATATCGTCCGGGTTCGAGATATACGGGGCAAGAATACCCTTGGTAATCCGCCGCCCGTTAACATAAAGCTCATAAAATCCAAGACCCGTCAGAGTAATTATGCTTTTTTTGATTTCGCCGTCTGTTTCAAAGGTCTTTCGGAAATACGGCGCGGGGACATGGAAAGTATAGTCGGTGTATTCATAGCCTGCACAGATAAACTTTTCAGAAAACATAACAACACCCCTTTGCGTTAATATCATAATCAAAAAGCGGAAAAGCCGCAAGCGCGGACTGCTTTATTCTCCGCCGAACCGAGCGATATACCCGTCCCAGCGTCTCACTACGGCTCTCAGCGGCTCATCCAGATAGGAATATGCCTTTTCCTTTATCCTATCCGGTATACCGTAGGCGGCCTCGGCCATGCTTCCCGTAATGGCCGCAACAGTATCGCTGTCTCCGCCGATAGATATCGCGTTTCTTATGGCGTCCTCAAAATCCGTGCTCTCCAAAAACGCTGTTATCGCCTGCGGCACGGAGCCCTGACAGCTAACGTCAAAGCGGTATGACGGGCGGATTTCGTCGAGCGTTTTGGAAAGGTCGTACCCGTATTCGCGCTCGATATGCTCCCTGATGAGCCTTTTGCACTCAGTCGGGTCATTATTGACGGGTTGTTCGTTTTCGCCGTGACAGCCCCCGAAGTAATACCGGCACAGGAAAATCGCATCGGCTGTTGCCACTGCTCCCTTGACTCCCTCCGGGTGGTTATGCGTAACTTCGGCGGAAAGTCTCGCCAAATCCCTGCACCTGTCGGGCAGCTCCGCTTTACTCACACTATCGCATTCCGCTGCCCACGCGCACGGCGAGACGCGCATGGCCGAGCCGTTGCCGAAGCTCCCGTACGGAGCGCTGCCGTCCGAGAACAGCCACGCTCTGAATTTGCCGCCGTAACCGACATTCGGATACAGCCGCCCGTACTTTTTCATCGCTTTGATAAAATCTTCCCTTTTCCCGCCGTTCATAACGGCCTCAGCCACGGCACAGGTCATGACCGTGTCATCCGTAAACGAGCAGCGGCTGCCGAACAGCGGAAAGTCCTTCGTCTTGATATTCCTCCACTCATAAATCGAGCCCACGATATCGCCGACTATCGCTCCGAGCATTCGTATTCCCCCTTTACTGTTGTGCAGCCGAAGCACCGCAGTTTGCGTGTCTTAGGTTCGTTTTGTCTCAATGCAATTATACAACAGATACTGCCGCTTTGCAACGGGGACGCAAGCGGTATAAAAATTAAAAGCGAGTGGTCATAAGTGAAATTCCTTATGACCACTCGATATGGTCCGAGTGACAGGGTTCGAACCTGCGGCCTGATGGTCCCAAACGCATTTGTGATGGCACTTTCCGCCGAAAATGGCTTTTTCCGCCCCTTTCCGCTCGGAAAACTGTGCTCTTCGCCACTCTTATGTCCACTGTTTCCGAGTGCTCCGAAACGGTAGGTGGTCTGTTATGTGGTCAACAGCAATTTCCGCAGAATAATACACACTACACGCCTCTCGTTATCGCTCGAGAGGCGATTGCTTTTGTGCGGTTGTTATAACTCTGAACAACCTCTGATTCAAGTCAAAATTTGCACCGCAGTAGACAAAGAAAAGTCTTACCTGCGATATCCGTTTTTCTGGCACATTTCATTTATTGATTCGGCAAAAATCGAACGGGAGTGTTTATCAGGGTTATCATTGCAGTTTTTCTTGTATATGTAATAATCCTGCAACTCGCCCCAAAGGTTCTCCCTTTTTAACCAATCCATTTTCTTTTCTAATCCTACAAAGCCCTTCCCCTGATATTCCCAAGAGTAACAATCGTTGTCTTTGTTAAACCGAATATACTGCTGCCTTCCGTCGTCGCAATTATATGGACAAGCAGATGCTGATGTGCTGGCAAAGGAAATACTAATGCTAACAAAGATGAATTGGAATAGCGGGGATAGCCTTTATAAGATTCTTCCTGTAACACTTGATTTTGCAAAAGTGTTATCTCGCATGTCAAAGCAGGATGAAGCCATATATGATAAACCGTATGATTTCAGATATTTTATGTAAAAAATCATAAAAAAGTTTTTTCTCTCTGGACTTCCGCGCCGACCTGTGGTACTGTTGTGTACTGCAAAGGAGGTGCGGATATGGCACAGATGAGTTTAGAAGAATTGTACCGCGGAGAAGGTGCGGGAGAAAAGTACGGCATCCTGGGTGAAGTTATGAAAGACTTCCTCCAAAATGGGCGTCCGTCGGAATACGACGAGCGTACTTGGCTTGAAATGCTGCTTGTCAAGCACGCGCTGATCGCGGCGGGCAAAATGAAATTAGAGGGCGACTCGATATCGGGAATGACCGATACTGAGCCGCCCTCTTCTTATGTGAGGTGGAATGAAAATGACAACGCTTGAAGATCTGTACTACGGCAATATCGTTCCGCACGAACACAGTTTTAAACGCGGGAGTGCTTACAGCGAAGTGTTGAGCTATGTTATTCGGCATCAGGACAGCTTGATACCGACGCTCACGGTTCAGCAGAAAGAAACCTTTGAAAAGCTCAAAGCCTGCGAGGCGGAACTGCACGGTATGAATGAGCGCGAAGCGTTTATCAGCGGCTTTAAGCTCGCGGCGAGAATCATGACCGAAGTGTTGTACGAGCCGTCAAAGGATTGAATTTGCAGAAACAAGGCCGAGCCGATTTCGCGGTTTGGCCTTGCGATTTTCAGTTCGACACAGCACGGTTAAAATCTGCACCGCAGAAAACAAAGAAAACAGTATTCCCAAAAACGGCTGAAATATTCACATAACTGTTCAAAACCTTGACAAAACTTTCGCTATGTGCTATACTTCAGACAGTTAAGGACAACTGAATAAGTAAAAATCCAATTTTGAGTTTCGGACTCGCACTTACATAATCTCCGATGCAATGTCGCATCGTGATTTGTAGTGCGGGTCTTTTTGTTTTGATCCGCCGAAAACTGTTTGGAGGGTTAAATATGAAAACACCAATCTACAAAAGCTATGAAGAACTGCCGCTGTACTTAAATGCCGAAACAATTTCAAAAGCTCTCGGCATTGCTATCTCTTCGGCATACGAGCTGATGCAGGAAAAAGATTTCCCGACATTCAAGGTAGGCAGCCGCAAGCTCGTTGAAAAAGAAAAGTTCCGCAAGTGGGTGGACGAACATTCGGGAGGCGGTAAATGAAATATGGTCGCTATCCGAAACGGGACGCACTAAAGGATTATTTCCCCGTGCCGAATGAAATATTTTGTTTGGGACTGAGCAGCGGTGAGATTGCTGTCTATGCGTATCTGCTCCGATGTGAAAACCGAAAAACCTTTCAGTGCCATCCAAGCTACAAAACGATTGGCAACGCTGTCGGCATGAGCAAAAACACCGTCAAGAAATATGTAGACAGCCTGATTGAAAAGCAGTTGATTACTGCCGAGCCGACCTCCGTCATCACCCAAAACGGAGAAAAACGCAACGGCAATTTGCGCTATACAATACGCCCGATTAGGGAAGCATTGGAGCAGTATTACGAGCAACAGCTGATACGGCTGCACGAAGAAGTTCGGCGTCAGGCGGCTTTGAAAAAACTCGCTGAATTTGACCGCAAACACGGGAAATCGGCGGTTTGACGGCAGTTTTACGGCTCGTCCTAAAATAAGCAGGAGAAAGAGTTGGGGTCGCAAGCGACCCGCAACTCGATTCACAGCGGACGGCAACGCCGACCGCACAAGGGTTTGCAGGGCTTTTACGGATGGCAACAAAAACTGCGATTTAGGGGTTGCTCGAATTTTAACCTCGCTGATTTAGGGGTTGCGAATTTTACCGCAAATTTAGCTGGATATTCCGCCATGTATGTGGTATTGTGTGTTCGGCTGGGAGGTGATACTATGGCAAAGCGAAGACCGTCGGGAGACGGTATGGTGCGCAAGCGCGAAGACGGAAGATGGGAAGGCCGCATCGTTGTCGGTCACAAAAAGAACGGAGATCCGATTCACCGCTATGTGCTTGCCCGAACACAAAAGGAGTTAATCGTAAAGCTCCACGACTGCATCGAGATGTACCGCGATGCCGACCTCACCGAGGATTCGAATATGACGCTCGGCGAATGGCTCGACCGATGGATCAATGAATATATGATCTTCACAATTCGCGAGAGCACGCTGGATTCTTACAAAGCGATGATTAAAAATCAAATCAAACCGTATCTCGGCGACAGACCTTTGTCGGCGCTGACCACGCAGGAACTTCAAAAATTCTATAACACCGTCAAAAAGAAAGGTCGTGTGAAACCAGACAAGCTGCACGGTACAGAGCTTGCCGACAGTATGGTGCGCGGTATTCATATGATGCTGCACGAAGCACTCGATATGGCGGTGCGCCTACGGCTGATTGTTAAAAATCCAACGGTCGGCACAACGATTCCCAAAAACAATTATCCGCCGAAGCAGATACTCAATGACGAACAGCTTGACAGATTTATGAAACGCATTCGGCAGGATGAGCGGTGGTACGATTTCTTCTACACCGAGTTGACAACAGGTCTTCGCCGAGGTGAAATCTGCGGACTGAAGTGGGAGGACTTCGATGCGGAAAACGGAAAGCTGAAAGTGAGGCGCTCGGTTGCTAAAAGGAAAGGCGGCGGATTGAATATCGGCGAAACCAAAACCGAGACGGGAACGCGCACGATTGTCCTGCCGCCGAGCACTGCGGAACTTCTGCGGAAGCGAAAAGAAACGGCAGTCAGCGAATGGATATTCCCGAATATCTATGAGCCCGAAAAACCGATGCACCCCGACTATGCTTACCACCGATTAAAAACACTGTTAAAACAGGCGGAGCTTCCGCTGATTCGGTTCCACGATCTGCGCCACACCTTCGCCACTCACGCGCTGGCGGGCGGCGTGGATGCGAAAACCCTGTCGGGAATCCTCGGGCATACCAACGCCAGCTTTACGCTGGACACCTACACCCATGTGACCACCGATATGCAGAGAAACGCTTCCACTATCGTGGGGAGCTTTATGGATGAGATTATGCTTGAAGGAGATGATACCAATCGCTAAAAAAAGAAAAAATGGTGAGGGCACATTACGCCTGCGTAAAGACGGTCGGTGGGAAGGAAGAATTGTTGTCGGGTACAATGAGAAAAGCCTGCCTATTACAAAATGCGTAACGGCGAAAACAAAAACAGAATGTTCCACTAAGCTCGAAGCGCTGAAAGAACAGTACGGACGCTCTTTCGACAGAATCAAGGCGGATATACCGTTCGGGGATTGGATCGACTTCTGGTATCAGACCTACTGCCGACACACACTCCGTATTACCACAAGAACCGACTATGAAAATCGCATTTACAATCATATCATTCCCGAAATCGGAAAAATCCCGCTGAACAGACTGTCACAATCGGATTTACAGCAATTCTACGCAAAGGAAAAGACAGACGGAAGAAAACTGCACGCAAAAACCTACGGAAAGGGACTTTCGGACAGAACGATAAGGGGGATACATGCCAACTGCCGCACTGCTTTACAGCGGGCGGTACAGGACGGTTTGATACGAACAAATCCCGCTGTCGGCTGTAAACTGCCGCCGAAAAAAACGCGTGAGATGCAGGTGCTCACGCAAATTGAAATTATCCGATTTCTGCATCAGGCAAAGGAAGAGGGATATTATGAACTCTTTCTGCTGGAGCTCGGCACGGGGATGCGGCGCGGTGAGATATTGGCGCTCAAATGGAGTGACCTGAACTTCGCAACAGGAGAGCTTCGCATTGAACGGCAGGTATATATCATCAAGGCAGAGGTGATTATATCAGCGCCGAAAACAAAAGCCTCGATACGCACTGTTATTCTGCCGCCGTCACTCATCAAAACTCTCGCAGTGTATAAAGAAACGGTGAATTCGGAATGGATGTTCCCGTCACCGACGGATAACGGCAGACCGAGAAATCCGTCATCGGTTAGAAAACGGTTACAACTGATCTTGGAACGGGCGGGCTGTAAAAAGGTGCGCTTTCACGATCTGCGTCACACCTTTGCTACCATGGCGCTGGAGCACGGTATGGATGTGAAAACTCTTTCGGCAACTATAGGTCATGTGTCATCAGCAACCACGCTGGATATTTACAGCCATATCACCGATACCATGCAAAGGCAGGCGGCGGTGCATATTGACCGCAAAATCGGCAAAACAGACGCACAGATGCCTGAGGCGGAGGAAAGGCCCGCGCCGGAGATTAAATCGCCCGTGTCGCCCAAATTTGAGCCGATAGAGCGAAAGATCCGCAAGTCAGGAACAGGATGCGTGTATCAGGTCAATGATAACCTGTGGGAAGGCAGCTTCTTCCCGCGCCTGCCGGACGGTTCCCGAAAAAAGTTTAATATCTATGCAAAAAACCGAGAAGAATGCGAGGTACTCCTCGCCGAGATGATAAAGGAAAAGAAAGCCGAGATCGCCGCCGAGAAAGAACGCCTCAAGGCTGAAAATGCCGAGCAAGAAGGTTGACACAACAAACACCGCCACGGAATTTCCGTGGCGGTGTTTGTTTGCATATTGTTTGGTTTTGTTATATAATGGAGAAACAAGGAAGGTGAAAAGAATGACGGTTAACTATTTTATAAAGTGTCCTGTCTGTGAAACGGTTACTCGTATGAGAACGCCAGCAGGTTATATTTATAACACTCCGGTGCGGATTCATTGTGGGAATTGTAATACATTATTAACGGGCGAGTTCATTTCTGATAACGAGGATAGAAGAGCATATTATGTTCCTGGAAACTGTAAAGAAGTTTTGCCGCAAAACTATGAATACTATGGAGAAGCATCTGGTGAAATCTTGTGTAAAAAGATCGAACTTTTGCCTGGCACAAAAGAAGACCTTTCTAATCCGCCAAGCTTATCCCCAGTGTTTGGTTTTTTTGAAGCTATGAGCCTGGACGATAAAAACAATTTTATAAACTATGCTTGTTTTGCATCTGACTTAATAAAAAGATGGGATTCAAAACAAATAAAATATAATTTATTTTTGAACGGTAAAATGGATCTTATCAGAGATAAGTACGAAATGGATGCGAAAAGATTAGGATATAATCTTTCTTCTGATTTTGAAATTATGCGCTATGTGTATTATTCGTTTTTCTTTGATTGTGGTGGCATTTTCAAGAAAAAGGAAATCAAGAGAACTTTGCTTGAAATAAATGATCATTTCCGGCATTTAAATACACAAGCATTAAAAGAGTATATCAATTTTTTAGATGAAAAAAATCGTATTGTAACAATCCAGGCTAAGTTGTTTGAAATAATGTTTTCTTTCATAAAAATTGTAAAGAATTTGATTCCTGCAATCTGTGCAAATCTGTATGATGATCCAACTACCATAGATAAAGAGACATTGGGATTAACAACATGTTCTTTCGAGGATATTAAAAGTTTTTATCAAGATACTTATGAAAATTTGGCGGAATGTTGTGATTTGGTTGTTGGGTTAGACAATATAGAAAACAGAGACGCTTTCAATTTGTTCACTAATAAGTTTGATATGGATAAATTTAGTAAGCAGAGCAAAGGAAATAGAATAAAGCATTTGGGATCTGAAGAATTTTTCGCTAAAACGTTTAATATTTCAAGTGATTCAAATGAAATGAGGAATGCAATAGGACATAATGATTATAACTATAAAGGGATACAGCAAACAATAGAGTATACTGTTCAGACAACAGGAGAAAACAAAACCTCATATCTGTTGGATGTTGCTATTGAAAGTGTAAAATTGATGCAAAGTGCATACATCTTAATGTTCTTCCTTTATGAAACACAAAGATACAAACAAAGAGTTGATAGGGAAAGTATAGTTATGCATCCTGCTTTATACGCTAAAACGAAGAATCAGGCTCATTGTCCGTGCGGAAGTGGAAGGAAATATAAAGACTGTTGCAAATCAGAGGTTGGAGAAAAGAACAGACCATTAGAATATCCCAACAAATCAGGTATGGAGTTCAAAGGAAACATTTTTGTGTAATACTGTAATGTTTACGAGAAGAGCGATGAATACCTAAGCTACAATAGTCCTTATAATAAATAATAATTGGACAGCATTAAACAAAGAAAAGACTTAAGCTAAAATGAACTATCCGGAATTTCCGGATAGTTCATTTTATACTGCTCCACTGTAAAGAATGGCTTAATTAAGTATCTAAAACAGAAAAAATCCGCCGATTTTCATCAGCGGATCCTCCCGAAGTTGGTCCGAGTGACAGGGATCGAACCTGCGGCCTGATGGTCCCAAACCACCCGCGCTCCCAGCTGCGCCACACCCGGATATTTATTAAATTTTTCTCAATTGTGGGATAAACTGTGGTCAAATCTGTGGTCAAACACATTTTTGACTGCTTTTTTCTTTTTCCGAACCGCCCGAAATTCGCACGGTTGAAGGGCTTTCGGCGGTTTTCGCTTTCGTGCGGTGCGAACACCGTCTATGCTCCCAAACCACCCGCGCTACCAACTGCGCCACACCCGG
>DPOR01000005.1:67682-67816 GCA_003538135.1 Oscillospiraceae bacterium
TCCCTCAGAAACATAGTCGCGGTTCTTCGCTTGAAGCGCTCGCTCCGCTCCTTGTTTCTTCACCTCGGAGCAATGCCTTCATCCGCCACCGGCGGCGGCATTCCTCCTCGCCCAACTGCGCCACACCCGGTTGT
>DPOR01000005.1:68055-175926 GCA_003538135.1 Oscillospiraceae bacterium
TTCCCTCAGAAACATAGTCGCGGCTCTTCGTCCGACAGAGGGACAGACTCCGCAAAAGCCGTTCAAATTTACTCGTGATATTTTACCTTTTTTAGCCCGATTTGTCAACCTGAAAGCCATGCGCTTGCGCTCTTTTCGGCAGGTTTTGCGTTTCATTCCCCTAAAAATGCTTTTCGTACCGTTTTTAATCTTTTTTCTGATAAGTGTGCTATAATTCAAGCAACATGAAAGGAGAAGCAAAATGAACGGAAAAATCATCAGAAGGCTTTTTGCCGTCGTTACCGCACTCACAATGTTCGCCATGACCGCCTGCAGTTCTTCGAACGGCCATACTCAGCCGGGAAGCACCCGGAGCTCGGAGCACGGCGGCACAAGCGGCACCAACTCATCGGATACCGCGGATGCCCCCGAAACCGCCGAAGCGCCCACCAAAAAAGTCGTGCTCACAACCGAAAAAAGCTACTCGGACGACCGCGCGCTGTATGAAGCTTTTTTGAAAACGAAATCGTGGCGCGACTCAGTCGCCATGCGCGTCGAGACTGCAAGCGAATACACCTATAATTACGATGACTTCAACTGCGGGAAGTTCTACTACGACCTCGACGGCGACGGCAGGCTTGAGCTGTTCATATGCCTGAGCTATCAGCGCGAAAATCTTCAATACAGCTTCCCCTACATTCTCGACATAAAAGGCGACACCGTATTCAGCGCATACGAATTTCAGCCCACCTGCCCGACAAGATTTTCAAACCACATAACGCTTCTTCAGGGCACGGACAAAAACTACTATTTCGTCATCGACTCGAACGACGGAGGGATATATACCGCGGCGGGCAAATATCTCTATCTCGACAAAAAGCTCGTTCACGTTGACAGCGTCCACGCATATAACACTACCGGCTCTCTCGATTCAAGCAGCCCGGGTATGTACTATGTCAGCGACGGAGCCGATCTGTATTTGAACAACGTCATAAAGGATTGGAAAGCCGGTGCGGTCAACGGGGTCAAATGCGTTGACGAGAGAACCTTTGACTCTCGCAAAGACGCTCTTTACAAGGGCACTCAAATAGTATATTACTTCAGCTGACAGCATATTTCCGTAACCTGACAAGCGGGCGGTGAATACTCTGTAATATGACTTTTCGGGAGGCGTATTATGGGTAACATCGGCTATTTTCTCGGGTGCAGCTCGCCCGAGGGCTTTCATTCGTTTTTCGGCGAGCTGTGCCCCGCTCATTCGGGCGGGTACACATATATAATAAAGGGCGGTCCGGGCACGGGGAAATCGAGCCTGATGAAAAAAATAAACGCCGCCCTGACCGACGCGGGAATCGGGACGGAGCTAATATACTGCTCCTCCGACCCCGCCTCGCTCGACGGCGTGTATGCGCCCGCTCTCAACTGCTTAGTAGTTGACGGTACTCCCCCTCACACGCTCGAGCCGAAATATCCGGGCGCCGCGCAGGAAATAATCGACCTGGGCAAATTCTGGGATAAAAACATTCTGCGCTCGCGGCGTGACGAAATCATCTCTCTCAGCGACGAAAACGCGGCATATCACCGCAGATGCAGACGTTTTCTCGAGGCCTCGGCTCTTTTGCGCGAGGATATTCTGCGCCTGACGCTCGCCTGCGCCGACACGGCAAAAATAAAGCGCACTGCATCGCGCATAGCGGCGCGCGAGTTCGGCGCTCCTGCGGGGCGTATCGGCGAGGAGCGGCACATAAATTTGTCCGCCGTCACGCCGGACGGGATAACCTTTTTTAATAAAACCGTTGAGGCGATGTGCGAGAAAGTCTATGTCATAGAGGACGAAAACGCGGCGTGCTCATCGGCGCTGCTCTCCCTGCTGCGCGGCTATGCGCTGTCGGGCGGACACGATATAATCACAAGTCCCTGCCCGCTCGACCCGAGCGGCGAGCCGGAGCACCTGCTCATTCCCGCGCTGTCGCTCGGCTTCGTGACCTCAAACAGGCTGCATGAGGCGGAGCTTGACGGAGCCGTGAAAATAAACTGCGCGCGCTTTACCGACCGCGCCGCGCTTCGCCGCCGTCTGCCGCGGCTGAATTTCACAAAGAAGGCCTACGGCGAGTTTATCGCCGAGGCGGCGGACTCGCTCAAGAGCGCAAAGGAAATTCACGACAAATTGGAGAGCATATATATCTCCGCCATGGACTTCTCGCACATGGATGAGCTTGCAAAGAGCATTGCCAAAGATATGCTTTCGAGAAGAGACGCTTAAAACAAAAAAATCGGGAAAAAATAAAGGCCATAATCCACGCTTTGTGAATTATGACCTTTGTCATTTTGCTCTGCGGTCAGCGGAAACGCGGCCGTCTTATCAACTGCGGGAAAAATTATTCGCCGACAACGTTGACAGCTCTGAGCTTGCTGGAATCCTTGGGATCCGGCTCGACCTCAAAGGTGACCTTCTGACCCTCGGTAAGAGTTCTGTATCCGTCTGCAACGATAGCGGAGAAATGTACGAAAACATCGTCGCCGCCCTCATCGTTAGCGATGAAGCCAAAACCTTTTTCTGCGTTGAACCATTTGACTGTACCCTTCATTGCGGTACCTCCGTGAAAAAATTTGCATTCTATATTATATGTTGTGCAATGGACTCGCACATTTTCTCGAACCATCAAACGCAAACGGTCAATGGCTTACAAAAACATGCGAGTCCACAGAAACATTTGTCAGAATACGCAAATAATTATATAATCCCGTTTCGCCTTTGTCAATAGCAATTTTGTCGAATAATCACGAAAGCCCGATAAAAATTTACAAATTGTTAATTGACAAAATATGTCCTTTAGGATATGATAAATGTAATCCATTGGGGAGTAGCTATGGGCAAAAGCCCATCTTGCTGTCACCAACCGTCGTGCAGGCCGCAACAACCGACCGAGCCCGGCTGGCAGCAGACATATGCGTTCAGGCGCGTTTGAGGCAAGACCTTTGGCAGACATAGTCTGTCGAAGGTCTTTTTTGTTTAACCGAAAGGGAGGCATAAAAATTGAAGTACTATCTTGAAGACGTCCGCGAGGTGTTTAAGCGGACGGAGAGCTCGGAAAACGGACTTTCGCAGTCCGAGGCCGAACGCCGTCTTGAGAAATACGGCAAAAACAAATTGGCACAGGCAAAGCAGAAATCGCTCGTCAGGCGGTTTTTTGAGCAGCTTGCAGACCCGATGATAATCATCCTTATCGTCGCCGCGGTCATATCCGCCGTGACGACAGTCTACGAGGGCAGGGTCTCCGGCTCGCCGTCCTTCCCTACGGACACCGTGATAATCCTCGCCGTTGTGCTCATAAACGCCGTGCTCGGCGTCTTGCAGGAGAGTAAGGCGGAAAAGGCTATCGAGGCGCTTCAGGAGATGAGCGCGGCGACCTCCAAGGTCATACGCGAGGGCAAAATCATGACCGTCAAGAGCGAGGAGCTGACCGTCGGCGACGTTGTTGTGCTCGAGGCGGGCGACGCTGTTCCCGCGGACTGCCGCATATTCGAGAGCGCCAGCCTTAAAATAGAGGAGGCTGCGCTGACGGGCGAGAGCGTGCCCGTGAGCAAAATTATCTCCGTTCTCGGCGCGGGCGACGGCGGCGATATTCCGCTGGGCGACAGAAAGAACATGGCGTATATGGGCAGCGCCGTTGTCTACGGACGCGGCAAGGCCGTTGTCACCGACACGGGCATGAATACCGAGATGGGCAAGATAGCCGACGCCATAACAAAGGCGGAGGACGGACAGACCCCGCTCCAGAAAAAGCTTGCGGGGCTCTCTAAGACTCTCACCTTCCTTGTGCTTGGAATCTGCGTTTTCATCTTCGCGTTCTCGCTGTTCATGGAGCGCTCCACTCTCGCGGGCGGCGATCCCGCGCTGATATTCAAGAGCGTTATCGACGTGTTTATGGTAGCCGTCAGCCTCGCCGTTGCCGCCGTTCCCGAGGGACTTGCGGCGGTGGTCACTATCGTGCTGTCGATAGGCGTTACGAATATGTCGAAGAAAAATGCGGTTATCCGCAAGCTCACCGCTGTTGAGACGCTCGGCTGCGCGCAGATAATCTGCTCCGACAAGACAGGCACTCTCACGCAGAACAAGATGACCGTCGTCGATCATTACGGCGACGAAAAGCTGCTCGCAAGAGCCATGTCCCTCTGCTCCGACGCGCAGGAGGATTCCGACGGCCTCGTGATCGGCGAGCCCACGGAGGCGGCTCTCGTCAGCTACGCGATAAGCCTCGGACTTCATAAGGGCGAGCTGAAAAGCGACAGCCCGAGAATCGGAGAAGCTCCGTTCGACTCCGGCAGAAAGATGATGTCCACCGTCCACAAGATATCGGACGGCATTGTTCAATACACAAAGGGTGCTCCCGATGTTGTAGTCGACCTCTGCACCCACGCCTTTATCGACGGAAAAATCGTTCCGATGACAGACGGGATAAGGGCGACAATAGCCTCGGAAAACAAGAGGATGGCGGATAAGGCTCTGCGCGTGCTCGCGGCGGCGATGAGAAAATACGACTCCGCGCCTGACGATTTTTCGCCCGAGGCGCTCGAGCATGATCTGATATTCATCGGCCTTACCGGCATGATAGACCCCGTTCGCCCGGAGGTCAAGGCGGCTATAGAGGAGTGCCGCGGCGCGGGCATAACCCCCGTTATGATAACCGGCGACCATAAGGACACCGCCGTTGCCATCGCCTCGGAGCTCGGCATACTCACCGACCCCTCGCAGGCCGTAACCGGAGCGGAGCTCTCCGCGATGAGCGACGAGGAGTTCGCGGACAGAGTCGAGAATATATATGTATACGCGCGCGTGCAGCCCGAGCACAAGACGAGAATAGTCAACGCCTGGCGCTCAAAGGGCAAGATAACCGCCATGACGGGCGACGGAGTCAACGACGCGCCGTCGATAAAGAGCGCGGATATCGGAATAGGCATGGGCATAACCGGCACGGACGTCACTAAGAACGTCGCCGACATGGTGCTCACGGACGACAACTTCGCGACCATTGTCAACGCCGTCGAGGAGGGGCGCAGGATATATGACAATATCCGAAAGGCCATTCAGTTCCTGCTCGGCTCGAACCTTGCGGAGGTGCTCGCGATATTCACCGCAACGCTTCTCGGCTTCACCATTCTCGAAGCGCCGCATCTGCTGTTCATAAACCTCGTCACCGACTGCTTCCCGGCGCTCGCGCTCGGACTCGAAAAGGCGGAGAGCGATATCATGCGCCGCCGCCCGCGCGATCCGTCGGACGGAATATTTGCAGGCGGGCTCGGCTTTGATGTGCTCTATCAGGGCGTGCTCGTTACCGCGCTGACCCTCGCGGCGTTCTTCATAGGCGAACGCTTTGAGACGGGGCACTGGGCGTTTATGAACATCGCACAGTGCGAGCAGGGCATGACCATGGCATTCCTCACCATGTCGATGTGCGAGATATTCCACTCGTTCAATATGCGCTCGCAGCGCGGCTCGGTCATAAAGATGAGCCTTCGCGGCAGCCACAACCTGCCCCTGTTCGGTGCTATGGTGGCGTCGCTCGTGCTGACTACGGCGGTTATTGAGATACCGTTCCTCGCAAACGCCTTCGGCTTCACTCCGATAGGCTTCGCCGAATATGCAACATCGCTCGCCCTCGCTTTTTCGATAATCCCGATAGTCGAGATAATCAAGGCCGTTCAGCGTGCCGCAGCGAAAAGAAAAGCCTCCAGATAATATAATAATTTGACATTTTTTTCGACAAAAAGATAATTTTTTATTGAATACGCCTTGACTTTTCCCCCGAATATGATATCATTTATTGATGTACCAATGGGGAGTAGCTATGGGGATTATCCTATCTGTTTGCCAACAATCTCGCTTCGGCTGGCAGCAGACAGACGGCCTTCAGGCGTTTGATGCAAGACCTTTGGCAGATAATACTGTTGAAGGTCTTTTTTCAATCTTTTCCTGCGCTCTCTGCCATTCAAATTAAAAAGAAAGGTCTTGAAAGCGCATGAAATTCTATCTTGAGCCGACAGAGAAGGTTTTCTCGGCGGTCGAGAGCTCCGAAAAAGGCTTGACCTCGGCCGAAGCGGAGCAGCGCCTTGCCAAATACGGCAAGAACAAGCTTAAAGAGGCGGAAAAAGACAGCCTCTTTAAGAAGTTTATCAACTCCCTCGCAGACCCCATGATCATCATGCTCCTCGTCGCAGCCGCAATTCAGGCCGTTGTGACGGTCGTGGAGAGCGGCGCAAACTTCTCGTTCAGAGATTTTGCGGACGTGCTGGTCATTCTCGTAGTTGTTATCATCAACACCGTTATGAGCCTCGTTCAGGACAGCAAGGCGGAGGCCGCCATGGACGCTCTTATGGAGATGACCGCGGCGACGAGCCACGTTCTGCGTGACGGAGAAGTCGTCACGATAAAGAGCGAGGATGTTGTGATAGGCGACATTGTAGTGCTCGAGGCGGGCGACGCCGTTCCGGCGGACTGCCGCATAATCGAGAGCCACAGCATGAAGGTCGAGGAGGCGGCTCTGACGGGCGAAAGCGTCCCCGTGACGAAGCTTATCGACGCGCTCAACTGCACGGCGGGCAGCGACGATATCGCCCTGGGCGACAGAAAAAATATGCTCTACAGCGGCTCGACTATAGTCTACGGCCGCGGCAAGGCAGTTGTTACGGCGGTCGGCATGGACACCGAGATGGGCAAGATAGCCGACGCCCTTTCGGACGCCGAGCAGGAGCAGACTCCCCTTCAGAAGAAGATGGCGGAGCTCTCAAAGTTCCTCACAAAGCTCGTTATCGCAATATGCGTAGTTGTGTTCGTGGTCGGTCTCGTCGAGTCCCTGGTGCTCAGCAATGAGCCCTTCTCATGGGAGCTGCTCGGAAACACCGCGCTGAGCACGTTCATTTCCGCAATCGCTCTTGCGGTCGCCGCCATACCCGAGGGACTGCCGGCAGTCGTCACGATAATCCTTTCCATAGGCGTTACCGCGATGAGCAAGAGGCAGGCTCTTATCCGTAAGCTTACCGCAGTTGAGACTCTCGGCTGCACTCAGATAATCTGCTCCGACAAGACGGGCACTCTGACCCAGAACAAGATGACCGTCGTCGATCATTTCGGCGACAATGAGAAGCTCATAGCCGAGGCTATGGCTCTTTGCACCGACGCTCAGATAGACGACGCCGGCAAGGTCACGGGCGAGCCCACCGAGGCCGCTCTCGTCGGATACGCCTATGCCCTGGGCATGAGCAAGAATGACCTCGTCAAGGCGAGCCCCAGAATCGGCGAAGCTCCGTTCGACTCCGGAAGAAAGATGATGTCCACCGTCCATAAGACGGATTCCGGCATAGTTCAGTACACAAAGGGTGCGCCCGACGTTGTTATCAACCTTTGCAAAACCGCGCTTATAGACGGCAGGATAGTTCCCATGGACGACGAATTCCGGGCAAAAATCGCCGCGGACAACAAGAGAATGGCGGACAAGGCTCTGCGCGTTCTCGCCGTTGCGCTTAGAAATTACGATTCCGTCCCCGCGTCCTTTGAGCCCGAGGCGCTTGAAAGCGACCTCGTGTTCGTCGGACTTACCGGCATGATAGACCCCGTCCGCCCCGAAGTCAAGGCGGCTATCGAGGAGTGCCGCGGTGCGGGCATAACCCCGATAATGATAACCGGCGACCACAAGGACACCGCAGTCGCCATAGGCCGCGAGCTCGGCATAATCTCCGACGCGTCGCAGGCTATTCTCGGCGCGGAGCTTGACAAGTTCAGCGACGAAGAGCTTATTGAAGAGGTTACCAAATACTCCGTCTATGCGCGAGTTCAGCCCGAGCATAAGACGAGGATAGTCAAGGCCTGGAAGGCACGCGGCATGGTTACCGCGATGACCGGAGACGGCGTCAACGATGCGCCCTCCATAAAGGCCGCCGATATCGGCATCGGCATGGGCATCACCGGCACGGACGTCACAAAGGGCGTCGCCGACATGGTGCTCGCGGACGACAACTTCGCCACTATCGTCAACGCGGTCGAAGAGGGCCGAAAGATCTACGACAACGTCTGCAAGGTGCTTCAGTTCCAGCTTTCAACGAATATGTCCGAGGTTATAATCATGTTCGTTGCCTCTATCCTCAACTTCCAGCTTCTCGAGCCCGTTCACCTGCTTTGGATAAACATGGTCACCGACTCCCTGCCCGGCCTTGCGCTCGGTATGGAGAAAGCCGAGGGCAACCTGATGAAGAGAAAGCCCAGAGCGACTACGGACGGCATATTCTCCCACGGCGCGGGCTTTGACATGGCGTGGCAGGGCATCTACCTCGCAATAGTAGAGCTTGCCGCCTATGTCATCGGCTATCGCCTCGAGGTGGGCAGCTTCGAGAATATGTTCTTCGGCGGTGCCGACGGCTACTGCATAAACGCTATGTCCATGGCGTTCCTGACGGTCAACTTTGCCGAGATGATGTGCGCTATCAATATGCGCTCGCGCACAGGCTCCATCTTCTCTAAGAGTATGTTCAAGAACATGAACTGGTGGCTCGTCGGTTCGTTTGTCGTAACAACGGCGCTGACCCTCATTGCCGTATACCTCCCCGGTCTCTCCGACGAAGTCTTCGATATCGAGCGCGGCACTTTCCAGACCAATGAGCTGCTTATTTCCGCGGGTCTCGCGGCCTCCACTATCCCGGTATTCGAGATAGGAAAAGCCATCAGACGTGCGGTTGAGCGCAAAAAAGAGAGAAACGCTGCATAAATATTAATTTAATCCGAGTATCCCCTGCGTCGAGCGGCGCGGGGGATATTTTATTGCGGGCGATATTTTCGTCAGAGACTGCGGCGAATCTGCGGTCCTTATTTTTATATCCGAAACAAATATTATTCGGAAAGCACTTCAATGTGACAAAGCATAGTATTTTTCTATTCTTTTGCGCCCCTGCGTCCCGTCTAATCTGTTTATATAACATTAATGAATATATTTTCAATTTTTTATTGAAATCTATAGTTATGTATGCTATAATTTCCTCAAAACTGTGGTTATTTTTTATGCAGTAAATCTAAACGCGCGGCGGCGCTTTGATAAGGAGGACTTTTTTTGAAAGCCTATAACGCGAAAGACATAAGAAATATCGCCATTGCAGGCCATGGCGGAAGAGGAAAAACTACCCTTGCGGAGGCCATGCTCTACACCGCGAAGGCTACAGACAGACTCGGCAGAGTCGCCGACGGCACCACCGTGCTCGACTTTGACGCCGAGGAGAAGAAGAGAAAGGCCACGGTATCAACCGCTGTCGCCGCTATAGAGTGGAACGGCGCGAAGATAAATATAATTGACACTCCCGGTCTTTTTGACTTTGCGGGCGGCATGAGCGAAGGCATCCGCGCAGCGGACAGCGTGCTCATAGTCACCGCGGCGGGCTCGGGCTTCGACGTCGGCGCGGAGAAGGCTCTCAAGGCCGCGAACGCCAGAGGTATCTCGAGAATGTTCGCAATCACCCGCTGCGACGCGGATAACACCGATTTCTACAAGACCTTTGCAGCCATAAAGGAGGAGGTCGGCGCCGCTATCTGCCCCGTTATCGTCCCCCATATGGAGAACGGCAAAGTCGCATCGTATGTCAACCTCGCATCTCGCAAGGCTTTTGACTACAGCGGCGGCACTAAAAAGGAAGTCGATATGCCCTCCGACGCGCAGCTTGACGAGATGCTCGATATACTCACCGAGGCCGTCGCCTCGAGCGACGACGAGCTTATGGAGAAGTTCTTTGCCGGCGAGACCTTCACCCGCGAAGAGATAATCAAGGCTCTCAACTCCGGAGTCAGCGACGGCTCCGTTATCCCCGTATACGCCTGCGCGGGTTACACCTGCGAAGCTATCGATATGCTCCTTGACGAGATAGTATATTCCGCTCCCTCCGCAGCCGACAAGGCGGGCGAGAACGGTCTTCCCTGCGACGAGAACGGCCCTCTTGCGGCTATATGCTTCAAGACCATCGCCGACCCGTTCGTCGGCAAGATGTCCTTCTTCAAGGTCGTATCCGGCAAGATAACCGCGGACACTCCCGCATATAACTCCCGCACCGAAGAGAGCGAGAGAATGGGCAAGATAATCACCCTCAAGGGCAGCAAGCAGGAGGACGCAGCCTGCATCCCCGCCGGCGATATCGGCGTTGTGACGAAGCTTGCGGGCATAAAGACGGGCGACACTATCTGCTCGCCCAAGAACCCGATAACCCTCGAGGGCATTAAGTTCCCGACCCCCTGCCTGTCCATGGCAGTCAAGGTCCGCAAGAAGGGCGACGAAGAGAAGGTCGCGGCGAGCCTGCTCAGACTTCTCGAAGAGGATCCCACGATTTCGTTCGTCATCAACAAGGAGACCCGCGAGCAGGTGCTCTCCGGTCTGGGCGAACAGCACCTTGACGTTATCGTATCCAAGCTCAAGAACAAGTTCGGCGTTGAGGTTGACCTCAGCGTGCCGAAGGTTGCATACAGAGAGTCCATCCGCAAGAAGGTCGAGGTTCAGGGCAGACATAAGAAGCAGTCCGGCGGACACGGCCAGTTCGGCGACGTCTTTATCCGCTTCGAGCCCTGCGAGAGCGACGATCTCGTTTTCGCCGAGGAGGTTGTCGGCGGCTCCGTGCCGAAGAACTTCTTCCCCGCGGTCGAAAAGGGTCTGCGCGACAGCGTCAAGAAGGGCGTGCTTGCAGGCTATCCGATGGTCGGCTTAAAGGCTACGCTCTATGACGGCTCTTATCATCCGGTCGACTCGTCCGAAATGGCGTTCAAGACCGCTGCCAACATAGCCTACAAGAACGGTATTCCGCAGGCTAATCCCGTTATCCTCGAGCCCATAGGCACCCTGAAGGCCTATATGCCCGATGAAAACCTCGGCGACATCATGGGCGACGTCACCAAGCGCCGCGGCCGCGTGCTCGGCATGGGTCCGTCCGACGAGCCGAAGATTCAGGAGCTCATCGCGGAGGTTCCCATGGGCGAGATGGGCGACTTCTCAACAGTCCTGCGCTCCGTGACCGCCGGCAGAGGCTGGTTCTCCCTCGAGTTCACCCGCTATGAGGACGCACCGCCCGTAGTCGCGCAGAAGGTCATCGACGAAGCCAAGGCTGCCGAGGCCGAGTCCGACAAATAAACATAAAAAAACAGAGAGAGCTGCCTTTTGACAGCTCTCTCTGACTGTCTAAAAACTATAAATTCTGCCTCATTTTGATGGGGAAACCAAGGACATGAGCACTGTGGCGTGCATGGCAAGACGAATCGACTTACGACAACCGGCTCCGTAACGCCGATTGTCGGATGTAGTTGGGAAAGAAAGCGTTACTTTTCCAAGGAGTTATCAACTTAATTGTCACCTGTTTGTACTGTAAAATTGTTGTATTTATGTAGAGAGCAACATCGAGGAAATTCTTCACGGTATTCTATATAAAAACTAATTTAGATATTTTAAAAGGGGTGATTCCAGTGTTTTAAGTTCACCAATCAAAAAAGCAATAAAAATTCAAAATTTATTATTGAATGATTTGGGGTGTTAAGAATGAAAAATATTAAAAGAATATCTTTCAGCATTTTATGTTGCATAATTTTTCTTGTTTCAAGCGGTTGTACAACAAATAAAAATGAAAATGAAACCCATTCTGAATCTCCGCATCCAGTTAATAATGAAATACTAACAAAAAGTATTTATATACATTTTGAAAACTTGACAGATGATCAAGCCATAAAAAAAGCATCTGCTATTTTAAAAGGCGAAGTTATCAAAGTTAATGAGGAATCCCAAATGAATAATGAGATTGTGTATCACACAGTAGAAATAAAGGTTGTTCAAGGCAAAAATACAGATTACGCCATTGGTAGCATAGTTCCTGTTAAGGAATTAGGTGGTATCTGGGAAAACGAAAAATTTATGTATAGTCCAAGTGTCGTGTTTCAGTTAGGAGAAGAAGTTATAGTGTTTTTAGATGATGACTCATATGTTTTACATCAATGTTTTAAATTCAATCAGATATCGTCTGGTGAATTCGTTAGAAATGATGGTGTAAAATATGATGCTGGCTTTGCTGAACGGTTGTTTCAAAAAAAGGCAAATTCAAATGAATCCTCTACACAATCTGCTCCTTCTTACCAAAGCGGAAATGCAAAATCTTTTATACAGCCTAATTTGACAAAGGAGATAGGCGAATCCGCTTTAATTGTGGAAGGGATTGTTACAGATATTGCTGCTCCAGAGCTAATTGAAAACCATGCCTACTCATGCGTTACTTTTACAGTTTCAGAAGTAATTCGTGGAGATATCTCCTCTAAGAGTATTAAGCTAATGCAGTCTGGAGGAACAATCAATGGCATTGAATATAGTAATAACGATGGCTTCACTTATCAAAAAGGGCAAAGGCTTATTTTGATATTATCAACAGACGATAAAAGCCAATATACCGTTTCACAATATTTTGTCAAGGATAGTGCTGACAGCTATTTGCATTATGGTTCAAACAAAAAGTTTAGTAAAAGAGATTTCAACCCTTCGTAGATTTTAATGATGTTGTTTTATTAGGCATTTGGGTTATGAGTTTCGCATTGTAATACAAGGCGGTTGGCTTTTTGTGCAATCTCAGAGAGAGAGAGCTGTCAAAAGGCAGCTCTCTCTTATTGCCGTGAAAAAACGGGACTGTCGCGTTTAGCCGCAGACAGTCCCATATTTTATTTTTTTACGCCGCTGCGAAGCGTCGTTCCGTCATTAGTCTTTATGACGTAATCGACCGCGCCGCCGGTATCCGTTATCAGCATACTGTCGCTACCCGCTATACTCGCGTATATATTATCTACATCTATATCGACGGTGTAGCTCCATGTGCCGCTGACTATCGTTCCGCTGACATTATCGATTTTGACAACGACCTTGCAGTCGTCATATCTGAGCGTAATGCTGCCCTTTGAGGTGTCCACCTTGATGCTCGGCATCTCGTCAAAGACTCTGTCAAGGTTGCCTACCGTGCCGACAGTGCGCCCGACAGGCCCGCGGTGCGCGTCCTTTGTGTTCTGATCATCCTGCTGTGTTCTGACATTCAGGGTCACTATAGTATAGTTGCCGTAAGCGACGGCATTTGCCGAAATGAGGTCGCTCGACTTAATTTCATCGGGCACTCCGGGTACTTCGTTCACAGGCGTGCTGTTCGCCGCGAGCGCCGCAGAGGCTATGCCCGTAAACAGAGAGAGCATTCCCTTTTGGAAGCTGTTGCGCGGAGTGTAGTCAACGCGCTTTATCGACATAAGCTGCGTGGCGTCTATGCTCTTTGTGTTCGCAGCAGCCGCCTTGTAATATCGAAGCACCTTAGAGGTATTGGTGGAGTTGAGCCCGCAGTGAACATTAATCGCCTCGGGCTTTGTCGTGCCGGAGGGGCCGGTCTGCGCCGAGGGTCTTGGGCCGACGGTAGTCGGCTCGCCCGTTGTGCTCTCTCCCTCCGGTTTTGTCGACTCGGTCACGGCGCCCGAGTCTACCGTTACCGACGGCTCCTCGGTTGAGGAGTCGGAGTCGCCGTCCTTTATCTTGCACGCCGAGAAGGAAAAGAGCAATATCGCCGCAAGCACTGCCGCAGCGAATCTCAAAAGCTTTTTATCCATTCTTCTCCCTCCCGTAGTATTTATTCCCGGATTTATATTTTAAGCTATCGGCGCAGTCAGGTCAAGAAAAATCTTATAAAAAAGTGTATATAATAATTAACTTTTAATAAAGTCGGCGGAATCTTGCTTTTTCGTCAAAAGACAGCAAAAAGCCGCCCGCCTGAAAAAGACGGACGGCTTCGGTTTTTCGGTTATCAGCCCTTCGCGGTATACGAGAAAGCGACGATACCCTTGAGGTTGTTTACGGAGACGCCGGAGACCTTGATGCCGTTTGCATAGACGTTGACATCATAAACCCAGCTGCCCTCGACGACCTTGCCGGTGGTGTTGTCGATTTTGACAACGACCTTGCAGTTGGTGTAGGTCAGCTCTATCTTGCCGTCCTTGTAGTCAACCTTGAGACCGAGCTCCTTTATAGCTCTGTCAACATCGCCGAGAGTACCGACCGCACAGCCTACGGAGCCTGCATGGTTGCTCGCCTTGGGACCCTGAGTCTGATCCTTGACGTTGAAGGTTATGGTGGTGTAGTTGCCGCCGGTCACTGCGCTCGCGCTCTTCATGTGGCTCGCCTTCATACCCGAGGGGTTGCCGGGGATATCGGTGCGATCCTTGGAGTTCTTGCTCAGCGCGTTGGCTATACTCTTTTGAGCCACATTAAAAATGGCTCCGAGAAATCCGCTTGCGGTTATCTCGCCCTTGAGGGACATGCTCTGTCTGCCGCTCTTGAACTGCTTTGTCTTGGCGATAGCCGCCTGATAAGCCTTGATGCAGGCCGCAGCGTCGTTGGTGTTGAGATCCTTTGAGGGAGTCACGGTGCTGCCGCCGGACGGGGTCTTGTTTTCGGAGGGCTTGACAGCGTCTGTCTCATCGGAGGTGCTGCCCTCGTCGGATGCTGTCTCGCTCTCCGCCTCGGAGGAGGTCTCCTCACCTGTCACGTCACCCGCCTGCTCTGAGGTCTGAGCGTCGGCCGCAGCGGTTGTATCGGGGTTCTTGTCGGTCTTCTTGCAGGCCGCAAACGAAAGAACGAGCACAGCCGCAAGGATTATTGCAATAATCTTCTTCATCTTTTCCACTCCTTTGGGGGTTTGTTACATATATTGTATAATTGTCGCACAAATCCGTCAATAGACAAAAAATAAAAAATCGCTTAACAAAAAGGTTTATAAATTGTTGAAATACGTCATCGTAAATCGCGGCGGCAAGGAATGTTCATTTCGGCAAAAGAAATATCGCAGACAGATATTATCCTTCACCGCCGATCCGAGAAAGAAAAAGCCCTCCGCACGAAAAAGCGCAGAGGGCTGAATTTCGGAGAGTTATGCGAGTATCTCGCCCATGAGGCCGGGAGTTGCGCCTGCGGCGTTGGACTCGTCGGTATCGATGTGCATTGCCAGAGCGTACTTCGGGCTGACTCTGACTACCACGTCGCCGAATATGAGCGAGCGTCCGTCGGAATCGATCTTCACGCTGACAATCTGCTTGTCACTGAGACCGAACTTCTCGGCGTCCTCGGGAGTTGCATGGATATGTCTCTGCGCCGCGATAACGCCGCACTCAAGCTCTATTTCGCCCTTGGGGCCGACAAGCTTGCAGGCGCCGCTGCCCGCAACGTCGCCGCTCTCTCTGACGGGAGCGGTCACGCCTATCGAACGGGCGTCGGTGAGCGAAATCTCAACCTGATTCTCGGGACGTACGGGGCCGAGGATGGAGACCGCCGGGAAGCTGCCCTTCGGTCCGATAACGGCAACACGCTCGTTGCTCGCAAACTGGCCGGGCTGAGAGAGCTCCTTCTTGACGGTCAGCTCATAGCCCTCACCGAAGAGGATATCGAGAGCTTCTCTGGTGACATGTACATGGCGGGCGGAAGTTTCAACAAGAACTTTCTTTTCCATTTGAAATATCCCTCTTTTTTAATATGTTTAGAAATACAGTTTGAGGCAGGAGCTCTCCTGCCTCAAAGGTTGTTGCGTTATATCAGTTTACCACTTGATGGCGAACTCCTGCTCGATGCCGAACCAGATGGAGACGCTGATGCTCTTGACGGCGACAAGGGAGAGGTTCCACTCGAAGTAATACTTAGCGTCGGTAACATGGCCGTTAGCGTCGACCGTAGCGACTATCTTGCCGTTTCTGAAGCCGATTTTAACATCGCCGATAAGGCTCTTTGCGTTGCCTGCGTTAGCATAGATCTGATCGGGAGTGACAACGGAGAAAGCCTTGGGGGTATTGCCGCCGCCGATGACTACCTTGTCGGTTGTCGCGTCGGGCTTAACCTTGATGGTTATAACATAGCCGCCGTTCTTCGGGGTAGCGGTAGCGGAGGAGACGTTAGCTGCGGTGAGCTTGCTCGACCAGGTCTGACCCTCTACGGGGAAGTACTTGTTCTTGTCGGCTGCGGAAGTATAAGTAGCATTCTTCTTGCTCGCATCCTCACCCATGTTCTGAGCAATGAGCTTGTTTGCCAGGTTCTGAACGCCGCCCGGAAGGTTGCCGAAATCGGCTTTGCCGGCCTGGCTGTTCTTGAGATACTTGCTGGTGATGCTCTTAGAATGAGGCTTAACGTTGTTGATAGCGGTGTTGAAATAGGAAACTATTTCAGCAGTGCCGGAAAGGGGCTTCGCGGGAGTGACGGTGCTGCCGCCCTGATTGCCGCCCTGATTGTCCTTCTTGGTCTCCTCGGGAGCTACGGTGTTGCCGGAAGCGTCGGTCTCGGCCTCGGTGGACTCGTCGCCGCTCGCGGGCTCTGCATCGGTGGACTCGTCGTTTGCAACGGTCTCGCCGTTTGCGGAAGTGTTGGGCTCGCCTGTGGTTGTGTCGCCGTTGTCCTTATCCTTCTTGCAGGCTGCAAAAGCAAAAACGAAGCAGAGAGCAAGGACAAGAGCTATGATCTTCTTTGTCATTTCTGTTACCTCCGAATATGAAATCTTCATTCAGTCGCGCTTTTTTGCGGTTTTCTCTCCCGAGCGAATGAGCACGAAAAATCAATCCACTGCTTGCGCGGTCGTATTCATTATAAAATAAAAGAGCGCAAAAATCAATGGAAAAATAAAGATTTATGAAATTTTTATCGATTGTCCTCTTTTGATTTGAGAAATTGTTCTTTGGCTCTTGATTGACGGGCGTTTTTCTGCGATAATATAGTGTATATATTTACTCAAGAAACGGAGTGCGGTTTAATGACTGATAACGAAAACCTCGCCGATCTCCTCTTCGGCCCGGACATATTGACGCCGGAGGAGTGCGAGCTGAGATACCCCCCGCGCGAGCTTCCCGAGGGGGCGCGTGTGACCCGATTCTCTCCGAGCCCGACGGGATATCTCCATATAGGCGGCCTGTTCGGCGCGCTCGTCGATTTTCTGACGGCGAGAGTCAGCGGCGGGCTGACTTATCTGAGAATAGAGGACACCGACAAAAAACGCGAGGTCGCCGACGGCGTCTCCGCGATAATCAACGGATTCAAAAATTTCGGTCTCGAATTCGACGAGGGCGTGACCGGCTTTGACACGGAAAAGGGCGACTACGGTCCTTACACGCAGAGCAAGCGCGTTGAGATATATCACGCGATAGCCAAGCGTCTCGTGCAGGAGGGCAAGGCCTACCCCTGCTTCTGCACGGCGGACGAGCTCTCCGCCATACGCGAGGAGCAGGAAAACGGCGGCGCTGCGATAACCGGATATTTCGGCAAGTGGGCGAAGTGCCGCAGCCTGAGCTTTGAGGAGCAGAAGAGACGCATAGAGGCGGGCGAGCCCTATGTGCTGCGCTTTCGCTCCGAGGGCGACGAGAACAAGAGGATAGTCTTTGACGACTTGATCCGCGGCAAGATAGAGATGCCCGAGAATATAATCGACGAGGTGCTCTTAAAGAGCGACGGCGTGCCGACTTATCATTTCGCGCACGTCTGCGACGACCACTTTATGCGCACGACCCACGTCATTCGCGGCGAGGAGTGGATATCCTCCGTCCCCAAGCACATCGCACTGTTCAAGGCCTGCGGCTACAGAGTGCCGAAATATGCGCACACTCCGCAGGTGATGAAGATAGACGAGGAGACGGGCGCAAAGCGCAAGCTCTCCAAGAGAAAGGATCCCGAGGCGGCGGTCAGCTACTTTGTCGAGCAGGGCTATCCGAAAGAGAGCGTCATAGAATACATCATGACGCTGCTCAACTCAAACTTCGAGGACTGGCGCAGAGCCAATCCCTCGGAGGACTGTTGGAAATTCCCGTTTAATCTCAAGAAGATGAGCGTCAGCGGCTGCCTGTTCGACATGGCGAAGCTCAACGACGTGAGCAAGAATATCATCTCACACATGACGGCGGACGAGGTGCTTTCAAGCGTACTCGACTGGGCGCAAAAATACGACGGCGAGCTATATACGCTTCTCGACTCCGACCGCGACTTTGCGCGCGGCATATTCTCGATAGACCGCGACTGCCCGAAGCCGCGAAAGGATATCGCAAGCTGGGAGCAGGTCAAGGACTTCGTCTCCTACTTCTACGACGGGCTGTATACCCCCGACTACACCCTGCCCGAGAACATCGGCGCAGGCGACGCGGCGGCAATACTCGAAAAATACATCGGCGAGTTTGACATAAACGACGACAAGGACGCGTGGTTTGCGCGCATAAAGGCCATGTGCGAGCCGCTCGGCTACACGCCCAATGTCAAGGAATACAAGAAAGACCCCTCGGCGTTCAAGGGTCATGTCGGCGACCTGTCGACCGTTATCAGAATCGCCGTGACCTCGCGCCGCAACACGCCCGACCTTCATTCGATAATCAGGCTGCTCGGCGAGGACAGGGTCAGAGCGAGACTCGCCTCGGCACTCGCACACTACAAGGAGGAGATATAAATGGCGGACAGCACAAATCTCAATTCGAATTTCATAACCGACTTCATAGATGAGGATCTCGCAAACGGGGTCAACACCCGCGTGCAGACGAGATTTCCTCCGGAGCCCAACGGCTATCTGCATATCGGCCACGCAAAGGCTATTTGCATCGATTTCAGCATTGCCGAGAAGTACGGCGGCATTTGCAACCTCCGTCTCGACGACACCAACCCCTCCAAGGAGGATGTCGAATACGTTGACGCCATTAAAGAGGATATCGAGTGGCTCGGCTACAAGTGGAACGAGGTATATTATGCCTCGAGCTATTTTGACTTCCTCTATGAGTGCGCGATAAAGCTCATCAAGGAGGGCAAGGCGTATGTCTGCGACCTGTCTCCCGATGAAATACGCGAATACCGCGGCACCTTGACCGAGCCCGGCAAAAACAGCCCCTACCGCGACCGTTCGGTCGAGGAAAATCTCGACCTGTTCCGCCGCATGACCGAGGGCGAGTTTGCAAACGGCGAAAAGGTGCTGCGCGCCAAGATAGACATGGCGAGCCCGAATATCAATATGCGCGACCCCGTCATCTACAGAATAGCGCACGTCCCCCATCATCAGACGGGAGACAAGTGGTGCGTCTATCCGATGTACGATTTCGCGCATCCCCTCTCCGACGCTGCGGAGAAAGTCACCTACTCCCTGTGCTCGCTCGAGTTCGAGAATCACAGGCCGCTCTATAACTGGTTCGTCGACGCTATCGGCTTTGAAGAGCCGCCGCGCCAGATCGAGTTCGCACGTCTGAACCTCAACTACTGCGTGACGAGCAAGAGAAAGTGCCTCGAAATGGTTCAGAACGGCGTTGTCAACGGCTGGGACGACCCGAGAATGGTCACTCTCTGCGGAATGCGCCGCAGGGGCTATCCCGCCGCCGCGATACGCGACTTCATAGGCCGCGTCGGCGTGGCAAAGGCCTACAGCGTTGTTGACTACGGCCTGCTTGAGGCGTGCGTCAGAGACAATCTCAATCAGAACGCCCCGCGCGCCATGGCTGTTCTCAATCCGTTGAAGCTCGTTATCGACAACTACCCCGAGGGCAAGACCGAGGAGATAGAGGTCGAGATAAATCCCGACAAGCCCGAACTCGGCCGCCGCAAGGTCACGTTCTCCCGCGAGCTCTATGTTGAGCGCGAGGACTTCATGGCAGAGCCCGTCAAGAAATATTTCAGGCTTTTCCCCGGAAACGAAGTGCGCCTCAAGAGCGCATATTATGTGACCTGCAACTCATATGATACGGATGAAAACGGCGAGGTCACCTGCCTGCACTGCACCTACGACCCCGAGAGCCGCGGCGGCGAGACGCCCGACGGCAGAAAGGTTCGCGGCACTCTGCACTGGGTCAGCGCGGCGGACAATGTAAAGGCTCAGGTGCGCCTCTACGACCGCCTGTTCAACACAGAAAATCCCGCAGGCGAGGACGGAAACGGCGATTATCTTCAGAATATCAACCCCGATTCGCTTAAAATTATCGACGGCTGCCTGCTCGAGGGCGGACTTCGCGGCACAAAGCCGGGCGACACGTTCCAGTTCATGCGCCAGGGCTATTTCTGCGTTGACAAGGACAGCACCCCGGATAATCTCATAATTAACCGCACCGTCGCGCTCAATTCCTCATGGGACAAAAAGAAGAAATAAGCATTTTCAAGAAAGAAGGTCGGTCAGCATGAAGGCTCTCAACAGGATAGTGACTGCGCTGCTCGCGGCGGCAATTTTCCCCGTCGCATATTTCACGGATATAATCACCGTCTATGCGCACGCAAACCTCTATGACTCGAATATCGTAGAGGCGCTGAGCATAAAGCGCATCGTCGAGCTTTTCACGGGAGACGGTCTTTTTGCCGGCGTTTTTAACAAGGATAATATGTCCGAGATTCCCGAGGTACTGCTTAAATTCAAGGGCAACTTCATAGCCTTTGCCGTTTGCTTCGCGCTCGCCCTGCTCATCGCGCTCGCCATTATCATTGTTGCCGCGGCGACCAATTCGAGAAAGACGACCGCTGCACTCGGCGCGGCAGGCATTTTGTGCCTCATCGGCATGAAAATAGCGTTTTCGGATATCGCGGCCGCCGTCGACGCGGGCAAGCTGACGCTGAGCTCTCTTACCGACATGGCGTTTATGAATCTCTTCGGCAAGATAGTTCTTGTAACAATGAGCACCGCACCCGTAGTTATGGCAGTCCTGTTCCTGGCGATACTTATCTGGAACGTCTCGTTTATCCTAATCGACCTCGGCGAAGAAAAGCCAAAGAAAAAAGCAAAAGCTCGGCAGAAATAAAATTAAGGGAGTCGGTTTCGACTCCCTTTTCTTTTCGGCAAAACGACCTCCTGCGCTGTGCCGAGTTCGATAAATTGCGGATTGCAGCGCAGTTTCGGTTATGGCTGCCCCGCCGAGCCCGATTTATCACACTGCAAAATCGGACTTCGCGCCGATTTTAACTGAAAAACCGCCGCGCGGGCTAACCGGCGGCGGATCTTTTGTTTTTATGCTTTTCCCTTTTGCAGCAGGACTCTCAGCGGGCCTTCGAATACGAGCTGGTTTATGAAAAAAGACTTTATGTCGTTCGGACTGCAGAATTTCTTTCTGCGCCCCTCGGAGAGCGAGGTCTGCTCCCTTATCGTGCGCGATACGAAGCCCACGCAGGTGTCGCGGCCGCGCTGCTTGGGGATTATCCGCAAATACAGCAGAGCAAGGCCGATATAGCTGTACTTGTATTTCTCGGCGTTTGAGGTCATGTGCTTTATTATGCGCTCGACGTTGCGAAGCTCCGTCTCCGTCACCGGCAGAGCAAACAGCGCGCAGGGAACGTCCGTGCCCTTGTAGGTCGGATGGAGATCGAAGTCCTCGGTCATGAATCCGCGCTTGCCCGTGAAGCTGAAAAATTTCGGATAGTGTTCGTCCGTGCTTATAGACATATGGGAGTATTCCCAAAGACCGACTCTTTTTATTGCCCGCGAGACTTTGTCTGGATAATCGGTGAGCATGATATAAACCGTGCGGTCCTTACGGTCTTTTCTGTTCATTCGGCGCACTCCCCCTTGTAATGTTTTTCAGTATGTGCTAACATTATAAGCAACGAAAGTTGTTTAATCAAGAAACATTTTCGCACTTTGGTAATATAAGCAACTTATTCCGAAAAGAGGCGGTTAAATGGCAAATAAAAACGATCTGCGCTATATCAAAACGGAGCGGCTGATAGTCCACACCTATGTCGATATGCGTATGCGCGACCCGTCGCCCGTCAAGGTCAGCGACCTGTGCCGGGAGGCGCTTATCAACAAAACTACCTTCTATTCCCACTACGACACCATGGAGAGCCTGCACCGCCACATCTGCCGCGAGACGGTTGCCGATATCCTTAGCCGCTGCGACTGCGCGGAGAAGGCGTTCAGCGACACCTACGCCTTCGTCTCCGAGTTGGTCGGCGCTATCCTGCGCGAGGAGCGGCTCCTAAACGCGCTCTACGGCGGCGATATCGCATCTCTGCTAAACGACGCCGAGGCGGCTCTCTTCAAAATATATCTAAACGACGATGACGAGCCGGAGCGCAAGGAGAAGATAATCTTCTGTATCGGCGGCACGTCGCGCCTGCTGCTCATGAACCCCGATGAACAGGGTATCCGCGCCGCGTCCGAGCTCATTCGCACCGTCTTTAGATTAAACGAAAATAAAACATAAAAAACTTCGGCGCCGAGGTCACAAATTGTTTACAAACATATTGTTGACAATCGGCGCTCATATATGTATAATATGTAGCGTGCTACACTTAATATTATGCCGAACGGATTTTTTGCGGAAAGGAGATCGCTATGGAGCACATCGGATATTTCTTTAAGCTCATAGACAACCGTCTGAAAGCCAACGCCGATGCGGGACTGAGCAAGCACGGGCTGACCTTTGCGCAGTCGCGTATTCTGAGATTCCTCGCAGAGCACGGCGGGCAGGCGACGCAAAAAGAAATCGAGGATTACGCACATGTCTCGCATCCGACGGTAGTCGGAATAGTCACGCGCATGGAGCAGGGCGGATTTCTGTCGACCTGCGCCGACCCGGCGGACAAGAGAAACAAGTTAGTCCGCTTAACCGACAAATCCAGGGACATAAACCTCGAAATACGCCGTTCTATAGATTTGAGTGAACGGGAGATGCTGAAATCGTTCACAGACGAGGAAACGGAGCAGCTGTGCGGATATCTTTCGAGGATATGCAAAAACCTCGGGATAGACGACGGTCAAGGCTGCTGTGCGGAGAGTGGAGCAAAGAAGTAAAGAGGGAGTGAGAATATGATAAAAACTCTGCAAAAGAGTATGCGCGAGTACAAAAAGGTTTCGTGGATAACCGTCTTTTTGTCCGCGTTTGAAGTCGTGTTCGAGATAGTTATTCCGCTGTGTATGTCGGGACTTATCGACAACGGCATCGAGGGCGGAGTAATGTCCATGGTTTGGAAGTACGGCCTTATATTGCTTTGCCTCGCCGTGTTTCAGATGGTCACGGGAATGCTGGCGGCGTTCCTCGGCGCGCGTGCGTCCGCGGGCTTCGGCGCGAATCTGCGCAGCGATATGTATGACAACGTGCAGACGTTTTCGTTTTCGAACATCGATAAATTTTCAACGGCGTCCATCGTTACGAGACTGACGACGGATGTCACGAATGTACAGAACGCCTATCAGATGCTTATAAGAATAGCAATACGCGGACCGGTTATGCTGATTTTCGCCATGATAGTCTCGTTCAGAATAGACAGCCAGATTTCGCTTATGTTTATTGCGATTATACCTGTCCTCGCGGCTCTGCTCGTGCTGATAATCATCAAGGTGCACCCCGTGTTCAAGCGCGTTTTCCACACCTACGATGAGCTCAACAACGTCGTTCAGGAGAATGTGCGCGGCATAAGAGTCGTCAAGTCCTTCAATCAGGAAGATCACGAGATAAGCAAATTCGAGAAGATATCCGAGAAGATATACAAAGACTTCGCAAAAGCGGAGCGCCTTATCGCGCTCAACTCGCCGATCATGCAGGTTTGCATGTATACCTGCATGATACTCATCTCGTGGCTCGGCGCGAAGGCGGTCATCGCCAGCGGCAACAACGCAGCACTCGGTCTGACTACGGGCTCGCTTACCGCGCTGTTCACCTACGCCATGCAGATACTCATGAGCCTCATGATGCTCTCCATGGTCTTTGCCATGATGATAATCGCGAGTTCTTCCGCTCAGCGTATAGCTGAGATACTCAACGAAAAGACCGATATCTCGAACCCCGCGAACCCCGTTCTCGAAGTCAAAGACGGCGAGATAGATTATAAAAATGTCAACTTCGCCTATGCTTCAAAGACGGATACAAAGGTGCTCGACAATGTCAACGTGCATATAGCCTCCGGCGAGACGGTCGGCATAATCGGCGGCACGGGTTCGTCGAAGTCTTCGTTCGTCCAGCTCATCCCGCGCCTTTACGATGTAACGGGCGGTGAAGTGATGCTCGGCGGCGTGGATGTCAGAAGCTACGATCTCGACACCCTGAGAAACTCGGTCGCAATGGTGCTCCAGAAGAACGAGCTGTTCTCCGGCACGATATCCGAGAACCTGCGCTGGGGCAACGAGAACGCGACCGATGATGAAATAAAGCACGCCTGCGAGCTCGCTCAGGCGGATGAATTCGTCAGCGCGATGCCCGACGGCTACAACACCTATATCGAACAGGGCGGCACGAACGTCTCCGGCGGTCAGAAGCAGAGGCTGTGCATAGCGCGCGCCCTGCTCAAGAATCCCAAGGTGCTCATTCTCGACGACTCGACAAGCGCCGTCGATACCCACACCGACGCGCTGATTCAAAAGGGACTTTCGCAGTATATGCCCGATACGACTAAGATAGTCATCGCCCAGCGCATAAGCTCGGTTCAGAACGCGGACAAAATACTCGTGTTCGACAACGGCAGAATAATCGCGCAGGGCACGCATGACGAACTGCTGAAATCCTGCGATATCTATCGCGAAGTTTATGAATCCCAGCAGAAGGGAGGAAACGACGATGAGTAAGCCTATGCCTATGCACGGCGGACCCAAGGGCATGCCCGGCGGACCCGGAATGCAGCCCAGAAAGCTCGACAAGAAAACGCTCAAGCGTCTGCTCTCTTATCTCAAAAATTATAAGGGCACGATAGTCCTCGTCACAATCTGCATCCTGCTCAGCGCAGTTGCGGGTGCGGCGTCATCGATGTTCCTCCAGACGCTTATCGACGATTATATAACCCCGATGGTCGGTCAGTCATCACCCGACTTCTCCGGCTTCATTCGCGCGCTGATAACCATGGCAGTTATCTATCTCATCGGCACGCTCTCGACGCTTATCTACAACCGTCGCATGGTCACCATAGCGCAGGGAACGCTCAAGACCATACGCGATGAGATGTTCGAGAAGATGCAGCGCCTGCCGATAAGATATTTCGACTCACACACCCACGGCGACACGATGAGCCTCTACACAAACGATACCGATACCCTGCGCCAGATGCTCGCGCAGTCGATGGGTCAGCTGATTTCTTCTGCGTTCACCGTCGCGGCGGTATTCTGCTGCATGCTCTATATCAGCGTCGGACTGACTGTTGTCGTCTGCCTGTCGCTTGTCATTATCATGCAGCTCATCAAGAAGGTTATCGGCAAGAGCGGCGCATATTTCGTCGCTCAGCAGAAGTCCATAGCCGACCTCGACGGCTACATTGAAGAGATGATAAACGGGCAGAAGGTTATAAAAGTATTCTGCCACGAGGAGCAGTCCAAAAAAGAGATGAAGCAGCGCAACTCCGTTTGGGAGCACAACGCGGCGAGCGCAAACGGTCACGCGACCTCGATGATGCCCATGACCAACGCGTTCGGATACTTTCTCTATATACTCATAGCCGTTATAGGCTCGTATATGGCGATAGCCGGAACGAAGAACCTCGGGCTCACGGGCGTGAACACCGTGTCTTTGGGCATGATAGCCTCGTTCCTCGTGCTCTCGCGCAACTTTATAAACCCGATTTCCCAGATATCAAATCAGTTCAACTCCATCGTCAACGCCCTCGCGGGTGCCGAGCGTATATTCACGTTCATGGACGAAAAGCCCGAGACGGACGACGGTTATGTCACCCTCGTCAACGCAAAAGAGGAGAACGGCGAGATAGTCGAAGTCAATGAGCACACCGGAATGTGGGCATGGAAGCACCCGCACGGCGACGGCACCCTGACCTACACAAAGCTCGAGGGTCAGGTCGTGCTCGATCATGTCGATTTCGGCTACACGCCCGAAAAGGAAGTCCTCCACGACATCACGCTCTACGCAGAGCCGGGTCAGAAGGTCGCCTTTGTCGGCGCCACGGGCGCGGGCAAGACTACGATAACCAATCTTATCAACCGCTTCTATGACATAGCGGACGGCAAAATTCGCTATGACGGAATAAACATCAACAAGATAAAGAAAGCGGACCTGCGCCGCAGTCTCGGCGTCGTGCTCCAGGATGTCAACCTGTTTACGGGCACGGTCATGGAGAATATCCGCTACGGCAATCCCTCAGCCACGGATGAGCAGTGCATAGAGGCTGCGAAGCTCGCCAACGCGGACGGCTTTATCCGTATGCTCCCCGACGGCTACAGCACCGTGCTCAAGGGCGACGGCTCGGGGCTCTCGCAGGGTCAGCGCCAGCTTATATCCATAGCCCGAGCGGCGGTCTCCGACCCGCCCGTCATGATCCTCGACGAGGCGACCTCCTCGATAGATACGCGCACCGAGGCTCTTGTTCAGGGCGGCATGGATAAGCTGATGAAAGGCCGCACGGTCTTTGTCATAGCGCACCGTCTCTCGACCGTCCAGAACTCTGACGTCATAATGGTACTCGACCACGGCAGAATAATCGAGCGCGGCAATCACGAAAAACTCATCGCCGAAAAGGGCACATATTACCGCCTCTACACCGGCGCATTCGAGCTCGAATAAATTTAGATATAATAAAACAGGAAGTCGAAGATTTGCTTCGGCTTCCTGTTTTGTTTGAGTTTTGTTTAGGCGCATATAAAAGCAGACGGCTTTGTTGAGTGCCTCAACGAGGGCTGCGGCTTACCAAAAGCCGAGAGAGAACAGAGAGAATTATCGGCAGGGTGAATATCATTTTTCCTTGCCGGCCACCGCCGGTGCAGGCTTTTGTGCGCTGATATATTATATCTCACTGTGTCAGTCCGAGCTTCTTTGCCATTTCGGCGGTCTTGAGCTCGAGCAGTTTGGACACTCCGTCCTCCTGCATTGTGACTCCGTAGAGGACATCCGCCTCCTCCATGGTGCCGCGTCTGTGCGTGATGAGGATAAACTGCGTGTTCTTCGTCATGCGGCGGGCATACTGCGCGTAGCGCGTGACGTTGACATCGTCGAGCGCAGCCTCGACCTCGTCGAAGAAGCAGAACGGCGCGGGCGTGACCTTGAGAATGGAGAACAGCAGCGCGATAGCCGCAAGTCCTTTTTCACCGCCCGAAAGCAGGTCTATATTCTGAACATTCTTGCCCGGGGGCTGAACCTTTATCTCAATGGCGCATTCGAGCACATCGAGCGGATTTTCAAGTATGAGCTCCGCCTTTCCGCCGCTGAACAGCTCCGAGAAGGTCTGACCGAAGATACTGTTTATGCGGTCAAACTGCTCTCTGAAGCGCTCCGACATCTTGCCCGTGAGGTCGCCTATCAAGGCGAGCAGCTCCGCGCGCGAGCTCTCCACATCGTCTATCTGCGTCTTCATGAACTCGTAGCGCTCGGAGACCTCTTTATATTCCTCGATAGCGCCGACATTGACGTTGCCGAGGGCTCTTATCTTGTTCTTTATGTCGTTCAGGTCGCGCTGTGCCTTCTGCGCGTCCTCTATGACTATGCCGAGCTCCTCCGCCTCGCGGCGCGTGAGCTGATATTCGTCATAGAGCTTGTTCTGCGCGTTTTCAAGCTCGCGCTGCATTGAATCGCGGCGCTCCTCGAGCCTTGCCCGTTCGCCGGACAGTCTCTCTCTCCTGTCGCTGACCGAACGCTCCTGCGAGCGCAGTTTGGTGCTCTCGCCCTCGACGCCGCTGCGCTTTCGGACGAGCTCGGATATCTCGTCTTTCTTCTGCTGCGCTTCCTCGCGCAGACCCGCAGCCTCGACCTTGAGCTGTTCGATAAGCTCGTTAGTCGCGGTCATCTGCTCCGTTATCGAATCTATCTCCGCCTTGAGCTCGTCGGCGTGACCCTCATGGGAGCTTCTGCGGCGCTTGAGCGTTCCGATAGCCTCTTCCTTAGCCTGAACATCCTTTTTGAAGGCCAGGATGCTGAGGTTTATGCTGCTCTCCATATCGGCGTTCTTCTCGCGGGTGCTGAGCAACTCGTCGCGGCGCGAATCTATCTCTGTTATCTTTTCGGTTACGCGGTCGAGCTCCGCGGTCAGCCCGTCTATCTTCTCCTGCGCCTGCGCCCGGATTTCCTCAAGCTTTGCTGTGCGCTCTGCGGCGTTTCTCTTCTCCGCTTCGAGGTCGTTGAGCGCCGATTCGGAGGTCTCTATCTTGTCGTCTATCATGCGCAGCTCACCCTCGCGGCGAATCTTTTCCTCCTGCGCTTTTTGAAGCTCGGCTGTCACGCCGTCATATTCGGCCTGCGCCGCCGAGACCTCTCCGGAAAGCTCCTTATATTTTTCCTGCCTCTCGGCAAGCTCCTTTTCGAGCTTCGCAACTGTCTTTTTGAGCTGCTCTATGTCGTTGCCGCGGCTGAGTATTCCCGCATTCTGACCGCGCGAACCGCCCGTCATCGAGCCGCCCGCATTCATGACCTGACCGTCGAGCGTGACGACCTTGAAGCGGTGACCGAAGCGCTTGGATATGGCTATCGCGCTGTCGATATTGTCGGCAACGGCGGTGTGCCCGAGCAGGCTTCTGATTATCGGCAGATACTCGTCGTCGCAGCGAAGGAGTCTGTCCGCCATATCTATAAAGCCCGCGCAGGAGTCGAGTCCGTCCTCTCTGAACGGGCGCGGCTTTATCGTCGTCATCGGCAGGAAGGTCGCGCGTCCCGCACGGCTCTCTTTAAGGTAGGCTATGGCGCGCTTCGCGGCCGCCTCGTCGTCGGTAACTATGTTCTGCACGGCGGCTCCGAGAGCCGTCTCGACCGCCGCGGCGTATTTCGCGTCGACGGTTATCAGCTGGGACACGGGGCCGTGAATACCGCGCAGCGTTGCGCGCTTTGCCTCGCGCATGACCGCCTTGACGGAGCCCGAATAGCCTTCCATGTTCTTCTCAAGATCCTCGAGCATTCTTATCCGCGCCTGCTTCTGATGGATATCGAGCGTGGCGGCGTCGAGCTCGCGGCGCAGCTTCTCCGCCTTTTCGGCGCGGGAGCGCACTATCATGGAGTAGCCGTCTATCGAATTTGAAAGCGATTCTATGTTTTCAAGGCACGCATCGAGATTTTTTCGGCTGACCTCAGCCTGCTCGCGAAGGGCGTCGAGCAAACCGCCGCGCGAGGCTATGACCTCGTCAACGGTGCTCATGCGCGCCGCTATTTCCTCCGCGGAGGAACGCGCCGTGCTCTGCTCGATTCTCGCCGCGGAGAGGGCTTCGTTTACGGTTTTCGCCTGCGCCTCAGCGCTGTCGCGCTCTGCGGTTATCGCACTCTCCTGCTCCTTGAGCTTACCGGTGCTGTCAAGCAGCTCGAGCAGCTGCAAGCGGCAGTTTTCAATCTGCCCGTTTATCTCGGCTATCTCTTTTTCTGCGGCCGTTATCTGGTCGTCAAGGTGCTGCTCTGTGGCGGTCGCCGCCTCCATGTCGCGCTGTATTCTCTCTATCGTTTCGCGGTTATGGGAAAGGTTATTGCGCTCAACGGCTATTCTGCCGTCAACCGCAGTCGCCTGCTCCTCGTCGGAGGCTGCCTTCGTGCGCAGCTCCTCTATCTGCACGGTTATTCCGCTACCCGTGCTCATCAGCTCCTCTATCTGAGCCGATATTCTCTCAAGCTCGCGCTCCGCCTGCTCATAGTCGGCGGCGGCGAGAGATATTTTATCCTCCTGCGCCCTCAAGCCCTCGCGGGAGCGCTCTATCGTCTTGAGCCAAAGACCTATCTCCAGCTCCTTCTTTTCCCCTGCGAGAACCAAGAACTTCTGCGCCTTTTCGCTCTGCGTTTTGAGCGGTCCGACACGGCCTTCAAGCTCGGTCAGTATATCGCGCAGGCGCACGAGGTTTTCCTCCGCCTGCTCGAGTCTGCGCGTTGCGTCTGCCCGGCGGTATCTGAAATGGGAGATTCCCGCCGCCTCCTCAAGCATATCCCGCCTCTGCGGGGAGCGCGACGAGATAAGGTCGGCGACTCTGCCCTGGCTGACCATTGAGTAGCCGTCGCGCCCGAGTCCCGTGTCCATAAACAGCTCATGGATATCGCGCAGACGCACTGTCTCGCCGTTCAGCTGATACTCGCTCTCACCCGAGCGGTAATAGCGGCGGGTGACGGAGACCTCGTCCTTGTCGCAGTTATTCAGGGTGCGGTCGGCGTTATCGAGGCGCAGAGTGACCTCGGCAAAGCCCATCGCCTTTCTGAGCGACGTGCCGCCGAATATGACGTCCTCCATTTTCGAGCCGCGCAGGCTCTTTGAGGACTGCTCGCCGAGAACCCAGCGAACGGCGTCGGAGATATTGCTCTTACCGGAGCCGTTGGGCCCTATGACGGCGGTTATGCCTTTGCCGAATTCAAGAGTCGTCTTGTCGGGAAAGGATTTGAAGCCCTGCAGTTCGAGTGCTTTGAGTAACATTTATTTGCCTGCCTTTATAATAAGTTGACTTTTTTCAAATCTATGTCGCGTGCAGTGAGCCTTGCGCTCTCTTTTATCCTGCATTCGTAGCCGAGTTCTTTTAGCTTTTCGAGGTTGCACCGCCTCTGTCCGGCGGCCTTTGACACCTCGCGCGGGGCGACATATATTATGTACCTGCCCCTCTCCCTGCCGGCGAGCGCCTTTGAGATGATATCAAAATATATATGCCCCTCGCACATCTCGCGCAGAGCCGGATGATATGCGCCCGCGACGAAAGAGCCTTCGACATCGCCGCCGGAGTGAAGCCCGAGCCTTATAACTCTTATTCCCGCTTTCTCAAACATCGGCAGGAGCTGGGCGCAGAGCACCGCCGCCTCCTCGGGAGTCTGCGGGCGGTATTCGCCGCGCCTGAAAAGCTCGGCCAATTCCGTATGCTCTATAACTACCGTCGGGTATATCCTGACCGTATCGGGCGCGAGGGAGATTATATCCCGCGCCGTGTTCATGCAGTCCTCGTCCGTCGAGCCGTAGAGCCCCGTCATCATCTGGAGCCCCGTTTCAAAGCCGCGTTCCTTTAAAAGCCGCGCCGAGCGGAAGATATCCTCGCGCGTATGCCCTCTGCGGTTCATCGCGAGCACCCTGTCGTCGGTGCTCTGTGCGCCGAGCTCGACCGCCGTGACGCGGTATTTCTCGAGGATATCGCAGATCTCCCCGTCAACGGCATCCGGGCGGGTGGATATTCTTATGCCCCTGAAGCCGTTTTCGCCTATGAACTCCTGCGCCGCCGAGAGCAATTCGGTCATATAATCCCGGTCGATAGCCGTAAAGCTGCCGCCGAAAAACGCTATCTCTCCGTCCTTTATCCCCTCGGGTGACGAGCGCATGGCGACGAGCGCCGCATCGCGCACATCCTGCGCCGTCGGCTGACTCGCAGCGCCCGAAATGCTCCTCTGATTGCAGAAGCTGCACTGATGAGGGCAGCCCGCATGGGGCACAAAGACGGAGACGTTTATATGCTTCATGACTTGAGTCCCATGAGCTGGAGAGCCTCTTTTGCGGCCGCCTGCTCGGCTATCTTCTTGCTGCGTCCCGAGCCACGGCCGATGACGTTGCTGTTGAGGTGAACCTCGACGCTGAAGGTCTTATTGTGATCGGGGCCGCTCTCGCCTACGAGGACATACTCCACCGCCTCCTCGGGGTTGCGCTGGACTATTTCCTGCAAGGTGGTCTTATAGTCGGTGACCGCCGGCTTCTCCTCGTCCGCCTTGTCTATAAAGCGGAACACGAATTTCTTCGCAGGCTCTATGCCGCCGTCGAGATATATGGCTGCAAGCACCGCCTCGAATGCATCGGCGAGTATGGACGGGCGATCCTTGCCGCCGGTGAGTACCTCGCCCTTGCCGAAGAGCAGAAACTCACCGATACCGAGAGTGCGCGCAAATTCGCTCAGCGACTTCTCGCAGACGAAATAAGCGCGTCTCTTGGTCAGCTCGCCCTCAGGCAGGTGCTTAAAGTGATGGAAGAAATGCTCGGCGGAGATAAAGCCGAGCACCGAGTCGCCCAGAAATTCAAGCCGCTCGTTGCAGCGCGTGCCGTCCTGCCGCTCGTTGGCGTATGACGAGTGGGTCAGCGCCTCTATGAGCAGCTTTTTGTTCTTAAAAGTATAGCCTATTCTCTTTTCAAGTTCTCTGTTGTCCATTTTATTACTCCGCGTCGGCCGCGTCCCTGACGCTCTGTGCGATGGTGCCGACTATATTTTTTTCTGCGCAGGTCTTGGCCTGCTTTATGGCGTTGCGGATAGCCTTTGCGTCGGACGAGCCGTGCGCCTTTATGACAACGCCGTTGACTCCGAGCAGCGGCGCGCCGCCGAACTCGGAATAATCCATTCTCACCTTGAGCGCGAGCAGTCCGCCCTTGACCATCATGGCGGCGAGCATGGTTATCGAGCTCTTTTTGAATATGCTCTTGATATTTGCCATCATCGCGCCCGCGACACCCTCATAGAGCTTGAGGATAATGTTGCCCGTAAAGCCGTCCGCAACGAGCACGTCGCAGCAGCCGTAGGGCACGTCGCGAGTCTCGACGTTGCCGATGAAGTTGATTTCTTTCGTATCCTTGAGAAGGTCAAACGCCTCATGGCGCAGGCGGTCGCCCTTGCTGTCCTCGGTGCCGATATTGGCGAGCGCCACGCGCGGCGACTGAACCTTGACGAATTTCTCCGAGTATATCGCGCCCATCTGAGCGAACTGCTTTAAGTGCTCCGCGGTGCAGTCCGCGTTCGCGCCGCAGTCGAGCAGGAGGAACGGCTTATCGTTCGAGGGCAGGACGCTGCCTATCGCGGGACGCTTAACGCCCCTTATGCGCTTGACGATAAATGTTGCGCCCATGACCAAAGCGCCTGTCGAGCCCGCGCTGACGAACGCGTCGCCCTTGCCGTCCGCAAGAGCCTGAAGTCCGACTGCCATGGAGCTTTCTTTCTTGCTCTTGAGTATCTCGCCCGGCTGGTCGGTCATGGCGATAACGTCGGGCGCGTCGATGATATCAATGTCGTTGAGCGAAATCTTATTCTGCGCGGCGCAGGAAAAAATCTTCTCCTTGTCTCCGACGAGCGCTATATCAACGCCGAAATCGTTCTTTGCGCTACGGCTGCCCCTGATTATCTCGAGGGGTGCATTGTCGCCGCCGAAAGCATCAACTATTATCTTCATTCTTCATTCTCTCCTTCGATATATTTTCTCGCGGATTCCAAGCCTCTCTGCGAGATTTTTTCATATCGCTCCTGCTTCGAGCGGATTCGCTCGCCGAGGGGCGGAAGTATTCCGAAGTTTGCGCCCATGGGCTGAAAATCAGTCACGCTCCCGTCGCTTATATAGCGTGCGAGCGCACCCATGACGGTGTCCGCGGGCATGACGAACGGAGCTTTCCCCTGCATCTGCCGCGCGGCGTTTATGCCGGCGAGGATTCCCGAGGCGGCGGACTCCATATAGCCCTCCACGCCGGTTATCTGACCCGCGAAAAATATACGTCTGTCGCTCCTGAGCGAGAAATCCGCATTGAGGAGCTTTGGCGAATTTATGAAGGTGTTGCGGTGCATGACGCCGAAGCGCACGAACTCCGCATTTTTGAGCGCGGGTATCATGGAGAAAACCCGCTTCTGCTCGCCGAATTTCAGATTCGTCTGGAAGCCGACGAGATTATATAAAGTGCCCGCCGAATTCTCTTTTCTGAGCTGGAGCACCGCCCACGGTCTGTGTCCCGTGTGCGGGTCACGCAGGCCGACGGGCTTCATCGGGCCGAAGCGTATGGTATCCTGACCGCGCAGCGCCATGACCTCTATGGGCATACAGCCCTCGTAGACGCCCTTGCGCTTGTCAAACGAGTGAGTCTCCGCGCTCTGTGCGCCGACAAGAGCCTCATAAAAGGCCTCGTACTCCTCTTTGCTGAGCGGACAGTTTATATAGTCGTCCTCGCCGCCGCGGTCATAGCGCGACTGCTTAAACGCGCAGGACATATCGAGGCTCTGAGCCGAGACTATCGGCGCCGCCGCATCGTAGAAGCTCAGATGCCCGGGGCATATCTTTTCTATCTCCCCGGACAGCGCGTCGGACGCGAGCGGCCCTGCGGCGATTATAACAATGCCGTCGGTGGGTATCTCCGTCACCTCGCCGCGGACGACCTCTATAAGCGGGTCAGCCTCGACCGTCTTTGTCACAAGGTCGGAAAACCCGTCCCTGTCAACGGCGAGCGCTCCGCCCGCGGGAACGGCTGTCGCCTTGGCGCAGCTCACGCAGAGAGAGCCTAACAGCTCCATCTCCGCCTTGAGCTCCCCTGCGGCGCTCGCGGTGCGCAGAGCCTTGAAGGAGTTTGAGCAGACGAGCTCGGCAAAATTCGGGCTCGAATGGGCGGGCGAGAATTTCTGCGGCTTCATCTCGCACAGGGTAACTCTTATCCCCGCGCGCGAGAGCTGCCTTGCGGCCTCAACGCCCGCAAAGCCCGCTCCTATAACGGTAGCTTTATTCATCGGTTTTTTTACCTTTTCTTGCGCTCTTCTTGGTGTAGCCGCAGCCCTCGTTGAGGCACTCGACAATGCCGCCCTTCTTTTTGAACAGCGATTTGCCGCACTGCGGGCAGACCTCGTCCGTGGGCTTATCCCAGGTCATGAAGTCGCAGCCCGGCCAATTCGAGCAGCCGTAGAAGGTGTATCCCTTTTTAGTCTTTCTCTCTATGACCTTTGCGCCGCACTTGGGGCACTTGGCGTTGGTCTCGAGCACGAGCGGCTTCGCGTTCTTGCACTCGGGATAGCCGGGGCAGGCAAGGAATCTGCCGTAGCGCCCGGTCTTTATGACCATCATTCTGCCGCATTTCTCGCAGGGAATGTCGGTCACATCCTCCTCGAGCTGAATTTTGACATCCTTCATCTCGGTCTTGGCCTTGTCGAGCGACTTCTCGAACTCGCCGTAGAAATCGTCGAGGACGGAGACATAATCGACATCGCCGGAATCGACGCGGTCAAGCATATCCTCCATCTGCGCGGTGAACTTGACGTTGACTATGCGCGGGAATTTCTCCTTGAGCAGCTTCGTAGTCGCCTCGCCGAGCTCTGTGGGCACGAACTGCTTGGACTCGCGCTTGACATAGTTTCTCTTGACTATGGTTGTGATTATGGTTGAATAGGTGCTCGGTCTGCCGATACCCTTTTCCTCAAACTCCTTGACGAGCGACGCTTCGGTGAAGCGCGGAGGGGGTGAGGTGAAATGCTGCGAGGGGAGCAGCTCCTTGAGCTTCGCCGTGTCGCCGACCTTTATCTCGGGCAAGAGCGAGCTCTTGGCCTCATCGTCGTTTATCTCATACAGCTTTGTAAAACCGTCAAAGCGCACGGAATAACCGGCGGCGGTGAACAGGCAGTATTTGCCCTCGGCGGCGTCCTTCTCGTTGGCGCCCGCTATTTCGAGCTTCGCCGTATCCTGCACGCAGCTCGCCATAAGGCTCGCCATGAAGCGCTTCCAGATGAGATTGTAGAGCTTATACTGATCCGAGGTCAGGGAGTCCTTGACGCGCTCGGGGGTTATCGACGGATTTGCGGGGCGGATAGCCTCGTGGCCGTCCTGCGCGTTGGCTCCGGTTTTATAATAGCGGGGCTTGTCGGGCAGATACTCCTTGCCGAAAAGCTCCTCGATAGCGGCGGCCGCCTGGGCGCGCGCCTCCTCGGAGATTCTCAGAGAGTCGGTTCTCATGTAGGTTATAAGACCGGTGGTGCCTATACCCTGAACGTCGACGCCCTCATAGAGCTCCTGCGCGGTGCGCATCGTCTTCTGCGTCTGGAAGCTCAGCTTCCTCGACGCCTCCTGCTGGAGGGTCGATGTGGTAAAGGGCGGCGCGGGATTCTTCTTCCTCGTGCCCTTTTTGAGAGTCTTTACCGTATATGAAGCTCCGTCGAGACGGCCGAGTATAGCGTCCGACTGCTCCTTGTTCTCTATCTTTATCTTGCCGCTCTCGTCACCGTAAAACGATGCGGAAAACACCTTGCGCGACGGGGCGGTGAACTTCGCGTCTATAGTCCAATATTCCTCGGGCTTGAACGCGCGGATCTCCTCCTCGCGGTCTACTATCATGCGCACCGCGACGCTCTGAACGCGCCCTGCGGAGAGACCGCGGCGTATCTTCTGCGAGACAAACGGACTCAAACGGTAGCCGACGAGTCTGTCAAGTATTCTTCTCGCCTGCTGCGCGTTGACAAGGTTCATATCTACGGCGCGGGGATTATCCATGCCGTTTTTGATTCCCGTCTTGGTTATCTCGTTGAAGGTGACTCGGTTTTTGTCATTGAGATCAAGGTCGAGCAGCGTTGACAGGTGCCAGGATATAGCCTCTCCCTCGCGGTCGGGGTCGGTTGCGAGAATGACTTTATCGCTGCTTGCAACGTCTTTTTTCAGCTCGCTGACGAGCTTCTCTTTTCCTTTTATAACAGCGTATTTCGGCGTAAAGCCGTTTTTGACGTCGACGCTGAGCTTCGCCGCGGGCAGGTCGCGGACATGGCCCATGGAGGCTACTACCTCATAGCCGGGTCCGAGATATTTTTTGATTGTTTTCGCCTTTGCGGGCGACTCGACTATAACTAAAGTGGACATTTCGTTTGCTCCCCTGTTCAAATTTTTTTGTATCGTTTCCCTGCGCACAGACACACGAGATCTTCGAGCTCCAGCTCGGTCATCGCGCTGACGACCTCCCACGGCGTAAATCCGGTCTTAGCCGCTATCTCGTCTGCAAACAGAGGTTCTTCTCCCATTGCTTCGTATATTTTCTTCGCCTTGTCCGACAACCCGACGGGTATGGACACGAGCTTTTTGACCCTGAATTCCTCGGGCTTCGGCTCAGGCTCGAACTTTTTGACCGATTCGTGCGGCCGCTCGACGGTTTTGGGCGGCTCCTTCGCCTGCTCCGGCGTCAGCTCGCGCTTGCCACTCAGATATTCGAGCGCCTTTTCCATATTCTCCGGCTTTATCCTGTCGGGATATCTCATGGCGTATTCGGTTATCAGATCGTAAATCGACAGAAGCGGTCTTGCGCCGTCTCTTATGAGCCTGTTCGCGCCGGCATAGGACGAGTTGAATACATCGCCGGGCGGAGCAAACACCTCGCGTCCCTGCTCGATAGCGCAGTTCGCCGTTATGAGCGAGCCGCTCTTGACTCCCGCCTCTATGACTATTGTGGCGTCGCAGAGCCCCGAGATTATCCTGTTTCTTACGGGAAATGTCCGCGCCGAGGCGGGAAAGCCGGGCGGAAACTCCGTTATCAGAGCGCCGTTTTGAGCGACACATTCGCGCAGATACTCGTTCTCCATGAGATATTTATGCCCGAAGCCGCAGCCGAGCACCGCCGCCGTGACTCCGCCGGAGTCGAGCGCGCCGTTGTGCGCGCAGCTGTCAATGCCCGTCGCCGCGCCCGAGACCACGCAGATTCCCGCATACGCCAGCGCCGCGGCATAGCGGTGCGCGAGATAGCTGCCCTGAAACGACGCCTTTCGCGTGCCGACAACGGCTATGCATACGCGCTGCGTCACCCGTTTTATGTCGCCCTTGACGAAGAGCGAAAGCGGCATATTGCGCAGATTTCTGAGCTTTTGCGGATAGTCCTCATCGTCGGGCGTGAGTATGCTCCAGCCGTTCTCGCGGCAAACATCAACAATGCCCTGCGCCTTTTCGGGAGAGCATTGCCTGAGTCTTTCTATTTGCTTATTGGTGAGTACACCGCTCAATCGCCATTCTATCTCGCCCTTTGAATACATCTCCTCGGGGGATGGAAACACAGCGGTAATCTCATCTGTTACGGCTCCTGCGCCGAGAGCTTCCCGGAGCCAGAGCCAGTAGGCCTTCTTGTCCATTGAAGCCTCCGTTTGTTATTTTGTCAGCTCCCACATGAGCACTGCGGCGGCCGCCGCCGCGTTGAGAGACTCGGCACGCCCGCGCATAGGAATGGTCACGGGCAGAGTGCAGGCGCTCGCAACCTCGGGCGAAATTCCGCTGCCCTCGTTGCCCACAACGCAGATAACGGAGCCCGAAAAGCTCATGTCCGTTATGCTTTTCGCCCCGTCGGAGGGCGTGGAAGCTAAGGTAAGCATACCCTTTTTGGCGGCAAAAATCAAGAGAGAGGGCAAATTTCCCGTTGTCAAAACAGAAATTCGCATTGAAGAACCCATAGCGGCACGCAGCGCCTTCGGGTTATATATATCGCAGCCGCCGCCGACTATGACGCCGCTCATGCCGAACGCCTCCGCCGTTCTCAGCACCGCGCCGAGGTTCGACGGATCCTGCATATTGTCGAGGGCTATATATGTCCCCTTGGGGTCGATAGTCTCGATTTCAGCCTCTTTTCGCTTGACGCAGATGCAGAAAACGCCCTGCGCCTCGCGGGTATCGGAGAGCGTTCCGGCGAGCTCGTGCGGTATCTCGAACGACTGCTCGGCGCGGTCAGCCACGGCCGAAATATAGTCGGGGTACTTTTCAAGCGCCTCTTTGGTGAAGAACGCGGTCTTTATCTCTATCCCGGTCTTTGCGACATCCGAGCACAGGCGTGCGCCCTCAAGCGCAAACAGCCCCGTCTCCCTGCGGAACGAGGCACTCTGCGACAGATGCCGAAAAAGCTTCACCTTTTCGTTGGAACGCGACGAGATCTTTTCAAATTCCATCTTCTTTCCTCCGATATAAAATAAGGGACTGCTGAGCAGCCCCTTAACTTTCAGATTGAGTATCTAACCGAAAATCTCCGATCACTTACTTGAGGGCAGCCTTGGCCTGCTCGGTCAGAGCGGTGAAAGCGGCGGGATCGCTTATGGCGATCTCGGAGAGCATCTTGCGGTTGAGATCGATGCCGGCCTTCTTCAGACCGTTGATGAACGTGGAATAGTTCATGCCGTTGAGCTTCGCTGCTGCCGAGATTCTTGCGATCCACAGGCGGCGGAAGTCACGCTTCTTCTGCTTACGGCCGATGTAAGCATACTGGCCGCTCTTCATGACAGCCTGCTTGGCGGTCTTGAAAAGGCTGTGCTTTGAGCCATAGTAGCCCTTGGCAAGCTTCAGAACTTTATTTCTTCTCTTGCGAGTCATTGTTGCACCTTTGATACGTGCCATGGTTTTCTACCTCCGAATAATTAATGAGTGGTTGGCTGTCTCTTATTTGTAAGGGATAAGCTTCTTTATCTGCTTGACATTGGTGGTGCCGGCAACAGAAGTCTTGCGAAGATTTCTCTTACGCTTGGTGTTCTTCTTGGTAAGGATGTGAGACTTGTTTGCGTGTGCACGTATCGGCTTACCGTTTTTTGACAGCTTGAAGCGCTTTTTAGCACCGCTGTGAGTTTTAATCTTGGGCATGAGTTCTTTTCCTCCTTCAACTTTTTGACCGGTGTTTTACCGGGATAATCACTTCGCGCTCTTGGGCGCAAGGAACATGAGCATCTGGCGTCCCTCGAGCTTTGCCGGCTTCTCGACCGAGGCTATGTCCCCGCACTTCTCCGCGAACTGAGCCATTATGGTCAGACCGAGATCCGTGTGGGTCATCTCGCGTCCGCGGAAGCGGATAGAGACCTTGATCTTGTTGCCTGCCGTCAGGAACCTTCTGGCGTGACCGACCTTCGTATCAAAATCATGTACGTCAATGTTGGGTGAAAGGCGGATCTCCTTTATCTCGATCACACGCTGATTCTTCTTCGCTTCCTTTTCCCTCTTGGACTGCTCAAAACGGTATTTGCCGTAGTCCATGATCTTACAGACGGGCGGCTTTGCCTGCGGAGCTATCTTGACAAGGTCGAGATTTCTCTCTGCGGCAAGCTTCTGAGCCTGAGCGGCGGAAACGATACCGAGCTGTTCACCGTCATTGCCTATAAGCCTAACCTCTTTGTCCGTGATCTCTTCATTGATCTGCATTTCTTTGATACCTATAACCAAGCACCTCCATATGCTCTGACCGGGGTTACCGGAAAAATCAAAGCGAGGGCACAGAGATGCCCTCGCTCAATAAACAACAGAAAAATCCGTTCTTATTGACCCGCGCGGACAAAACCCCGGAGGTGAGAGCTGCGGCACAATGCGTCACTCTGCTTTGTTGTACTCGTTATTTTAACAGCCCCCGCGGTATTTGTCAAGCGTTTTTTCGGATTATTTTATAAAAAGCACCGACGACGCTATTATGAACTGCGCCGCATAGTAGGAAACATGGTTTATGATTATATTCGCCTTCGTGTTTCCGCCCTCTTTGAAATACATGGTCGAGAGCACGGCGTCGGAGAACGCGAACAGAAGCCCGCCCGCCGACATGAGTATCCACTGCTTTGCAAAGGAGTTGAGTATCATGGCGGAAAAGCTCACGGCAAAGGTCATGAACAGCAAGAAGGTATACACTCCGACTATTGCTCTGAACTTTCCGAATTTCAGCTTCATCAGCTTTTCGCTGATTATGATATTGCCGAGCGAGACTATGACCGACGCTGTTACCGGCAGCAGAACAGAGAGCGCCGTCCACTTGCCGCAGGAAGCGAAAACCGCGCCGATATAGAACAAATGGCCTATCATGAACGCGATAAAGCCCGCGTTCAGAAACTTATCCGCATCGGCTTTGTATATCCACTTGAGGTCAAGCCAGATATCGCCCGAGAGACCGAGCGCAAGGCCGAACACGATAAGCACCGCATAGACCCCGTGACCCGGATTTGCCGCCGCCGCGCAGAGCGCCGTGAGCAGAAAGAAGAAGCTCGCCGTTGCCTTTGAAAAAAGTCCCTTGAAGCCGCCGCACTTCACTCGCAGGACAAGGAAAACGGCGACCGCCGCCATTCCCGTCGCAAGTGCGGCACAGAAATACGTTGTTGACAAAATAATAGCCTCCTGATTCGTACCCGCCGCAGGGGGGCGGGAAAATTCACACGGAGACGAGTATACAACATCCGACACGGTTCGACAATAGGTTGAAATGTAACATTATTGCAACAGTTTTGCTTATTTTGTCTCTGTAAAATATTGGGCTTATTTTGAGTCGGAAATGAGAAGATCCGCCGCATCCGATTAAAGACGCGGCGGAAAAATCTGCTTTTATTTCTTGCTGACGCCGAGAGTCATCTTCTCGCCGTTGATGTTCCACTCCTTGGCGCTGTCGCCTCCGAGGGAGTAGACTATCTCGTCCGCAAGGACATCGTGCTTTATGGACTCGGCGTTCTTCTCGATTATACCGTTGAGCTTTGCGTTGTCTCCGGTATAGAGAACTATCTTGTCCATAACGTCGAAGTCAGCCTCCTTGCGCATGGTCTGAATCTTCGAGATTATCTCTCTGACAAAGCCTTCCTCGATAAGCTCGGGGGTGAGGTTCGTGTCTATGGCGACGGTGATTCCGTAGTCGGAGACAGCAAAGCTGCCCTCCTTCTGAACGGAGTCTATGAGCAGGTCGTCAATGCCGAGCTCTATTTCATTGCCGTCGATATCGAACTTCAGAGCGCCGTTCTCGTCGAGCTCCTTCTTGGCGGCCGAGCCGTCGAGAGAGGAGAGGTGCTCCTTAATCTTTCCGAGGAATCTGCCGTATTTCGGGCCGACGGTCTTGAGCTGCGGCTTGAAGCTGTAGCTGACGAAATCTGCCTCGCCGTCAACGAATTCGAGTTCCTTGACATTGAGCTCGTCTTTGATTATCTCCGCATATTCGCCGCCGAGCACCTCGTCCGCGCGGACAAACATCTTGCCCAGAGGCTGGCGGTTCTTGATATTCGCGCCGTTTCTTGCGGCACGGCCGAGCACGACTATATTAAGCGCCTCGTTCATTCTCTCCTCAAGCGCCTTGTCGATATATGCGGCGTCCGCAACGGGGTAATCGCACAGGTGTACGCTCTCGGGAGCGGACTTGTCAACGCTGCAAACGAGGTTGCGGTAGATATCCTCCGTCATGAACGGTATCATCGGAGCGGCGAGCTTCGAGACGGTGACAAGTGCTGTGTAAAGGGTCATATATGCGTCAGTCTTATCGCTGCTCATTCCCTGCGCCCAGAAGCGCTCGCGGCAGCGGCGGACATACCAGTTGCTCATCTCGTCGACGAAGTTCTGCAGAGCACGCGCCGCCTCGGGGATGCAGTAATCCGCAAGGTAGTTGTCAACGGTCGTGATAAGCGTATTGAGTCTCGAGAGCAGCCATCTGTCCATGGTGGGCAGCTCCTCCGCCTTGCGAAGCTCATGCTTAGAAGCGTCGAACTCGTCTATATTGGCATAGAGCACGAAGAAAGCGTAGATGTTCCAGAGCGTGCCCATAAACTTGCGCTGACCCTCGATAACCGCCTTGCCGTGGAAGCGGTTGGGCAGCCACGGGGCGGAGTTCGTGTAGAAATACCAGCGAACCGCGTCCGCGCCGTAGGCGTTGAGTGCGTCGAACGGGTCAACGGCGTTGCCCTTGGACTTCGACATCTTCTGACCGTTCTCATCCTGAACGTGGCCGAGGACGAGAACATTCTCATAGGGAGCTCTGTTGAACAGCAGGGTCGATATGGCGAGCAGAGAATAGAACCAGCCTCTCGTCTGATCGACGGCCTCGGAGATGAACTGAGCCGGGAACTGCTGCTTGAACAGGTCGTGATTTTCAAACGGATAGTGGTGCTGCGCGAAGGGCATCGAACCGGAGTCGAACCAGCAGTCGATAACCTCGGGCACGCGGTGCATTTCGCCGCCGCACTTCGGGCACTTTATTGTAACCGCGTCGATATAGGGGCGGTGCAGCTCGATATCGTCGGGGCAGTTCGAGGACATACTCTTGAGCTCCTCGATAGAGCCTATCGAATGTCTGTGGCCGCACTCGCACTCCCAGACGTTGAGCGGAGTTCCCCAGTAGCGGTTACGGCTGATGCTCCAATCCTGGACGTTCTCTATCCAGTCGCCGAAGCGTCCCTTGCCTATGCTCTCGGGAATCCAGTTGACGGTATTGTTGTTTCGCACAAGGTCGTCTCTGACCGCAGTCATCTTAATGAACCACGAGTCCCTTGCATAGTAGATGAGGGGCGTGTCGCAGCGCCAGCAGTGGGGGTAGCTGTGCTCAAACACGGGGGCGGAGAAGAGAAGCCCGCTCTTTTCGAGGTCAACGAGCACGTCTCTGTCCGCGTCTTTGCAGAACTTGCCCGCCCACGGGGTGCTCTTATCCATGCAGCCGGCGGCGTCGACGAGCTGAACGAACGGAAGGTCATAGTTCCTGCCGACGTTTGCGTCGTCCTCACCGAAGGCCGGCGCGATATGGACGATACCGGTGCCGTCCGTCAGGGTGACATAGCCGTCGCAGGTGACGTACCAGCCCTTTTTGCCGTCATTCGACTTTGTGCACTCGAACAGCGGCTCATACTCTCTGTATTCAAGCTCCTTGCCCTTAAAGGTAGCGAGAGTCTCGACTCCCTCGGGGAAGAACTTCTCAACGAGGGCCTGCGCCATATAGTATACGGTGCCGTCCTCAACCTTGATTTTAACATAGTCCTCTGCGGGGTTGACGCAGAGCGCGACGTTCGAGGGCAGAGTCCACGGAGTTGTCGTCCATGCGAGGAAATATGCGTCCTCGCCCTTAGCCTTGAACTTGACTACCGCCGAGCGCTCCTTGACATCCTTATAGCCCTGAGCGACCTCCTGAGATGAGAGCGGGGTGCCGCAGCGCGGGCAGTAGGGCACTATCTTGAAGCCCTTATAGAGCAGGCCCTTGTCCCAAATCTGCTTGAGTGCCCACCACTCGGACTCGATAAAGGTGTTGTCATAGGTGACGTAGGGGTGCTTCATATCGGCCCAGAAGCCGACCTTGCCGGAGAAATCCTCCCACATACCCTTGTATTTCCATACGCTCTCCTTGCACTTCTTGATAAAGGGCTCGAGACCGTATTCCTCTATCCCCTGCTTGCCCTCGATGCCGAGCAGCTTCTCGACCTCTATCTCAACGGGCAGACCGTGGGTATCCCAGCCGGCCTTTCGGGGCACCATATAGCCCTTCATGGTCTTGTAGCGCGGGATCATATCCTTTATAACTCTCGTCAGCACATGGCCGATATGCGGCTTGCCGTTTGCCGTCGGCGGGCCGTCATAGAAAGTGAAAGTCTCCGCATTTTTGCGCGAGTCGATGCTCTTCTCGAAGATGTGGTTCTCGTTCCAGAAATCGAGCACCTTTTTCTCGCGGTTGACGAACTCGAAATTCGTCGATACCTTGTCGTACATAACAGCTATCCATCCTTTCAGGGAATCGCGGACGGAAACAAAAAAGGCCTCTGCCCATAACAGGACAAAGACCCGGCTTTGCAACCACCCACTACATTCAATTAAATGCCGCCCGGTAACGGTGGGACGCGCCGTCGGAATCTACTCGGCTTTCGCCTTTCGTCCCGCTGCTCGGGAGTGATGTTCGCTCCTGCGCCGAGTACCGACTTTCCACTGCCGCCGGCTCACTTTGTCTCTTTGCGCAAGGCTACTGTCTCCGTCATAGCCTTTCAGATATGCTCATTTAGTGTTGCACCCGACAGGTACAACATTAAGGTGATTATAATACTTTTGGATTTATTCGTCAATAGGTTTGAGCCGACTATTTTCAGTCGGTATCGGTATTCATGATCAACTCATAAGCCCTCATGCATTCGTCGGCGGTCAATCCCGTCTCGTTCTGCATAAACGCCACGGCCTCCTCCGATTTCTCGAATTTCTCCAAAACATCCTTTGCCTCGGAAAATCTTTTTACCGCTTTTTCGAATTCATTACCCATAACTTTTCTCCTCTCAAGGTGCCGCACCGACGGGTGAAGCAGGTTTAGTTTATATAAGCCCCGACAGGCTGACTGCTGTTTCATAGGCGTTCTTCGCGGTCTGATATACCGCAACGCCGTTTTGCTCTGCGCGGATACGCGCGTCCTCATCGAGGGGCGCGGACTCCGTTAAAATAATGCAGGCTATGTCCGCGAGCGCCGCCACGCCTATGGCGTTGACATTGCCCATGACGGTCATCCACGCGTCCCCCGCCGTTGCGCGGGACATGACCCAGCTCAAAAGGTCGCCGCAGTAGCCGCCAGTGACCTCGCGCGAAAGCGATTCCTCGCTCTCGCACAGAGCTTTAAGCTCAAGCCTTTCTTTTATATCCCCTACGGTCACTTCGTCTCCTCCTTTTTGCCCGTGCTCCTGAACGGCGCGGGAATATACTCCTGCATATCCGTGCCCGCGAGCTCGTCGCGCATGGCGAAAACGCAGTCGTGGAGCGTCGCGCTGCCCCTGACTATATCCTCGGCAAGGGCGCGGCAGGTGGGCGCGCCGCAGGTGCCGCAGTCAAGTCCCGGCAGGCGTGCTATTATTTCGGTCATCTTCGACATCATCGCCATGGCGTCGGAGACGTTGTCTGCGAGCTTCAGCACGGACGAGCCCTCGAGCGGACACTGCCACTCCATGCTGTCGGGCACGTCGCCGTCCTCCAGATGATTCGCCGCAACGGGCAGATATCTTCTGAGCTGCTGGATGCGCGCCTTTGCGACATACGGATTTTCCGCAGTCAGCGAGCCGCCGACGCAGCCGCCCGAGCAGGCGTTCAGTTCGACGAAATCGAGCCTGTCAAGCTTTTCGTCCTCTATCTCCTCAAGCACTTTTATGACATTCTCTATGCCGTCCGCGGCCAGATATTTGTCCTTGAGCAGAGCGGCAGATTCGCCGCCGCTCGACGCCCAGCTGACTCCCATGAGCCCCGACTCGCAGGCGTCCTCCGGCGCTCCGAGGTGGTTCATCTGCTTTAAAAGCACAGGGTATATATCTTTCATCGCTATCGCCGCGTCAACGTTTGACTCCGGCAGGCAGATTGGCTGCTTGACGGCGGTTATCTTCGCGGGGCAGGGCGTGATAAAAAATATGCCTATCTCCGAAGAATCGAGTCCCGTCTTGGCCTGCGCCTCTTTGTGCGCTATCATGGCGGCGGTCTCCATGGGAGAGTTGAGCGGCAGAACGTGGGGAATAAGATTCGGGAAGCAGACCCTTATCAGCCGGCACACGGCGGGGCACGCCGAGGATATGACGGGCTTGGGGATATCGTGCTCCGCGATATATTTTCGCGTAGCGTCGCTTATCAGTTCGGCGCCCCTTGCCACCTCGAAAACCTCATCGAAGCCGAGCCTTTTCAGAGCCGTTATGACATAGCCGATATCGTCAAGGTGGTTAAACTGCCCGTAGAGCGAGGGCGCGGGCAGAGCTACTCTGTATTTGAACTCGATTATTCTGTTCATCGAGTCGCGGTGCGAATATTTTGCATGGTGCGGGCAGACGCGGATGCACTCGCCGCAGTCGATGCAGCGTTCGGAGATAATATGCGCCTTGCCGTTTCGCACGCGGATAGCCTGCGTGGGACATCGCTTTATGCAGTTGGTGCAGCCCATGCACTTCTCCTCGTCGAGCCGCACCGAATGGAAATACGTGTTCATATGGAAAACCCTCCCGGCGCCCGCGGACACGGGCGCTCAGTCAGCAATCGTTATTATATACTGTTATACACTTTGAGCCTGATAGTCGTTCCGACATCCTTTTCCGTCTCTATGTTCATCTCATCGGTATACTTCTTTATATTGGGCAAACCCATGCCCGCTCCGAAGCCGAGGGCGCGCACCTTATCGGGCGCGGTCGAATAGCCCTCCTGCATGGCGAGCTCGACATTCTCTATGCCGGGGCCGTGGTCGGTGAGCACCATGGAAATGCACTCGGGCGATATCTCGACGTCTATCTCGCCGCCGCCCGCATGAATGACCATATTTATCTCGCCCTCATACATGGCTATCGAGACGTTTCTTATCACGTTGGCGTCGAAGCCGAGCCCCTTGAGCACGCGCTTGGTCTCGCCGGACGCCTCGCCCGCGCGGGTAAAATCCTCTCCGTCAACGTCAAAGTGGAGCTTCATATTATCCATTTGCCGCCCGTCCTCCTCTCAGCCCTGCCTGATAGAGCTTTCCGCAGGAGGTAAACATTTCGAGCTCGGTTTTGAGCACGACTATATCAAGCTCACGTGCAAGGTCGAGTATCGCGTCACCCGGCACCTTGCCGCGCACGAACACTATGACCTTCATATCCATCATTTCGGCGGTACGCACGACCTGAGGATTGACAAGCCCCGTGAGCAAAACAGCCTGCTCCTTGACAAACGCGAGCACGTCGCTCATCATGTCGCTTCCGCAGGCGGTATGCACCTCTCTGTCCAGATGATCGCCGCCGCAAAGCAGTTCGGCCGAAAGAATTTCTTTAAGCTGTAAAACAGTCATTATACTCCACCCTCTTAGCAAAGTTCTCAACTTTTTCGGAGTTTTCCTCCGACTTATGTTGATTATAACATGACAGTGCGGTCTTTTCAACCTCGGGGAAATAAAAACGGGCGGTATTTATCCCGCTGATCCCTTCGCAATCTGCTTGCAGGGTCGAGCTTTGCTCGCCTGCTGTAGTTGCTTCATAAACCGCGGGCGGATAATATCCGCCCCTACACGGTTGCGATATACGCAAGCTGCTGTAATTTTGCGGCTATTCACTCTGCAGGGTGCGGCGACTCGACGCACCGCTGCCGCCGTCAAAAGCCCAAGTACAGACAATGAAGCCGGGATTTGCGGGAGATAAGCAATTACGGCTCCCCTGCAGGGGAGCTGGCTCGGCGAAGCCGAGACTGAGGGGTTATTGCACGGATTCGCCCGATTTTTTCACGGCTGTTTAATTCTTCAATGTCCTTTTGTAGGGTGCGGCGACTCAACGCACCGCTGCCGCCGCAGGCGGCACAGAGGGCAAGCCGCAAGCAGAAAGCGTATTGCACAACGCGGATGAATAAATAGATTTTCGGTGACGCTAATGCGTCAAAGGGTCGTCGAGTCGCCGACCCCTACGCAAGCTGCTTGCAGGGTCGAGCTTTGCTCGCCTGCTGTAGTTGCTTCATAAACCGCTGGCGGATGATATCCGCCCCTACACGGTTGTGATATACGCAAGCTGCCGTAATTTTGCGGACGAACAAATTTTGCCCCTACGGTGTACCGCTTGCAATTGCGCCGCAACTCCCGATTTATCAATCTCTTTAATCATCTCATAAAGCTTCAGCGCATACAGCAAAAATCGCCGGGAAATATTCCCCGGCGATCGAATCGACTGAAATCATTGCCAATTGAAAACTACTGTATATCCGTTTATGGCTTCTCCGAAGAGAGCTTTCAGTGTTTCTTCTGCGCTCTTTTGAGCGGTCTCAATTATTCCTTTTTCCTTGGCATCGTTTATCAACTTTTTCTCAAGCTCGGATTGGGCGGCAGTGAAGTCGCCTATTGTGAGCTGATTAAAAATGTTTTTGGTCTGCTTGGCATCCTTTATTGATGACGGGTCGATATAGACATTTGTTATGCTTATCTTTATGTTGTCTATAGTTATGACATTGGTCTTCGAATTGACATTGATATTTGCGTCTGCAAGGTTCTCTATTCCGGCCTCAACATATCCCGTAAAAGTAAACGACATGGACTTGCCGTTCATTTTCAGCTTTTCGGAAAGCTTGTTGGCATACATTTTTCCGGAATCATATGTTGCAACCTGCTTATAGATACCTGTGTTCAGCTTCGCCTGCTCTTTCAGCGTCTCTTCGAGGATTTTCGTTGTAGATGCGGAGTAGGAATTCGGGAACAGCTTGAACATTATGTCATCCCAGTGCCGTCCGCAGACTACGCCCGCTCCGAGACCTATCGCAAGAGTCAGGATAACCGCAACAATAATCTGGAAAACCTGCTTTGCGCCCTTCTTCTTGATGCCCTTGAGCTCGCCCTGAATGTTGTCGAGTGCTGCCATCAGTTCCTGATTTTCTGTTCTTTCTTCAACCATAACGATTCCTCTTTCACAAGATATTTCTGTATCGCGCATTTTGATTATATCAAATCAAAATCATATAATCAACACATATTGACAAAATGCGCGCGTCTGTCCGTTTTATCAGACAGACGCGGCTCCGCTTTTAGTCTCTCAGTTCTGTTAAATTCGCTACGATCTCTGCCTCAAGCTTCTTTTGCTGGCTTGCAGTTAAACGATCCGAGGTTCTTACCAAAACAGTTCCGACTACCCGATGCGAACCGGAGGCCAGACGCGAGCCGTCAAACTGAGCCAGATATTCGCATCTTTTTTCTGCATCTTCCCTGGTAACATATACTTCTATCGAACCCCCGCCGTCGGTTCCGTTATCAATAATCGTACCGTCAAGCCATCCTCTGTCTTCTGCTTTGATCTGACTTGACGCAAAATAGACTGTTGATGTATATCCGCCCGGCTTGTTCAGGTTGCCGTTGGGGTCATTATCCTCAGTTACACCCGCATATCCGGTTATAGTATCAATGTCCCTGATTCTTTCAATAATAAATGCCTCCGACGGATTTGTAAGTTGTTTCATTATCCTGATGCTGTTTTCAAGATTTGTCTTTGCCGTGGCCAGCATTTCTTTTGTTTCAACATAGCTGATTTTCTTCAGCTTTTCATTTACAAGCTCATTGATTTCTTTCGCATTGCCTCTTTTTTTGGGTATTTCAACAATCGCCGCCCTTGAGTCGGCAACTGCGGTTTCAAGAGTTGTTACCGTTGTTTTATCATACGGCTCCTCATGTGAATCAATGAGTTTCTGACTTTCTGCTATCACCTTTTCGAGGTCGTCGCGTTCCGCATTTATCCTTGTGCATTCCCTATCATAGTTCGCAACCGCCTGCTTGCGTTCTTCACTGCAGCCCGAAAGCAGAAGCACGACAGACAATATAATCGCTATCACAGATACAAAGCGTAAACTTCTTTTCATGTTTATACATCCTTTCATTTTTTACCGTCATTGACGATTTTTCTGACCCATTTTTCGCTGTAGCCGTATTTTGTGGCGAGCTGCTTTATGTTGCTTCCGTCATACTCGGCCGCAATACGGCTTGATATGAATTCGTTCGAAAAAAAGTTTACCGGAAAATTGATCTGCTGGCCGCGGAATTCGGAATGCAGAGTCACGGCGGCTTCGATGCCGAGAAGATCGGAAATTTCGCTGTACACACCGTTCAGGTATTCACTTTTGATATCCTTTGAATCCATATCGGTAAAGACCTCTTTCATTTTTGCTCCTTTCTATTATGACTTGTCCAAACGGACTTTCATAGAGCGGCAGTTCCCGCGAACTGTTCATCGGAACAATTCAACGGGAACTTCTTTCGCTCTCATAACAGAAAATGTTTTTTTCGCGAGGTTACGATATGAGTCATGTTTATTGATTTTTAAGATTAATCAAATTCCGCAGATGTTTTGTACAAAATAAAAAAGCAGCCCCGCTTTTGCGGGACTGCCGAACGCCGAATGTCGGACTTATTTCTTTGCTTTTGCGGCTTTCTTGGCTTTTCGCTCTTCCTTGCTGTCGAGCCAGCCGAACTTGTACATTGCAAACGCGCCGAGGAGCGATGCTATAATGGTGACGAAGATAAGCGTTCCGACGCCCATGGTCGAGGCGAAGATGAGGGTTATGACGCCGACCATTATCGGGAATATCGAAATTCTCCAGTGCTTTGCGAAGTAGGTGGCGGCGAGCGCACCGAAGAGCGCGGGCAGCACCTGCTTGAAGGCGGGGGCGATGTTGGGGTTAGTCGTCAGCATCGGGAGCACCGGACGGAAGGCGAGCACGCCGACTGCGAGGATTATAGTAGTCGTGATAGCCGAGGACGCTATGGCGATAGTCGAAATGACCTCGCCCTCCTCGGAGTTTGCGCGCACGCCCGCGTTCTCCATAGCGTTGAGTCCGCAGGGCAGCTTGAGGTTTGTTATGTTGCCGGTGACGAAGCTCAAATATGTTCCGCCCGCGCCGAGCATGGGCGCGTAGGTGATCACCTCGGCTATGCCGGAGAGCCAGTATACCGGGATAACGACCTTCATTGCGTTGAAGAGATTCGAAGCCTCGGGCCACGCGTTGTAGTGTGCGCTTATCGCTATCGGCACAAACATGAGGGCGGCAATCGCGGTTATCGAAGAAATTCTGCCCCAGACATGAACTTTTTCGCTGTAGGGCTTTGCGTTCTTTTTACTCATTTGCGTTTCCCTCCTTATCAGCCTCTCCACTCAAGATAAGCAAGTCCCTCGGGGCAGACCTTTGCTATGACAATAGCAATGCCCATCGCGGCGAACATACTTATCGGAAGAGCGAAGGTTTCGAGCCACTTTATCTTGAATTTTCTGCAAAGGAAAGTGAGCAGGGTCATGAAAATCATCGACGCGGCGAGCACGCACACGGACATAAAGCCCGCGCCGTCGCCGAACTCGTGGCCGTAGAGCGGATTGTTGCCCGCCTTGCCCGCACCCGCAATGGAGCGCGCTACGAACGCGGCGATAATGCCGATGAACGCGGCGGCGGAAAGAGTGTCGGCAAGCTTCGAGTTCTTGTCGGCGACCTTGCCCATGGTCTTCTGCACCTTCTTCATAACGAAGATGATGAGAATGAGCGGCAGGATGCAGCCGATAGTCATGACAAAGGCTATCGTCGCAAAAATCTTGGGGTCGGTGACGGGGCTCGAAAGAGTCAGACCGAAGGTATCGAGCGCTGCCTCCGCGGCGACGCTCTCATAGGCGAGGTTGCCTATGACCGAGAGCCTTATCCACGGCAGGACTATGCCTAAGGAGTTTGCGAGCACGATGACAGTAGCGAGAATAGAGATGGCGGGAGCGATGGTAAACACCGCGCTCGACATGACCGTATTCTTCAGCTTTTCCGTTGATATTCCGAGTTTTTTGCCTTGTTTCCATGCCTTGATAAGGAAGAACAGCGACTGCGCTATGACAAAGACGACGATGAAAAGACCGATTCCTATCATAAAGCCGTTTTCCTTGAAGTTTTCAGGGACCACAAAAACACCTCCTATAAGTTTTCAGCGTATTAACTCACTAAGAATGATATCATATCGGAACGCTGTTCGTCAAGAAAAGACCGCATATATTGCAAAAATTTATGCAAAACAGCCATTAGGCGCAAAAATCACTGTCCGATAAATTACCTTTATCTTGTCTCCGCGCCGTGTTATTATATGTATGTAAAACAGTCGGACCGTCTCGGGAGGTGTTTTGATGAAGTACAAAAAGGACGACGGCAAAAAAGATAATTGGCTCGATGATATTCTTTGGGGTGTCCCGTTAGGAGACAGCTTTGCCATAAATCTTAAAAGCGGCGAGGTTATTCCGCGCTATCGCATAGGCGACGGGTTCATTCCGGGCGAGAACGGCGACGATGATTGGGAGAAGGACGAATTTGCCTTTAACGCCGATGATGATTGGGATAAGGAGGATTGGGAAAAAGACGAATTTGCCTTTGATGACGACGATGATGACGATGATGAATACGAATTCGAGCTGTCGTTTGATTTCGGAATCCGCGACGCGTCCGAGTTCAGCCGCCGCGACGCGGACACGACAGAGGAGCAGTATTACGACCCCGACCGCCGGGTCTACTGCGTGGGCAGGGCGATACGCGACAATTTCAAGGAGATAGCCGACAGCTTTTCCGTAGAGGAGATGTTCTCGCTCGTCCAATGCATAAACATCATCTTTTCGAGCAACCAAAAGCTCGCTGTCGACGCGGTGGCGTGGGCTGTTGAAAATTTTCCGAAGTCGCTCGAGGGCGCGACCTGCGAGGGCTATCGCTGCGGTCTGCCCACCGATCAGTTTTTGTCCGCCTTTACCTATACCGAGCACGGCGAGGACCGCAGCTTCGTCTACGACTATTTGGAGACTCACCCGGAGTTTACAAAAGCGGTATTAAACCGTCAGCCGTTTTCGCTTCCGGGCTGGCCGACAAGGAACTATCTGCCGTATCTCGCCGAAAAAGGCGATGTCGAAAAATTCATCGAGGTATATAAGCTGCATATTGAAAACCCCCGTCTCGACCCCGTGGAATGCAGCAAGTTCAAGCTTATCGACGACCTTATTTTCCGCATGAAAGACTGCTGCGACCACATCGACCACAGGATATATTCTTTCCTCAGGTCGGAGACGGAGTCCATGCCTGAGAAGCTCAAGGCGGACTATCTGCTCGGGCAGTTCGACTATGAGCGCTGCGGCAAGCCGCTGTTTGACAAGCCGCCCGGGCCCGGCAAGGAGAGCGTTTTCGCCCAAATAGAGCAGGCGCGAAGGCGCATAAAGGAAATCGAAGAAGAGAGAAGCGGACTTTACCTCCGGATAAACGAGCTGGAAGAGGAGCGCGACCGCCAAGAGGAGCTGCTGAAAGAAATCGAGCGGCAGTATGCCGGCGAAGACGACATATGAAATTTGACCCCGCACCGAGATCTACAGGTGCGGGGTCGAGTTATATTGTAAATAAAAAATGTCGTAAACAGTCGATTCCGGTCTCTCTCATTTTGCTTAACTTTTCATTTATCCGCATAATCTCCCTCAAGCGGCAAACAATAGACTTACACAGAAAAGCAAGGGAGTTAATATAATGAAAGCAACAGGCATAGTCAGACGAATCGACGACCTCGGCAGGGTCGTTATCCCAAAGGAGATCCGCCGCACGATGCGTATCCGCGAGGGTGACCCGCTCGAAATATACACGGATGCGGACGGCGAGGTTATTTTTAAAAAGTATTCGCAGGTGGGCGAGCTGTCGTCTTTAACGGCGCAGTATGCCGAGGTTTTGCATAAGAGCACGGGGCTGCCCGTGGTGATAACCGACCGCGACAGGGTCATCTCCTGCGCGGGAGTGCCGAAAAAGGAGACAGTCGAGCGCAGGATAACGCAGGCGCTCGAAAACGTTATGGAGAGCCGCACCCCGTTTATTTTCGCGCGGGACGGCGAACCCTTTCGCCCGATAGAGGGCGTCGAGCGCGACGCGGCGGCGGCGTTTCCGATAATCGGCGCGGGAGATGTGTCGGGCGCGGTGGTTCTGCTCGCCGCGGACGGCGCAACGGTGCCGTCGCAGACGGAGATAAAGCTCGTTCAGGTCGCCGCATCGTTTCTCGGCAAGCAGATGGAGGAATAGCCTTTTTCCCTTGACAAATGCCGCCCCGCGCTATAAAATAATCGCATATCCGAATGACGGGTTTGGGAGAGAGCCGGTTTTCCGGCCACCGAAGGGGCGAAACTCTCAGGTAAAAGAACCGAGCCGGGACGGAGCTCTGGAAAGGCATTTGCACCGACGAAGCAATCCGCGAAGCGGAGAATCTTTCAGGTAAAAAGACAGAGTACACCATTGTTTCTTATGGTGTACTCTTTTTTGTTTCGGAGGGGTCTATGGATATTCTTATTTTCGTTTTCGAAATCATCGGCACCGTCGCATTCTCCGTCTCGGGCGCTATGACGGGGCTGAAAAAGAACATGGATATTTTCGGCGTTATGATACTGGGCGTCATAACGGCCATCGGCGGCGGGGTCATACGCGACCTCGTCCTCGGCATAACGCCGCCCGGCACCTTCGGCAGACCCGTCTACGCGATAGTCGCAACGGTCACCGCGATAATAACATTTCTGCCCGCCGTGCACCGCCTTATCACGAGAAATCAGCATATCCGCGACTTCGTTCTGCTCGTTCTCGACTCGTTGGGGCTCGGCGTGTTTACGGTAGTCGGCATACAGACAGCCTACAGAGCCTCGAGCGAAAACAGCATCTTTCTTATATTATTTGTCGGAGTCATAACCGGTGTCGGCGGCGGAGTCCTGCGCGATGTGCTCGCGGGGGAGAAGCCGTACATATTCGTAAGGCATGTCTATGCCTGCGCCTCTATCGCCGGCGCCGTCGCCTGCATTATAATCTGGCGCTTCAACAGCACCGCCGCGGTTATTTCGGGCGCCGCGATAATATTTGTCATCCGTATGCTCGCCGCCCATTTCAGATGGAGTCTGCCAAAGGCGAACGGTCTCGCCCCGTCGGACGAAAAAGAGGCGGCCGAAAACGACGAGAACACGCAGGAAGTATAACCCGATTTTTTAAATCGGCATGGGATCGTTTGAAAGCAGTATGACAATTATAACGGCTATTGCAAATGCCGCTATGCCGATAATAACGGCTGCTTTTTTGCCGAGCTTTTTCTTTGCAGCCCTGCATATCAGCGCGGCAAGCGCCACGGCGACGGCAGCCGCCGCAAGGGCAATTCCCAACGATTTCCACAGCCACGAAAGCTCGTAAATCTTATTCATAGAGTCGTCCTTTCTGCTTTTAAAGCGTCATTTTAAAACCGTTTTCTTCAGTCTTTCCAGATCCTCTGCATCGGGATGCGACAGGGCGCGGTCAAAATTTTCGATAAGCATATCGAGGTTCGCCGGGGGATTCGGCTGAGCCTTCATGCTCATATATCGCTCTCTCACCGCCTGCGGCATCTTTCCCTGGCACATAAACTCTCCCGCAACGGTGTTGCTCCCGTCAAGGGCGCTCTCTGCGTTGGCGAGTATTTTTTTGAAATAGTCCTCGCTGCCGCCGAAGCCCGCCGTCCCGAAGAGGAAAACCTTTTTGTTTTTAAGCCTTTGCAAAAACTCGAGCGCGGTTTTATCCGCGTTTCCCCTGTCCGTCCAAAATCCGACATAGAGCATTTCGGATTCGGGCACCTCCGGGGTTATCTCGCCGAAATAATCGCGGTTTTCTTTCGGCAGCGCCTCGTCTATTGCATCGGCAAGAAGCTTGGTGTTGCCCGTTGAGCTGCTGAACACAACAGAATAGCGTTCCATGCTGTCGCTCCTTTGTTTGTATATTTTACGCTTCGCTCCCGCACCGACGTGCGGGAGTATTTTTTAAGATATCATATATAAGCTTCCCCGTCTCGTCTATAACATCCTCCGCCCGGGGAAAAACTCCGGTCGCGTTTATATAGCCGTGACCCATGCCGTTACAGACGACAAAATTTGCCTTCTGTTCCGGACGTGTTACGCTTTTGCCGCAAAGGCACAGGTAAAAATACCGCCGCTCTGCTTTGCGGCCACGTGCCCGCCGTACTTTTCGGCGGTCTCCTCGAGAATCTTCAGCCCGTAGCCGTGCTCGCCTGTGCGCTTCTTTTTCTTCTCCTCATAATCGGGAGCGACTGCGTTTTCGCTGCTTATATAGAGCATTCCGTCGTTTTCGTCGACAAAGCTCTTTATCTTTATATATCTGTTGTCCTCGAGCGCCTCCGCCGCGTTTATCGCGTTGTCAAAAATATTGACATACGCCTTGCAAACGTCGACCTCCTCCATGCCCACGGATTTCGGCACATCGAGATTAAAGTCGTATGCAATGCCGTTTTCGCGGCACTCCTTGGCCTTGTTCGAGGCTATGGCATTGACGAGCGTGTTGGGGCAGAACTTCTCTATTTTTATATCCTCGACCTGAGTTTTGAGCTGGTCGAGCATTCGCTCCGCCGATTCGCGGTCAACCTCGGTTCCGCTGTGTACGACCTCATACGCCGTCTCGATTATGTTGGCGAGGTCATGGCGTATTTTTCGCACCTCGCCGCTGCTGTTTTCGAGGTTTCTGTAATATTCGAGATTGAGAGCGTTCTGGTAGTCCTTTATTCTCAGCTCCTCGCGCAGCTTCTCGTTCTGCGCCGAGCGCGACATGATATAGAACAAAACGGCGTCTGAGATTATGCAGAGCACCGCCGCGATGCAGAGCATTATCATCGGCGCGCGGGTCGGGTCCTCAAGAAACGGCAGGCCGGTGTTCTTGTTCCTGAACCAGCCGTAGTAAGAAATTATCATCATCGCCGCCGCCATAACTATGACCTGGCTCAGAGGGAAGAAGATAAACGTCGCCATCTGCCCGCTTGGCAGGAGCATATTTTTTTGCCGCTTCATTCTCATATAGGTAAAGCCGGCAAAAAGCAGTATCAAAAGCACGGTATTGGGCAGAGAGACAAGATATGTCATAATGTCGTCATAGGGGTTCAGTCCGCAGGCGATACCGCCGCTGACGAGAAGCGCCGACACGAGATATGTAAACGACATAAGCACCACGGAAACAAAAAGCCTCGTTCTGAGCTTATCCTTGAAATAGACCACAGCCGAGAAAAAATAATATGCAAACGCCGGTATTTTAAAAAATACCGACGGCACATCATAAAAATATCGCTGGGAGAGCGCTATTGCGGCAAAGGGAATGAGTGTCAGAAAAAACACCGCATAGCGATTAAAGCGCGGCGTGAGGTTCATGCAGAGGAACAGCACCACGAGCGCTATCGAGAAAAAGTTAAAAACATACCAAAAGACATCAAAAAAGGTCATTTTACCGAAGCTCCCTTGAAAAGCACATACTTGTCCGCCGACTCGGTTTTCTTCGAGCGGCTTATCGGAACGGTTTCTCCGTTCATCAAGACAAAATAAGTCGCCGTATATTTGGCAATATATCTTAAATTCACAAGATAGCTCTTATGGCAGCGGACAAAATTCGATTTAAGCTGCTCTTCCGCATCGTCCAGCTTGCCGTAGGTTGTGATCTTGTCCCCGTCCACCATATGTATCTCAACGGAATTCCGCTCGCTCGAGACGTAAAGTATTCTGTCGCTGTCTACTTTACCGGACACGCCGTGGCGGGAATATTCCAAATATTTTTTATTCGATTTGCGGCCGCCGCTGCGCTCGCGCTCGATATATCCGAGCAGAAGCGTCGGGTCTACGGGCTTATAGATATAGCCGCAGTCGTCGACCTTGACAAACGCCTTGGAGACGAGATCCTGATTTCCCGAGACAAACACTATTTTGATTCCCGGGCATGCCGCGCCTATGAAGCCGGCGATATCCACGCCGCTCTCGTCCTTGACGGCGATATCGACAAAGGCGAGGTCAAAGCTTTTGTCGGAGTTCTCCTGCGCAAGCCTTTCGGACAGCTCGGCGGAGCTGTGTACGCCGACAAGCTCTATATCCGGATATGCGCCTTCGATTATTTCCGATAGCTGTCTGACCATTGAGGGCTCATCGTCGCATATGAGAATACGCATAAAAAGTCCTGCCTTTCTTTGAGACTTAATCTTAATCAGATATATCTCAGTATACCTAAAATACGGACTTTTTGCAAGAAAAAAACCGCAAAATAAAAAATCACGTTCTGCTCTTTTCAAAGAGAAATAATTGTTGTATAATTTTGATATATAAGAGTATTGATGAGGGGTGTTCGTTTGTCCGGGGAGTATTCCAGCCGCAACCGCAGGATGCTCAAAAAGCTCCTGCCCTACTATAAAAAATATTCGGGGCTCTTTGCCCTTGATATGTTCTGCTCCGCGCTGACTACCGTATGCGAGATAGCTCTCCCGCTGATAGTTCGGCAGATAACCGACCGCGCGGCGCACGACATTCACGACCTGACGGCGGAGCTGATTATAAAAATCGTCGGCTTCTATATCCTGCTGCGCATTATCGACACCGCCGCCAACTACTATACGGCGTCGGGCGGGCATATCATGGGCGCAAGGATAGAGACGGATATGCGAAACGACCTGTTCTCGCATCTTCAGGATATGTCCTACTCTTTCTACGACGACACGAAGATAGGCCAACTCATGTCGCGCATAACAAACGACCTGTTTGATATCACGGAGCTCTCTCACCACGGCCCCGAGAATGTGCTGATGACCGTGATAAAGATAATCGCGGGCTTCATTATGTTCGCGTCGATGAACATATGGCTTGCGGTCATAGTCTTTTCGCTCTTGCCGCTTATGATGCTCCTGACCTCGCGCAGCCGCCGCAAGATGCGCGCCGCGTTCAAGCAGCAGAGGCGCGAGATAGGCGAGATAAACGCGCGCACCGAGGATTCTCTGCTCGGCATAAGAGTTGTCAAGAGCTTTGCAAACGAGGATATCGAGCGCGAAAAATTCAACGAGGGCTCGCGCCGCTTCTTCAAGTCCAAGCAGAACGGCTACAGATACATGGCGATCTTTCATTGCACCGTCCGGCTCTGCGACGGGCTTATGTATATAGCGATAGTCGGCATAGGCGCGGCGTTCATGATGAAGGGCAAGACTACCGTAGGCGACTTCTCGGCGAGCCTGCTCATGGTCAGCACCCTGCTCTCGGCGATACGCACGATAGTCGAGTTCAGCGAGCAGTTTAACCGCGGCATGACCGGCATAGAGCGCTTCACCGAGATAATGGACGAGGTCAGCGACATAAAGGACAGCCCCGACGCAAAGCCCATAGAGAACGTCAGGGGCGATATAGAATTCAGGAACGTCACATTTTCATATAAGGGCACGGATAAGAAAATCCTCTCCGACTTCTCCCTGCACATAGCTCCTGGCGAGAATGTCGCTCTGGTAGGGCCCTCCGGCGGCGGCAAAACTACGCTGTGCAATCTTATCCCCCGCTTCTACGATGTGGATTCGGGCTGCATCTTGCTCGACGGCACGGATATCCGCGACATAACCCTCGCTTCCCTGCGCTCGAATATAGGCACGGTTCAGCAGGATGTCTATATGTTCTCCGGCACGGTCAGGGAAAATATAGCCTACGGCTGCCCGGGAGCCGAAAACGAAGATATCACGGCGGCGGCCATGAGAGCCGGAGCGCATGAGTTTATAGAGGAGCTGCCCGAGGGGTACGACACCTATGTCGGCGAGCGCGGAGTCAAGCTCTCCGGCGGTCAGAAGCAGCGCATTTCGATAGCGCGCCTGTTTTTGAAGAACCCGCCGATAGTCATTCTCGACGAGGCGACGAGCGCGCTCGACAACGAGAGCGAGCGCCTTGTTCAGCAGTCGCTCGAAGCGCTCGCAAAGGGGCGCACGGTCATAACCATAGCACATCGTCTGACTACCATAAGAAACGCCTCGGAGATAGTCGTGCTCACGGAGGACGGCATAGCCGAGCAGGGCAGCCACCGCGAGCTTATGGCAAAAGGCGGCGTATACAGCGAGCTCTACAGCATGTATTCAATCGACTGATTTTTCCGAAAGGACTGATATAAAATGCTTAAAAATATTTCACCCGTTATCTCCCCCGAACTTCTCAAGATACTCATGGAGATGGGTCACGGCGACGAGATAGTTATCGGCGACGGCAACTTCCCGGCGGCGAGCATGGCTCAGCGCCTTGTCCGTCTCGACGGCCACGGAGTGCCCGAGGTGCTCGACGCGGTTCTCAGGCTCATGCCGCTCGACACCTATGTTGACGCACCCGTTGCGCTCATGGACAACAACGGCGACGGCGACCGCCCGGCTATTTGGGAAAAGTACGAGGAAACAGTCAAATCAAACGAGGGCGAGAAAAATATCGAGCTTATGGAGCGCTTCGCCTTCTACGACAGAGCGAAAAAGGCCTACGCCGTCATAGCGACGGGCGAGACCGCGATATACGCAAATATCATACTGAAAAAGGGCGTTGTGAAATAAGACGGAGGAAAATCAAAAATGGCAAAGAGAGTTTTGGCGTTCGACTTCGGCGCGTCGAGCGGGCGCGCGATAATCGGACATTTTGACGGGGAGAACATCCGCCTTGAGGAGGTTCACCGCTTCTCGAACGACCCCGTGAGCGTGAACGGCACGCTCTACTGGGATGTTCTGCGCCTGTTCTTCGAGATAAAGCAGGGGCTGACAAAGGCGAAGCTCGCCGGCGGCTTCGACAGCATAGGCATAGACACCTGGGGCGTTGACTTCGGGCTTTTGGATGAGTTCGGCTGCCTGCTCGAAAATCCCGTGCATTACCGCGACGCGCGAACGAAGGGCATGATAGACGAGGTTTTCAAGACCGTTCCCCGCGAGGAACTCTATTCCCGCACGGGCATTCAGTTCATGGAGCTCAACACACTCTTCCAGCTCTGCTCGCTCAAAAAATACCGTCCGCACATTCTCGCCAGGGCGGATAAGCTGCTGTTTATGCCCGACCTTTTCGCCTATATGCTCACGGGCAAAAAGCAGACCGAATATTCCATTGCCACGACCTCGCAGATGGTCGATATAAAGACAAAAGATTGGGCTTACGATATTCTTGACCGCCTCGGCATACCCACGGGAATACTCACGCCCATTGTTCCGACGGGCACGGAAAACGGCGTGCTGAGCAAGGAGATCTGTGACGAACTGGGACTCGACCCCGTGAAGGTCGTCAGCGTCTGCGGACACGACACGCAGTCGGCGATAACCGCCGTTCCGTCGGAGCTTGACAGCTTCGCGTTTTTGAGCAGCGGCACTTGGTCGCTCTTCGGCACGGAGATACCCGCTCCCATAGTAAACGAGACCTCTCTCTCGATAAACATCACCAATGAGGGCGGCTACGGCGGCATGACCGGGCTGCTCAAGAATATAATCGGTCTCTGGCTCATTCAGGAGAGCCGCAGGCAGTGGAAGCGCGAGGGCGAGGAATACAGCTACGCCGATCTCGAGCGCATGGCGCTCTCGGCGGAGCCGTTCAAGTGCTTTATCGACCCCGACTCCCCCGAGTTCACGCCGCCCGGAGATATACCCGGCCGCGTGCGCGAATTCTGCCGCAGAACGGGTCAGTATGTCCCGCAGACGGTGGGCGAGGTCATGCGCTGCATCTACGAGAGCCTTGCGATGAAATACCGCAGCACGTTCTCGATGATAAAAGAATGCACCGGCAGAGACTACAAGGACATCCACGTTATCGGCGGCGGCACGAAGGACACCCTGCTCTGCCAAATGACCGCAAACGCCTGCGATGTCCCCGTTAAGGCGGGACCGATAGAGGCTACGGTGCTCGGAAATATCGCCGTTCAACTCCTGAGCTCGGGCGACATTCCGGATATCAAAAAGGCTCGCGAGATAATCTCGCGCAGCGAGGCATTACGCGAATATGCTCCGTGCGACGCCGACGAGTGGGCGCGCGCATACGGGAGCTTTTTGAAAATAGCAAATTAACCGAAAGGATGATAAGAATGGCAAAAGCAAAGCTCGGAATCAGACCCATCATTGACGGCCGCTGGGGCGGAGTCAGAGAGAGTCTCGAGGAAAAGACGATGAGCATGGCGCTCGCCGCCAAAAAGCTCATCGAGGAAAACGTGTTCAACTCGGACGGCACTCCTTTTGAGTGCATCATCTCGCCCTGCACGATAGGAGGAGCCGCGGAGGCCGCGAAGTGCGCCGACTTCTTCTCGACTCAGAACGTCTGCGCCACGCTCTCCGTCACACCCTGCTGGTGCTACGGCAGCGAGACTATGGACCTCGATCCCCTGACAGTCAAGGCAGTCTGGGGCTTCAACGGCACCGAGCGCCCCGGCGCGGTCTATCTCGCGGCGGTTCTGGCGGCTCACGCGCAGAGAGGTCTGCCCGCGTTCTCCATCTACGGCAAGGATGTTCAGGATGTCACCGACAACTCCATCCCCGACGACGTCGCGGAGAAGATACTCCGTTTCGCACGCTGCGCCGCGGCTGTCGGTCAGCTCAGAGGCAAGTCCTATGTCGGCATAGGCGCCGTCGCAATGGGCATTGCAGGCTCATACTGCGACGCCGATTTCTGGCAGGAGTATCTCGGCATACGCGCCGAGTGGGTCGACATGGTTGAAGTCACCCGCCGCGTCGAGCTGGGAATCTACGACCACGAGGAGTACGAGCGCGCTCTCAAGTGGGTAAAAGAGAACTGCCCCGAGGGCTTAGACAAGAACCCCGAAAATATCAGACACACCCCCGAGCAGAAGGAGAAGGAGTGGGAGTTCGTCGTCAAGATGACCCTCATCTGCCGCGACATCATGCTCGGCAACGATAAGCTCAACTCCGTCCGCCCCGTAGGCGCGGAGGCGGAGCACTCCGGCCCGAAGGACGGCTGGCACGAGGAGGCTCTCGGCCGCAACGCCATACTCGGCGGCTTCCAGGGTCAGCGCCAGTGGACGGACTTCATGCCCAACGGCGACTTCACCGAGGCTATTCTCAACACTACCTTTGACTGGAACGGCAAGAAAGAGCCGCTCACCTTCGCCACCGAGAACGACGGCCTCAACGGTCTGTCCATGCTCCTCGGAAAGCTCGTCACCGGCAGAGCGAGCCTGTTCGCCGACGTGCGCACATATTGGAGCCCCGACGCGGTTGAAAGAGTCTGCGGTATGCGCCCCGAGGGCGTTGCCAAGGACGGCTTCATCCATCTCATCAACTCCGGCGCCGCCGCGCTCGACGCCACGGGCGTCTGCAAGGACAAGGACGGCAATGCCGTCATGAAGGAGTGGTGGAACGTCACCGACGAGGACATCAGCGCTATGCTCAAGGCTACCGACTGGTGCCCCGCAGACCTCGGATATTTCAGAGGCGGCGGATACTCCTCGCACTTCAAGACTCAGGCCGTCATGCCCATGACGATGATAAGAGTCAACATCATCAAGGGTCTCGGCCCGGTGCTTCAGATAGCCGAGGGCTACACCGCCACCCTGCCCGACGAGATACACAACAAGCTCGACAAGCGCACCGACCCGACCTGGCCGACCACCTGGTTTGCTCCGAGACTCACCGGCAAGGGCGCGTTCAGGGATGTCTACTCCGTCATGGCAAACTGGGGCGCGAACCACGGCGCCATCAGCTACGGCCACATCGGCAAGGATCTTATCACGTTGGCGAGTATGCTCAGAATCCCCGTTGCGATGCACAACGTCGCCGACGAGGACATCTACCGCCCGCACGCCTGGTCCGCATTCGGCACGAAGGATCTCGAGAGCGCGGACTACAGAGCCTGCGCCGCCTACGGCCCGCTGTATAAGTAAGATGAAAATAAAAAGTTCCGTCCGGGAGACCGGGCGGAATTTTTTGTGTTATCCTTAAAAACCGTGTCAAGGCCTTGCGTGCTCAGGGTTCGAATCCCTTGAAAATAAAAAGAACGGAAGCAACACCTGCAGTATCGCTTCCGTTCTTGGCGCGCTGCAAGGGATACAGTCGGCTGCGCCGCCTTGCGTGCTCGGCGACCGCTGCTGCGCAGCAGTACCCGCCTCACACTTCGCGGCTAAAAACAGTCCGCCGGACTGTTTTCTCAACGCCGCTCACCCTCTCAGGGTTCGAATCCCTTGAAAATAAAAAAAGAACGGAAGCAACACCTGCGGTATTGCTTCCGTTCTTGGCGCGCTGCAAGGGATTCGAACCCCTGACCTTTTGGTTCGTAGCCAAACACTCTATCCAACTGAGCTAGCAGCGCATCTGATTGCCATAGTATATTAGCACAACGCGGCGCAAAAATCAACCGTTATTTTAAAAAATTTTTATTTTTCTCTTTCGTCGGCCGTCTCCCGCGCGGGACAAAAAATTGCGCCCGTTTTCCGCCTCTGTTTTTTGAATTTTTTTTAGCTATTACATTGTAATCGCTAAATTTTTGCTATATAATTAAGTGGATAGACAGATTGGGGCTTTGTTTGCATTTGTTTGCAAAAGCCGCGAAGGGAGATTATTATAATGCGAGACAGAACATACGTTTTATCATACGACATAGGCACAACGGGCGTCAAAACCTGCCTTTTCGAGGTCGAGGACGAGATTACTCTGGTAGCCGCGGAGATGGAGGGCTATTCCCTGACCGTCTATCCGGACGGAGGCGCGGAGCAGGATCCCGATGAGTGGTGGAGCGCGATGTGCAACACCACAAAGAGGCTCATGAACTCAACGAGCGTCAGCACCTCGGAGATAGCCGGCATTTCCTTCTGCTCCCAGATGCAGGGGCTTGTGCTCGTCGACAAAGACGGCGTTCCCGTCCGCATGGCGATGAGCTACATGGATCAGCGCGCCAAAAAGCAGATAAAGGAGCTCATGGCCTACGGTCCGCAGATAGCGGGCGCCAATATTCCCAAGCTGCTCAAATCTCTTCAGATAACCGGCGCGGTGTCCGCGAGCGTCAAGGACCCCGTCTACAAATATAAATGGGTCGAGGAGAACGAGCCCGAGAACTTCGCCCGTACCTATAAGTGGCTCGACGTCAAGGAATACGTCATTTGCCGCATGACCGGCAAGTTTATCATGACCCGCGACTCGGCCTTCGGCACTCTGCTCTACGATGTCCGCAAGGGCAGAGAGGGCTGGAGCTCCGAGATGCTCAAGATGTTCAACGTCAAGCCCGAGCACATGGCTGACATAATCGACTCCACCGCCCTCGTCGGCGGACTGACCGAAAGAGCGGCGGGCGAGCTCGGACTTTGCGAGGGCACTCCCGTATTCGGCGGCGGCGGCGACGCCTCTCTCATAGGCGTAGGCGCGGGCGCGGTCGGCCTGGGCGACACGCATATATATTGCGGCACCTCCGGCTGGGTCAACACAGTCGTTGACAAGAACATCGTCGACACAAACGCCATGATAGCCGCCATAGTCGGCGCGCAGAACGGCAGACTCAACTACTTCGCCGAGCTCGAGACTGCGGGCAAATGCCTCGAGTGGGTCAAGGATCACCTCGTGCTCGACGAAATTGACATCTTCCTGGAAAAGACCGACGTCGCCTCCTCGAAGGAGTCCATATACACGAGCCTCTACGACTATATGTCCCATGTCATAAACAAAATCCCCGCAGGCAGCGGCGGAGTTATCTTCACCCCGTGGCTGCACGGCAACCGCTGTCCGTTCGAGGACCCGAACGCGCGCGGAATGTTCTTCAATATCAGCCTCGAGACAAGCAAGACTGAGCTTCTCCGCTCCGTTGTCGAGGGCACCTGTATGCACCTGCGCTGGTTCCTCGAGACTCAGGACAAGAAGGTAAAGACCTCCGACACCATCCGCTTTGTCGGCGGCGGCGCTCTCTCGGACGTCACCAGCCAGATTCTCGCGGACTGCACGGGCAGAACGATAGAGGTCGTGGCGAGCCCGCAGAACGTCGGCTCGGTCGGCGCGGCGGTCATCTCCGCGGTGGGTCTCGGCAGAATAGGCAGCATAGAGGAAGCAAAGAAGCTCATTCCCGCGAAGAAAACCTTTATCCCGAACCCCGCCAACAAGCCCGCATACGACAAGAACTTTGCCGTCTTTAAGAACCTCTACAAGAACAACAAGGATAATTTTGCGGCGCTCAACGGCTGACGGACGGTTCAACCCGACTTTTTGTGTCAATCATATCTTTCGATTCCGCTCTTGAAAAAGTGCAGCACCCTGTGTTATACTGAAATGTGTGTAACGATTCCGGTCGACTGAGACGAAAGGAAGGTCTTAAAAAATGAAGAAAATTATCACGGCTCTGCTTATCTGTATGCTCGCGGCAGTCTGCCTCTTCACCGGCTGCTCGAAGGCCAAGGGACTCAAGGTAAAAGACAGCAGCGGAAACGACCGCGTGCTCGTGACCGACGAAAACGGCGGCCCCATTTATGACGAAGCGGGCAACATAGTCATAGTCGAAACCGACGAAAAGGGCAATGCGAAGAAGGACGAAAAGGGCGAACAGGTCACAAACGCCGTCTCGCTCAAGAACCTTCTCGTTTCGGGCGACAAGGCCTATTGCAAATATTTTACTTTCACAAAACCCTCCGGCTACGAGATGACGGTTGTCGGCTCTTCGATAACCCTCGTAAAAGGCAAAGAGACTATTGATATAATCTACGACACGGAAAAGAGCGTCGATGACAAGCTCTCCGACATCAGCGATGTCATAATCGCTCTCAAGGAGCAGGGCTTCAATCCCGAGGTCAAGGATGAGGTCAAGACTCTCTGCGGCCAGGAAGCAAAAGTTACCGAGATAAAGATTTCCGGAAACGGCAACGAGGCGTTTATCGCCTCCGCCGTCTTTGAGAGAAACGGCGTAACTTACGCCTGCACCTACAAAACCTCCAAGGTCGGTGCAAGCACCGGAGAGTTTGAATCAATTGTCAACTCTATTTCGTTTAGATAAAGGCAATAATTAAAGTATTCTGACTGTTGAAAGGAGAACAGTATGTTATTTTCACTTGATATCGGTATCGATTTGGGTACCGCCAACACTCTTGTTTTCGTAAAGGGCAAGGGCATCGTCATCAGAGAGCCCTCCGTTGTTGCGGTCGACCAGAAGTACAACCCGCCCAGAGTTGTCGCCGTAGGCACGGAGGCTAAAGAGATGATCGGCAGAACTCCCGGCTCCATAACCGCAGTCCGTCCCCTCAAGGACGGCGTTATCGCCGACTTCGACATCACGGCGGATATGCTCAAGGCTTTCATAAAGAAGGTCGCAAAAAACGCTCCGCTTGCAAAGGTCCGCGTTATGATCTGCATCCCCTCGGGCGTTACGGGCGTTGAGAGAAACGCCGTCAACGACGCTGCGAGAAGCGCGGGCGCGAAATATGTCAGCCTCATAGAGGAGCCCATGGCGGCGGCCATCGGCGCGGGTCTCCCCGTCTCCGAGCCCACCGGAAGCATGGTCGTCGATATCGGCGGCGGCACGAGCGAGGTTGCCGTTATCTCCCTGGGCGACGTCGTTACCTCGAACTCCGCAAGAGTCGCGGGCGATAACTTCGATGAGTCCATAATCAGCTATATCAAGAAAAAATATAACCTGCTTATCGGCGAGAGAACCGCCGAGGATATCAAGATAAAAATCGGCTCCGCCTATCCCTATGAGGGCGAGGGCGCGATGAACATCAAGGGCCGCAACCTCATGGACGGCCTGCCGAAGAATATCGAGATTTCCGCGGAGGAGATAAGAGAGGCTCTCTCCGACTCCGTCAATCAGATTCTCGACGTCATCAAGGCAACCCTTGAAAAGACTCCCCCCGAGCTCGCCGCCGATATTATCGACCACGGCATCATGCTCACCGGCGGCGGCGCTCTGCTCAGAGGGCTTGACAAGCTCATCGCCGCCGAGACCCGCATCCCTGTGCTTGTCGCGGAGAGCCCGCTCGACTGCGTTGTTGACGGAACAGGCATCTGCCTTGAGCATCCGCTCAATAAATAAAAGCCTTTCGCGGGTCGCTCTGCTCTCCGCAGACGGCCCGCGTTCTCGCAGGCTTACAAAAACTATGTGGCGCAGCGTTTTTCTGCTTTTCTGCATATTTTTTGCAAGTCCGCGGGATTTTTTGCGTTGTACAGAGGTGCTTTTATGCCGCGTTTAAACGCAAAAATCAATATCCCCCACCCTTCTTCCATGCAAAGGAGAGACGAAATTGAAGTTTTATAAATCAAAAGCATTTAAAATATTCGTCGGCGTGCTCGTCGTGCTGATAATCGGAGTTATAGCGGCCGCCGCCATGCATTCGGGCTCCTCGCCCGCCAACTCCGTGATAAGCACGGTGTTTTCCCCGCTCCAGCGCGCGTCCTCATATCTCGCAGAGAAGTTTTCCGCGTTTTCGATTAACTTCAAGTCCTCCGCCACGCTCTCAAAGCAGGTTGATGAGCTCAACAAAGAGATAGAGGATCTGCAGAGCCGGCTTGTCGACTACGAGCAGCTCAAGAGCCAGAATGCGCTCTACAAGGAGTTCCTTGAGCTCAAGGAGGAGCACAAGGACTACAAGTTCTGCGAGGCGGCGGTAATCGGCAGAGACTCGGCAAACCCGCTCTCCGCCTTTGTGCTAAACCGCGGCAGCACCGACGGCATCGAGGTAAACGACCCCGTTATCTACGGCAAGTATTTAGTCGGCGTAGTTACCTCCGTGACGCTCACGCAGTGCACGATAAAGACTATACTCAACCCCGAAGTCAACCCCAGCGCGTATGAGATACGCACGCGCGACCTCGGCTTCGTCACAACGACGGCGAGCTACGCCGCGGACGGGCTGTGCACCATGCCGGGACTCTCAAGCTCAACGGCAGTCTCCCCCGGCGGAATCGTCTGCACCTCGGGCGTCGGCGGAATCTATCCGCGCGACCTCATTATAGGCACGGTGACAAAGGTCGAGGACTCCGGGACGGACATCTCCGCAACCGCGGTGATAAAGCCCGGCGCGGACATAGCCTCGATAACCGACGTCTTTATAATAACCGAGTTCGAGGGTCAGGGGTCGAGCGTCACAAAGTAAGAAATCTACCGAAAGGGACTTGTCTATGGGTCTCACAGCCGAAAAGAAAAGACTTATAATCCGACGCGTGATATTCGCTCTTCTGCTTATCATCTGCGCCGTTATCCAGAACACCCCGAGACTTCTGCCCGAGCCGTTCGGCGCGCGTCAGCTCGGAGTGACGGTCATGGTCGTCTGCATAGCAATGTTCGAGCGCGAAACCGCGGGAATGCTCCTCGGTCTGCTCGCGGGCATCGTGCTCGATGTAACGGGCGGCACTCAGGGCATAAACGCCATTTTGCTGACCGCGTTCGGCCTTGCGTGCGGAATGCTCGTCAACAACATGATAAGAAATAATGTAGTCACCGCGCTGATTTTTTCCGCGTCGGCGCTGCTTATTCATACGTTCGTCTATTGGATAGTGTTCGTCGCCGCGGCGGGTGTCTCCGGCGGCAGACTTCTGCTCACCTTCTGCCTGCCGAGCGTGCTCTATTCGGTAATTTTTACGCCTCTTTGGTTCCTGATAATAAGAGGCATAAGCAGAGCTCTTCCGAGCGAAGTCAGAAGATAAGAGAAAGGAGGGAGCCCTTTGGATTCGAAAAAGCTTGCGATAAGGCGCATTATACTGCCCTGCATACTGCTCGCATTCATACTTGTTTTTGTCGGCGTGCTCGTCAAGGTTCAGCTTATAGACGGAGAGGAATACGCGAGCGCCGTCAACACCGCAAAGCAGTCTACCGTCAAAATTCACGCGGCACGCGGCGAGATAGTTGACCGCAACGGCAAGCCCATAGTCGAGAACCGCCAGGGCTACTCCATAGTTTTCAACTATTCGTATTTCCCGTCCAAGAAAGAAAACAGCGAGAGAAACTCGATAATAATATCATTGATCAGGCTCTTCGAGGCAAACGACGCCGAGTGGGACAACAGCCTGCCTATAGTCATCGACTCGTCGGGCGGGCTCGTCTATAAGACTGACAGCGAAAAGGAAATCGAGGTTATGAAGGGCAAGGACTATCTTAACCTCAACTCCTACGCCACGGCGCAAAACTGCTACGACGCCATGGTCGAGATGTTTGAAATCGACCCGGGCTACTCCCTCAAGGACGGGCTTAAAATCGCGGCGGTGCGCTATCAGATGCTCTTAAACGGCTTCGGAGCCAGCAACGCCTACACCTTCGCGCAGGATGTCAGCGACGTGCTCGTTGCCAAGGTCAAGGAGAACAGCGCGACCTTTAAGGGCGTTGACGTGGAGGTAGTTCCCTACAGAAGAATAGTCGACGGCACTCTCGCCGCCCACATAATCGGCACGGTGGGCAAGATAAACGCCGAGGAATACGCCGAGCTCAAGGACAAGGGCTACGGCATGAACGACACGCTCGGAAAGAGCGGAATAGAATACGCCATGGAGGAGTATCTGCGCGGCACGGACGGCGAAAAGGTCGTCACCGTAGACCCGGACGGCAACGTCTCCGAGACGGTTACGAAAGAGCCCGTTCAGGGCGCGACGGTCGTGCTCACCATTGACGCCGATATGCAGAAATTGGCGCAGGACACCTTTGCGAAATGGACGGAAAACTACGCAAAATCCTCAAAGAATAAATACGGCGTTCCCGCAGCTGGTGCGCTCGTTGTCAACGACCCGAACACGGGCGAAATACTGACCATGCTCAGCTATCCGACCTACGACCTCAACACCTACAGCGAAAAATATTCGGAGCTCAGCAAGGACAGCCGCACGCCGCTTTGGAACAGGGCACTGCGCAGCACCTACGCCATAGGCTCGACCTCGAAGCCCTCCGTCGCAATAGCGGCAATAGAAGAAGGGCTGACAAGCCGAGACAGAGTCATCCGCTGCACAAGGGAGTTCAAATACCTCGACCACACCTTCTACTGCAACATCAACCACCGCGACAGAAACCTGACTCTTCGAACCGCGCTTCAGGATTCATGCAACATATATTTCTACACCTGCGGCGAGGAGCTCGGAATAAGCAGGCTCAACGAATACCGCTCCATGCTCGGGCTCGGAGTGAAAACGGGCATAGAGCTCACCGAGGCCGAGGGCATAGAGGACAGCCCCGAATACCGCGAAAGCATAGGTCAGACCTGGCTGCCCGGCTACCTCATACTCTCGTCCATAGGCGAAGGCGGTACGCGCTTTACACCCATACAGCTCGCAAACTACACCGCCACGATAGCAAACGGCGGCACGAGATACGAGCAGCACATAATAAAATCGATAAAGAGCGCCGACTACTCCAAGACGCTCGTTGAAAAGACTCCCAAGGTCGCGCTCGAAACGGGCATATCCAAATATGCCATCGACTGCGTCACCGAGGGCATGGAGTACGTTGTCAACAACAACCGTATTATACAGTCGGCTCTCAAGGGGCTCGACGTTCAGACTGCCGCAAAGACAGGTACCTCCGAAGAAAACAGGAAGATAAACGGCGTCAGCCAGGTTATCAACAACGGTCTTTATATCACCTTTGCGCCGAGCAAAAACGCCGAGATATCCATAGCGTTCATCTGCGAGGGCGTCTACGGCTCGTCCTCATTGGCGCAGATAGCAAAGCCGATATACGACTACTACTTCAACAGCTCGCAGACGGCCGCCGCGCCGCAGGGTGAGAATACGCTTCTGGGGTGATTATATGGCTGAGAAAATAGTTATCGCCTCCGGCAAGGGCGGCGTCGGCAAATCGTCGCTGACCGCAGGACTTGCGCGCGCGCTGAGCAATTCCGGCAAGCGGGTGCTCATGCTCGACATGGACATAGGGCTGCGCAGCCTCGACCTCATCTTCGGCACTCAAAAGGAGCTTCTCTTTGACTGGGGAAATGTACTCGACGGCGGCTGCGAGCCGAATCAGGCGGCTATCGCCGCGGGCGGGCCGATGCTGATGACTGCGCCCATGCATATGTCCGACTCCTTCACCGCCGAGAGCATAAAGGAGCTTGCGGACAGGCTCTCAAAAGATTACGACTATATATTTTTCGACGCTCCGGCAGGGCTCTCCGACGGGTTCGAGCTCGCCTGCGCCGCCTCCGACAGGGGCATTGTTGTCTCCACCGCCGATGCGGTATGCGTCAGAAGCGTCAATATAACCGCGGGCGCCATGCGCTCCCTCGGTCTTGAGGACATAAGACTCGTTATCAACCGCTTCGACGAAAAGGCGGTCTGCAAAAAGAAGCTTTTAAACATCGACGACGTTATTGACGCTGTATGCGTTCAGCTCATCGGCATAGTTCCCGAGGACGCGGCGGTGTCGCACTGCGCGGTGCGCGGCGAACCGCTCCCGGCATCGAGCGCGGCGGCAAAGGCGTTTTCGCGCATAGCAAAGAGAATCGACGGCGGCGTTTCGCCGCTGCTGGGGTGAAATATAACCTATATCCCCGCGGCAGCCGCGACATTGCAAATTACCGCCCATCGTTTTCAGGGTGCTTATGATATCCGCTTGCGGTTTTTGCAGTAACTTGCGGCTATTCATTTTGTAGGGGGCGGCGACTCGACACATCAACGGCGGCAATGCCGCAACATCCACCCTCCGTCTCACTGCCTGCCGCATATAAATCAACTCTTTCAGGAGAAACGCCATGAAAAAACCGCGTTCCAAGAAAAAAACAATAATTTCCGTCCTCTGCGTGCTGCTTGCGCTCGCCGTATTGACCCCGTGCGCGATAAACGCCGCCGTGATGATAAGCGCGAGCAAGTATATCATCAGCGCGGACGAGGCGGCCGGGCGCGAGACGGACTGCGTATTGGTGCTCGGCGCAAGGGTAAACTCCAACGGCACCCTGAGCCATATGCTCGAGGACAGAATGAGCACGGGCGTTGACCTGTATCAAGCCGGCGCGGGCAAAAAGATACTCGCCAGCGGCGACCACGGCAGGGACTCCTACGACGAGGTCAACCATATGAAGCAGTACGCCGTCGGCAGGGGCGTTGACCCCGACGATGTGTTTCTCGACCATGCGGGCTTCTCGACCTATGAGTCGATGTACCGCGCCCGCGCCGTGTTCGAGGTCAAGAGCACGATAGTCGTCACTCAGAAATACCACCTCTACCGCGCGGTCTACAATGCGCGCCGCCTGGGTATCGACGCCTACGGCGTTGCGGCGGACAAGCGCGTCTACGGCAAGCCCGTATATAATTTTGTGCGCGAGAGCCTCGCCCGGTGCAAGGACTTCTTTATGTGCATTTTCAAGCCCGAGCCGACTTATCTCGGCGAGGTTATCCCGATAAGCGGCAGCGCGTCGCTCTCGGACGACACCGAATACTGACAGTTTCAAGGAGAAAGATATATGCGACTTGGCATTTTTGGCGGCACCTTCAATCCGCCGCACATGGGGCACATAAGGCTTGTTACCGCTATCGCGGACAAGCTGCAGCTCGACCATGTTCTCATTATTCCGGCGTCGGTTCCGCCGCACAAGCACGTCTTGAACCTTGCTCGCAGCAGGGACAGATTCGAGATGTGCCGCCTGAGCTTTGAGGGCGACCGTCGGTTTTCGGTCTCCGATACGGAGCTGCTCCGCGTGGGTAAGAGCTACACCTATGACACCCTCTGCGAGATAAAAAAGAAATATCCCGACGCAGAGCTGTTTTTGATAGTCGGTTCTGATATGCTCGCCACCTTTGACGAGTGGTACCGCTATCACGACATACTCATGATGTGCACCCTCTGCGCCGCCTCGCGCAAGCCGGGCTTCGTGCCCGAGCTCGAGGGCAAGTTCACGCCGGAGGAGATAGAAAAGATAAAATTCATCGAGATACCCGTTTTCGAGGTCAGCTCGACGCTTATCCGCCGCAGGCTCTCCGAGCGCGAGAGCACTCAGGGGCTTATATCCGACAAGGTGCGCGACTATATAGAACAAAAGGGGCTTTACACTTGAACGTACCCGAGAAATACAGAGAATATGACGAGCTTTTGAAATCCAAGCTCGACGAATACAGATACATTCACTCGCTCGGCGTTGCAAAGAGCGCAAGACACTTAGCCGAGCTCTACGGCTCCGACCCCGAAAAGGCCTATTTTGCGGGGCTTATGCACGACGTTATGAAGAACGCCGCGCCCGAGGAGCAGTTGCAAATGATAAAAAAAGCTGATATAATATTATCTTCATCCGAGCGCCTGAACCGCAAGCTCTGGCACGCGATTGCCGGGGCGGCTTTTTTGAAGCTGGAGCTTCATATCACCGACCCCGATATAATCGGCGCGGTGCGCTGGCACACGACGGGCAAGGCGGGCATGACGAAGCTCGAAAAGATAGTCTATCTCGCGGATTTCATAAGCGCGGACAGAAAATATCCCGATGTTGATAAGGTGCGCGAGCTCGCAGAGCACTCTTTGGAGGGCGCGATGCTCTACACCCAGAGATACTGCATATCAAAGCTCCTCGCCGACGGAATGATAATCGACCCGTCGAGCGTGGACTGCTACAATGAACTTATAACCGAGAGGAGTTCAGAAGAATGACCCCGAAAGAGCTGACAAACGAAACAGTAAAAATACTCGACAAGAAAAAGGCAATCGATATCACGGCGATAAAGACCGACGAGCTGACGATAGTCTCCGACTACTTCGTTATTGCGACCGGTACCTCTAACACCCACGTCAAGAGCCTCGCCGACGACCTCGAATACGAGATGGGCAAGTTCGGCGTTGCGCCCGAGCACATAGAGGGACGCGCGACGGGCTGGATTCTGCTCGACTTCGGCAGCGTACTCGTCCACATATTCCAAAAAGAACAGCGCGAATACTACAACCTCGAGCGTCTTTGGAACGACGCGCAGCGGCTTGACATAAGCGATCTGCTGACCGACTGAGAGAGAACATCCGAAAGGAATGACATAAATTATGGCAAACTACGATTTTAAATCCATTGAAAAGAAGTGGCAGGACCGCTGGGAAAAAGAGGGCACGTTTAAAGCTGTAGACGACTTCTCTCTGCCCAAGTTCTACGGACTCATAGAGTTCCCCTATCCGAGCGGCGCAGGTATGCACGTCGGCCACATCAAGGCATATTCCGGCATGGAGGTCATCTGCCGCAAGCGCAGGATGCAGGGCTACAACGTCCTGTTCCCGATAGGCTTCGACGCCTTCGGTCTGCCCGCCGAGAACTATGCGATAAAGACCGGCACTCATCCCCGCATTGTCACCGACCGCAATATCCATAACTTCACCGGTCAGCTAAAGCGAGTCGGCTTCGCGTTCGATTGGAGCCGCGTTGTCGATACGACCGATACCGACTACTATAAGTGGACTCAGTGGATCTTCCTCAAGATGTTCGAGCACGGACTCGTTTTCCGCGACAAGGCGTTCGTCAACTACTGCCCGAGCTGCAAATGCGTGCTCTCCAACGAGGACTCGCAGGGCGGCAAGTGCGATATCTGCCACAGCGACGTTGTTCAAAAGTCAAAGGACGTCTGGTTTTTGCGCATAACCGAATACGCCGACAAGCTCCTCGACGGGCTCAAGCACGTCGATTTCCCCGCCAATATCAAGGCTCAGCAGGAGAATTGGATAGGCCGCTCGACCGGCGCGTTCGTCAACTTCACCCTCTCGGGAACTGATGAGACCATGCGCATATACACCACCCGCCCCGACACCCTTTTCGGAGTCACCTTTATGGTCATGGCTCCCGAGCATCCGCTCATCGATAAATATTCCGAGCGCATCTCGAATATGGATGAGGTCGAAAAATACCGCACCGAATGCGGTAAAAAGACCGAGTTCGAGCGCACTCAGCTCGTCAAGGACAAGACAGGCGTCAAGCTCGACGGTCTCACCGCGATTAACCCCGTCAACGGCAAGGAGATCCCGATTTTCATCTCCGACTATGTCATGATGGGCTACGGCACGGGCGCTATTATGGCGGTTCCCGCCCACGATCAGCGCGACTGGGATTTTGCAAAGACCTTCGGCATAGACATCGTTCAGGTCATCAAGGGCGGCGACATTGAAAAAGAGGCCTATGCCGGCGACGGCGAGATGATAAACTCCGATTTCCTCAACGGAACGGACAACAAAAAGGAATCCATAGAGAAGATGCTTGTGTTCCTCAAGGAGCGCGGCATAGGCGAAAAGGGCGTTCAGTATAAGATGAAGGACTGGGCGTTCAACCGTCAGCGCTATTGGGGCGAGCCGATTCCGATTATCCACTGCCCGAACTGCGGCATGGTAGCAGTGCCCGAAAACGAGCTTCCGCTCAAGCTCCCCGAGGTCGAGAACTTCGAGCCCGGCGAGGGCGGCGAGAGCCCGCTTGCAAAGATAGATTCCTTTGTCAACTGCACCTGCCCGAAGTGCGGCGCACCCGCCAAGCGCGAGACGGACACCATGCCCCAGTGGGCAGGCTCGTCATGGTACTTCCTGCGCTACATCGACCCGCACAACGACAAGTGCTTCGCCGACAAGGATAAGCTCAAATATTGGCTTCCCGTCGACTGGTACAACGGCGGCATGGAGCACGTCACGCGCCACCTCATCTATTCGCGCTTCTGGCACCGCTTCCTCTATGATATCGGCGAGGTTCCCGTTCCGGAGCCGTATGCAAAGCGCTCGGGATTAGGACTCGTGCTCGGCGCGGACGGCGTGAAGATGTCGAAGTCGCGCGGCAACGTCGTCGACCCCGACGATGTTATCAAGAAATACGGCGCGGACACCCTGCGCACATATATAATGTTCATGAGCGACTACTCGGCCTCCGCCCCGTGGAAAGAGAGCGGCGTCAAGGGCTGCAAGCGCTTCCTCGAGAGAGTCGCGTCACTCGCGGATATCGCAAGCGGCAGCGGCACGACCGGGAAGCTCGAGTCGATAATGAACAAGACGGTCAAAAAAGTCTCGCAGGATATCGAGGATATGAAGTTCAACACCGCTATCGCAGCGATGATGACCTGCCTCAACGAGATAAACGAGGTCGGCTCGCTGACTAAAGACGAGCTGTCCGTATTCCTCCGCCTGCTCTGCCCGTTTGCCCCGCACCTGTGCGAGGAGATGTGGGAGCAGCTCGGCGGCGAGGGACTTTGCTCAACGGCGCAGTGGCCCGACTATGACGAGAGCAAGTGCGTTGACGACGAGATAGAGATAGCCGTTCAGGTAAACGGCAGAGTCCGCGACCGATTCACCGTCCCCGCCGATATAGACGCCGCGGGCGCAATAGCCGGAGCGAAAGCGCTCGACAAGGTGAAGGAATTCACCGACGGCATGGTGTTCGTCAAGGAGCTGTATGTTCCCGGCAAGCTCGTCAACCTCGTTGTTAAGCCGCAGTAAAATAATCAAAAAATAAAAAATCCTCCAAGCGGTTGACAATAAAATTCACCTGTTGTATAATTAAGAGCAAGCTTATGCTTATTAGCCCTTGCAATTGCAGCGGAGGGAGGGAATATTAATGAGTCAGGTCAAAGTTAAAGAGAACGAATCTCTCGAGAGCGCACTCAAGCGTTTCAAGAGACAGACTTCCAGAGACGGAGTTATCCAGGAGGTCCGCAAGAGAGAGCACTATGAGAAGCCTTCGGTCAAGAGAAAGAAGAAGTCTGAGGCAGCTCGCAAACGCAAGTACAAATAAGTACCTGCACTGTACAATTGTACATTTAAAGGCGGTGGGAATGGTTTCTCGCCGCTTTTTTCGGAGTTTTTAAAGGAGGAATAAGTCATGATTTTCGAAAAGTTTCTTTCGCTTTTGCCGCCCGAGCTCGACGGTGCGCTGGTAATGTCCGAGGAGAACAGACGTTATTTCACCTCATTCCCGTCATCGGACGGCGCACTGCTCATTTCGAGAAACGGCACTGTGTTTCTCACCGACTCGCGCTATGTCGAGGCGGCACAGAAGAAGATAACCGTCTGCCCGGTGAGACTCTCAAAGAACTTGAGCACCGAGCTGCCGCAGCTTATGAGCGAATTTAAAATAAATAACCTCGCCGTTGAGACGACAAGGCTCACCGTCGCTCAGTTCGAGGATTTCACAAAGTGGATGCCCGACACCGGAATCTGCACCGAGAACTACGCCGACCGCGCAATAGACGCTTTGAGAATGGTCAAGTCCGATGAGGAAGTGGCCCTCGTCTGCGAGGCTCAGGCGATAGCCGAGCGCGCCTTTGACCACATTCTCGGCTTCATAAAGCCCGGCGTGACAGAGCGCGATATTCAGCTTGAGCTCGACTACTATATGCTCAGAAACGGCGCAGAGGCTCTCTCGTTCGAGACGATAGCCGTCAGCGGAGTCAACTCCTCCATGCCGCACGGCGTGCCCTCGGACAAGAAAGTCGAAAGCGGCGAGTTCATTACCATGGACTACGGCGCGGTCGTCGGCGGCTACCACAGCGACATGACGAGAACCGTCGCCGTCGGCTCTGTGAGCGCGGAGCAGAAAAAGATTTACAACACCGTGCTCGAGGCGCAGCTCGCCTCTATGGAGAAGATGGCGCCCGGAGTTTCCTGCTTCGACGCAGACAAGGCGGCGCGTGACGTCATAACCGAGGCGGGCTACGGCGAATTCTTCGGCCACGGCACGGGTCACGGCGTAGGCGTGGAGATTCACGAGCAGCCGCGCGTCTCGCCCCACGCGAAGAAGGACGAGCTTCTCGCCCCCGGACATCTTGTCACCGCAGAGCCCGGCATCTACCTGCCCGGCCTCTTCGGAGTCAGGATAGAGGATATGGTGCTCATCACCGAGACGGGCAGCCGCGGACTCACCCACTCGCCCAAGGAGCTTATCATACTTTAAAAATTTGCCCCGTATGTACCTTGCATACGGGGATTTTTTTGCTCAAAATTTTTGCGTGCATTCTTTATATTTTTTGTTGACCTTTTATATTTCTTTTGCTAAACTTGTGATAGGAGGGATACATATGGAAAAACTGCGAAAAACCCTATATGACGTTCTTATATTCATCGTCTCGCTCTGTATCACGGGGTCTATCTCCGTCTCAAACGTAAAAACCAAGGACACGAGCCACATCAATCTAACCGTTGACGAGACCGCCCGGCAGCAGGAGATTCTGGGCTGGGGCACCGCCGGAGCCTGGTGGCCGCAGGTCGCGGGCGCGAGTGATAACGCCGAGGAAATTGCCAAGCTGCTCTTCAGCAAGGATGGTCTCGGGCTCAATATTTACCGCTTCAACGTCGGCTCCGGTTCAAAGCAGAATCCCAATTCGCGCCTTGACCCCGACTCTTGGAAGAGCACCGTGAGCTTCCTTGTCTATAACGAAAAGACGGGCAAGTATGAGTACGACTGGTCGCAGGACGCCGCATCGATGAAAATGCTCGACCTCGCCATGAGCTACGGCTGCGTGGATTCCGTCGTCCTCTTCTCGAACTCCCCCCACTTTTCAATGACAATCACCGGTCAGGCGAGCGGCGGCTTCAAAAAGCATCAGAACAACTTAAAGCCCGAATGCTATCAGGAATATGTCGATTATTTCCTTGACATAACCGAGCACTTTATCGAGCTCGGCTATCCTATCAAGTATATCAGCCCCGTCAATGAGCCGCAGGTGTCCTGGGGCGGCGACGACGTCTATCAGGAGGGCTGCCACTATGATACCGAGGAGCTTTTCAAGCTCTACCGATTGTTTGCAAAATCCATAAAAGCGCGCGGACTCAACGTCAAGATGTCAATATGCGAGGTTTCAAAAATAACCAGCAAGACATTCGATTATCTCACTTATATCTATAATGATCCGGAGCTGCGCGAGGTTCTCGGCACCTATGCTTATCACGCCTATTGGTCAGATTACAATTATTATCTCAAGACTCTTTGGGGCAATTCCGCAAAAAAGCATCCCGGAATTATCTACGATATGTCCGAATGGTGCGAGCTGCCGACGAGGTTTAAAAATCAGGATATCAGAAACGCCCTGCGAATGGGTCAGGTCATAGCGATGGATATGACCCTGTCTCATCCCTCCATGTGGTCATCATGGGTAGCCGTCAGCGAGGGCGACGATTACGGCGACGGACTGATAATCGCAAACCACGATTGCAGCGAGTTTCGTCTTGCCAGACGCTATTATGCGACGGCTCACTTCTCGAAGTTCGTTCCCGTCGGCAGTCATCTTATCTCCTGCACGAAGGATGTCAATGACCGCTACGGAACAAGAAAAAAGAAAAAACTCGAATGCTTTTTCGCTTTCCGCTCGAACATCGCCGCATACCTCACTCCGGAGGGAAAAGTGGTCGTCGTAATAGTCAATAACGACAAGGAGCGCACCATAACCTTCAACGGCATCGACGGCAGAGACTCTCTCAAGCTCTATACAACAGACAGCAAGCGAAGTCTGGAGCTCACCTATGACGGAGACTACCGGCAGACAGTGACCGTCCCCGCCTACAGCATCACCACGGCAATATTCGAATAACCGCGCACTCCGCAAAAGTGTTTACAAAACGGCAAATCCTGCCCGAGGGATTCCTTGGGTAGGATTTTTTGTGTATACGGCGCGAAAAACGGGAATTGCGGGGGAGTTATAAGCGGTACACCGTAGGGGTGAACTTCGTTTGCCCGCAGAAACCACAGCGGCTAATCCGTGCAACACCCCCTCTGCCTCGCCTCCCCCATAATTGCAGCTGCGTCGCAACTCCCGCTTTAACACCGTCTTTACCGCCCTATATCCCGCCGCTCCGAATGCTGCTCTCCCGTTCATCCCTCCAAACAAAAAAGGCCTCCGTATGCTGTCACACGGAGGCTTCGTTTTCTGTTCTGTTTTACTTTACCTGCTTTATCTTGTTTCCGGAGACGAGGAATGCGTGCTCGGAAATCTCCATCATCGGGGTGTCGTTGACGGAATCGGTATAGAAATTGTCGATTGTCGTGTCGGGATACATCTCCTTGAAGCGGTCAACCTTTTTCGCGCGGAAGCAGAGGTCGACTATGTGCGCGTTGCCGTCGGTGCGCGAGCAGATGTAGTTCTTGATGTTGAGTCTGTGCATGACCTCGTCGAGCAGCATCTCGGGGCTCGCGGAGATTATCACGTCATCATCCTGCCTCTGGCGGAAATAGAAGGGCTTTATCTTGTGGATATTCGTATCCCAGAACTCGGTCACGAGCGCATCGAAATCCTCTATGCCCTTGTAGTACTCGGTGACGACATCGGAATACTGCTCAAGCGCTTCCTCGGCGTTTATCGTGCCCTTTGTGTATTTGTAGAGTCCGCTGAAAACGTCGGGAATGTACTTGACGAGCGAGGGGTCTTTCTTGAAAAGAAAGACAAACAGGTCAAAAAAGCTTTCGCCGTCGTAGATCGTGTTGTCAAAATCGTAAACATTCATTTTCATTTTCTCCTTGTTCGGGAAGTTCTGCACACATCCCAAAGTTATTTTCTCCTCTAAATAATACCATATTTTTAACTGTTTGTAAAGACGCCCTGTGCGATTGACTAAACGGGATTTAATTGGTATAATGATATGAGGTATGTACGAAAATAAGAAAGGACTGAAAAACGATGATGAAAATAGCTCCTTCAATGCTCGCAGGCGACTTCTCCCGCATGGGCGAACAGGCCGCAATGATAGAAAAAGCAGGCGCCGATTGGCTTCATTTAGACGTTATGGACGGGCATTTCGTGCCCAATATAACCTTCGGCGCGCCGATTATAAAAAGCATACGCGACAAGAGCTCTCTTGTCTTTGACGTTCACCTGATGATAAGCGACCCGCTCAAATATGTTCCCGACTTTGTAAAGGCGGGCGCGGACGTTATCACGTTCCATATTGAGTCGGATTCCCCTGTCGACGAGACTGTTGACCTCATCCGCTCGTCGGGCTGCAAGGCGGCTCTCTCCGTCAAGCCCGGCACTCCCGTCGAGAGCGTTTTCCCCTATCTCGACAAGCTCGACATGGTACTCATTATGACCGTTGAGCCCGGCTTCGGCGGTCAGAAGTTCATGGCGGATATGATGCCCAAGATAACCGCCCTGCGCGAGGAGTGCGAAAGGCGTTCGCTCGATATTGAGATTCAGGTCGACGGCGGCATATCCGCAAAGACCATTGAGGAGCCCGCGCGCCGCGGTGCCACTGTCTTTGTCGCGGGAAGCGCCGTGTTCGGAGCGGACGACCCCGCTCAGGCGATAGCTCAGATGAAATCCATTGCCGCAGGCTGCAAATAATCAGCCGCCGAAAAGCCTTTTCAACGCATCTCTCTCCGATATGCACCTCCAGTGCTCGCGGGTATGCGATGCCGAGAAGGGCGAGTCTATCGGCGTGCCGAACTCGCTTAATATGTGCTCGGGCGCGTCGGTCGGGCTTTCGCCCATAAGCAGGCGGTATCTGCCCTCCGACTCGTAGAGCCCGCCGCTTTCGCAGCGTCCGCCGAGCGCGTGCGCCGCGTCCATGACGGCGTCGAGCGAACAAAACTCGTATACGGCGGTATTTTCCCCCTTCTTTATCGACGGGGTGCGGACCGCACGCGAGCCGTCGGCGCAGAGGGTGAACTTCAAAATGCACCCGCCCCTGCCTGCAGGTACGGCCTCGATTATCATCCGCCCGCTCGGGTCGATGTCGCGTTTTAATTCGTGACCCGCTCGGTCGAGCAGGGTCCAGACCACGCGGCGCGTCTCGATATTCGAGTAGTCCATCTGCTCGTATGTAATGTTGAGCGCGTCCATGTCGCGCGCCGAGAGCTCGATGGTTATCCTGTTTTCCGCCGGCGCAAGTATCTTCAAGCGCTTCCCCTCCTTATAAATCAGAAAGTCTCTGCCTTATATAATATTACGCGCCCCCTCGGCGTGCAATGCAAAATTTTTGCCAGCTGAAAAAAAGGCAAAAAGAAAGGTTGATTTTATGGCAAAATTCAAACGCATAAAAACGCCTAAAAGTCCCTACATGAGCTATCTGCTCATGCTCGCCGCTCCCGCGATAGTCGCCTGGTATTACTACGGCGCGTTCGCGTTCAGGGCGATACTTACGGGAGTAGTCAGCGCGGCAGCCGTTGAGGCCGTCGCTCTGCTGATAATGAAAAGGAATCTGAGTCTCCTGTCCGATATGCACGCGGTGTTTACGGGACTTGCCGTAGCCATGCTCCTGCCCGCCACGGCTCCCGTCTGGCTGATAGCCTCGGGCGCCGTCTTTGCCGTTCTCGTTGCAAAGATACCGTTCGGCACCGCGCATAAGGCTCCGTTCGTGCCTGCCGCGGCGGGAATTGCGTTTTTGACGGTCTGCTTCCCGGACGAGGTTTTCAAATATCCCGCCATTGACTCCGCGTCGTTCGACGTCTTTGAGGCGGGCTCCTCCCTCGCCGCTCAGCTGAGCGCGGGCGGAATACAGCACGTAAACTCAGTCGGCATAATGTCGATAATCTCCGGCAACGTAGCAGGCGCTCTGGGCACCTGCTGTTCCGTAGCGCTGCTCGGCTCCTGCGCCCTGCTCGCCGTCGGAAAACCCAAGAGGCTCATAAACGTCCTCGGCTTTCTCACCGTGTGCTCCCTGCTTGCGGTAATTTTCCCGCGCGGCTCGTTTTCAAGACCGGTGTCCCTGCTCACGGAGCTCTGCGCCGGCAGCCTGCTCTTCTCCTGCATTTTCTTCGTCACCGACCCCGGCACAAGCCCGAAGCCCCCGCTGACAAGATTTATCTACGGCGCGTTCGCCGGACTTATATGCATGATCCTGCGTTACTTCGGCACGTTTGAGGACGGCACCTGCTTCGGCATACTGCTCACAAACGCCTTTTGGCCGCTGGTCGAAAGCGCGCTGAGAAAGATAGGCTACAACAGGCTCATTGAAAAATCCATGAAAAAAAGCGCGGAAAAGAAAAAGCGGAAAGCAGCGTTAAAGGGAGGTGAGCCGGCATGAAGTCAGGCAAAAAGTATTCATTCTCCGACGCGCTGTTCAGCAGCACGCTCATTCATAACCCCGTGCTCATTCAGGCTGCGGGCCTCTGCGCGATAGTCGCGGTCGCAACGACCCTCAAGACGGCCGTTTTGCTCGCGGCGGCGTTCTTCCCCGTGCTTATAATCACGCAGTTTTTCGCCTGTTTGGCTCTCAAGCGCGTGCCGAGATGGATAAGAGTTGCGATATATCTGCTCCTCGGCACGGCAATAATCTCCGGTATAATCTACGCCATTGATATCTTTGTGCCGGAAATCCGACTGGGCGCGGGAATATATCTCGCCCTGACGGCGGCGAACTCGATAATCGCACTGCACTGCGAGAAGCTCGCGGTCAAGACCGACCTGCGCCACGCATTTTTTGACTCCGTGGCAACCGCGCTCGGCTATGCGGCGGTCATTATTCCCGTCGGCGCTCTGCGCGAGATAATAGGCTCGTCCACAATATGGGGCGTAAACATCAGAATCCCCGTTATATATCCGGCGGTGCTCATGCCGTTCGGCGGATTTATATTTATCGCATTCTTCGCCGCCGCGCTCAAGGCGCTGATAAACAAGCGCTTCCCAGAGCAGTCGGCAGAGACCGAGATGAAGATAAAGAAAACCTCGGTTATAGTCAGCAAGAAGAATCTTCCCGAAAATGCGGCTCCCGCCAAGGCGGAGGAGACTCCCGACGCAGAGGAGAGCGTTGAAAGCGAAGAAAGAACCGAGCCCGAGGAGACGGCAGAGACCGTCGAGGTTATTGAAACCGTTGAGGTCACGGAGGAAGAACCGGATGACCTGTCCCACTTCGAGCCGCTCGACGGCGACAACAGCTTTGATTTGGCGGATATCTTTGCCGACGACGAAAACGACGGCAAGGACTACGGCTCGGCGTTCAACCGCCTCTTTGACGAGGCAGAAGATTTTAACTCCGACGAAAAGAAGGAGGGAGACAAATGAACATGACCTGGTTTTTTGATCTGCTCTCCACCGCGCTCTACACCGTGTTCATTCAGAACCTCGTCTTTAACGGCGGCTATGCGGCGAGCGAGGCGCTCATGCTCGCAAAGAAGCCGCGCAGGCTCTGGATGTTCTCGGCGATGATAGCATTCTTCTCGACCGTTACGGCTCTCGCCTGCCGCGCACTCGAGCTTGTCCCGCAGCACGCCAATCTGCCTGCGGCTCTGCATTTTGCGATGTACAGCGCCGTGCTAATAGTTGTGTTCCTGATAACGGGTCTTATTCTCAAGCTCGCCCTCGGCGCTACCGAGAAGTTCCTCGGCACGCTCGGCATGGCGGCGCTCAACACCCTTGTGCTCGCAACGCCCCTGCTCAACCGCAGCGCGGCCTACACCGTTCCCGAGAGCATCGGCTCCGGCATAGGCGCGGGTCTTGCGTTCATCCTTGCGGCAACGCTCATATGCAAGGGACTTCACATAATCTCGCAGAATCAGGATATTCCCAAGGCCTTCCGCGGCACCCCGGCGGCGTTTATCTATGTCGCCCTGCTCTCGCTCGCGTTCTCCGGCTTCTCGGGAAGCTCCCTGTTCTCATAAATAAATTTTACGCCGCAGGCGGTCTGTCATACCGGCACGCGGCGCAAAGGATGATGAAAAATGGCAAAGCGCAGCAAATATGATAAGTATTTTTCACCCGGCACTCACAGGAGCATAACCGAATTCAGCAAGAATGCTGCCGGCGGCTCGAAGCGCCGCAAAAGCTACTCCGAGCGCAGGCGCAACAGAACAGTGGGCATAGTCCTCGCGTGTATTTTAGGCGCGGCTGCTGTATTCACTGCGGCATTTTTTGTCACCGACACGCTCCTGGGCATCTCCGACTCCGAGGTTAAAACCACCGTCGCCCCCGGCAAGAGTGATAAGGGCAACAAGGGCGGCTCAAACGACACCACCGCGCCCGCCGCAAACCCGCAGAGCTCCGGCGAGCTGAAGGCTCGCGTCGGCAATGTCTCCCTGCTCGCGGGCGGAAGCGGACTCGACAGCTATATAGCCTCTCTCAAAAGCGCAGGTCAAAATGCCGTTGTTATAGACTTCAAGGACGCGTCCGGCTACCTCTCTTATCCCTCGTCGATAGCGGCGGTCAAGGACAAGACCCCCTCGTCAAAGGCTCAGGCCAATGCCGCTCAGAGCATAAAGAAGCTTCAGCAGTCCGGCATAAAGGTCGTTGCGCGAATATACTGCTTCAAGGATTCGCAGATGCCGCGCGTTGACCGAACCACGGCCGTTCACTACAACAAGACACAGACTATCTGGCTCGACAATGAGGCGTCCAAGGGCGGCAAGCCGTGGCTCAATCCCTATTCCGAGGCGGCTCGTAATTATCTTCTCGAAGTCGTAAAGGAAGTGAAGAACCTGGGCGTCGACGTGATATTGCTCGACGGCGTGCAGTTCCCCGACCTCAACTCAAAAATAGCGACGTTTGACGGCGAGGGCTCGGTATCGAGAAACGCCGTGCTCATAAACTTCGTCAACTCCTGCGTCTCCGCGTGCTCGGGCACGCCCGTTATCTGCGCGATGAAGGGCGAGGCTGCGGCAGGCGGCAGCAGCGAGATATATAACGGCTCTCTCTGGAGCGCGAACGCCTACGCCTTTGCGGTAGACCTCAGCTCCCTCAAGGCGGACTTTAAACGCAGCTTCCCCGCCTCAAAGAAAGTAATCGAAATCAAAGCCTCGGCCTCAAATGCCGACAGCACATATATTTTAACAAAGTAAACAAAGGCCGATAAAAATGCATTTTATTCCCTACAATTCAAGAAAAAAATATCACCTCTCGCCCGGCGCGGCAGTGCGCTCGGGTGAGAAAATGACCTTCAGAATAGTCCTGCCCCGCTCGGAGCAGTGCAGCGCGGTTCGCCTTGTGCTTGAGCCGGACTGCGGCGGCAGAGAGGATATCTCTTTCTCCTGGGAGAGAATGCAGGGCGAGGACGAGGAATGGTGGCGGCTCGAGACCGCCGCGCCCGAAAAAGAGGGCCTTGTCCGATACCATTTTGAATATGACACTCCGTGGGGTGAGAGGGAGATATCTCTTGAAAGCGGCGGCATCGCCGTAATGGGCGAGGGCGAGCGCTGGCGGCTGACGGTTTGCGGCGAAAACAGCGACACTCCCCTGTGGCTGCGCGGCGGAGTTATGTATCAGATTTTCCCGGACAGATTCCGTCGCTCCGGCAAAACTCCCCTTCCCAAGGACAAGCCCGCGGCAGTCTACCACTCCGAGTGGGGCGAGGAGCCCGACTGGGAGCCCGACTCCGACGGCATGATAGACAAATACGACTTTTTCGGCGGCGACCTCAGAGGCATAGAGGAAAAGCTCGACTATCTCGAGAGTCTCGGCGTCACCTGCATATATTTGAACCCGATATTCTCCGCCCGCTCGAACCACCGCTACGACACGGGCGACTACATGAAAATCGACCCGATGCTCGGCACGGAAAAGGATTTCAGAAGTCTTTGCAGAGCGGCCGCTAAGCGCGGAATAAAAATTTTGCTCGACGGCGTGTTCAGTCACACCGGCGCAGACAGCAAATATTTTGACAAATTTTCAACTTACGGCGGCAAGGGCGCATATTGCGACAAAAATTCGCCCTACCGTTCGTGGTATAATTTTCGAAGCTGGCCGGACGATTACGCCTGCTGGTGGGGCGTTGACATTCTGCCGGAGCTCAACGAGACCGATCCCGGCGTGTTGGATTTCCTGACAGGCAGACACGGCGTTGCGCGGCATTGGCTCCGCCTCGGCGCATCTGGCTGGCGGCTCGACGTCGCAGACGAGCTGCCCGACGAATTTCTCGACCGCTTCCACGACGCAGTCAGAAAAGAGAAAAAAGACGCGTTCATCTACGGCGAGGTCTGGGAGGACGCGACCGATAAGATAAGCTACGGCCACCGCCGCAGATACCTTGAGGGCGGCGAGCTGGACAGCGTGATGAACTACCCGTTTGCAAACGCTGTTATAGACTTCGTGCGCACGGCGAATGCCGAAAATCTGCGCGAATGCGTGGAGAATATAGTCGAGCACTATCCCCGCGCTTCGCTCGACACGCTGATGAACCATATCGGCACTCACGACACCGTGCGCGCCCTGACCCGACTCGGACGAGGAGATGTCCCCCGCCCCGAAAACGGGCGCGACAGGGGCATTATGACCGACGAGCAATATAAAAAGGGAGTTGAGCTTTTGATGCTCGCCTCCGTTTTGCAGTTCACCCTCCCCGGCGTTCCCTGCGTCTATTACGGCGACGAGGCGGGACTCTCGGGCGGCGAGGATCCGTTCAACCGCGCCTGCTTCCCGTGGGGGCATGAGAACAAAGAGCTGCTCGAGCACTATAAAACGCTCGGCAGGATAAGAAAGCTCTGCCCCGCGTTTGTCGACGGCGAGTTCAACTGCATATCGGCGGTTCTCGGCTGCATCGCCTACGAGCGTATCTCGGACACGGGCTGCGCGCTGATAATCGCAAACGCAAACGACCGCGATATAGAATACCGCGTCCCCGAGTGCTGGCGAAACGCGCCCGCTCTTTTCGGCAAGGCGGCATACGGGCGCTCCGTCTCGGTAGGCGCACATTCGGCAGTAATTTTGCATAGATAACACAAAGACCGAGGTGATCGAATGTCAAAGAAAAAGGGAATGAGATTTCGCACGACGCAGGAGAAAAAGACGAGGCAGTTTCGCCTCTTTTTCCTGGGCTTTATCGCCTTCCTGCTCGTTTTCGCGCTTATCTCCGTAGCCTATATGTTTAAATCGCATCATCTCTCGATAAAGGACCTTCTGCCCGAAAAGACGAGCGACTCGACCGACGAAAGCACGGATGAGGCTCTTGTGCCCTTAGACGGCAGCGCGACCTTCATGCTCGCGTGCGTCTCGGACGACGGGGACGACTTGTACTTAGTCGCCGCGGTGAACGCGGAGTTAAGCTCCGGCGAGGTGCGCGTATGCGCCTTTGATCCGAACACCCGGGTTGACGTCTCCGGAAATAAGAATTCCCTCAAGGGGCACTATTCGGAGGGCGGCACAAAGGCACTCAAAAGCGCGGTAGACGCGCTGTGCGGCTTCACCGCAGAGCGGTATGCCGTCTCGACCGCGAGCCAATTCAAAAATGCCGTAAACGTGCTTGACGGCGCGCAGATAACCGTGCCCGAGCGCGTGAGCTACAAGACAAAGGAGCTCTCTCTTTCGCTCATGCCCGGCAATCAGACAATAAAGGGCGAGACGCTGCTGAAATATTTCCGCTATTTCCTGACCCCGTCGGGCGGCGGAGCCATAAAGCAGAGTGAGCTGCTCTGCGTGATGTTTTCGCAGTATATCAACAAGACCTATCTCGCCTCCGGGCGCAACTACTTCTCGCAGATAGTGAATTCTTTGGACACCGACATATCCATCGTCGATTTCTCGCGCTGCGAAAGCACGCTCTCGGCTATGGCGGCGAGAGATATAGATTATTCCGCCGTGTCATCTGTTGACGAGCTGAATGCCGCTCCCGACAGGCGCGGAAAATAAACCGTTCGGACTTAAAACAAGGGGGTAGGCAAATTGACAAAAAAGCTTCTGCGACTTGCGTCGCTTTTGCTCGCGCTTATACTTATCTTCTCAGGCTGTTCGCTGCTTGAAGAAGAAGATACCGTTCCCCCGTCCGAAGAATCGGCCGCCTTCGGCAGCTTCAAGCACTACTTCGCAAAGCTAAACGAGGACGAGAAGCGCGCCTACAATGCCGTTTTGCGCGACATTGAATCGTTCCCCGAGGAGATTGAAATACCCGAGCTTGATAACGGCGAGCTTGAAAACGTCTGGCTCGCCCTGATGTACGACAATCCGGAGCTGATGATGCTCGGGCGCGAGTGCGTGCTCGTCGCAAGAGGGCGAAAGTACTTCTTCAGCTGCGAATATTCCATGACGAAAGAGGAATATGAGCAGAAAAAGGCCGAGCTTAAATTGAAGGCAGATGAGCTCGGAGCTAAAATAGAAAAAGAGACTTCTGATTTTGACAAGGAGCTGCTTATCCACGACGCAATAATCGACTCGTGCAGCTACGCGGACTCCGGTCAGCTCATAGCGAGCTCCGCCTACGGCGTGCTCGTCGAGGGCTCTGCCTCATGCGAAGGCTACGCAAAGGCCGCAAAGCTCCTGCTCGACAGAGCCGGGATAGATAACTACGTCATAACCGGCACCGCAACGCGCGACGACGGCGAGAGCGAGGGTCATATGTGGAACGTCGTCTTTCTCGACGGTCAGCCCTATAACTTAGACCTCACCTGGGATGACCCTATAGGCGAGGGCGCGGAGCAGAACAAGCGCTATGCCTATTTCAACATCACCGACGAAGAGCTTCTGAAAACTCACACGTTTTTTGACGAGGCTCCCTGCTGCACGGCAACGGACTTCAACTATTTTATAAAGCTCGGCAGACAGTTTGACAGCTACAACGCGGAGACGAAATCCGCGCTCTCGAAGCTGTTCGGGGGGCTCAAATCAGGCGGCAAGCTCGATATCAGGTTCTCGTCGGATAAGGCTTACAGAGCCGCCCTCAACGGGCTGATAAAGAAAGAGGAAATCTACCGAATTCTGAGCGTCGCCGACGCGGGCAGGCGCGGCTTTTCAACGACGCAGATAAACTATATCACCGACGACACCCACCGTGTCATCGAATTTATTCTCGTATAACCGGGGTGAAACAATGGACAAAAAGAGAATCGAGGCGGCTGTGCGCGAGATACTTGCGGCGGTCGGCGAGGACCCGGACAGGGAGGGTCTTGTCGAGACACCCGAGCGCGTCGCCCGAATGTACGAAGAGATTTTCTCGGGGCTTGAGGACGACCCCAAGCGCCACGTCAAGCTCTTCAACGAGGAAAAAAACGAGGAACTGGTCATTGTGCGCGACATACCGATGTATTCCATGTGCGAGCACCATCTTCTGCCGTTTATCGGCAGGGCGCATATTGCATATATCCCGCGCGACGGAAGAGTCATAGGGCTCTCGAAGCTCTCGAGAGTCGTTGACAGCTTTGCTCGCCGTCCCCAGCTTCAGGAGCGGCTGACCTCGCAGATAGCGGACTTTCTCGATGAACAGCTCGACCCGCTCGGCGTGGCCGTCGTTATCGAGGCAGAGCACCTGTGCATGACGATGCGCGGGGCGCGTGCTTCGGGGGCGCAGACGAGAACCTCCGCCCTGCGCGGCACAATGCGCTCGGACGCACGGGCGCGCGCCGAGGCAATATCACTTCTCACAAAATAAGGCGATACCATGGAAAATTTTATTTTTGATACCTCATCCCACACGCTTGTGTGCGGAATACTCAACATAACCCCCGACTCCTTTTCGGACGGCGGCAAATGGGACGAGCCGCAGAAGGCTCTTGAACACGCGCTCGAGATGCAGTCGCTCGGCGCCGATATTATAGACGTCGGCGCGCAGTCGACCCGCCCCGGCTCGACAAGGCTCTCCGTCGAGGAGGAGAACGCAAGGCTCATTCCGGTGCTCGACCTTTTAAAGGGCAAAATAACCGTCCCGATAAGCGTCGACACCTTCTATCCCGAGTGCGCGCGCACGGCGCTCACGCACGGGGCTAAAATAATCAACGACGTCAGCGGCGAGGCGAGCGACGAAATGGCAAGGGTCGTCGGCGAATACCGTGCGGGCTGGATAATAATGCACAACCCCGCAGGTGCGGATGCCGTACCCGTCTACGAAGGCGGCGTCTCCGGCGATGTGCTCGACTTTTTTATAAAAGCCGCAAAGACCGCACGGGCGCACGGGATTCCCGCGGGCAGCCTCTGCTTTGACCCGGGCATCGGCTTTGCAAAGAGCTATGAGGACAATCTGCGCCTGATAAGGGATATCGGCAAGCTGAAGCTCAACGGCAGCGCGCTTATGTCCGCAGCGTCGAGAAAGCGCGTTATAGGCACGGCCTCCGGCGAGACGGATGCCTCAAGACGCGACCCCGGCACGGTGGCACTGCACACGGCGAGCATATTAAACGGCGCAGATATTATCCGCGCCCACGACGTGTTCTCTGCCGTCCAGTCGGCGCGTGTCGCGGACGCCTTAAAAAAGATATGCGGGGAGGAGAACGGTGGATAAGATAATTATAGATTCGCTGCGCATCTTCGCGTATCACGGAGTAAATCCCGAGGAGCAGGAGGACGGGCAGTTCTTCATTCTCGACATCGAGGCGGATATGCCTCTTTCAAAGGCCGGAGAGAGCGACGATATAGACGACACCGTCAGCTACGCGCAGATGATAAAATGCGCGCGCAGGGTGTTCACCGCACAGAAAGACAGGCTCATTGAGCGTGCGGCGCGGCGGGTTGCCGACGCACTGCTCGAGGAATTTCCGCCCCTTTCGGGCGTAAGAGTGACCTGCAAAAAGCCGGATGCGCCGATGAAGGCGGATTTCGCATTTGCCGCGGTCAGCATTTACAGGGAAAGACAGTAAAAAAATATAGAACGGGCAAGATTTATCAATCGAAAGGACTTGTTATTTTATGGCAAACTGTATGCAGGCAGTTATAGGTATCGGTTCAAACATGGGGGACAGATTGAAGAACATAAACGGCGCCGTGCGCTCTCTGTCCCGCCTTCCAAAGACAAAAATAACGGCGTGCTCCCACGTCTACGAAACAAAGCCCATGGGCTACGAGGATCAGTCGATGTTTTATAACGCCGCGGTAACTGTGGAGACGGAGCTCTCCGCGCAGATGCTGCTCGGCGCGTGCCTCGGCATCGAGGGCGCTTACGGGCGCATAAGGACGATAAAGGACGGGCCGCGCGTGCTCGACCTCGATCTGCTGCTCTATGAGGGCATGAAGAGCGAGAGCTTTCTGCTCACCCTGCCGCATCCGAGAATATTCGAGCGCGCTTTCGTGATGGTTCCGCTGCTCGACCTGTTCCCGTCCGGCAGAGCTCCCGGACTCTTCTTCCTGCCCGCTCTTCACGAGACAGGCTCGGACGGCGTTGAAAAAATAAACGAAGAGATAACTCTTCCCGAATAAAGAACGAGGTGTACAAATGAAATACGACGTAGTTATCATCGGCGCGGGCCCTGCCGGAATATTCACGGCTATCGAGCTTATCCGCAAGGGCGCGAACAAGAAAATAATGATGGTCGAAAAGGGTCAGCCGATCGAAAAGCGCCGCTGCCCCAAATCGAAAACAAACAAGTGCGTCAACTGCAAGCCCTATTGTCATATCACCACGGGCTTCTCCGGCGCGGGCGCGTTCTCGGACGGCAAGCTGTCGCTGAGCCCCGAGGTCGGCGGTCAGCTCCCTGAGCTCATAGGCTATGAGACCGCTCAGGAGACAATAGAATATGCCGACAGCATCTACCTCGAGTTCGGTGCGGACACCCATGTTGAGGGCGTCGGCCGCGAGGAGGAGGTCAAGGAGATAAGAAAGCGCGCCATAAAAGCGGGTCTTCGCCTTGTCGACTGCCCGATACGCCATCTCGGCACGGAGAAGGCGCAGGATATCTACTACGCCATCGAGCAGTATCTCATAGAAAACGGCGTCGATATGCTCTTCGGCTACGAGTGCGACAATATAATCCTCGACGGCGACCGCTGCAAGGGCGTCTATGTCCGCAAGGGCGAGGAGAACATAGAGATATTCGCGGAGCACACCGTAATAGCGACAGGGCGCCGCGGCGCGGACTGGCTCGAAAAGCTCTGCGCTCAGCATGATATCTCCCATCAGCCCGGCACAGTCGATATCGGCGTGCGCGTCGAGATAAGAAACGAGATCATGGAGAAGGTCAACGACGTTCTCTACGAGTCGAAGCTCATCGGCTATCCCAAGCCGTTCAAGAACAAGGTTCGCACGTTCTGCCAGAATCCCGGCGGCTTCGTCAGCCAGGAGAACTACGACAACGACCTCGCCGTCGTCAACGGACACTCCTACAAGGAGCTCAAGAGCAACAACACGAACCTCGCCATACTCTGCTCCCACAATTTCAATCAGCCGTTCAATCAGCCCATTGAATACGCGCAGAAGGTCGGCGAGCTGACAAATATGCTCGGCGCGGGACACATTCTCGTCCAGCGCTACGGCGATATCCTCGACGGCAAGCGCACATGGCAGAAGGAGCTCGACCGCTCGAACGTCAGACCGACGCTCCCCGATGCCGTCGCGGGCGACATAACCGCCGCCATGCCCTACCGCGCCATGCTCAACATAATCAACTTCATCCAGGCCGTGGACTACGTCGTGCCCGGCTTCGCCGCCGAGGAGACGCTGCTCTACTCCCCCGAGCTCAAGTTCTACTCCAACCGCATCAAGATGGACGAAAACTTCGACACGAACGTCAAGGGACTCCACTGCCTCGGCGATTCGAGCGGCTGGACAAGAGGTCTTATGATGGCCTCCGTCATGGGCGTGCTCATGGGCAGAAGCATAGCGGACAGATACAAAAAGTAAAGCATATTCATATAAAAAATTACCCCCGGAGATTTTTTCAAGTCTCCGGGGGTTAATTATAAAAAGCGAAGAGAAAAAACGATTTCTGCCGCTCACGGCAAAGCTGTTTCTTTCGCCCGCATAAAAAACCGCATTGAAAAAGGCACTTGCAACCGCAAGTGCCTTTTTCTGGTGGAAGAGGGTGGATTCGAACCACCGAAGTCGACGACAACAGATTTACAGTCTGCCCCCTTTGGCCACTCGGGAACTCTTCCGTATTCACTTCGTTGAGATTGGAAAAAACTGGAGCTGGTGGACGGATTCGAACCCCCGACCTGCTGATTACAAATCAGCTGCTCTACCAGCTGAGCTACACCAGCGTCTCAACGCTCGACTAATATATCACAAATCGGGCGTTGAGTCAAGAGTAAAATCAAAAAAAGTCAAAAAAGTCTGTTAATTTCCGCTTCTGAGCAACTCCGTTAGAACCGCAGCCGAATTCTTTGCGGCAAGGGCGATAAAATTTGAATAATCCATGAAAGATGAGCCGTCCGCCGCATCGGATATGGCGCGGATAACGCAGAACGGGACTTTGTTCACATAGCAAACCTGACCTATCGCCGCGCCCTCCATTTCGCAGGCTAAGGCGCCGAAGGTCTCCGAAATATATTTCTTCTTCTCTGCGCTGTTTACAAAGCAGTCGCCCGAGGCAATTTTGCCCTTGACGCATCTGATGCCGCCGACACCCTCGGCTGCGGTGCAGATTTTATCGGCAAGCTCGCCGTCGGCGGGGATATCGACTATATTTATGCCCGATATCATGCCCACAGGGTCGCCGAGCGGACTCGTGTCCATGTCGTGCTCAACGACATAATCGCTGACTACTATATCGCCTATATTGAGGCTCGTGCTCAGGCTTCCGGCGACGCCTGTGTTTATTATCCTGTCGGGAGAATAGAGCAAGATCATAGTCTGAGCGCACATCGCCGCGAACACCTTGCCTATTCCGCAAACAGCGGTAACTACCTCGCGCCCGCAGAGCGTGCCGCTCGTGAACTCGATGCCGCTGACTGTCCTTGTCTGCCTGTTCTCCATCTGCGCGTTGAGCGCCTCTATCTCGATTTTCATCGCTCCGATTATTCCGGTCATGGCTGTCTCCTTTTTACTCCGTGGGATATTTGAAATCCTGCTCGCGGCTCTCGAGCTCTTTGAGATAACGTGCCGCCTCTTTGTGCGCCGCCTCGATGCTGAGCTCCTTATAGTTGCCGCACTCCTTGCGCGATGCACCGAACATCTCCGGTGCGTCAATAGTCTTTCTCAGCGCCTCTTTGACTTTTTCGAGCGCGCGCTCATGGTTCTGCGTGCGCATGAGCAGATAAAATCCCGTGCGGCAGCCCATGGGGCCGAAGTATATGACATCTTCCGCCGCGTCCGAATTGCGCAGGAACGTTGCGAGCATATGCTCCATAGAATGCATGGTGACATTGTCCATATAGTCGCCGCAGTTCGGCTTGCGGGTGCGAAGATCGTATGTCGTTATGTCGCCGTCGATACGCGAGACGTACATCCCCGGAACTATATAGTCGTGGTCGACGGAAAAGCTGGTTATTCGCTGCATAAAAAAGGGCCTCCTTTTCTCAGGCAGATGAAATTATACCACACGTTGCCCGTATATTCAATGTATATAATCGCCCGGAGCGGTAAAAATAAGTCTAAAGTAGGGCTTTAAACGGGAATCTTCTTTTTTGAGGACATCGCGGCCGGGCTTATCGCAAAAAGACTCGAAATTTTTACCAAACGATATTTTTCTGTTGACTCTTGACGCACATTCGTGTAGAATGATGGAGCAGTATATTTTACACAGATTTTACAATAGAACTCTGAAAAGAGTTGTTTATTTCCGCGAAAGCTTGAGAAGCTCCGCCCTGCCCTTTTCCCGGGGCAAAAAAGGAGCGGCTTTCCCTGTTCGGGTGAACCATGAAAAGAAACGATAAAATAACAGTTATAACCTGCGCGGCGGCATTCGCTCTGAATGTCGCTCTGTTTTCCGTTAAGCTCTATGTCGGTCTGAGCGCAAACAGCATCAGCATATATTCGGACGCCGTGAACAATATGTTCGACAGCCTGTCGGGACTCGCGGCGTTTATTTGCTTTGCCGCCCTGCTGAGCTCGACGAGCGAGGCTGCGCGCGCGATAATCAAAAAGTCCGAGCAGTTTTTCTCGTTCGTGATGTCGGTGATAATACTTCTTACCGGCCTTTATTTCGCATATAATTCGCTCGAGAGACTGTTCTATCCCACACCTATATCATATCTCACGCACTATCTCGTGCTGCTGATGATAACAGTCGCAGTGAAGCTCATTATGTTCTTCGCCTACCGCGGCGTTTACCGCGTCACGGGCTCGCCGATAATAAAAGTCATGGCGGCGGACAGCCTACTCGACTGCTTCATTACCCTCGCCACCGTAATGAGCCTCACCGTGTCGCAGTATGCCGAGTTCGCTATAGACGCGGTGTTCGGCATAGTTATAAGCATAGCGCTCATTATCTCCGCGCTGAAGCTCGCCAAGAAGTCCGGCGCCGTCATGCTCGACTTTGTCGGGAGCGAAAAGCGCGAGGAAACAGAGGAAATATTTTCGTCGCTCGGCGTTGAGGTCGAATATATCACCTACCGCCGCACGGGGACGGAGACCGAGGCATTTGTAAAGCCCGTATTCCCCGAAAACTCGGACGAGGACAAAATAACGCAAACGCTCGTCACTGCCTGCAAAGAAAAAGGCGTGACCCTGCACATATTAAAGATCTGAGGAGTCATGAAAGGAGAAAAAAATGAAAGAAAAGAAGCAAAAAGACCCCGGGAAGAAAAAAACAGCCCGCATCGTCGTAGGCTCGATATTCGGCGTTTTCGCGCTGTTCGTGCTGACCGTCGTTATGATAACGGTTATCGGCAACAAGGCGCTTATCAAGCGCGCAAAGAGCTATGACCCCGCGGTAATCGAGAATCAGCTCGTGCCCGAAAAGGACGAAAACGGCTACTGGACCTTCACCACCGACAGAGACCTCAAGGTCATGCAGCTGACCGACATACATATCGGCGGCGGCTGGCTCTCTCTCAAGCAGGACTCGCAGGCGCTCAACGCGGTAGCCACGATGATCCAGGCGGAGAAGCCCGACCTCGTAGTTGTTACGGGCGACATGGCGTTCCCTGTTTTCTTCAAGGCAGGCACATTCAATAATCTCTTGTCCGCCAAGGAGTTCGCCGCGCTCATGGAGAGACTCGGCGTATATTGGACGGTCGCCTTCGGCAACCACGATTCCGAGATCTACAGCTACTACTCCCGCGAGAAGGTCGCAGACTTCTACGGCAGCCCGGAATTCAAATACTGCCTGTTCCAAAAGGGACCCGACGACGTTGACGGCTACGGCAACCAGATAATAAACGTCAAGAACTCCAAGGGACTGCTCACTCAGTCGATTTACATATTCGACAGCCACTCCTACACCGACGGCGACTACTTCGGAATAATGTGGAAGTACGACAACATCCACGACAATCAGATAGAGTGGTACAGAGACAACGTAAATCTTATGAACAAGCAGAACAACGCGCGTCTCAAGGAGCTGGGTATGCCCGAGGATTCGGATGTCAAGTCCATAGCCTTCCTCCACATTCCGCTCCCGGAGCTGCGCACCGCGTGGTACGAATACATGGCTAACGGCTTTAAGGATACCGAGGATGTCAAGTATGTCTACGGCAAGGCCGGTGAGGGCAAGAAGATAATCTACTGCGGTCAGCGCCAGGACAATCTGTTCAAGACCATGCAGGAGCTCGGCTCGACAAAGGGCATCTTCTACGGACACGACCATGACAACAACTTCTCCATTTACTACAAGGGCATTCGAATGACCTACAGCTACAGCGTCGACTACCTCGCCTACTCGGGAATCAACAAGCGCGGCTCACAGCGCGGCTGCACGATAATAACCCTTTCCCCCGACGGCACCTTCGACTGCAAGGCCGAGAACTACTATCAGGATAAGTATCAGAGTCAGTTCGGAAAAGAAGAGGTCACCATGCAGGAGGTCACCGAGGCTTCGACCCACCTTTAATATACCGCCCGCAGGCCTATAAGCATAAAAAAGCAATCCTACCCGAGGAACATCCCTTGGGTAGGATTTTTGTGTATACGGCACGGCGAAGCGGAGATTTAGGGTTGTTGTCCGGGGTTGCCGATTTTTCCTTGTTTTTTTATTTTTAGATGTCCTTTTGTAGGGGTCGGCGACTCGACGACCCTTTGACGCGCCAGCGGCACGATGTTAGACTATAAAATTTTTACCCTCTGCCTTCGCTACCTACCTTAACTAAATATTTTATCTCTTACAGCGTTTCGGCATTTTCTTTTTATTTGAAAAAGAAAACGCCTGCAAAAGAAAAGCAAACTCAGGGCTTCGCCCCGAGACCCCGCGAACGCCGCGCCGCAGTACATAGGTTTCTCTTCTCAGTAGGCAGCTCGGCACATTCGCCCGCAAACGCGCTGGAGCTTGAACGAGTGCGGGCTCGTGCGGCTTGCGTTGCAAGCCGTCCCCTCGCGTCCTCAGTTAGCTTGTTCCACTGCGACGCGGCTATTGGTGGCTTGTTCCTCATAATTTATCAAGTCGCTTGCTTTACCTTTTGCGAATCTCCTCATTAGTATTTTTCGTGTTCTACGGATTTAGAATAGCCGTAAATACCGCATAAACCGCAAGCGGATGATATTTCCCCTACACGGTTAAATATACATCAGCCTCTGTATTTTCTGTAGCCGAACAAAGTTCACCCTGCGGTATACCTCTTGCAGCTGCGCTGTATCTTCCGATTTGTCCCCCTCTTTCCCGCACCGCACATAAAAATCCTGCCCGACAACGCCGCGGACAGGATTCTGTTCTTCCGAAACCACGGGGCGTGTTCTCTTTCAGTAGCCTCGGACGAAATCTATTTCATTGATTATCTCCTCGCCCGAGATGTAGCGGCGCAGGTTTTCGAGACAGATGTCCCATATCTTTCTCTCGGTCGCCGGGTCGTGACCGAAGCCGCGCCCTGATATGTGCGGCGTTATCAGCACATTCGGCATACTCCACAGCGGGGAATCCGCCGCGAGCGGCTCTTTTTCGAGCACGTCCAATACCGCGCCCGCTATCCGCCTCTCCTCAAGTGCACGCGTGAGCGCGGGAGTGTCGATGAGGCTTCCTCTGCCGACGTTTATAAGCAGCGCGTCACTTTTCATCAGGGCGAATTTTTTGCCGTCCAAAATATGTCCCGTCTCTTTAGTGTTCGGCAGGCAGCCTATTATCAAATCCGCTTGCGGCAGCAGGCTGTCGAGGTTCGAGAGGGTGTGTATCTCTTCAAAATATTGCGCGGGAGCGCCCGTTCTGCGAACGCCGATATTTTTTGTCCCGAACGCGGATAAGCGCTTTGCGACGTTCGAGCCTATGTCGCCCGTGCCGAGAATGAGCGCAGTCTTGCCCTCGAGAGTGCGCTCCGCTCCCGCATCGCGCCAGAGCGCCGAGCGCTGATTTTCGATATATTCGGGAAACCGCCTGTACAGGCAAAGCACAGCGCCGACAACATATTCGGAAATGACTCCGCCGAACGCACCGGACGCAGTCGCGAGCCTTATCCCCTGCGGAAAAGCGCCGTCGCAGGTGTATATATCCGCGCCCGCCCAGGTCATCTGAATAAATTTCAGGCTTTTCGCCTGTCGTATTTTTTCCGTGCGCGGCTCGCCTATAACCGCTTCGGCGTCGCCTATATCGCTTTTTCTGTCTCCAAAAGAAAATACGCAGCTGTTTTCAAACTCCCTTAGCCGCCGTTTAACTTCGTCGCTGCACGGTGCGGTTATCAGAACCTCTGTCATGCGATCACCTCATTGAATTTTATGCATGCCGATAAAATTTATCCCCCCGCGGTGCGGAGGGATTTTTTATCAGTCGCCCAGGCTCTTGAGCGCGTCTGCCAGGCGGGACAGATCCTCTTTGTCGAAGAAATCTATCTCGAGCACTCCGCTCTCCTTGCCGGGCTTCGTGCCGACCTTGACCTTTCTTCCGAGGAAGTCGGTCAGGGCGAGTTCTACTTCATCGTAGTAGCTCGCACGGCGGGTGGCGGGCTTCTCCGCCTTGGGCTCTTTATTTCTTTTTTTGACTAATTTTTCAACATCGCGGACGGTCAGTCCCTTTTCGATGACTATATCCGCCGTCTCGATTATGTCCTGCTCATCCCTGAAGCCGAGCAGGGCGCGGGCGTGACCGGGCGAGAGCTTGCCGTCCGAGACGAGCGCAATGACGCTGTCCGGAAGCTTTAACAGTCTCAGCGCGTTCGCTATCGCGGGGCGGGACTTGCCTACGCGCTCCGCCGCCTCATCCTGAGTTAAGGAGAGCGTGTCCATGAGCGCTTTTATGCCCTGCGCCTCTTCAATCGCGTTGAGGTCCTCGCGCTGGAGATTTTCAATCAGGGCGAGAGCCATAGCCTCGTCGTCGCTGAGCTCTTTTATAACGACGGGAACCTCCGTCAGCCCCGCCATGCGCGAGGCGCGCCAGCGGCGTTCGCCGGCGACGAGCTGATAGCTGCCGTCGGGCATCGGGCGCACAAGAAGCGGCTGAATGACTCCGTGCTTCGCTATGCTGTCCGCAAGCTCGGCGAGCGCATCCTCGTCGAAAACTTTTCTCGGCTGGTCGCGGTTGGGCTCGATGTCCATAGTCTTGAGCTTGACCGCTCCGGTCGAAGATATCTCTTCAATTGAGTTGTCGGCAAACAGGGCGTCAAGCCCGCGGCCGAGTCCGCCTTTTTTTGCTGCCATTTGTGTCCTCCCCTTTCGCTCAGTCAGCATTCTTTCCGTTGAGTCTCAGGAACTCGTCGGCAAAGTCGTTATATGCGCTCGTGCCCTTGGAGCTCCTGTCATAGTACATTATCGGCTGCCCGAAGCTCGGCGCCTCTGAGAGTCTGACGTTTCTCGGAATGACAGAGGAATAGACCTTCTTGGGGAAGAAGCGCTTGACCTCGTCCACGACCTGCTGAGTGAGATTGAGTCTGCCGTCGTACATCGTGAGCAGAACGCCCTCTATCTCTATCATCGGGTTATATAATCTCTTTACCTGCCTGACTGTCGACATAAGCTGTGACAGACCCTCGAGCGCGTAGTATTCACACTGGATAGGCACCATGACAGTGTCCGACGCGCACAGGGCATTGAGGGTAATAAGTCCGAGCGAGGGCGGGCAGTCGAAGAATATAAAGTCGAAATCCGCCTTAACGGGAGCTATTGCCGTTTTGAGTCTGCTCTCGCGGCGATCCATGTCAACGAGCTCAAGCTCCGCGCCGGCGAGCGCCATGTTTGACGGCAGCACCCAGACGTTATCGTATTCGCTCTCTATGATAACATCTTTGGCAGGGACGGAGTTTATCATCACATCGTAAGCCGACTGATCGAGAGCGCGCTTGTTTATGCCCAGTCCGCTTGTCGCGTTGCCCTGCGGGTCAATGTCCGCAAGGAGAACCTTATACCCTTTGTCGCCGACGGCAGCCGCGAGGTTGACCGCCGAGGTCGTCTTGCCGACGCCGCCCTTCTGATTGACTATTGCAATAACCTTTCCCAAAACGAAGACTCCTTTGCCTTTTTCGGCCAAAAATACTGCAAAAATTATACCACAACGCCCCGAAAAGGTCAATCGGAATATTGTACAGCGATGTTTCACGTGAAACATTGAAACAGCAAAGCGGCAGGTTTTATATAAAAACCTGCCGCCCTGCCGTGATGTGGGGTGTGAAAGAGAAAGATATGGTAATGGGAGATTGTCTGTTTTATGCTCAGCCCGCGCTTTGGCAGGCAAATTCCTTGGGGATTCGCACCGTGAACTCTATGCTGTCCTGCGTCTCCGTGCGCAGAGCCTCGGCCTTTATCCCCGCCTCGCGCATGGTGTCCACCGCATGGTTTATTGTATTGACGAAGATGCGTACATCTTTAAAAAGCTTTATAACCCGCGGCTTCTGCGCGGTCTCGTCCTCCAGAATCGCGTTGACGAGCCTCTCGGTCTGCGCGACGTTGAGAGATCGCTTTATCACCGTGTCTGCGGCGGCGTGCAGCTTGTCCTCATTTTCGATTCTCAGCAGGGCTCGGGCGTGGCGTTCCGTCAGCTCGGCCGCGATTATCTTCTCGCGCACCTCCTCCGGCAGGCGCAGAAGGCGCAGCTTGTTTGACACGGTGGACGGAGCTTTTCCGAGCTTCTCGGATATCTGCGCCCTGTCGAGCCCGAATTTTTCGCCGAGTGACTCAATGGCAAGCGCCTCCTCGAAGAAGTTCAGATCGCGCCGCTGCAAATTCTCTATCACCGAGTAGACGGCCGCCTGTGCCGAGTCCGCATTGATAACAATGCACGGCACGCGGTCAAAGCCCGATTCCGCGGCGGCTCGGAGTCTCCGCTCCCCCGCTATCAGCTCATAGCTGCCGTCCGCGTCCTGTGCGCGCACGGAGAGCGGCTGCAAAATCCCGTTGCGGCGTATGCTCTCGCCGAGAGACGCGAGCTCGGCGGAGTCGAAGTGTTTTCGCGGCTGATTCGGATTTGTTTTTATTCTGTCTACGGGTATCAGCAGAACCGCTCCGGCTTTTTTAACGTCCATGGCACTTGTCCTTTCCGAGAATAGAAGAACCGCCGTTCCTCTGTGATAAAAGCATATCACCGGGAATGGCGGTTGTCCACTGTTTTCGGTCGGGCAAAAACGAGCCGTTCGGAAGCGTTTCTTCTTTATATGAGCGGCTTTTTTGAAATCTGTGCCGAAGGGCGCGGATATTTTGTCGCAGTATGCGATATCTTTTTTACGTTTATCAGAACTCTCTCTCCGCCGTCGGGCAGGATAAAAGACTCTGTCTTTTCTGTCTCGCCGCCGAGCACGGCAATTGCTTTTTCGGCGCAGCCGAGCTCCTCGCTGCCCTTTGCGCCCTTCATCGCGCAGAATGTTCCGCCGACCTTCACGAACGGCAGGCAGTATTCGCACAGCACGTTCATCGCCGCGACCGCGCGCGAGACCGCAAAATCGAAGCTCTCGCGCAGCTCGCCCCGACCCGCCTCCTCGGCGCGCGCATGGACTACATTGGCGGAAAGTCCGAGCTCTTCAACGCTCTGCGAGACGAACGCGAGCTTTTTGCCGGTCGAGTCGAGCATGGTGAGCTCTATCTCGGGACGGGCTATCAGCAGCGGAATTCCCGGAAAGCCGCCGCCCGTGCCAACGTCTATGACCCTGTCCCCCGCGTTGAGCTCGATCATGCGAAGCGCAGTGAGGCTGTCCGCAAAGTGCTTTACGGCTATCCCCTCGGGGTCGGTTATGGCGGTGAGATTGAGCACCTTGTTTTTTTCGACGAGCAGCGACGCAAAAAGCTCGAATCTTTCGAGCGCCTGCGCGTCTAAGTCAACGCCGATATCGGCGCAGATATTTTTAAGCCTGTCCTTATTTATCATGTTTTCTGTTCTCCCTCTCCAGATGAATCAGCAGCACCGAAATGTCCGCAGGGCTGACTCCCGATATTCTCGACGCCTGGCCGACGTTCTCGGGGCGTATCTTTGAGAGCTTCTCGACTGCCTCAAGTCTCAGCCCGCCGAGCGCGGCATAGTCTATATCCCGCGGGATTTTTTTGACCTCCAAACGGCGCATCTCGTCAACCTGCGCCTGCTGGCGCTTTATGTAGCCCTCATATTTGATATCTATTTCAACCTGCTCGAACACCTCTTTGGGATAATTCGGGCGTGTCGGGTCAAACGGTGCGAGCAGCTTATAGTCGGCCTGCGGACGGCGCAGCAGCTCCGAGAGCCTTATTCCGCCGTCTATGGGCGATGTTTCACGTGAAACAAGCAGGTCGTTTAATTCCTTGCAGGCGTGGATAGTCGTGCTTTCCGCGCGGCGCTTCTCCTCGTCTATGAGCTCAAGCTTGCGGCAAAACGCATCGTAGCGCTCCTGCGAGATAAGTCCCAACTTGTAGCCCGTGGGAGTTAAGCGGCGGTCTGCGTTGTCCTGGCGGAGCAAAAGTCTGTATTCCGAGCGCGAGGTCATCATTCTGTACGGGTCGGAGCAGCCCTTTGTGACGAGGTCGTCTATGAGCGTTCCGATATACGATCCGGCGCGGTCGAGCTCGAGCGCGGGCTTGCCCTGAACTTTAAGCGCCGCGTTGATTCCCGCAACAAGACCCTGCGCGGCGGCCTCCTCATAGCCGCTGGAGCCGTTGAACTGACCCGCGCCGAAGAGCCCGTCGAAGTCGATGAACTCAAGGCTGCGTTTGAGCGCAAGCGGGTCTATGCAGTCATACTCTATCGCATAGGCGGTGCGCATGACTTCGCAGTGCTCGAGTCCGGGAATCGTATGCAGGAACTTCAGCTGCACATCCTCGGGCAGTGAGGACGAAAGTCCCTGAAGATACATCTCCAGAGTCTCTGCGCCGCAGGGCTCTATGAATATCTGATGCCGCTCCTTCTCTGAAAAGCGGACTATTTTATCCTCTATGCTCGGGCAGTAGCGCGGCCCTACTCCGTCTATCTTGCCCGAAAAAAGCGGCGAGCGGTGGAGATTCGAGAGAATGACTTTCTTAGTCTCCTCCCCCGTATAAGTCACATAGCACTCGCTCTTGTTCTTCACCTCGTACTTGCCCGTGAACGAGAACGGCACTATATCCTCATCGCCGAACTGCGGCTCGAGCTTTTCGGTGTCAACGCTTCTGCGGTTGACTCGCGCGGGCGTGCCCGTCTTAAAGCGGCGCAGCGGGAGTCCGAGAGCCTTGAGCGATTTCGAAAGCTCCGTTGCCGGGAACATCCCGTCCGGACCGCTCTCATATGAGACGTCGCCGATATAGACTCTGCCGCCGAGGAATGTGCCCGTTGCGAGCACCACACACTTCGCGCGGTAGACGGCCTCGAGTCTGGTGGTAAGCACCCACTCGCCGGAGTCATAATAAATATCGACTATTTCAGCCTGTCTGAGCGTCAGATTCTCCTGCTCCTCAAGCGTTCTTTTCATATATGCGCTGTATGCGCGTCTGTCAATCTGCGCGCGCGGGCTGTGAACCGCGGGGCCTTTGCCGAGATTGAGCATACGCATTTGAAGCGTATTCGCGTCTGCCGCAAGACCCATCTCGCCGCCGAGCGCGTCTATCTCGCGCACGAGGTGTCCTTTTGAAGTTCCGCCTATCGACGGGTTGCACGGCATATTGCCGACCCAATCGAGGTTGACGGTAAACACCTCCGTCCTGCAGCCGAGACGCGCCGAAGCAAGCCCCGCCTCGATTCCCGCGTGACCCGCGCCTATGACGGCAACATCTATTCTACCCGCATCGTATTTCATTCGGTCAGTACCTCTATTCTCAACAGTATATCGCGCCGAACGCAAAGAGCGCGGCGCGGAAAATTTATAATCAGTCGGTGTCGTTGCGACGAGCAGACGCACCCTACAAAGGGACTTTGAAAAATTAAACGGTCGGAGCAAAGCGGGCAACTGCGTGCAATAACCCCTCAGTCTCGGCTTCGCCGAGTCGGCTCCCCTGCAGGGGAGCCGACGAAACTTTTCTTTGTAATATCAAAAACCGCTTTCAAAGTTGGTCGAAATAAACATCCTGTGCCGCTATCGCGTCAGCGGTGCGTCGAGTCGCCGCACCCTACGGTCTGTGTTTAACATTGTAAATCATGCAAGCTCCAAAAAGGTAAAGCAAGCGACTTGATAAAAACCGATGAGCAAGTTTCCAATAGCCGTGCCGCAGTGTAACAGGCTATCTGAGAACGCGGGCAACGTCGCCGAAGCGCCGCCGGTGGCGGATAAAGCGAGGCGATGTTGGCGAAAAACAAGGAGCATAGCGCCCGCTCCAAGGGCGATAGGCGACTATGTTTTGAGAGGGCTGAACGGCTTGCGCAGCAAGCCGCACGAGCCCGCACTCGTCCAAGCTCCAGCGCGTTTGCGGGCGAATGTGCCGAGCTACCTACTGAGTAGCACAAGCTATGTACTGCGGCGCGGCGTTCGCGGGGTCTCGGGGCGAAGCCCTGAGTTTGCTTTTCTTTTGCAGGCGTTTTCTTTTTCAAATAAAAAGAAAATGCCGAAACGCTGTAGAAGATAAAATATTTAGCTAAGGTAGGTAGCGAAGGTGGTGGGTAAAAAATTTATAGTATAACATCGTGCCGCTGTCACAGCAAAGGGTCGTCGAGTCGCCGACCCCTACAAAGTCACTGAAAATCTATTTATTACCGCCCGTGTCTTGTAATACACTCTCTGCTTGAGGTTTGACCTCTGTGCCGCCTGCGGCGGCAGCGGTGCGTCGAGTCGCCGCACCCTACAAAAAGCCCGTTTATTTTACACAACTCGCAACACCTGTCGCAAATCACTTTCCGACGCAGAACTGCGAAAACACTTCGCTGACTACCGCCTCGCTTGCGCGTTCGCCGGTCAGCTCGAGCAGGGCGTCAACGGCGCAGTCGGCGCAAACGTTGACCGCGTCGAGCGTGACTCCGTTTTCGAGCGCCGAGAGCGCGTCCTTTATGCTGTCTAAGGCGCGGACGCAGCAGCTTCGCTGGCGTTCGCTCGTCAGCGCGGCGGCAGAGGGATCGAAGTCCGAAGTGCCGAGCAGGTCGGACAGCGCCTTTTCAAGCTCGCCGCCGCCCTCCGCCGTCTTTGCGGAAATTTCGACATAGGCGCCGAAGCGGTTCTTTATATATTCAGTGTCGCAGACAAAGCCGAGGTCGCTCTTGTTGACGACCGCGAGACTGCGCCTGCCGGAGCAGAAATCCACTATCTCCCTGTCCTCGTCGGTGAGCTCCTGTGCGCCGTCAAAGACGGCAATGACCAGCTCGGCGCGGGAGAGACGCTTTTTCGCAAGCTCAACGCCGATGCTCTCGACCTCGTTGTCCGTGTCGCGTATTCCGGCGGTGTCCGCAAGGCGCAGCAGATTCTCGCCGACCCTGACGGTCTGCTCCACCACGTCGCGCGTCGTGCCGGGAACGTCGGTAACTATCGACCGCTCGCAGCCGCTCAGGAGGTTCATAAGCGTGGATTTTCCGACATTCGGTCTGCCGACTATAACCGTATCCACGCCCTGCGTTATCGCCCTTCCGTTTTCAAAACCGCGTATGAGCGCTTCAAGCTCAAGCTTTGCCGATGTAAATGTTTTTTCGAGCTCGTCCGCTGAGAGCTCTTCTATATCCTCGTCGGGATAATCGACCCACGCGCTCAAATGGGCGCAGACGTTTATAATGCTGTGGGCAACCTCTTCTATTTTTCCGCTGAGTCTGCCCTCGAGGGTATTGAACGCCGCGCTCGCCGCCTGTTCGCCCTGCGCGGAGATGAGCGACATGACGCTCTCCGCCTTGGCAAGGTCTATGCGGCCGTTTAAAAATGCGCGTTTCGTGAACTCGCCGGGTCCCGCGGGCTGAGCGCCCGCACCGAGCACCGCACGCAGAACGCGGCGGACTATATACACTCCGCCGTGGCACGACAGCTCGACCGTATCCTCGCCCGTGTAGCTTTTGGGTGCGCGAAAAACCAAGGCTATCGCCTCGTCTATCGGCTTTCCGTCAAGGTTTACCGTGCCGAAGTGCGCGGTATATCCTGCCGCCTCGCTCAGCGGCTTTCCGGAAACCGCCGAAAAGACCTTATCCGCAACGGCTATTGCGTCGCCGCCCGAAATGCGGACTATGCCTATACCGCCCGCCGCGTTAGGCGTGGCGATCGCGGCAACAGTGCCCGTCTGTTCCACGGTGTTCACCTCTTTCATCTGTAATAGTTTATTATAACGCAGGAAAGCCTGCGGAGTTATCGAAATTAAAAATATGGGGATTTTGTGTTGTTTGTTTGAGTAAAGCAACGCCGCATCTTCAAAAAATTACGGCAGGCTTACACGGGCAGAAAACATATCCCGCCACTGCGGTCTATGGTTGACATTGGAAATTATAAATTGTTGCAAGCCCGGAAAAAGTAAAGCAAACGACTTTATAAACCCCGAGGAACAAGCCTCCAATAGCCTCGCCGCAGTGGTAGAAGCTGTCTGAGAACTGCGAGGGAACGGCTTGCAAAGCAAGCCGCACGAGCCCGTACTGTTTGAGCGAAGCGAGTTTACGGGCGAATGTGCCGAGCTGCCTACTGA